>DIVW01000022.1 GCA_002428365.1 Propionibacteriaceae bacterium UBA6122
ATGACAAACCGATGATCTACTACCCGCTCTCGACCCTGCTGTTGGCCGGTATCCGAGACATCCTGGTGATCACCACTCCCCATGAGCAGGAGGCGTTCAAGCGCCTGCTGGGCGATGGTTCCGACTTCGGCGTCCGGATCAGTTACGCCGCCCAGCCTGAGCCCAAGGGTCTGGCGCAGGCGTTCACGATCGGTGCCGACTTCGTTGCCGGGCACAAGTCCTGCCTGGTGCTGGGCGACAACATCTTCTACGGCCCCGGCCTGGGTGCGAAGCTGTCAGTACAGGCTGAGGTCGACGGTGCGTCGGTGTTCGGCTACTGGGTGGCCGACCCGACCGCCTACGGCGTGGTCGAGGTCGGCAAGGACGGCAAGGCGATCTCGATCGAAGAGAAGCCAGCTCAGCCCAAATCGCATTATGCGGTGCCCGGCCTCTACTTCTATGACGAGTCGGTGGTTGAAGTCGCGGCTAACATGCAGCCTTCGGCGCGCGGCGAATATGAGATCACCGATGTGAACCGTTACTACCTGGAGCGTGGCCAGCTGAATGTGTCGATCCTGCCCCGCGGGACGGCCTGGCTGGATACCGGCACTTTCGATTCGCTGATCGAGGCGGGCGACTTCGTCCGCACCATTCAGGCCCGGCAGGGTTTGCAGATCGGGTGCCCAGAAGAGGTGGCCTGGCGCAAGGGCTTCCTCACCGACGCCGAGTTGCTCGCTCGCGCGGCGGCGTTGGAGAAGTCGGGCTATGGCGCCTATCTGCGCCAGTTGATCGAATACCAGCGCTGAGCAGTCGGCTATTGCGGGCAGGCGGTGATCCGGTAGATCGCCGCCTGGCCCCGCTCGGCTACCAGTTCCAGCATCGCCGGGTCGGGTTTGGTCAGGCCGGGGTAGCGCCCCGGGTCGGCTGATGGGCCGAAGTCGGCGTAGTAGTAGGCGCGCAGTTGCCGCACCGCAGCACAGGTGGCGCTTAGTTGGCTGCGGTCGAACAGGGAGGTGCGCAGCTGGGCAGCGGCGTTCGATTCAGTGAAGCTCAGCCCTGAGTAGACCACCGGCACTCCGGCGAGGGCGTAGGCGAACGAACTGCCATTGCCAGGATCACCGATCAGGCGATCACCGCCGGTGACGATGGCGCCTGCCTGCTTCAGTAGGGCCACCTCGTCAGGGGAGAGCCGGGTGGTCGCCGACGGAATCACCTGGTCGGCGGCGAACGTCTGCAACTGGGGCTGCACCGAGAACAACTGTTGAGGCACCGCGATGGCTGCGAGGATGGCAGCACCGACGCAGGCCGTGACGGTGCCGCGGCCAAGATCGTCGAGGTTACCGGTGAGCAGTGCCAGCGCCTTGACCAGGCCACCGGTGCCGGCCAACAGCAGGGGCATGGTGGCCACCAGCCAAAGGGCGGCCAGCAGCGCGGGGTCGTGGCCGAAGCCGTAGCCGAGCACCGAAGCCAAAACCGGATTCGGCCCGCCCACGGAGAGCACGTAGAGCGCGGTGGCGGCCAGCCAAAGTGCCAGTGCGGTGAATCGGCGCAGCCAGACCGCGCCAGCCACCCCGACTACCAGCATCGCGGCAGTCACGGTGGTACCGCTGACGCCGGCAGGCGTGCCCATCGTCAGGTTCAACAGCTCCGTGGCCACCCCGGTGAGCTGAGGGGTTTGGGACGGCTTGGCGGTGGCGAGCAACAGCCAGCCGTAGCCAAAGCCCGCACTGGCTGCGATCAGCAGCAGGGCTGCCAGTACCCGTACCAGGACCAGCACCCAGTTGGCCGGTTGGAACAGCCGATGAAAGAACACCCCCCAACAGGCGATCAGCACCATCCCGCCCAGGGCCAGGGCCGCAGAGGGATGCGCGGCGGCAGCACCGGCTAGATAGAACAACCCAGCGACGGTCAGGATGGTGCGGGGGTGGGCACCGAAAAGATGCAGGGTTTCGGGGTCTTCGGCTGGCTGTACCCGTAGCGGCGCCCCGCGGGCGGTCAGTCGGCGCTGGCGCGCTTCCCGGGAGAATCTGCTAAGCGCACGCAGCGGTGGGTTGTCGGAATGTAGGCGGGTGAGGAGGAGCAGCACCACCAGCGCGCTGGCGAGGATGGCATAGGCCAGCAGGCTGGAGTAGTCGGCCCCGGTGATAGGCAGCCAGCCGAACGGAATGAACGAGGTGGCCAGCGCCGCAGCCAACACGGCTTGCAGGATCGAGCGTCCGCCAACGACCTGGGCGATGGCCTGGCAGGCCAGCCCCCAGCCCAGAATCAGGACGGCGATCGTGGCGGCGTTGGTTGCAGCCGGGATGCTCACCGAGGGGATCACGAGGCGGGCGGTGGAGACCACCAGCGTCACGTAGTCCTCCCAGGCGGCGGGGTAGAGGAACGGGGCCGAGCCTGCGTTGAGTTGGGCGATGCTGAAGATGGCGGACTGGCCGGAGTCCAGCGAGTTGCGGATCGCATTGAGATGGAACGCGTTGGCCTCAGATTGGACGAAATACTCCGCTGATCCGAACCGAACCACCAGGGTGGTGATCACGATGCCCGCCGTCACCACAGTGCCGATCAGAGCGGCGACCGGATTGAAATTGCCCAGCCGTAGATCAGGGATGTGTGCTGAGCCAATACGGCGCAGCCACCAGCCGAGAAAAAGAACCAAAATCACCGTGGCGGCACCGAGGGCGAAGTTGAGCGGCGTCCAGGCTTCTGGCAGATAGGACAGCCCGACAGCGACCGCGCTGACCAGGCCAATCGTCAGCGGGGCGCTGCACAGCAGCACCAGGGCGCCACGAAGCCCCACGGCATATCCCAGAACCCCTCCCGGGACCAGAAGTATTGCGCCCGAAATCAGCACGAGCAGCGTAAACGCTGGCCAATCCACGGGCGCATTCTACGGCCGGGGGCTATTGCAGCCTAGGGAATTCTGAAGTCAATTTTCCGGGCCTGGTTTCGCCCAAAATTGGCGCGGACCGGGCCCGCAGAGCTGACACCACCCTCGGCGGGTCGTGCTGCCGTGCCGCGGCGTCCCTGGTTCGATAGGCTCGCCAGCGTCCAAGTTGAGGTGGCACATAGTGAGTGAGTTGAATCCAACTGGTCGGCGCGATCTGGTCTTGCGGATCGCCGGACCAGTTTCTGTGCTGCTGCTCGGCTACATCGTCGCCGTGTTCTGGCTGATTTTCTTCGGCTCGGCAACCCCCTACACCTTCACCGACCTGGACTATTACCGGTCCGCGGTGAAAGTGGTGGTGGCTCAGCAGCCGCTGTACGCCGCCCTGCCCTACCCGCCGGTGGCAGTGCTGACGATTGCCTGGCTTGGCGGCTTCTCGGTGCTTCAGGGCAACCAGCTGTGGACAGCGATGTCATTGATCCTCGTGCTGAGTCTCGCGGTGGTGTTGGCCAAGCGGTCGATGCAGACCGGAGGGCCACCAGAGCGGCTGAATCGGTGGGAACTCGCGGTGCGCACTTCGGTGACAGGCATTCTGTTGCTGATCTCAATGCCGATGGACAGCCAGTTGGCTAACGGGCAGGTGACGTTGTTGATCATCTCGTTGGCCTTCCTTGACGTCGCCCGGGTGCTGCCCGAGCGATTCCAAGGGGTGCTGGTGGGCCTGGCCGGTGCGATCAAGCTGACCCCGATGATCTTCGTGCCCTACTACCTGGTTACCGGTCAACGACGGCAGGCGGCGGTGGCCACGGCCTCCTTCGCGGCGGCCACGGGAGTGGGCTTTTTGATGTTCCCGGCCGATTCGCTGTTCTTCTGGTCACACTTGGGCAAAAGCGACCAGTTCGGCGACCCGACGCGCATCGACAACCTCTCGATTCACTCAATGCTGGTCAGGTGGGTGCCGGCGATCGGCAACTCCGCCATCGTCTATGGGCTACTCGGTTTGGCCCTGGCTGGCTTCGCGCTGTGGCGGGCGCGGCAGCACTACCAGCGCGGCGAATGGCTGTCTTCGGCCTTAGTGGTCGGGGCCGCCTCGGTCGTGATGGCACCGATCGCCTGGCCGCACTACCACGTGTGGGTGGTGCTGGCGGGCCTGTGGCTGCTGCTGGCCAAACGCCGGCTGAGCATGTGGCTTGGGCTGGCACTGTTCTTCGCCTACTCGCTGCAGTTCACCACCTTGGTGCGTCAAGGGGCGAAATACGGCAATCCGGTGGCCGACGTGGCGGTGGAACTGTTGGTAATCATTCCGATCCTGATCGGCGTCTTCGGGTTGCCACAGGCGACTGAGCACCCACCGGTGGAGCCAGCGACCAACGAAGCGACCCAGGTGTCCTAATAGATCGCCAGGACGTCACTAGACTGCGGCAGGTGACTTCAACGCCCCAGTCAGTGCATACCCTTTCGGTGGTAGTGCCGGTCTACCGCGGAGAGTTGACGCTGCCAAAGTTGATGGCGGAACTGGCCTCCTACACCACCGCGTTTGAGACTCCAGCTGGCAACTGGGCTCAGGTGCGCGAGGCACTATTGGTGTTCGATCACGGGCCAGACGAATCAGCAGCAGTCATCCGCCAGCTAGCCAATGAGCATGAGTTTGTGCGGCCGATTTGGCTCAGTCGCAATTACGGCCAGCACGCGGCCACCTTGGCGGGCATGGCCTCATCCGGTGGTGACTGGATAGCCACCCTCGATGAAGACGGGCAATATGATCCGGCCGATCTCGGCGGGTTCCTTGATGTGGCGCTTGAGCAGGGCAGTTCGTTGGTCTACGCAGCCCCGGTCAATCAGGCCCCACACGGCCCGATCCGTAACCTGGCCTCAGCCGGGGCCAAGCTGACCGTTGACCTGTTGGTGGGCGGCCACGGCGCGCGGCGCTACCAGTCCTTCCGATTGATCCTTGGTGAGGTCGGACGGTCAGTGGCCGCCTATGCCGGCTCCGGAGTCTATTTGGACGTGGCACTGGGCTGGGTGGCTGGGGAGGCTGCGACCGCGCCAGCCCACCTGCGTGTTGAAGGACGATCCTCTGGGTATTCGACCAGGCGGCTGCTGTCGCATTTCTGGCGGTTGGTGCTGACCAGTGGCACCCGGGGCTTGCGGTTCGTCGCGGCGATGGGAGTCATCGTGGCCGTGATCGGGGCAGTATTTGCCGGTTACGTGGCCACCATTCAGCTGACCAGCGGACGCGTGCCAGAGGGCTGGACCTCCTTGATGGTGGTCTTGCTGCTGACGACCGGCATGATCCTGTTCTCCTTGGGTGTGGTGGCCGAATACATCGGGGTGGCGGTCAGCATGGCGATGGGGCGTCCGCTCTACCTGATAGTCAGCGATCCGGCAGAGGGCCCACTTGGTCGGAAACGTGAACTCGGCGGGTAATACCCCGGTGGACCTCGTCGTTGGCAGCGGGGGACTGCTCGGCGGTGCGGTGCACCGCGAGTTGCGGCGGCGGGGCTTAGCCGTAGCCGAAGCCAAGGTGCCCTGGCAGGACGAAAGCCAGGCCGAGGCGGCAGTGGTGGCGGCGGTCCAGGCGCTGGCGGCGCGATCGTCGCGAGCGCGCATCTGGTGGTGTGCCGGTGCCGGGGTAACGTCCACCACAGCTGCTGAGTTGGCTGCTGAAGAGCGAGTTCTGGCTGGGTTCGTCGCGGCGCTGGCGGCGCTGGCCCCCAACCTCACGGTGACGGTCTTCTATGCCTCCTCGGCTGGCGGGGTTTACGCGGGGGCCGACGATCCGCCTTTCACTGAGCTGACGATCCCCAAACCACTTAGCGAATATGGCGCCGCGAAACTGCGTGCCGAGGCAGCGGTGAAGAGCTTGGTGGCTGCTGGCGCGCGGGTGGCGATCGCCCGGGTTGCCAATCTCTACGGCCCAGGCCAGGACCTCCGGAAGGCCCAAGGTGTGATCTCCCAGTTGTGCCTGGCCTCCCAACTGCGGCGTCCGCTGAATATCTATGTCTCGCTCGACACCTTGCGCGACTACATCTACATCGACGATGCGGCCCGGCGTTGCGTCGACTTCACCGAGGTCGTCGATCAGGGTGCGCCGGGTGCGGTGACCAAGATCATTGCCACCGGTCGGTCGGTGTCGGTGGGGGCAGTGATTGGCGAGGCCAACCGGATCTTCCGCAGGAAGGTGCCGGTGGTCCTGGCGTCATCGCCGATGCGCCGGCAACAGGCCAGAGACTTGAGGCTGCGCTCAGTGGTGCTGACCGAACTCGATCGAGTGCCGCTGAACACCCTGGCAGCGGGGATGAATGAAGTGCGCCGCTCAATAGAAGCCCGGGTGCGTGCTGGCGAGCATTGGGCCTGATCCGCGCCCTTGACCGTGGCGGGATTCGCCAAACGGCACCGGCAATGGCCCGGCTTGCTGGGTTATGCTGGCGAACGGCCGGCCGACGGGCTGGCTCGAAACTTGCGGCTAAAGGGGTTGGATGAAGACCGTCCTGTTGGCTGGAGGGCTTGGAACTCGCCTTCGCGAAGAGACCGAATACCGCCCCAAACCCATGGTGGAAGTCGGTGGGCGCCCGATCCTGTGGCACATCATGAAGCTGTACGAGCACCACCAATTCGATGAGTTCGTGGTCTGTACCGGCTACAAGGGTGAGGTGATCAAGGATTACTTCCTCAACTATGAGGCGCGCAACAACGACGTTACCGTCCGCTTGGGTGAGCCGAGCTCCCTGACCTATCACGGTGCCCATGAGGCCACCGACTGGACGGTGACCGTCGCCTACACCGGTGAGCTCACCATGACCGGCGGGCGGGTCTTCCGAGTCGCGAAGTACCTTGACAACGAGACTTTCATGGTCACCTATGGAGACGGCCTCAGCGATGTCGACATCGCTGAGCTGGTCAAATTCCATCGCGCCCACGGCAAGCTCGCGACCGTCACCACCGTCCGTCCGCCCAGCCGTTTCGGGGTAATGGACATCAGGCCGGACGGCACGGTGGAGCAGTTCCGCGAGAAGCCTCAAGCCGACGGCTGGGTCAACGCGGGGTTCTTCGTCTTTGAACCGGGCGTTTTGGACTATCTGGATGACTCCTGCGTGCTGGAGCAGCGGCCGCTGCAGCAGTTGGCTGCTGACGGTCAGCTGATCGCCTATCGGCACGAGGGCTTCTTCCAGCCGATGGACACCCTGCGAGAGGTGACCATGGTGAACGAGATGTGGGCCAGTGGCGAGGCGCCTTGGAGAGTGTGGTGACCAAGTCGATTCCCCTGGAGCCCTCACTCCTGCCGGGGGTGGGCCTGCTACGGCCGCCGTTCCATCAGGACGGCCGCGGCTCCTTCACCAAGCCATATTCACCCGAGGTTTTGGCCGCCTTGGCCGCGCCGTTTCCGATCGCTGAGGTCTACTGGAGCCAGTCAGGGCCGGGCACGGTGCGCGGGATGCACTTTCAGGTGCCACCGACGCCCATCGCCAAGATCGTGTTCGCCACGGCCGGCAAAGTCCGCGACGTGGTGCTCGATCTCCGGGTGGGTTCCCCGGCCTTTGGTGAGTTCGCGGTGTTTGACCTCGCACCAGGATCAGGGGCGGTGGTGGTCCCGCACGGGTGCGCCCACGGGTTCGAAGTGACCGAAGGCCCAGCCGTCCTGGTGTACCTCCAAGACGGTGCCTTCGACCCGGCGACCGATGCTGGCATCCGCTGGGATTCTTTCGGGATGGATTGGCTGGTCAGTGAGCCAACGCTCTCGGCACGAGACCCGGCCCTGCCGTCATTGGCTGACTTCGAATCGCCATTCGTCTGGACGGGAGCGTGAAAGCCCTAGTCACTGGTGCTTCCGGGTTCGTCGGACGACACCTGGTTCGAGCGCTCAGCGAAGCCGGTGCGCAGGTGCATGCGGTGGTTCGAACCACCTCTAGCCGGCACCGGCCGAGCGGACCGGGCATCACGGTGCATGAACTGGGCCAACCAGCAGTAGAGATCGGCGAGGTGATTGAGGCTGTTCGTCCAGACACGGTATTTCACCTGGCCACCCACTTCTCTGCCCGGCATCTGCCGGCGGAAATCATCTCGATGCTTGAGGCGAATGTGGTGTTCGGCACGACCCTCGCTCAGGCCTGCGCGGCAACTCAGACGCGATTGGTGCACGCCACTTCGGCCTGGCAGCACTACGGCGGCGCTGGCTACGAGCCGGTGTCGCTGTACGCCGCCACCAAGCAGGCCCTGGTCGACATCATCGAGTATTTCCGCGTTGTCGAAGGACTCGACTCCCGTGAGGTCTGCCTGTTCGATACCTACGGCCCCGAAGATGATCGCGGCAAACTGACTGGGGCATTGCTGACCGCTGCCAGGACTGGCGCAGAGTTGGACATGTCCTCGGGGAACCAGCTGATTGACCTGGTGCATATCGATGATGTGGTCGGCGCACTGCTGGTCGCGGGCGAGGCGGAGCATTTCAGCGGTCGGATGGTCGTCCGGACGGGACGACCCGTGACGGTACGAGACCTTGCCGCGATCATCGAGGAAGTGAGCGGAGCGGCCCTGCGGATCAACTGGGGTAGCCGACCTGATCGCGGCCGGGAAATGATCACCGATTGGGAGATCGCGGCCAATAACGGCCGCTGGCAGCCGCAGCGCAGCCTTCGTGATGGGCTGGCCGACCTTTGGCGAAGCTCGTGACCGAGCCGGACCAGCCCACGGCTGCGAAGCTGGATCTCACCAACCCGGGCGCCGCGCTCCGGATGATCTTCACCGACCAGCGATTCCGGTATGTGCTGGTCGGCGGCATCAACACCGTGTTCAGTTTTGGACTCTTCGTCGGGTTCAACGCCTGGTTCGGACACCTCGTACCCTCGGCCGTCCCGTTGTCCCTGGCTTGGATCATCTCGGTGATCTGCGTGTTTTTCGCCCAGCGGGCGCTGGTGTTCAAAGTGACCGGACACCTGGTTCGCGATCTCAGCCGGTTCGCGCTGGTCAACAGCGGTGCGCTGGCCATCAACCTGGTGGTGCTTTTTGTTCTCTCCGACCTCTGGGGGGCACCGCGAGTGCCGACCCAGCTGGCGATCACTGTGGTGACTGTGATCCTCAGCTATCTGGGCCACAAGTACTTCTCGTTCCGGCGCTCGCCTGAGGTGCCCAAGGCTGAGGTCGCGGACGACGAGCAGGCGCGGTAGCGCTGCTGGGGGTCCCGTGGATGGGTCTTGCACATGCAACACACCCCTGCAAGACTGCAAGTCATGGGTGACGAACTCGAACACACCGTCCGCGAACTCGTCGATCGGCTGCGCCGTGTCGGGGCCGAACCCACTGATCTCGAAGCCAAGGCGGCAGCCGGGGGGCTACCCAAGACAGTGGGCGAAACTCTGTCGGCCTTCGCCAACGGATCCGGTGGAACCATCCTGCTCGGACTCTCTGAGAAGGACGGATTCACCCCAGCGCCAGGCTTCTCTCCTACTGCCATCCGGGACGCTCTTTCCGGGCTGTGCCACAACGACATGGAGCCGCCGATCCGAGCTGACGTCGAAATCGTCCCGTTCGAAGGTGCGCACGTCGTGTACCTGGAGGTCCCGGCACTGGACCCGCTTCGCCGGCCCAGCCACGTGAAGCGCAAGGGGGCCTACGACGGCTCCTTCATCCGAGCCGGGGACGGCGACCGACGCCTCACTGCCTACGAGGCAAACCAGTTCCTGTCGAACCGCGCTCAACCTCGCGACGACGCCGAGGCCGTTGCGGAAGCGAGTTTGGATGATCTCGATTCCACCAAAGTCGCCGACCTTCTGCGCCGGCTCCGACAGTCGCCGAACCGCGCCTTCCGTGGCGTTGAGGACACCTTGGCGCTCATCCGGGCAGGGGCCTGCACCCAAACGCCGGACGGGGTCGTCCGGCCAACTCTTGCCGGCCTGCTCTGTCTGGGCGCGTACCCCCAACAGTTCCTCCCCCAGATCTTCGTGTCCTTCGTCGCACTCCCGGGGCTCTCGCTCGGGGACTCGATGGACGATGGCACGCGCTTCCTCGACAACGTCACCTGCGACGGCACGATTCCAGAAATGCTCGACGGTGTCCTCGCCGCAGCGCGCCGCAATATGCGCACCGCTGCCGTGATCAGGCAGAGCGGCCGAGAGGACCGTTTCGACTACCCCATTGACGTCATTCGGGAGCTGGTCGTCAACGCCATGCTGCACCGGGACTACTCCGCAGGATCCCGGGGCACCCAAGTCCAGGTCGAGCTGTACCCGGACAGGCTTGTCGTAAAGAGCCCAGGCGGGCTGTACGGGAGCGTTGTCCCCAGCCAGCTCGGGGTCGAAGAGGTCTCTTCCACCAGGAATGCTGTACTTGCGCGGCTTCTCGCGGATCTTCCACACACCGACGGAATGCCAGTCAGTGAGAACCGGGGATCAGGGTTGCCGTTCGTGATGAATCGCCTTCGCCAAGCGGGAATGAGCCCGCCTTCTTTCGACGTTGCCCCGGGCCACGTCCACGTGACCGTGCCCCAACACGCGCTACTCGACCCACCAACCGTCGAATGGATCGGGTCGCTGCCGGTGTCAGGGCTGACCAACGAACAACACATCGCCCTTGCGTTGATGCGAAGCACCGGCTCGGTCTCGAATGAAATGCTGCGTGCCTGGGGGGTCGACTCCCATGCGGCAACGGCAGCCTTGCGGGGGCTGGTCGACCTCAACCTCGCCACCAAGCTCGGGGGACGCCGCTACGCCACCTACGAACTGGCTGACCTCGACGAAGACACCGACGCCTTGTTCGCCGATGTTTGGTCACCAGCGCCGCCCCTCCCACTACGACAGGCTCGCGGCGACAGCTCGCTGGAGGCCGTCGTCCAGGCCATCCAGGCAGGCAAGATCACGGTGAAGTCGATCAGTGAAGGGCTTGGGCTGAGTTTCGCAACCGCGACCCGGCGGATCAACACGCTTCTAGACAGTGGCCGGATCGGGCAGACCGGACTTCCGCACAGTCGATCCCGAACCTTCTTTGTGCGTGAGGGGCACTAACGGGCAACTTTGAGACGGTGGTTCGGGGCCGGTAGCGCGCTCAGCTCCGCTGAGCCCGATCGCGCAGGAGCGCATACTCGTAGGCCGCCCGCCGTGCCGTGGCCTGCACCGCCGCCATCAGTCGGGCCCGGGTCAGTTCGGGGCCGGTCAACTGAAGCTGGCCGCGCTCGATCAGGCGATCAACCCAACGATTGAAGTGGTCTTGTTGCAGCGAGCTCAGATTGCGAGTCCACGAACCGGCTGAGAGCCGGAAGGCGGCGTGGACTTCAGGGAGCATCACCACTTGCCGATCCGCCACTACGCGGCTGTACAGATCGAGATCGATGACGTAGGGCAAGGAGTCATCCCACGGCATCGCGGCCTGCAACTCAGCCCGACGAAACATCACTGCCGCCGCCTCGCCGAAGGCGTTGACCCCGCGCAGTGCACACGACTTGATTGCGACCTGCCCGGGAATCTCGCCACGCAGCGAGCCCAGGCCACGACGGGCGGCCACCACGTTTCCGGATTGATCGACGATCTTGCGGTAGGAGGCCACCATCACGGCTTGGGGATGAGCGCTCAGGGCGGCCGACTGGCGTTCCAACGCGTAGGGCATCAACAGGTCATCGGCGCAGACCAGCTTCACCAGGTCAGCGCTGGCTGCCATCACCGCGGTCGTCCAGTTCTCCGCAGGGGAGACGAGGTGATCCTGGGTGACGACTCGCACCTTCGGGTGGTCGAATTGGTCGAGCCAATCGGCCGTCCCGTCGGTTGAACCGTTCTCCACCACGATGATTTCGGTCGGTCGAAGCGACTGGCTGAGCACGGTTTCGAGCGTGTGCGGTAGGTAGGGCATGCCGTTGTGCACGGGAATGACCACGGCAACCGTTGGCGCCGCCTCGCTCACCGTGGTGGCCGCATCGCGTTGAACGCCTCGATCTGGCTGGCGCACAGTTCGCGGGGGTCGCCGCCTTCGGCGTCCGCTTTGGCCCAGGCCACCGTCCAGCTCAGGGTCTCGGCGAAATCGAGCCGACCCTGCCAGCCCAGCTCCCGTTCGGCCTTGCCCGCATCGAGGGCAAGCAGGCCGGCTTCGGGCAGTTCCGGGGCCGGGTCTACTACCACCGCTGCCGTGGTGCCCCACAGCTGCGCTACCCGATCGGCCACCTCACCAACCTCGACAAAGGCCTCGGCGCCGGGCCCAAAGTTGTACGCCTCACCGGCGTGCTCGCCGGCCAACAACGCATCAACGAGGGTCAGGTAGCCAGCCAGGCAGTCGAGCACGTGTTGCCAGGGACGCACAGCCTGCGGGTAGCGCAGGTGCACGTCCTGATCGGCGCCGAACGCGGCCACCAGGTCGACCATCAGCCGCTCGGCGCAGACATCGCCGCCGCCGATCACGTTGCCGGCCCGGGCGATTGCGGTCGGGGTGGGGCAATCAGCCGAGGCTATCCAGGATTGGGTCAGCAGATCGGCGGCCGCCTTGGATGCCGAGTAGGGGTCGACGCCGCCCAGCGGCTCGTCCTCCCGGTAGCCCGCGACCCGATTCAGATTGCGGTAGACCTTGTCGGTGGTGATCACCAACAGCGCCTGTACCCCGCCTTCCTGGGCCACCGCATCGAGCACGTTGTAGGTGCCGAGCACATTGGTCTCCCAAGTGGTGCGCGGATCGCGGTAGGACTCTCGCACCAGCGGCTGCGCGGCCAGGTGGATCACCACATCGGGGGCAATCTGTGCCATGGCAGTTGCTGTCATTGCAGCATTGCGGATGTCGACCCGCAGATCATGGGTGAGCAGGTCGGCCACTCGGGCGCGAGTGAACAGCGCGTTCGGCACCGGATCAAGCGCGAGCCCTGATACCTGATGACCGGCCGCAGCCAACAACTGCACCAGCCAGGCGCCCTTGAAGCCGGTGTGGCCGGTGACCAGGTAATGAGTCACAACTTGGCCTTGCCGGTGACGAAGTCGATGATCGAATCAGCCATGTAGTCGAGCATGGCTTCGGTCAGGCCCGGGTAGGTGCCGATCCAGAACGAGCGGGTCATCACCTTGTCGGAGTTGGCCAGATCAGAGACCACCCGATGCTCAATGTCGCGGTAGGCGGGCTGGCGCAACATGTTGCCGGCGAAGATCAAGCGAGTGCCGATCTTCTTCACCTCAAGGAAGCGCATCAGCTCTTCGCGGTCGATATTCAAATCATCAGCCAAGGTGATCGGGAAGCCGAACCAGGCCGGGTCGGAGTTCGGGGTGGCCACCGGCAGAATCAGGCCGTCGACCCCAGTGAAGCGGGCATAAAGGTGGGCGAAGTTCTCCTTGCGACGGGCCACGAAGCCGTCCAGCTTCTTCAGTTGCGACAACCCGAGGGCCGCCTGAATGTCGGTGCCCTTCAGGTTGTAGCCGATATGGCTGTAGATGTACTTGTGGTCGTAGCCGGCTGGCAGCTCGCCCAGCTGCCATTCGAAGCGCTTGCCGCAGGTGTTGTCGCAGCCGGTCTCGCAGTAGCAGTCGCGGCCCCAGTCGCGGAACGACTCCACCTGACGGGTCACGAGTGGCCGCTTGGAGAAGACCGCGCCGCCCTCACCAGTGGTGATGTGGTGGGCCGGATAGAACGACACGGTGCCGGTGTCACCAAAGCTGCCCACTCGCGAGCCGTTGTAGGTCGAGCCGAGCGCGTCGCAAGCGTCCTCGACGAGCAGCAGATTGTGCTCTTTGCACAGTCGGGTGACCAGATCCAGATCAAACGGGTTGCCGAGGGTGTGGGCCATCATGATCGCCCGGGTCTTGGGGCCGATGGCGGCCTCAAGCTGTTCGCCGATCGCGTCGTAGGTGCCGATCTCGACGTCGGCGAACACCGGTATCAGCCGGTTTTGCAGGATCGGATTCAACGTGGTCGGGAAGCCGGTGGCCACCGTGACGACTTCGTCGCCGGGTTTGAGGGCCTGATCGCCCAACTTGGGGCTGGTCAGCGCCGAAAGGGCCACCAGATTCGCGCTCGAGCCACTATTGACGAAGGAGGCTGAGCGGACGCCCACGAAGGCGGCCAACTCGCGTTGGAAGGCCGCGGTAAAGCGGCCAGCGGTTAGCCAGCCGTCCAGGCAGGCGTCCACCATGGTGGCGATGTCTTCGCCGTCGAGGACCTTGCCCGATACCGGTGCTGGGATCTCGCCGGGAACGAAGGCTCGCGGCGCCAGCGACTGGTCTGCGTAAGCCTTCACGGTGTCGAGAATCTCGGCCCTTCTCGGGTCGTCGGCTTCGGGCATGTATCTCCTCGTGAAGGCATTCTCAGTGGCAGGTCGCCTCGATTAGCTGGTCTTCGTGCACCCGCCCAACACTGAGGCGCGACCCGCCCGTGGACCGCGCACAGTTTATACCGACCCCTGGTTGGCGGTTTTCGGCCGTCGGGACGCCCGATACCCGGGGACGGTTCCGGTGAGCCGTTCGGAGGGACGGTTCCGGTGAGCCGTTCGGAGGAACCGTCCCCGATCCGGCCGGGTGGCTCCTAGACCTTGCTCTTCTCGGCCAAGCCGTCGGCGTAGTAGCTGGCCGCCAAGTGCAGGCCACGCTGCAGGCGGCAGAACGCGGCGAATCTGGCCACCTCGGCCGCGGGGAGCTTCTTGCGGCGAGGACGCTTGGGCAGCTTGGCCAGGATCTGCTCCATCGCGGCCGTTAGCCGGTAGGTATCGGTGGTTGTCACCGGGCTGTGGCTGGCGAAGTCGAGCGCAGCGGGATAGCCGCTGAGGATCTCGTCGTGAATCTGTTGCGCTGTCTTTTGCTCCTGAGTGGCCCGGCCGGAGAAGTTGTGGGCTGCCTCGGCGGCGAAGTTGCTGGCCAGCAACCAACCCACCCCGCCGAAGTGGTCGTACTCATAGACCGGCAATCCTTGCGGCAGCGCATATTGAACGGTCTTGCCGATAGTGAGGACCGCGTCGTAGCCGTCCAACAACCCTGGGGTGATCCGCCGGGGGGTGGTGCCTTCCCCGATGTGTTCGGCGCGCACTCCGCTGGCTTGTAGCAGGGTCATCGCTGCCGTCACCTCGGCCGGTGGGTGGTTGGAGACGACCAGCACTGAGGCCGGACGATCAGCGGGACGCCGCCGTCCGGAGAACTCAAAGAAGGCGGCTGGTGCCGGGTTGGGGAAAACGTCAATCTGGCCAGTCAGGCCGTAGGTGCGCAGGACCTCAACCGCCTTCGGCGATACCGCAGAGACGCGGTCGGCTATCCGGCGCTCCAACGGGGCGAACAGCGGCATCTCGATCTCGACGAAGGTTGACATGTGATGCCAAACGATGTGGGCGGCCAGGCCCTTGCCGAGCGCCTCGATAACTGCTGTTGGCAGCAGGTTGTGGTGCATCCAGATCAGATCAAACTTCGGATCAAGCTCGGCGCTGTCATCGCTGATCAGCTTGAAGCGGCCAGTTCGGGCCAACCCGGCGGTTTCGCCTTTGATCGGGGCCCCAGGGCGGTTGGTGAAAAGCACCACGTCATCGCCGCGAGCGACAAAGAACTCGGCCAGTTCCAAGGTCACCAGCTCGGAGCCCTGGTAGAAGCGAAACGAATTGTTGGTCAGCAGGACACGCATGGCGCCTTGGGTCTTTCTCTATGAGCTGGGTCTTCAGCGACCCAGCAGTTGCCGAACATCATGGATGATCGTATTGGCCCGGGCCTCAAAGGAGTGCTCCTTGGCGACCTTGGCCGAGATGGCGGCCAACGCGGTCGCCCCCGGGAAGGTGGCCAGGCCTTCGGCGGAGGTGAGTCGGGCCAGGTCGGCCGGGGTCTCGTAGACCTGAACCGCGCCGCCGAACAACGCCTCCAGCCCCTCGACGTGGTCGCTGATCACCCGGGCACCGCTGGCCACCGCGTCGAACAGCCGATTAGCCACGAAACCCTCAGCGGCCATGTCTGGGTGGTGGTCGGACAACACCACTCGGACGCTCTGGTAGAGCTGCGGCAGTTGGTCGTTGGGGTAGTAGTCGCCCTGCAAATGTCCTGGCGGCAGGAAGCGGGCCCAACGTTCACCCCAGACCTTCACGGGCAGACCGGCCTCGAGGGCGTCCATCACGATCTTGCGCGGACCGGCCGGACGGGTCTGGCCGACGAAGACGATGTCGGCCTCGGCGCCCGGCAGCGCCGGTGAAATGCGCGGGCTGAAGGCCGCGGCGTCGGTGGCCTGCAGCAGTGGACGCACTTCGATGCCCCACTCAGCGCTCGCGCGCTTGGCCCAACTAGTAGAGGCGGCATAGACCAAATCGAAGCCAGCCAGTTCCTCGGCGGTGACGTCCTCGGGATGGCTGATGATCCACATCACGTTGAGTTGGCCCGGTTGGGGCGGGATCCGCCGGATCCCGCGAAGCACCAGGTTCACCTCGTCGAAAGCGGTGGCGGGCGCAGCGTAGGAGCCGAAGCGGTAGCTCACCACCTCCTGGCCGTGCGCGCTCAACCCGGCGGCCAGGTCTTCGGCGAAATGGGTGTCGCCCCAGCGCAACCCGGACGGGCCGCCCGGTGCCGGGTTCTTGATGCTCCAGCGCAGTGGCCGCTCGGCGCGCGGCCGCACCACCACCGGCAGCGCAGCTGGGAAGGCGCCACCGTCGGAGCGCAGGGCGGCCACTTCAAGACCCAGGCGCGCCAACTCCGGTGGGGAGCCGACTGGCAGTTGGCCGCGCCAGCGCTGCAGGAACAGTCGCCGGTTCTCCGGAATCCGCAGGCCGCGACCCGGCGTGCGGCTCTCGCGATGCTCGACGATCGAGGCAGGTTCGACCGCGAATGCGCCGGGCCGTAGCTGCGGAGCCCGCAGGCACAGGTCGATGTCTTCAGAGCCGTTGACGAAGATCGGATCGAAGCCGCGCAGGGCCACCACGTCGGCGGCGCGCATCAGCAGGGCGGCGGCGGTGACCACCTCGAAGGCCAATCCGGCGACCGCGCGTCCGTCCTCGACGGGGTGGCCGGCCAGTGGGGTGCACGGCAGGTAGCCCTCGGCTAGGAAGCGGGTGCCAGCCGATTGAATGGTCTCGTCGGGGTAGACCAGCAACGGTTGGACGCCGAGCACCGACGGTTCGGCCAGCTTGGCCAATAGCGGTTCCAGCCAATCGGCCCGCACCGCGGTGTCGTTATTCAGGAACAGCACAAACTCGCCGGTGGCGCGCGCTGCGCCGTAGTTGGAGCCGAGGGCGAAGTTGTAGTTGCGCTCCAGCCGCACCACCTCGGTGTTGGGGAAGGCGGCAACCGAGGTGGCCAGCGCGAGCGAGAACGACTGGCTCGAGCCGTTGTCGACCACGATGATTTCCAGATCGGCATCGGCGCGGTGAGTGACCAGTGCGCTGACTGCCTCGACGGTCATCCGGGCATCTTCGAAGACCGGCATCACGATCGACACTCGGCCGGCTACCCGGGTCGGCAGGCTCGCCGCGGCGGCGTCCCAGTCGATCAGTTCCTGACCCAGCACCACCCAGCGCCAGTGCTCAGAATCGGCGCCGAAGGGTTGCTCGGCGCCAGCGGAGCTTGCAGCGGCGATGACCGGCTCAGCGAGCGGGAGTGCCAGTTGGTCGCGCAGGTTGGCCGCGGCAGTCAGGGTGCGGCGCCGCACCTCGCCATAGGTGAGGGTGACCGGCTTCATTGCCGGATTGGCTGGCAACTGGTCGGTCTCAGTGAGTCTGGCCAGCGTTTTGAGGACCGATTTCGGGGTGCGTTTGTCGCCTAGGGTGCGCGGGTCGAAGAAGGCACTCCACGCGGTGCGGACGGCCGCCTCGGAGCCAAACCAGGCCAGCATCGCCTTGGCGCCACCGCGGTGCCAGCGGGCCAGCGCCTTCTCCGGCAGGAACGCCCGGCTGATCAGGGGGTGGGGGCTGAACTGGTCGACGCCCTGGTGGCGGACGAAGTGGCGGNNGGCGGGCGGCCGCCTTGGCCGAGCCGAACGTGGTGCCGGTCTGGGCGGCGTAGAACTCGGCGTCGAAGAGCGGGCTCTTGGCCAGTTCGCCCACCGTGGGTTCGGCCAGCAGTGCCTTGGCCATGGCCACCGTCCGCGATCTGATGGCTCGCCCGAGTCGTCCGGCGATCTGCGGAAGCGATCGACCCATGAAACCGGTCCTTCCTTGGTACCCAGCGTCGGTTCACGCTGCTCGCAGCACTATGCCACGCCCACGGGTCGGCCCGGGGACGCCCGCCTCGGGCCGGGCAGCTCGGAGCGCCCGAAGCGGCCCGATCAGCGCAGCAGCCGGGCGCAACTCAGCTGCACCGCCCACGGTGGGCCGGGCGGCACGGTCAGGCTGATCTGTTCGATGCCACCGAGCGCGCAAGTGCTGCGCGCCTGGGCCACCTCTTGCGCCCAGGTGGTTGGGGAATCCCTTTTTACGAAGCGGTGGTTCGGGACGACCGACACCACGGCGGATACTGCGGCAAACAACAAAGCCCCGATTAGCACCATCGCTACCACAGTGGTGCCTAGGCGGCGGCGCTGCACCAGCCGATCAGCAGCGATGACGATTAGCGCCGACAGGTAGAGCCCGGGCACGATCGCGTGCCGCAGGATCGCATACCTGACCGCATCGGGGAAGGGCGCCGACTGCAACAGTGCCCCCGAAAGGTCGTTGACGACGAAGGCGGCCACCCACAACGCCACCGCGCCGCCGAGCAGAGCAAGGGTCAAGGGCCGCTGCCACTTGGTGATCAGCAGCCAAGCCGCGGCCATCAGGCTCGGTAGTAACAACACTGCGGCAACCGCAAGCCAGCCCAACCAGCCGAGGGTGCCTTCGAAGGACCAGCCGGGTATCCAGATCGCCCCGCCGACCTGGGTGACGAAGCCTTGCCCGATCAGCTTGACCACTGCGGCGTCCATTGGGGAGCCGAGGCTTTCTCGCGGGACGAAGATGGTCGCCGCGGCCTGGGCGGCCAGGCCAAGGACAGCCCCGCTGGCGATCCACCAACGATGGTCGCGTGTGGGGCGCCACAGCAGTAGGGGCAGCAGCAACGCGAGTTGGAGTTCGGTGAGAGCCGCGGCCAGGGCGACCAGGCCGAGCAGACGCCCCGACCAGGCCGTGCGTGGTCGATAGGCGAACAGCCAAGGGGCGAGCCAGAGCGCAAACCAATGCAGGTTGGCGGCGGTACCGAGCACCTCGTTGGCCAGGGCGGGGGCGCCAACGGTGAGTCCGTAAAGGGCCAGGGCGCCAGTTGGGCCGATCCCGATGCCGCGGGCTAGCCAGGCCACCCCAACTGCCACCGCGGCGGTGACCAGCACGGCAAGCGCGGTGAGGGCTGTCGGGAACTCGAGCACTGGCACCCAAGCCACGGTCGCAGCAGCCAGCAGCCGCGGGAGTAGGTGCAGGTAGCCGTCATAGGGGGTTAGCAGCGTGGCCGCCGGATTGGTCGAGGCCGCAGCTGCGCTCAGGAAGCCGGCATCGTCGGCCCAGATCAGAGACCGGGCTGATGCCGGAATCCGGAACCAGCCGATAGCCGCGGCCAGCCCGAACAATCCGAGCCCGAGCAGCCAGCTTTGCCGCGCTGGGTGGCGGGACTCCGGTGCCTTGCCCGCTTCCGTCACGACGCCCACCTCAGTTCCCTGAGCCCCACTGCAGTTCCCTGAGCCCCACTGCAGTTCCCTGAGCCCCACTGCAGTTCCCTGAGCCCCACTGCAGTTCCCTGAGCCCGTCGAAGGGTCGATGGAGTCTGCTGCGCTCACTTGGACCCAGCCGACCGCAACCCGCGCAGGACCCGTCCCAGCTTGTTGACGATCCGCTTGGGCAGTCCCGGGCCGCGCAGCCGGCTGCCGACGGTTGGGCGCCGCTTGAACTGCGCCTCGTGGTGGGCCTGCTTCAGTTGTAAGGCCAGCGCCTGCGCATCGGGGGCCGGATCAAGGGCGGCCAGCCGGGCGCCAGCGTCGATGTTGATCCGGACGAAGTTGGCGCGGGCGCTGCGGTGGGCCTCGAAGATCAGCGCGCCAAGAGTGGCGGCATCGGCCCGTCCGAGCTCGACTCGCGCGGCCAACCGCGACAGCTCCAGGCAGGTGCGGAAGTAAAGACGCGCGTCGGCCTCACGCTGCGAGGGGGTCGGGGCTGGGCTCGGCAGCACCCGATGGATCACCAAGGCGGTGCCTGAATGCTCCGCGCGTGCCGCGGCCAGCAGCAGGCGAGCGGTGAATAGCTCATCGCTGGGGGCTTCGGGGGCGAAGGCGGGTTCGAGGCTGCTCACCAACTGGCGATCGACCAGCAGCAGCCAGGCCTGGGGACGGTAGTGCCCAGCGCGATGCAGCTGGGTGAGTAGTGCCGGGCCCGGCAGGGCGCCGCCAGCAGCGGCCGTCCGGCGGTAGTGGCCGTTCTCGCGGCGCCAGGTGGCGGCGTCCACCTCGGGGTCGGCCACGGTGTCGGCATCGAAGCTGAGCAACTGCAGGTCGTCGGTATCGGCGTGGGCCACCAGGGCGGCCAGCGCGCCGGGCTGCCAACGATCGCCAGCCTCAAGGAAGCTTAGGTAGCGCCCGGTGGCCGCGGCGATGGCGGCATTCAGCGAAGCCGCCTGCTCAGCGCCAGCGGTGATGAGCTTGATGCGAGAGTCTTCGGCGCTGCGCTGGGCGAGCACCCGGCCGGAAAGGTCGGCGGAGTGCTGATCGAGGCAGATCACTTCGACCTTGACTCCGGGCTGATTCAGCACGCTGTCGAGGCTTTCGGCCACCAGGGTCTCGGCATCGCGCACCCGCAGAATCACCGAAACGTCCACGCGGTCAGCGCCAGCGCTGGCCTTGGTCGCCGATGCTGCGGGTGCGGTCACCTCACGGGCCGGCTCGCCTTGGCGCAATACGTCCAGTTCGCGCAGGTTGGCCCGCACTTCGGCGCGGGCCGCGTTGAGCTGATCGGTGGCCAGGTTCAGGCGGGTGAACAGGAACTCCATTGGGTTCAGGTTGAGCAGATCGGCGAGCTGGTCGCGCAGTTCGGCGCGCAGGAAGTAGTTCGGATCGCGGTCGAGAATGCCCAGTTTGGCTAGGACGCCATCGGTGAGGGCCGAATGCATGGTGAGGTAGGCCTCGGCGCTAGTGGGGCGGCGCAGGTTGGCCAGGCAGAAATCGAGGGCCAAGTTGGTGAAAGCCCGCTCGAACTTCTCGAACCGGCCCACCCGCTCTAGTTCGGCGCGAATCGCCACCAGGGCGTCCACCCAGGCCAGCGGCTCTTTGTCGCGCGATCCGCGCAGGCTGGCGGCATTGCCGGTGCGGTAGCTGAGCAGGTACTCATCGAGGTAGGTGAGCCGGTCGGCTTGGGAGAGCGCCGAGTAGGTGAAGAACGCGTCGTTGGTGCGCCGCAGGCCTTGGAACCGCAGCCCGGTCTTCCGGATGAAATCGGTGCGGAACAGCTTGTTCCAGGCGGCCGGGTTGGTGGCTAAGAAAAGAGCGTCGGCTGCTGCGTCCGGGCTGAACGGGGTCTTTTCGGGAAAGTACTCCAGGCGCAGCGGCCAGCTGACCGGGTTGGCGTCCTCGGTGCGTTCGTCGTAGACCCGGAACTTGCAGATCGCGATGTCGGCGTCATCGGCCACGGCCTTGGCGTGCAGTTCGGCCAGCAGCGTTGGGGCGAAGAAGTCGTCGGCGTCGAGGAAACTGAGGTAATCGCCGGTGGCGCGGTCGAGCCCGATGTTGCGGGCTTCCCCGGCGCTGCCCAGACCAGGGCCAGGCAGGCAGCTGACTCGCGGATCGGCGGCGGCAAACTCAGCGATGATCTTGGCCGAATCATCGGTGGAGCCGTCGTCGATGACCAGGATCTCCAGATCGGTGAGCGTCTGCTCGACAATGCTGCGCAGGCAGGACGGCAAATGCTTGGCCCCGTTGTGAACTGGGACGATCACCGACACTGCCGGCACGGCGGCCTCCTGCGGGTCCTTGGTGGATCGGGCGCGGCAAGCTTACTCGGTGCTGTTCGGCAGCTCCGCTGACTGGGCTCCAGTCTGACTCCATCCTCTCCATCAGCACAGATGAGAAGCGACTCCAAACCTAGGGCGGTTCACCCTGGTGTTGCGAACGATCGGCTATGGCACCCCCATCCCCTGTCGGATGCACTCAGTCTCTCGACTCGGCCATAACGCGAGCAAATAGATCGTCAAGGCGAAGCGGCAGAGCATCGTCGCCACCAGACCCGAACGCCGCAATGTCGAAACACCAATCCGAGTATTCACCCCCGGGGGCCTTCGACAGCCATGTAAGCACCGAGGCGGCGCGCGCATCGACGCCACCCACCGGACTACCCAACAGGGCCAGGGCTGCCCGCACGACTGCCGGGTAGGACTCGATCAGCCTCAAATCGGCCTGCCGGGGAAGTTTGGAGTCATTCAGCCGGTAACCGATAATTTGGGAGTCAACAAAAGTCGCCTCCCCGAAATCAGCGGCCAATCTCGGCCCGCCCTTCCGGCCATCAATAATGACGCTATTCATTTTTCCACTAAAGGCGGAATCAACGATTTCGCAATCATCAAACAGGACCTTACGCATGCCGCCGAAGGTGCATTCTAGAATGCTGGCATCGCCGAATCGCACATTCTCCAACTTGGCTCGTCCGAAGGACACGCCAGACCAACTGGTGCTCCCACCCGGCCACTCGCCAGACCCCAGCGCTGAGCCCGTAAGATCCGCGCGGTCGAAAGAGCAATCCTTGACCGTCACCCCCCACAGGCGCCAACCGACACAAGAAGCCCCATCGAAAAGACAATCACGAATACTCACGCCAAAGAGACGAAGATCGTCCAAGCGAGCGCCCCGCAAGTCCAGAGACTCCCAGGTTGGACCCAGCAACTCATCGGGAGATCCCGCAAGCGGCAAGGGGCCGACCAACGGCAAGCCGCGAAGGTCAATGCGGCCGCCCTCCGACTCAGCCAAACCCTCAGGCCTATCCCCACCCTGCAACAACCAGGCCCCAATAGCGCGCAGACGCGTGCCATCCATACGGGCCCACCGCGAGGTCAACGCACTCTTATCCATCAACCCGCCTATCCGTGTAGGAGCCCGATACCCGAGCCCAGATCAGCGTAGCGATCCATATGTGCGGGCCACTGCGCTTGCGTTGTGAAATCCCACCATCTTCCTGAGGCCGAACCCAAGACGTCTGGGCCATAGTGCCCAGCCGGAGTTGTCATTAGATGGCTTAGTGAGGAATCCCCGTCGATATATGCCTTCGCTTGTCTGTCAATCAAGGTCCCTCTCGTGGCCGCCGAGACCCTGGGGTTCGCCAAGTTGGCCAGCTCCTTCTGTGAGGCGGGAATGACGCCCGCATTGAAATCCGAAACCGCTTGGTCTAGGTGACTGATCAACTTCGCCGTGTCCGCATCGATGGCGGCGGATTTTGTGGCGCCGCTTACCGTCTTGCTGACTTTAGCAGCGGTGTTGAGGCCTTTGATGCCGCCGAGGCTGGGGAGGGCCATGGTTGCGTATTCGCCGAGTCTGGCGGCGTAGGTGTCGAGGTCGGCTCCGGTATGCGCTGCTGTGGCGCTCACTGCGTCGTTGGTCCATGAATCGACGGCGTCGGCGTATTTGTTGGAGGCGCCCCAGGTGCTGGGCCCTCCCCAAATCCACACCTGCACTCGAATGTCCAATGCGACCGCGTGTCCCAGCCCGTTCGCCAGGCTCAACGCCCCGCCGACAGCGAAGTCCTTTGCGTCGCCCATTCGCGTCGGCATCGGCCCGGCAGGGACCGGTGTCGTGTGTTGCATCACGGTCAGATGCCCCCGCGCCCACCACGTCAGTTGGGGGCTCTTGTGGACCGAGGACGAACGGCCATGCCCCTTCGAGGTCCCCGACCCTCCGGCGTCCGAGCGGAAGTTCATTGCCATCATCCCGGTTGGGTCGGATTTGGTGGTGGGGTTGTTGTCGGCGTAGGTGTAGGGGTTGTAGTTGAGTGGGTTGGCTTGGTTCAGCAGTGGGTCGGTAGTGATGAACCGGTTCAGGTTGGTGTCGTAGTCGCGGGCTCCGATGTGGACGAGTCCGGCTGTGGCGTCGTTGGTGCCGCCGACGAAGCCTTTCTCTCCGGCCCAGGCGGTGGCGGTGTTGCGGGTTACTCCGTAGGGGCCTTGCCAGCTGGTTGTGGTGGTGTCGGCTACGACATTGGTTTGTAGGTGGGTGGTGTTTTGCGCATCCGCCAACAGTGTCGTGACGGTCGCGTTCGTCGCGCCGGTCCGCATCGCGACCGTGCGACCCTGGAACGAGTAGTAGCGGGTCGCAGCCACCGCGCTGGTCGCCTTATCGAAAGTGACCTCGCTGCCAGCCACATACAAGGTGGTACGGCCTTGCTCATCGCGCAGGATGCGGTTGCCGCCGGTGTCATAGATGTTGGTTTGCTGGGCGGTGCCACCACTGGAGATGGAGTCAAGCTTGCCTTCGTCGTTCCAGGTGAGGGTCTGGGTGGCGGCCCCGTTGGGTCGGCTGGTGGTGTTGCCGGCCGAATCGGGGGTGTAGGCCTTCGCGCCGTCGGTGCCTGAAGTTGCAGTGATGAAGTGCGGCTGGGTCGAGCTATAGGCGAAGTTGGTGGTTGCAGTGGTCGAGACGGTGCGATCCACCCGCTGGCTGGTGTTGCCGATCTTGTCGGTCGTCCAGCTCGTCCAATATGGCGCCGGGCCACCAAGGCCGGCCTGGGTGGGAGTCGCGGTGCAGTCGCCAGAACTCGGCGTCCAGGCCTCGGTGAGCTGCTGCTGGTAGTCGTACTGGTAACACTGCGTGTCGGCAGCTGAGCCGTTGGGCTGGGCCACGGATTTGGCAACGTTGCCCGCATTGTCGTAGTTGATCGTGCCCTGCTCGAGCACCCCGGACTGAGTTCGGGTGGTGTACTGATTGAACCTGCGAGTTGCTACCTCGTAATAGAAATACTGATCCTGATAGTGGCTTGTCGATCCGTAGGAAAGGTGCGCCAGCTCACCTAGCTGGGTGTAGGCGGTCAAATACACGTATCCGTAGCTGCCGCCGGTGTTCGTGCCGAACAGGCTGTATGGCAGGTTCTGGCTGGTGTACTTGTAGGCCAACGACTCGGCGGGCACCGACCCGGTCGCAGGCAGGCCCACGGTCTTCACGGAGCCATCAGGGTTGTAGCTGGTCGTAGTGGTGTAGCTGCCAGCAAGCTGGCTCGGGATCAAACCACTGACCGTGGGCACTGTGAGTGTTTCGCTGGTCACGCGTCCGGCAGAGTCGTAGCTGCCAATGGTGTCGGTGATCTGGCTACTGCCCACCCATCTAGTGGTGGACGTTGGCAGCCCCACCTTCACCGTGTCGTAAGCGGCGGTGGTCAGCGTGTTGCCTTGGAGGTCGGTGGTCTTGGTGACGCGGTTCAGATTGTCGTAGGTGGCCGCCGTGCCCTTACCACGAGAGTCGGACGACGTGAGCACGTTGCCCAACAGATCGTAGGTGCTGGTGCTTGTTCCTTTGTCAGGGTCAGCTACCGTCAGTCGGTTTCCCTGCAAATCGTAGGTGTAGCTCCAATTGTTCCCCTTCGGGTCCACCACAGTGGTGAGGTTCCCAGCGGTGTTGTAGCTGTAGGTAGTGGTTGAAGTGGGCGTGCTGCCGCCAATAGTCGTACCCAAGTGTTGAGTGATGGCGGTGGTGCGGCCAAAAACGTCAGTGGTCGTCGTGGTGGGAGTGCCTCCGGCCGGTGGTGTCACGCTGACGGTGTCGCCGGTGTAGCTCGTGGAGGTACGCCACTTCTCAAACCCGTAGGAATACAGGATCGAAGCCACCGGGCGCGCCGCAGCGTCATACAAGGTAGCGGTCTCGATCGGAATCGACGCGGCACTCGATGGCTGAACAAGCGTCGCTGATGCCGTACCGGTGCCGATGTAGGTTGGCGAATCAGTGGTCAGCCCACGGGAGTCGTAGCGCTGATCGACAATCACCCGGCTGGCGGTGCCGTCCATAGATGGTGTCTGCACCTGGCGGGACCGCAGGAACGAGTCGTAGATCGCGTAGGAGGGAACGTAAGTCGTGCCGTCGGCCTTCAGCGACTCGGTCTTCACCGAACTCACCCCACCAACGTTGATCGTGTAGGTGTACTTGGCCGAAGCCGAGGCCGTGCTATCGCGGCCCGGCAGCCACACACTGGTGACCCGCCCCAGAGCGTCCAAACTCGATTGGGTGGTCTGTCCGCCAGCTTGCACCACCTTGGTGGGCGTACCCCATCGCTTGTCAATGATGGTGGTAGCGGTTTGGGCAGCAAGTGCTCCTGCACCGTCCGGGTCTGGAGAGGTGACCGACATCGCGGTGACTGGTGAGCCGGTGGCTGGCGTGTAGGAGGTTGTGGTGGTGTTGCCCTTCGCGTCGGTCGCCGAACTCGCCCTGCCGTGCTGGTCGTAGGTGGACCTTGACGTCGTCGTCCAAACGCGGCTTGTCGACCCGGTGAGGGCGTCCGTGCGGGTCTCCAAGCCCTTGCTGGGCGTGGCGCTGAGGTTGTCTGAGCTGTCGTAGTAATGGCGCGTATAGCTGATTGCGGTCGCTGGGTCCGCCGAGCCGGTGCACAGGCCAGGCATGATCGAAACCTCGGCAACCTTCCCAACAATCCACGACCCAGTGTTGGCGGGCGCGTAGCTGTTACGCGTGCAGGTATCGTCACCGGCTACGCCCTGGTCACCCGTGGTCTCGGTGGACGTCGGCAACCAGTAGGTGGAATCCCGAGTGAGGGTCGTGGTGCGGGTACGTCGCACGCCGCTGGAAACGGCTTCCCGTGTGCGAGTCTCCTTGGTGCCAACAATCTTGGCCTGGTAGTGCCCGTCATTCGCAGTCGATGCGGACAGTTCCGGATCGTTGATTTCGCCACTGATCTCGGTTCCGCCGATAGCTGTAAGGGCTTGAGACTCGCGTACGAACCCATTCAGCCAGACATCGTCGGCCCAGGTTTGCCCCGTCGAGTCGACGACGGTAACGGTCTTGGTGCCACCGGAAGTGCCAGCCCGGTCGCCGTTCATGCCTTGGAAGAAGGTCTCCTTGGAAACGAGCTGGGGTTCGTTTGCGCGGTTCGGCTCACCGACCACGGTCGTCACGGTTCGGTAGCCGCGCCAGATGCTCCAAGTGCGGTACTTAGCCGGGGTGATCGAAGTGTCGTCGTAGCGCCACGCGGCACCGTCGCTGTACAGGTAGGTGGTTCGTTTGGCGGCGGCCACCGAGGCCACCGAAGTGCCGTTCTGATCTACTGTCTGCGCCTTGTCGTACTCAACAACATTAGACAGCAGCCACTGCTTGAACCACTGCAGGGTCGGGGTGCCCCCGCCTTCGGAGTAGTAAGCAGGGAAGCATGACTTCGTGTTCGACTGGGGTGAGGGTAGCGCGCTCGCCGAGCAGTCGTCTGGCACGGAATAGCTTGCGTTGATCTGCCCACCCGACTCGGTAGTGATCACGCCCAGACGCGGACGGGTCAGGGCTGTCCCCGCGGCTAGGTTCGTGAACCTATTGGCCAGCATGGTCGGGGTGAGCGTCACCGCAGGCAGGCTGATCGCCGTGCCCGAAACGCCGGAATGCTGAATCGAGGCTAGCCAGAGTGTGATCGGCGAAGCATCTGCCGGGTCAGGGTAGGAAGCGGTAAACGCCCAACGATCAACGTTGGTTCCGGCGATGAAGGTGTCCACCTTCGCCAGTCGTTTGCGGCTGAAGAAGGTGGGAGAAATCTGCGTGCTGGTGCAGGTCGTTCCAGTGCAGATCGCATCGGTTGGCACGTCCGGCCAGTGATAGGCGGTTGCCGAAGTTGGCGTCGCACTCTCACAATTGGAGAGGTTCGCATCGTTGAAGCAGCGCTCCGCCACGGTGAAGGAGACCTTGCCAGGAGCGGTGGTCGACTCCGAGTTGGCTCGGGTGCCGTAATAGATCTGGGAGAGGTAGCCGCCACGGTCGTAGGACGTGACCGTGGTCAGGTTCTTCTTGTACTTGTTGGTCTCAGTGACGTAGGCGTAGGTCATCGAGTCGCCTGTAGGGGAGACCACGCTGTCGAGGTTCCATCGCCACGGAACGGTTTTGAACGAACTTGAGAAGGAGCCAGCGGTGTAGCCGGGTTCGCCCGAGTTATTGCCCGCCACCGGCACCTGCCACACCGAATTGGTGGTGATGGAGCCAACAGTCGCTTTGCCGAAGAAGTACTGCACGCCGTCCTGAGTGGTCACCTTCCACTGTTCACCGGCCGACCCTGCGGTGCCGATCTTTTCGACGCGGGTCCCGTCGTCAACCTTGAGCCGCCACTGGCTCGACGCGCTACTAACCCGCACCAGTTCACCCGAGTGCCCGCTCATGCTCAGCGACGCGTTGTCCCAGGTCTGGCTGGTGGTCTTCTCAGCATCTGATCCCCAACAAAGGTCCCCCGTCTTTGTCGGGTTGTTGGTGCCGGATTTGCCCGACTCGTCGGCGCAGCTTGCGTAGGTCCGTTCGATAAACGAGGAGGCAAGATCAAAGCCTTCGCCAAGCCAGGAGGGCTGGTTGTTGGTCGAGGACACTCTCCCGTTGGCGACGTTTGAGGTGTACCCGATCTCTAGCGGAGGTTCGAGCCCGCCAGCCACCGGCGGAACAGAAAGGGGGTATGACCAGCTGAAGGCGCCATCGGATGCGCCCGAAACCCAAGATGAGGCGGATGACAGCGAAGTAGCAGTGAAGTCGCCGGACGCGCTGGTGGTGGCCGCGGCGGCAGCCAACGCAACCACACCGGTTGCCCCGAGCGAAACCGCCTGCGTCGAAACGGTCTTGGCGGCCACGTCATTTGTGGATTCCAGCGGGGTCTGAGTGCGGCACTCGGCAGCGTCGGGCGTGGTGATCGCGCAGGCGGGGAGCGAAACCAGTTGCAGGCGGGAGCCCCAACCCGCGCCACCAGCCGACGCGAATTCGGAATAGTCCACTTCCACTGAAACCGAGGCACCCGGCTCGCCTGACACCGTCCAAGCCGCGCCGAGGCCAACTGCCTTGTCCACGGCAGCCCTCGGCGCGGCGGTCACCGACACCGATGATCCTGCCGCCTTCTTCGTCCAACCAACCTTCATTGGCTGGCCGGGCACTTGGGCATTGGTACGTCCCGACCCCAGGCCGCTCACTTGCTGCGCGCCGGATGAGTTGGGCCACTTCGGGGCACGTGGGCGGGCCGGATTGACCTTCTTGGTTGACCGAGCCTTGGCATTAACCTCGCTCACCGGAATCGGCTTCAGTTCTTCTGGAGTTGGAAACCCAGACGGGAATGGCGCCGGAGGTGGTGTTGGTCGCGCCGCGGCAGGAGTGAGTCCGGATCCGAGTATCGCGATGCTCACCGTCCCGGCCACTACCCCGAACAGGCGAGACCGCCAGTGAGGCATGGCTCCGCTGTTGGAGTTCCTGGACCGACTGAAACCCAAACCGATCATCTTCTTCACAGCCTTTCGGTTACGGGGTCGGAGCTTGAACTGCCAGGTCGGCAACACTCGTGCTGCTCGCACTGAGACCAGTGACGTACCACACCCACACCCGGAAGGAGTATTGGGTGGTGCCGCCCCCGCGCGGGTCGGGCTCTGGCCCACTAAGGGGTTTCGTGCTCAAAGTTTCTCGAGTGGCCGACGAGGTCTTGCAGGAGGTGAGTGGGTCGCTTCTGACTATGGCCGCATCCTCAATCGACTGGTCCGCCAAGCACCACATTTCGATTTGGTCTGTGGACTGACCAGCTGGCAGATCAAGCCAAGCCTCAGCACTCCAAACGGAATTGTGTGGAAGGTCGGCCTGTATGCCGGGAGACCAGGTGGGTTTGATCGGTTCGGTTGCGGCCACCCTGAGCCGCTTCGCCATGCTGGTTGCTGTGGAGGTCATGCCGTAAGCGGTGTTCACCAGGTAGGCGCGCACCTGGTAGGCCTTACCCGACTGAAGCGTGGTTGGCACTTGCGCGGACGCCAGCTGACCTGCGGCTGTTAGCCCCGAATCGAAGGATCCCCCTACCCGCACACCGCTTTCATCCAATACTTCGAATCGCGCAAGGTAGCAGGGCGCCGAAGTCGGGCACTGATCCACCGCACCTGCAGGCACGGTCGTACGGAAGGTGGGGCGAACTCCGCTGGTGTACATGTCGGGGTATGCGTCAGAGGCAAAGAGAAGCGGGTTGGACGCATCCGGCGCGAAGTCCACACTCGCCGGTGCGGCCGGCGGCACGGCGTATTCGAACTTGAGGAATGGGCGTGATGAGCCGCCCGTAGCCCAGGTGTTGTTGTACTCCCGCCAGTTCATCTTTTCTGTGAGGTTATCGCCCTTCATCCCGATGGTCAGCTGGCCAGCGAAACTCCGGCCGTCGAAGATCTGGTGAAACTGGGAGGTGAGGTCCCACATCACATCTTTTTTGGCGGAGCAGTAGGTAGGAGAGGCGCCTGCGCCGTAGTTATTCTTTGCGGGGTTTGCGTAAAAATCTGGTCGCTGAGACCACTGGGTCGCATTGTCCGCGTATGCCCCAGTGACGCCCGCGATTATGGGGTAGCCGTAAGAGGCGTTGTCGCATGGGGAGTGCTGCGGCGAGTATGAATTGGTGTGGTAAAAATAGGCGTGCCGAACATAGATCCCTTGAAAAGCCACCATGTTGAACCGGTAAAACACCCGTGACTCGTAGTAGCTGCCGCAATCACTGGTAGACCACCCGTTGTAGCCAACGCGCGCCTTGTCGCCGGTGTACAGGCCATCGTGGGTATTCGACGTTGCAGAGAAGCAGTTGTTGGAGACGAGACGCTTGAAGTAGTTCGTCTCGTAAGGCTTGATTGATGGGTCGATCACCACCGGGAAGACCGTTCCCGGGTCATCCAGCAGCGACACGTCGGGGGACACATCCAGCCGGGATCCCGTGACCTTCATGGTCATCTTTCGTTGTTCGGCCGAAGCCGCCGGAGCAACCCGGCCCTTGGCGGAGGTGGCCGCCAGGTTTCCTGTCGAATCCCACATGGCTCCCGCCGACACGTGGACCCGACGGGCGCCATTTGCGCCAGTGAATGCGGTCTCAGCAGCGTTGATGGCCTCAGAGCCCGACACCCCGCTCTTGGAAAGCCCAAATGAAAGCTTGCGGACTGCGGGATTGGCTGCCGCCGATCGCGACTTCACCACTACGAATGTCGAAATGGACTCGGGGGTTGCCCGCGCGACTACATCCACACCGGGGTACACCTCCCGATAAGTGGCGGTGTCGCCCTCAACGACGGGCGCAGGTAGATCCACCGGAAGACGTAGACCGACGGAGGTACCGTCAACGCTCAGGCCAACCAGGTCTCCTGAGCCGCCGGCTGACACCGTCATCGGCCAACTAGCCGCAACCGGGTGAAGTTGACCGTCGGCGCCGACAGTGAGCGAAGCGTCCGGTTCTCGCCAGCCGCCCTTCCCGTCGGCTACTCGCGATACGGCAGCTGATACTTCCGCCGTTAGTAGCCCAGTCTCCGGGTCTGCTGTCACCAACGTGTGTTCATCTGTCAATGCGGACGCGACAACTGGGTGGCCCGAGGAACGTGCCTCAGCTAGGGCGCCGGCTCCATCAAGTCGGCGATCAGTCGGCGCGGCATTCGCACTAGAAGGCCAGGCGCCAACCTGGCTGATCAGGGCCAAGGCACTTAGTAACGCAATTGAACGAGAAAGCCTCATCACGGCCCTTCTGAGAACAACCGACCGAAAGCGTGATGGTCGGAAGAGGGTGGTCTCGGTACGCGTGAAATATAGCGGTGGTGTCGGCACGCCGCAAGCTCCATTTGATTGGCAATGGGCGGGGATCGGTTGCGGCTAATGGCGACAGCGGAGTGTGGCGAATCATCGCGACCAACTTTGGACACGCCAAACTGTCGCTTATCGACACACGCCTTTCCTCGCGCTCCATTTGCGCGGCCAACACCGGCCTATGTATTGAGAGCCTCGGCGACGCAACCGAGGGCAGCGTACAGCGTTCACGGCGGGCATTCAATGGGGTGGGCAGAAGGTGGGACGGGCGGGTGCATTGACGTCCCATTGAGTTGTTCGCAGGCCAGCTGGCGTTCACCTGAAGATAACCCCTAGCTCATGTCTTATGTTGTGGCCGGAAGCTGGCGCTTGCCTGGTGTAAGGCGCAGCCAGCAACTGTTGCTAACCTGACCCGGTGGGTGAGCGGCGCGGGCCATTATCGGGTTTCGATGGGCTGTGGGGACGGTCCGTGCCATCGCTGGCTTGGCGATGGACGCTGCCGCTGCTGGCGCTCTACCTCGGTGTCGTCCTGTCCCGCTATCCGATTCTGGTGGCATCGCCTCGATTGTGGGCCGAAGAGGGCAGCAAGTACTTCCAGGCCGCCTACAACACCGGCTTTTCTGCAGTGCTTTCGGTTGGTCAGGGCTACTACTCAGTGGTGCCGAGCCTGGCCACTTGGCTGGCCACCCTGGTGGCGCTGAGTTACGCACCAGTGGTCACCTTGGTGATTTCGGCGCTGCTGCAAACGGCGCCCGCGCTGCTAGTGCTTCGTTCTCGGTCGGCCGTCCTGCCACTGTGGGGCCGCATGGTCATCTTGGGCGCCTTGGTCTTCAGTCCGCAGGCGGTGGGGGAGATTTGGCTGAACACCGTCAACTCCCAGGTGTTCTTGGCGGTAGCGGCCTTTCTTGTCCTGCTTGAGCCGAAACTGCGGCCTGCCCATTTGGGCTGGTTGGCTCTGGCGGTCTTCACTGCTCCGACCGCGGTGTTTCTGGGGCCGCTGTTTGGACTGAGAGCGCTGCGACAGCGATCCCGCGATGCTTGGATTGGCTTTGGCGTGGTGGCCCTGGCCGGACTGGTCGACGTGTTGGCCCTGGTTGGCCGTCCACCCAGCGGCGATGGGGTCGGCATCGGCGCCACTTTGGCGGCCTGGCTGCGCACGATCGTAGCCGAGGGGTTCGTCGCCGGGGTGCCTGAGACGGCGCAAGCGGTCATTGGAGTGGCGGTGTTGGCGGTGTTGACCGGGATCTTCGTTGCCAGCGCCGACACGGGGGCATGGGTGTTGGCTTTAGGCGCTGGAGTTGTGTCGGTGTTGAACGCCGAGTTCGCCTTGATGGGAAAGGTCGCTGATCGATACGCCTTCGCGCCGGTGTTGATGGTGGTCATTGCGCTGGTAGTCGCAGCTGGCAGCGCCCGGGTGTGGACTCGGGTGCCGGTTGCTGCGGTCCTAGTGACGGTGTTGTTCGGCGGGATCCTCGGCTACGCTGCCCAATCGCCTTCAGTCGATTCGCGTTGGCCATCTTGGCGTGACCAGGTGGAGTCTGGTGCTACCGAGATCCGACTGTGGCCAAACCGAAGCATCTTCGTCGTTCACTTGCGGCCAAGGTCCTAATCTGAGCCCATGGACAATCCGTGGCAGCCCGAGCTCTGGGAACCGGTTGAAGGCTTCGAGTTCACCGACATCACCTATCACCGGGCCAAGGACGTACCGGCGGTGCGGATCGCGTTCAACCGGCCTGAGGTGCGCAACGCGTTCCGTCCGCACACCGTGGACGAGCTGTACACCGCCTTGGATCACGCCCGAATGAGCTCCGATGTGGGTTGCGTGTTGATCACCGGTAACGGCCCGTCGGTCAAGGACGGCGGTTGGGCGTTCTGTTCCGGCGGCGACCAGCGAATCCGAGGCCGCTCGGGCTACCAGTACGCCGAGGGCGATACCGCCGAGACTGTGGACGCCAACCGCGCGGCTGCCGAAGGCGGACGGCTGCACATTCTGGAGGTGCAGCGGCTGATTCGGTTCATGCCGAAGGTGGTGATCGCCCTGGTGAACGGCTGGGCCGCCGGCGGTGGGCATTCACTCCATGTGGTTTGCGATCTCAGCATTGCCTCGGCCGAGCAGGCCAAGTTCAAGCAGACCGACGCTGATGTCGGCTCCTTTGATGCTGGCTTCGGCTCGGCCTATCTGGCCCGGCAGGTGGGCCAAAAGGTGGCTCGGGAGATCTTCTTCCTCGGCGATACCTATGACGCCCAGCGCGCCTACGAAATGGGTGCGGTGAACGCCGTCGTCCCGCATGCCGACCTGGAAACCGTTGGCCTGGAGTGGGCGGCCAAGGTCTGCGCCAAGAGCCCGACCGCGCAGCGGATGCTGAAGTTCGCCTTCAATGCCATCGATGACGGTCTGATCGGCCAGCAGGTGTTTGCTGGCGAGACGACTCGGCTGGCCTACATGACCGATGAAGCTGTTGAGGGCCGCGATTCGTTCTTGGAGAAGCGCCCACCGAACTGGTCGAAGTTCCCCTACTACTACTGAAGTTCGCGACGTCCACACTGGCCAGAGTCAGCTTCGGGGTGCGAACCCAGGTACCCGGTGGTACCGTGGTACCCGAGTGGACCCGCATCGACCCGAAAGAGCACTCCTGCAATGGCTACTGCAACCGCACCGATCAAGGTCGACGCCGCAACCGATGAACGCGTCTCGCATGCAGCCCACTTCCTGTCGCGCTCGAAAAAGGACATTGTCGATGCCGCCGTGCGGGAGTACATCGACGCGCATCGCGATGAGATCAACGCTGGCATCAGGGCCGCGCTGAGTCAGCTCAACGGCACTGACGGCGCCGCTGTCTCGATGATGACTGGTATGAGCGCCGAGGAACTGGACGACCTCGGCGGTCTGCCGAAGTAGCCGCTACCTGGCTGGACTGACTCGTCAGACCCGGCCGCTAGGTTCGCCGCATGGCTTCAGACCCGATCGGCGTGCGCCCGACCAAGCGCTGCCTAGGTGACCTGGGAGTCGGCCCGCCGGATCTCGGTATGCCACTGAATGAGATCGCCGATACCGTCGTCGCGAGTGCCCAATCCCTGCCGGAGCAGCTTGATGCTGGCGGAGCGGAGCGTGTTGTCTCACTCACAGACCGCTTGTGGTTCAAGGTGAAGACTGCCGACCGCCGGGCGGTGGTTACCGAGCTGCGCGCCGCCGAAATCGCCGAGTGGATTTCGCCCGCCCAAGGCGGTTGGTGGATCGGTGCCGCAGGTCGTCGACAAAACGACAGCCCGCAACGCGACTTCTACGCCGTACTGCAGCGCGAATGCACCATCGGCAAGACCGTATCTACCAACCACCTCCTGCCGGTTGATTGGGACTGGAAGCGCCTTGAAGCGGAGCAGGCCGTTGCTTGGCGTCGTGAGATGAAACGCATGGTCATCGGGATGATCGCCTCGTCGATCAGAAGCGGGGATTTGGCGGTCGCCGAGTTTCGAAAGCACCGAATCAAGGCACTGGTTCGGGCGGAGAACGGTCACGAGACCTACCTCGCAATTGTCGCGGAGGGTGTGCCCGACCCTCAGTTGTTTGCCCTTCTGCTGGACTGCGTACCCGGGGTTGAAGCTGGCGACTGGCAGCCGGAGCCGTCAGGGTTGGCGGAGATGGACCCCGCCTCGGGGGAGATCATCTGGTCGACGCTTTTACCTGCAGAGGCAGCTGTCGCGATCCTTGAGTCCGCCCACGAGTGATTCACTGAGCTGGCCCGCCAAGTTCCCCTACTACTACTACTGAAGTTCGGGGCGTTTGCGCAGGTGGGGACGATTTCAGGAACTGCCTACACCTGCTGGTACTCTCCCGCCATGGTTTCGGACGCCTCAGGCGCAGTCGACGCGGAGGACGTACCCGGAAACACCCGTAGCACAAGCCTGGTTGTCCGGATTTCGCTTGCGGTGATCCTGGTCGTTGGAGCGGTGCTGCGTTTCGTAGGGCTCAGCTTCGGCTTTCCGTTTCGGACGCACCCCGACGAGTGGGCGATTGTCGATGCCGCCATGGAGATGGCCCAGCGGCATTCGTTCGAGCCGGCGACGTTCTATCGTCCGGATCACTTCGAGATCAAACTGAACTTCCTGATCGACTCGCTCTACTCCCAAGTGCGCTACGGCCTGCCGCTGGAACTCGCCTGGGACAAGCACGAGATGGCGTTCGTGCTGATCGGCCGCGGCATCTCGGCGGCGTTCGGCGTGGGCTGTGTGTTACTGGCCTTCCTGATTGTGCGCCGGATCAACCCGATTGCCGGATTGTTCGCAGCCGGTCTGGTTGCGGTCTTCACCCCGCTGGTCATGAATGCGCACTACGCGACGCCGGAGTCACCGCAGGTCTTCTTCACCTTGCTGACGATGTACTTCTGCATGCTGTACCTGGAGAAGCCACGGCTGTGGCCGATCCTGGCTGCGGCGGCGAGCATCGGGGTGGCGTTCTCCATCAAGTATCCGGCGATCATCACCGCTGTGGTGATCGCCGCCGCCGTCTCAGTGGTGGCGTGGCGGCAACGAAGCTGGCGGGTGTTCTTCGGTCACGGGGCCGCCTCGGTGGGCGCGCTGATCGCCGGCATCTTCATCATCTCGCCGGTGCTGGTTCTCGATCCCGTCCGAGTTCTGGACGAGATCGGCCGCCAAGGTGATCCCGTCCATCCGGGCGGTGACGGCCTGGGCTGGTTGGGCAACCTCAACTTCTACGCGTTGGGCTACCTGTCTTCGGCTGGGGTTCTGCTGGTCATCGCCAGTGTGGGTGGTGCGGTGTGGGCTTTGTGGCATCGCCGGGTGGAGACGCTTCCGCTGTGGGTCGGCCTGCCGTACTGGCTGGGGTTGAGCGTGGTGGCCTTGCATTGGACTCGCTGGGGCATGCCGATGTATCTGACCCCGCTGCTGTTCGCCGGCATCGGGATTCAGGTCTTCCTGAGCTGGATCTGGGGCTTGCGGCTCGGCGGCAACCGACCGGTTCTGGTGACGGCCCTGCGGGTCGCGGCCGTCCTGGTGGTTGGAGTTTTGGGCCTGAATCAAATCGTGGCGGCGGTCGCGGGGGTTTCCACGCTCACTGCCAAGGACACTCGGGTGGCGGGCCTGGAAGTCAACAAGAGGCTGGGGGTCAAGGCAAAGAACACCGTGGCCGAGGGCTACAGCCCGATCATCCCCGACGCACCGAAGCCCGTCTTCCGCTACTTCACCGTGAAGGACGGCCAACTCAGGCTGGTTTCGAAGAACCCGCGGGTGAAATTCCTGATCATCAGTTCGGGGTTGAAAGATCGCTTCATGGCTGAGGCGAAGTACGTCGATGAGCAGCGCTTCTATGCCGCAGTCGACACCCAGACCACTTTCCTCGAGCAACTCACTCCGGTGGCTGGCACCGGATCAGTCTGGGAGCTGTGGAACATTCCCGAACAGATCAGCACCACGAGCCAGTACTGGCAGGGCGGGTTCACCGGCCCGGTTCTCTACTACTACGACATCAGCGCGCTGCCGCGGGGGTAGGCGGGCTGGCAGGACGACAAGCCGTCGCTGAGTAGCCAAATGGGTCTTCGGAACGGGTGAGCCGCATAGCCAGCTAGCTTGCATAACACGCATGCTGGTCATACGATCTAGCTATGTCCAGTGATTCCTCGTTCCCCGTTGCGGCCGTTACTCAAGAGGTGCCAGTCGCGACGATCACGCGCCCCGCCTGGCGGCGGGTCTGGTGGTTCTACGGCATCGCCTTCGGCGGCGCCGCCCTGGTGGCCGTGCTGCTGTGGCTGATCGGCCCTCTGGCCGGGTCGTCGGCCACCCTGGTAACCCAACTAGGCGCGGCCCTGCTTTACATGCCCCTGCCGCTGGTGGCAGCGCTGATCGTTGATCGTCGCGATGGCCGCCCGCCATTGCTGACGACGCAGTGGCGGCAGCTGCGCGCCAACTTCTGGCCGACCCTTGGCCGCAGCGTTGGCTACGCGGTGGCGGTGATGGTGGCCGTGCTCGGGGTTGGCTTGGCCGTGAGCCTGGCAGCAAGTGCCCTGGGCCTGCCGGGTGCCGGCCACCTGGTCGGCAGCGACGCCGAGTTCACCCAGAACCTGCGGCAGATGGTGCCTGGCATCACCCCCGAAACCCAGCTGCCGGGGATCGCCGTCGTGGTGGGTGCCGGGGTGCTGAACGGCCTGCTGGCCGGGGTCACCATCAATGCGCTGTTCGCCTTCGGCGAGGAGTACGGATGGCGGGGCTTCCTCGCCGATGAGCTGAGCCCGCTCGGCGCAGTTCGGGCCAACCTGCTCACCGGCGTGCTGTGGGGCCTGTGGCATGCGCCGATCATCATGTTGGGCCACAACTACGGTGCCGATTGGGCGATCGGAATCCCGCTAATGGTGGCTTGGACCACCCCGTTCTCGTTCCTGCTGTGGTGGGTGCGGGCTCGCACCGGATCGGTGTTGGCGCCCGCGTTCCTGCATGGTGCCTTCAACGGCACGGTCGGCTTCTTCGCTTTCATCCTGGTAGACACCAATCGGCTGGTGGCGTTGCCGGTCGGTCTGCTGCTGGCGGTGGCGCTGGCAGTGCTGGCTGCGGTGGTTTGGCGGCTGCCCGCGCGGTCGGCGGTGCCTGTTGAGGCGATCAGTCCAAGCCGATGAAGCTGCGGAACTCCGCCACCCCGGTCGCGATGATCGGGGTGCCACGGACGAAGGTCTGCGGCGTCAGCGTCCATTCCTGGCTGGGGTGCCATTCGCCCTCGCGGCGGGTTTTGCGGAAGGTGCCGTTGGGCCGATAGCCGACCTTGCGACTCACCGCATTGGAGGACGGATTGTCGGCGTAGGCGGCCGAGGTGACCTCTTCGGCGTCCAGGTGATCGAAGGCGAGGGCGCAGATCGCCTGCCGCATCGCGGTCCCGATGCCCTGGCCGTGGAACTCCTTGGCCAGCCAGGAGCCGGTCTCGCCGGTGTGGGTCACTAGGTAGTTGGTGCTGAAGAAGGCCTGGATACCGACGAGTCGGCCCTCGTGCTCCACGGCGAACTCCAGATTCCAGTGCTCCTTGTTCCAGTTGGCGCGCACCCCCCATTGGTACTGGACGTAGTTGGTCGGCAGCACCTCGGGCGACGCGTCCGTCCAGGGCATGGCAAAGGGCATCGCCTCGGGGTCGTGGATGCCGCTCAGGGCCAACTCGATCAGTTCCGGCAGCACCTCGTCGGTGATCGGACGCAGCACCAGTGGCCCGGCCTCAATCCGCAGCCCGAAGGGCGGCCAGGCATCGGTGAGTTTCATGGGGGCCATCCTAAATGGGTGGCTGAGCCTGTCGAAGTGGCCTGGGGCTAGTCGAAGAAGAAGCCGAGTTCGCCGATGAGGGTTGCCGCAGTACCCAGGAATCGCTGCGCGGTCTGGATTGCCTGATCAGCTTCGGCGGCAGACCCTTGCTCTTGGAACTGCAGGGGGTACTCAATCTCATTGCGGCGACGCCGCATTGTTGAGAACTCACGAAAGCCCTGGCCGAATTGGGCGATAAGAGCTCTCTCGACCGCGAGATGGCCGCCTGCGCTGGTGGGACGTAGTCCCTGCTGAATGAGTAGGGCGGTGGCCGCAATTCTGGCCGCGTCGTAGGCGGTGGCATAGGCGACGTCCGGTTCGATTTCGATGGCAGCTCGTGCCACCAGCAATGTTTGCTCGGCGCGCTTCAGCAGTGGCTTGCCATCAGAGGCGGCCTTGACGATTTGTTGCAGGGCGCCGCTGGCGACCAGCAACTCGATCTCAGGTTCCCCGCGGCTCCAGCGACTCATGGGGATCACCCTGACGTGCGCTACTGACAATAACGAAGGCGCTAGCCCGCACCTGGGTGGAGAGTAGGTCGCCAGCGTCTGACCAGGCAGCATTGCTGCGGGTCACCGGGTTGACTGGCAAGCCGAGGCGGGCTTCGGCTCGATCGGCCGCCTGGTAGACACCGTCTCGATCGATTCCGTCCCCGATCAACAGCACGTCGATGTCTTTCGGTGGTGCGCCCGGGCTGCCGGCAAATCTTGCCGCCCAGGAGCCGAAGATGAGCGCTTGGTTGACACCGTCGATGCCGACAAACTCCTCGGCGATAACTTGCTTGGGACCGAAGGAGAGCTCAAGGAGGCGAGCCAAAGGTTCGGCGGCCGGGTGGTGGACGTTGGCCGAAAGCATCCGGTTGCGGCCTACTGGAGTCTCGTTTACCAGGCTGGCCACCACCAATCGCTCGGCTTCGCGGTGAATTGTCGGAACTGAGGCGCCAGTCTTGCGGGCGAGGTCGGTGAGGCTGAAGCTCTCTTCGGGGTGCAAGAAGAGCCAGGTGAGTAGTTCAGCTTGCGCCCTGCTCCGGAAGAGTGGCAGAAGAGCCGGCGCGACAGTTCTCATAACTGAAAGATATCTTTCAGTTAATGAAACGTCTAGGGTGCTCGCCTTACTGGGCTAGTCCGTACAGACGATCACCGGCATCACCGAGGCCGGGGACGATGTAGCCGACCTCGTTGAGCTTCTCGTCCAGGGCGGCACAAACCAGGGTGCAGGGCACGCCGATCGGGTCGACCAGCTCGCGCATCTTCTGCACCCCTTCAGGGGCGGCGATCAGGCAGATGCAGGTGATGTGATCGGCGCCACGATCCACCAGGAACTGCACGGTGCCGCCAAGGGAGCCACCAGTGGCCAGCATCGGATCCAGCACGTAGCACTGGCGTCCGGACAGATCCTTGGGCAGGCGCTCGGCATAGGTGAACGGCTGCAGGGTTTCCTCATCGCGCACCATGCCGACGAAACCGACCTCGGCGGTCGGCATCAGCCGCATCATGCCTTCCAGCATGCCCAGCCCGGCGCGCAGGATCGGCACCACCAATGGACGGGGACGGCTCAGCGCGACGCCAGTGGTGGTGGTGATCGGCGTGACCACCTGCATCGGTTCGACCCGGACCTCGCGGGTGGCCTCGTAGGCCAGCAGCATGACCAGCTCTTCAACCAGCTGCCGGAAGGTTGAGCTGGAGGTGTTTACGTCCCGCAGCAGGCTCACTTTGTGAGCAACCAAGGGGTGTTCGATCACGAGAAGTTCCACACCGCAACCTTGGCACAACCCAAGCGGTCGGCGAACACTTGCCCGGACTGTGCCCTACGCCCGACTTTCTGCGACTATGGAGACCCAACGGCAGGTCAGGAGGCAACGGTGAACACCTCAGATGAGTTCGAGTTCGAGTTGCCCGCCCGCGGCGATGACCGTCCAGGCATTGAGGATCTGGAAGAGGACGTTGTCGTCGAGGACATCGAAGAGGATGACGACGACTACCCCGAGGATGCCACCGAAGACGATATTGACCTGGTGATCGCCCTCTACCGCGAGGACGGGGAGCCGGTCGCGATGGCGCTGGAGCTTGATCTAGCCAACGATCTGGACGGTCTGATCACTCAGCTACGCCGTCTGCCAGGTGATGCTGGCGCGGTGGGCCTGGTCTCGGTTGGCGATGAAGTGTTTGTGATCGTACGGGTGCGCGGCAAGCACGTCCAGGTGTTCTGCTCCGATGCGGTGGCCGCTTTCGAGTGGCCGATCGTGCGCGACGTGGTCGACTTCCTTGATGCCGAACTGCCCGACGAGAACGAGGACGGCTACCCGATCGGCGATTCCGACATCATGGCTGATGTGGGCATGCCCGCCTTCGAGCTCGAGGCGATGGCCGAGGACTATGACGAGGACTCGACCACCCTGCTGGAATTGGTGGTCAAGAAGGCTGGCTTCGCAGCTGTGTACGCCAAGGCGCTGGCCAGCTTCGAGTGAACCGTTGGCGCTCGGCCATGGATGCCGCGCTCGCCGAAGCCCGGCTGGCGCTGGACCACGGTGACGTCCCGATCGGTGCGGTAGTGGTGGACGCAGCCGGTGCGGTGATCGCGGTTGGGCACAACGAGCGCGAGTTGCATCACGATCCGACCGCGCACGCCGAAGTGGTGGCGCTGCGCCGGGCTGCCGAGGCTCTCGGTTCTTGGCATTTAGAGGCCTGCACTTTGGTGGTCACTCTGGAGCCGTGCACGATGTGCGCCGGAGCGGTCGTCGCCGCTCGGGTCGGCCGCCTGGTGTTCGGCGCCTACGACCCCAAAGCCGGCGCCGTCGCCTCCCTTTGGGACGTGGTGCGCGACCCGCGCCTGAACCATCGCCCCGAAGTAGTCGGCGGCATCGCCGAGCCCGAGTGCGCCGCCCTGCTCCAGGACTTCTTCGCCCAACGCCGCTGACCCCGCCAGCGCTTGGGGACTGCTCATATTGGGGACGGTTCCATTTTGCGCAGCTCTAAATGGAACCGTCCCCAATATGAGCAGCTCACGGGAACCGTCCCCGACCAGAGGGCGCGATTGGCCCCACCCGGGCTCGGCTAGCTAAACTCGCCCGCGGTGGCGTGTCTGAGCGGCCGAAAGAGCGCGCCTCGAAAGCGCGTGAGGGGCAACCCTCCGAGGGTTCAAATCCCTCCGCCACCGCCGATGGTGCTTCGGGCACCGGAAAGCCGGTGAACCTATAGGTGGTTCACCGGCTTTGCCGTTTGATGATCACCGATGGGACGGCCAAACAGCTGGCCGTCAGGCTGGGCCGGTCCGGGCGTATCGGCTAGCCAGCGACGGTGTCGAGGAATCACACCCCAAACAGTCCTCGAATTCGCTCAATCTCGGCCTCGGGAAGGTCTCGTCCGCCGCCGACGGCCTCGAGTCGCCAAACCAACTCGGCGGTGTACTCCAGCCGCTCCATGGTGAGGTAGGCGGTGACTAGATCTGGACCCCAGGTGAGCGCCCCGTGGTTCTCCAGGAGGCAGGCGGTGTTGTTAAGGACCAGATCAGAAATCGAATCGGGCACCGCACTGGTGGACGGAGTCGCATACGGTGCCAGCGGGACCTTCGGCAGGGCCACGATTGTCTCGGGCATCATCCGGCACTCAAGAGGGCGGCCTTGAATGGCCATCATCGTGGCGTACATCGGATGCGCATGGACGACCGCAGTCACGCTCGAATCCAACTCGTAGACCCGAAGGTGCATCTTCAGTTCCGAGGACGGGGCCCGCTCGCCGGCAACCTGGGAGCCGTCCAGGTCAACCACGGCCAGCCAATCCGGCCGCAGGAATCCCTTGCTCACCCCCGTCGGTGTGCAGACCACCTGATCGCCTACTCGAACCGAGATGTTCCCATCGTTGGCCGAGACTTGGGAGCGCTGCCACATGGCTCGGCCGACCTCGCAAATGGCCAGCCGAGCCTCGGCGATTGGGTCAGTCTTCGGCACCGTTCGACAACTCCTTGTACAGCTCCAGGGCCTGCGCGGGAGCAAGACCGTCGTGGACGATGCCGCGCACCGCCTGGATCATCGCAGTTGGGTTGGAGCGCTGGAAGATGTTGCGCCCCATATCGACGCCGGCCGCGCCTTGATCGATGGCATTGAACGCCATGGTGAGCGCGTCGATGACCGGCAGCTTCTTCCCACCCGCCATGATGATCGGCACCGGGCAGCCGGCGACCACCTGATCAAAGCCTTCCTCGACGTAGTAGGTCTTCACCAGTTGCGCGCCGAATTCGGCAATGATGCGGGTCGCGAGGCCGAGGTAGCGAGCGTCGCGGGCGAGCTCTTTGCCAACTGCGGTCACGCCGAGCACTGGGATCCCGTAGCGATAGCCAGCATCGATCTGAGCGTTGAGGTTCGCAATCGATTGGGTCTCATACTCGCCACCGATGAACACCTGGACGGCGACTGCAGCGGCGTCGATGCGGGCCGCATCGGCCATCTCCATGGCAACGCGTTCGTTCGATAGTTCTTTCAGGATCGAGGGCCCGCCGGTCGACCGCAGCACCAGGGCGTTGTCCACCGAGGCTGGGATCACCGAGCGCAGTACGCCACGGGTGGCCATCAGCGCGTCTGCGTAGGGCGCCAGCGGCACGATGTTCAGGTCGATCCGTTCGAGTCCGCTGGTGGGACCCTGGAAGTAGCCGTGGTCAAAGGCGAGCATCGCGGTATGCCCGTCGGCACCGAAAATTCGCGACAGGCGGTGTTGCATGCCGAAGTCGAGTTGCCCAGCGCCCTTGATGTGGAAGTCCCAGGAGCGTTGAGGGGTATCCGTGCCCCAGTCTTTGGCGTTGATGTTGCCTTCGAGATCTGCCATAGCGATTGCCTTTCAGTTGTTGGCGCTAAGTGGTGCCGGCACTTCGGGGGCAGGCTCCCCGGGTTGCCAGGGGAGGTTGATGGTGTCGCCGGGGCTGGCTGGCGACTTGATGAAAACCATCTTGAAGAGCTGGTCTGAGTTGTTGATGAAGTAGTGCATCTCTGAGGGAGGGCATCGATAGACGTCCCCAACCCGCAGCTGGTACTCGGCGGAGCAACTGACCCACAAGGTGGCTTCGCCCTCGGTCACGATGAAGGACTCGTCGCAATGGTGGTGAATGTGGTTGGTCATCGAGTCGCCGGGGCGCAGGGTGAGTAGCCCGATGTCGCTGGTGGGCCCTTGAATGACGTAAGCGGGCCCCCAGTCACCGTTTCGGGGCTGGACGGAATCTAGTCGGCCTGACTGCATTGGGTGCTTCCTTTCTCAGATGACGCGCTCGTTGCCGCCGTCGATGGGAATCTGCGCGCCGGTGGTGCAGGCGAAGGTTTCGGTGCAGAGTTCCTTGACCAGGCGGCCAACCGCTGCACTGGTGATCTCGGTGTGCAGCAGGTTGCGCCGTTTGTAGTCTTCGACTGATACGCCGTAGTGCTCGGCGCGGGCTTGGAGAAGCTCTGGCGTCCAAAGGCCGGTGTCGAAGACGGCATCTGGATGAACCATGTTGACCCGAATCCCAAAGCCGGCCCACTCCAGCGCGGCGACCCGAGTGAGTTGAGTCACCGCAGCCTTGGAAGCGGAGTAAGCGGCCGCGCCAGGGCCCGGAGCGGTAACGTTCTTGGAGGCGATCAACACCACCCGGCCGTAGGGGCAACCAGCGGCCAACAGCGGCTGAGCCTGGCCGTAAAGGTCCATGACCGAGTCGACATTGACCGCCATGGTCTTGCGCCAGGCCGCCGCGGTGAGTTCACCCAGGTTGGCGCTGGTGGGGAAGATACCGGCGGCAACCACGAGGATGTCTAGGCCACCGAAGGTCTCCACCTGCTGGGATAGGGCGTGGGCAACGGCCTCGGGGTCGGTCACGTCGAGCTGCAGGCCTAGATAGTTGGGGCTGTCGAAGGCCTCGGCCACTCCCGGGGCGAGGTCCCAGCCCACGACGCAGGCGCCGGCCGCTAGCAGTTGGGCCGCGCAGCCGTGCCCGATTCCTGAGGCGGCACCCGTCACCAGCGCTACCTGGCCCTTCAGTACCTTCTCGTCGGCGCTGCGGGCGAGCTTCTGCTGTTGGAAGAGCCAGTATTCGAGATCAAATACGTGCTCCGCGCTGGCCGGACGGTACCCACCGAGAGCCTCGGCCTGGGCGATGGCGGCCATAGTGTGTTGATAGATCTCGCTCACGGCCAAGGCTTCAGCCGGAGTGCGTCCAGCGGTGACGAGGCCAAGTTCGGCGTCAAGGATGACTCTCGGGGCGGGGTCCAACATCGTTAGGACGGCGCCTCGGCGATCCTTATTGGCTTCGAAGTAGGCGGTGTAGGCCTGCTCGTACCGGTCGAAGTCTCTGCCGAGTTGGGGGAACGGTTTGGTCCAAGTGGCGTGGTCTGGGGTGAGGGGACCCTCCTGGGTAGCGTTCATTAAGCCGGGGTTGTTGATGAACGCCTGGGTCTGAGGGCTGACGACTCGATGCAGCAGGAGTGCTTGGCCCGCGTGCTCGCAGAGTTGCTTGCGTACTGAGGCCATCGATGCTGTCGGCGGTCCAACTTCGGGTTGTGGGGCTGGGGCTGGCTCGGCGAGCNNAGCGATGCTCACTACGTCAAGGTGTCGCTCCAAGGCGATCGCCGGGGTGTCCCCGACAGTGAAGATGCCGTGACCGATGACCACTAGGCCGACCTCATCGCCGCGACGGGCTTGCCAGGCTTGGTGGCAGGCCAGTACCAAGTCGGGCCCGGGCATGGCGTAATCGACGATCACGCACCGAGTCCCCAGTAGCTGACGGAGCCGATCGACACCGTTGACGGAGTTGCTCAGAGTCAGTACTGCATCAGGGTGCGAATGCAGTACTGCAGGGTCAGGCAGCAGGGCGTGGAGCAGGGTTTCCACGGAAGGGTCGGGGGCGCCGGCGTCCAGCAACGCACAGCGAAGTTCATTCAGCAGGAACTCATCGGGCACGACGACTGGGGGTAGGAGGCGGCGCACTTGCTCGAGCCGAAGCGGGGCGAACCCCGCCTCGGTGATCGTGGCCAGATCTTGGCCGCTGCCTTTGACGAGTAGGACGTTTACGGCTGCACCGGTGATGTCAGTGGTGACGGTCTTGACTGAGCTGTTACCGCCGCCGTGCAACACCAGGGCCGGGTTTGCCCCGATGGCCCTGCTGGCGGCCACCAGTGCGGTGAGAGCTGGGGAATGGGCAGTGAAGTCGTGCTTGTCTTTCATGCGCTCACCTCATCGTGGTCGAACATGTAACACCAGTTGTCTTACAAGTTAGATCATTGCCCGAGGGGTGTCAACAGTCCGCCGGGCCCTCAGAGGGTGCGCCGGGGACGGGAATCTTGGCCTCGGTCGCAGGTGGGTCCGGCGGACGGCCGGTGCCCCCAGCCGGTGACGAAGAGTTGTGGTCCGGGTCGCGCGCGTTACCGCCCGCTGCGGTAGATGGTGAAGTTGTATCTGCCTTCAATGAAGTAGGTGCGCGAGTACATCAGCAGTTGATCTTTGATGTCGTAGTGGAGCTGGTTCAACATCACGAACAGCCGGTGGGCCTGAGCTTCTGGACCCCAACCGACGTGCTCGGAGTGGGCGGCATGCACCTCGGCTAAGCCGTGATGCGGATCGATGCCCAACTCCTCGCGGAAGAACCGGAACAGTGACCCCGAAAGGGCAGAGGCATCAAAGCCCTCAGGTAGCACTGACAGCGGGATCAAGTCGTAGGAATACGCCACCACTTCGCCATCTGCGGTGATCGTACGGCGCAGCTCCAGTACTTGTGTCTCGCCAGGAACCCCCATGATGCTGGCCTCGTCCGGCATTACGTGGCGGACTACTCGGCTCGCGTAGACCATGCCTGGCTCGCTGCCCATCGCCCGAATGGAGTCGGTAATCGAGTCCAACTGCTCCAGCCCGGCCCGAACCGATGGCCGTTCAACCACAAAGGTTCCAACGCCGTGCTGGGTCTTGACCAACCCCATCGCTTCAAGCTCGCGCAGGGCGGCTCGGATGGTGGGGCGAGAGACGCTGAAGTGCTCGGCCAGTTGGGACTCGGCCGGCAGCCTGCTGCCAGGTGCGTGGGCACCAGATGCCAACTCGGCGCGTAGGTCTTCTGAGACCTTCGAGACCAGTGTGGTGCGACTCGCCATCGGTGGCTCCTCCCCGTCGGGCCGAGATTATCGCAGTAGATAACTTTCGCCTAACAACCGTTGACATGTTAATCCAGTTGTAACTACTGTGCGGGCAAGAGGTCGGACAACGCGGTTCGAAGGGATGGACATGGTTCGGGCGCTTGAGTGGATCGATGAGTCGAAGATGCTTCGACTGATCGACCAAACGCAGCTTCCTGGTACGGAAACGTACCTCGACGTAAACACCGTCGAGGTACTCGTTGACGCGATCCAATCGCTAGCGGTGCGCGGTGCCCCGGCACTCGGCGCTGTCGGCGCTTTGGGTGTCGTGGTGGCGATCAACCAGGGCGCGCGAGAGGGTTGGTCTGCCGACCGGCTTGCCCTCGAAGTTGACCGCGTTCGCCGCGCCCGCCCTACGGCAGTGAACCTGGCGTGGGGGGTAGACCAAGTGTGGCCCCTCGCTGATCAAGGAGTGGCCACGGTGGAGCGCCGTGCGGTGGAGATCGTTGCTGAAGACGAGGCTGCCAACCGAAAGCTCTCCGCGCTGGGAGCCGATTGGATCCTTCAACGCACCGGACGGCAGAAGGTTCGCGTGGTTACCCACTGCAACACCGGGGCCCTGGCCACGACCGCTTGGGGCACCGCCTACGGCATCATCCACGAGCTGCATGAGCGCGGCGCGCTGGAGATGGTCTATGCCGATGAGACCCGGCCGCTGCTCCAAGGGGCCCGGCTCACCAGTTGGGAATTGGTCCAAGACGGAATTCCCCACTTAATCGAGGCGGACGGGGCCGCGTCCAGCACCATCCTTCGGGGGCTGGTGGACGTAGCCATCATCGGTGCAGACAGAATCGCTGCCGATGGCGACTCGGCCAACAAGGTCGGGTCGGTGGCTTTGGCCCTAGCCGCGAAGTACGCAGGTATCCCATTTGTTGTTGCGGCACCGTCGTCCACAGTGGACCTCGATACCGCAACTGGTGCGGACATTGAGATCGAGCTCCGCGATGACGTGGAGGTACTCACCTATGGGGGCGTTCGTACCGCTCCTGTCGAGGCCAAAGGATTCAACCCGGCCTTCGATGTCACCCCTCACGACCTGATCTCCGCGATTGTCACGGAGTTCGGCGTCGTGGAACCGGATCGCACTCCGGAACCCCGGCTGCTGGCCAAGATCGTCGGCTGAAGCACGCCAGAAACCCGATGGAAGCGGGCGAGACAGCTTCCAATAGTCATGAAGGGAAACGCACCAATGTTCACCAAACGCAAAATGATGGCTGCTGGCATCGTGGGGTTCACGATGTTGTCGGTCACTGCATGTTCGCAAGGCGGTGGGGCTGCAACCAACAACCCGAACGCCGACAGTGGCCAGACCATTGCGGCTACCGCAGCCATGCCGGCGCCGTTCAATGCGGGCGAAGTGCACGTAGCGATCGTCCAGAACACTGGACAGGGCGACTACTTCCAGCAGTACCTCAACGGCACCAAGCTCCAGGCCAGCGCGCTGAAGATGAAGCTCGACGTCTATGACGCCCAAGGCGACAACGCCACCCAGGCGACCCAACTCGATCAGGCCATCGCTTCGGGCGCCAAGGGAATCATCGTCCGGCACGGCTACGCAGACACCCTGTGCCCAGGGGTGAACAAGGCCCTCAAAGCCGGGATCAAGGTCGTCATCTACGACGTCGAGATCCAGAAGTGTGCGCCTGACGCGGTGCAGACGCAGCAGTCGGACGCAAAGATGGCGTCTTTGGTGCTCGATCAGATGGCGACAGACATCGGCAAGGACGCCAAGGTCGGCTACGTGAACGTGTTGGGTATCGCGCCGCTCGATCGCCGCAACCTGGTCTGGGAACAGTACAAGAAGGACAACAACTGGTCGCAGAAGTTCTTCACCGGCAAGTTCAGCTCCTCCACCGCAACCGACACTGCTCCGATGGTCTACAACGCGTTGCAGGCCAACAAGGACGTCGTTGCGATCTACGCTCCTTATGACGAGTTGTCGAAGGCGACGCTGTCGGCGCTGGAACAGGCGAACATGAAGAGCAAGGTCAAGGTCTATGGCGCCGACATCTCGGCGGCAGACATCGAACTGATGCGTGCTGATGGCAGCCCCTGGGTCGCTACCGGCGCTACTGATCCGAATGCCATCGGCGCTGCGGTGACCCGCGTGCTGGCACTCGACCTGGCCGGCGAACTCACCACCAAGAATGTTGAGTTCCCCCCGATCCTGGTGACTCAGCAGATGCTGCGCGACAAGAACATCAAGAACATGGATGACCTCCGCGCTGCTGAGCCGTCGTTGAACATCTCCGACACGGCTTCGGCTGCCTGGATCCCGGCCATCAAGTTCTAACCGGTCCCCCTCCCAATACTCCAGGGCGTTCTGAGAAAGGAAGCTGAGTCATGACCTCTAATCAGGCCTTACCCAGGTACGCCCTGGAGTTGCGGGGGATCGAGAAGTCCTTCGGCACCAACCAGGTGCTGAAGGGCGTGTCCCTCAATCTTGAGGCTGGACAGATCACTGCGCTGCTGGGAGCCAACGGCGCGGGAAAGTCCACCTTGATCAAGATCCTGGCTGGGGCCTACGACCGGGGCGCAGGTGAGATCCTGGTTGAAGGCGACCCAGTTGAAATCACCTCGCCGTTGAGCGCGGCCCACGCCGGGATTCATACCGTCCACCAGCGGATCGATGAGAGCATCATTCCGGGCCTCACTGTCGCTGAGAATCTGCTCTTCGAAGAGCTGGCCCGGGGCGAACTGCCGGTGATCGGGTCGTTGCGCGGGCTGCTGCCCAAAGCCAGGGCGATGGCTGAGACCCTGAACTTGCAGTGGTCAGATGCCAAACTGATGAGTGACGCGTTCGAGCTGGGCATAGCCGATGCCCAGCTACTGGTGCTGGCCCGCGCCTTCGTCAAAGCCCCCAAAGTGTTGGTGCTGGACGAACCTACCTCCACGCTCTCTCAAGCCGAAGCCGAGCGACTGTTCGATCTGGTCGGGCAGATGCGGAGCCAGGGCGTGGCCATTCTCTATGTCTCCCATCACCTCAGCGAGATCCAGACTCTGGCTGACAAACTCGTGGTGCTACGCGACGGCCTGATCAAGGACCGGCAGTCGACCCCCCTCGACATGGGCCAAGCCGTCCGATCGATGCTTGGCGAGGCGGTGGCTGTCGAAGTAGAACAGACCGATCGCCGCCGCAGTGACCGACTCGCCTTGGAACTGCGTGGAGTGCAGCTGTTGAAGCGTTCCGCACCACTGGATTTGGACCTTAACTACGGCGAGGTGACCGGCGTGGTCGGGTTGCTGGGCGCCGGCAAATCCGAGCTCGCGCGGGGCGTCTTTGGCGTTGAGCCGTTCCGTGCCGGCACCATTCGATTCGATGGCGTGCCCTTTGCGCCGCGTCGAGCCGGCGACGGGGTAGGCAAAGGGATCTATCTGGTTCCGGAGAACCGGGCGGCCGAAGCGATGCTGCCGGGTTGGTCATTGGCCGGCACGGTGAGCCTGCCCTTCCTGGCAAAAGTGAGCGCCGGTGGGGTGATCAACCGTCGGTCCGAGCGGTCCCGGGCAAAAAAAGTGATCGATGAGTTCGGCGTGGTCACCACCGGCCCTGACCAATTGGTCGACGCGCTGTCCGGTGGCAACCAACAAAAAGTGGTGGTCGGACGCTGGATGAGCGGCGATCCGAAAGTCGTCCTGATGGACGAGCCCTTCCGTGGCGTAGACATCGGGGCCCGCCACGACCTCTCACTGAAAGCACGGGACGCCGCGTCCCGGGGTGCCTGTGTAGTGGTGTTCTCCTCCGATATCGAAGAGATCCGCGAAGTCGCAGACCGGATCCTGGTGATGGTGGAAGGGCAGATCGTCCTGGACCGCACAGCAACAGAAGTCGACGCAGACGCAATCATGACGAGCATGTCGGAGGTAGTAGCACGATGACCACAACTGGAACCTCGCCTCGGGCCAAGCTAAAGCCGCAGCCGGCGCCAGCAGCCGAGGAATTCACTCTCTGGGGAAAGACCCGTGACGGTGTGGTGAAGTACGGCTTCGTGGCAGTGACGGTGCTGTTGTTTGGCTATTTCGCACTCACTCAGTCCGCGTTTGCCACCTCCGATTCACTGTTCGCGATGCTGAAGTATGCCTCGGTAACCGCGATCCTCGGCCTAGGGATGACCTTCTCAATGGTGGTCGGCGGAATGGATATGTCGATCGGCTCGCAGGCCGGCCTGGCTGTGCAGCTAGCGGCGATGACCATGGTGTTTTACAACATGACTGGCGTCACCGCTGGGATCATCGTGGTTTTGGGTGGCGTCCTGGTGGGCCTGGCGAACGCGGTGTTGATTGTCTACTTCCGAATCCCAGATCTCTTGGCGACATTGGCGATGATGTTTGTGATCCAGGGCGTGAAGCTGATTCCGGTGTCGGGTCAGTCGGTGTCGGCAGGCATGGTTTTGCCGGACGGCTCGGTAGCGCCGGGCCGGTTCACTGAAGGCTTCCTTCAGATCGACCGGGGCATGGTGGGCCCAGTGCCGTTGCCGGTGGTCATCATGTTGGTGCTGGCGGTCTTCACCTGGTTCTTCTTGTCGCGCACCAAGTGGGGACGACTGATGTACGCGGTTGGTGCCAATCCTCAGGCTGCCCGGTTGTCGGGGGTCAGGGTCGGCTTCTACCGCGGATTGGCCTACGTGCTCACGAGCCTGCTGGCCTCCGTCGGCGGCCTGATCCTGGTTTCCAGGATCGGGCAGGGCGACGTGAACGCTGGTTCGTCCAGTCTCTTGGAGGCCGTCGCCGTCGCGTTGGTAGGCACGTCGGTGTTGGGCGCGAACAAGCCGAACGCTTGGGGAACTCTGCTGGGCGCATTGCTGATCAGCATCGTGCTCACCGGGATGACCATGATGGGCTTCCAGTACTACTACCAGGACACCGCTAAGGGGCTGGTGCTGTTGGTAGCACTGGTGTTCTCCTACACGATGTCACGCAAGAGGGTTCGCTTCACACCGGCGACCTGATCACACCTAGTTACCAAAGAAGATGACGATGGCTGATTATGAATTTCTGACCGAACAGACTGTGGCTGCCTACATTCGCGCCTCGGAGCTGCTCTCCAGCAAGATCGATCCAGATCACCTGGTGTCGATTCGCGAGGTCGGCGATGGGAACCTGAACTTGGTGTTCCTTGCCGCCGATGACCGAGGCCGGGGGATGTGCCTGAAGCAGGCGTTGCCCTACGTCCGGATGACCGGCGAAGGCTGGCCGATGACTCCGGATCGGGCTCGCCACGAGGTCGAATCCTTGCAGGCCCATGCCGCTTTGGTTCCGCAACTGCTGCCGGAGGTCTACCTCTACGACGCCCAGCGATACATCATCGCGATGGAAGACCTCAGCGATCACCAGGTGTGGCGCGGCGCATTGAACAACGGCGAGCGCAACGACGGCGCAGCCGAGGCCATGGGCACCTATGTCGGCGCATTGGCCTTCGGTACTTCAATCTTTGCGATGGAACGCGAAGCGCTTGCCGAGGCGATCGCGGCAGCGCTCAACCCACAGCTGTGTTCCATCACTGAAGACCTGGTGTTCACCGAACCTATGGTGGACGCCGGGCGAAACGCGTATTTGCCGGCGAATGCCCCTGATGTTGCCGAGTTTCAGGCCGACGCCACGATGATGCGAGCCGAGGGTTACGCCAAGTGGCTGTTCCTCACCAAAGCTGAGGCGCTGATTCATGGCGACCTGCACACCGGATCGGTGATGGTTCGCCAGCCTGCAGGCAGTGGGGCTTGCGACAGCGTGAAGGCCTTCGATTCGGAGTTCGCCTTCTATGGACCCTTGGCATTCGACCTGGGGGCACTGTTCGCCAATTATGTGATCGCGGCGGCGCGCGCCTATGCGTTGGGCGAGGATGACCGCGCCGGTTGGTGCCTCCAGTTGGTCGAACAGACTTGGCGGGGTTTTGAGGATGAGTTCCGGCGCCGCTGGCCTGAGCGCCGCGATTCGCGGGTGTGGGGCGAAGCGTTCCTGGAAGAGCTGTTGGCTACTTGGCGTTCGGAAGCCTGGCTATTCGCGGCGGCCAAGATGTCGCGCCGGATCATCGGGGCCGCCAAGACCAAGGACATCGAGTCGCTTCCGGAGACCTTGCGTGAGGGTGCGGCCAGAGGGGTGTTGCGGGTTGCCCGCGCGCTGGTGGCCGAACGTGCCCAAGACTCGTCCCCACAGCGGCTCATTGGGCTGTCGACGGAGATTCTCGCTGCGGCCAGGACCACTTGATGCTCAAGGGCCTGGACGTCCAGTTGGTTCCACAGTTGCTGTTAGCGCTCGCCGAGATGGGCCACGGCGACTCAGTCGCCATCGTCGATCGCAACTTCCCGGCACACTCGAGCGGCAAACGGGTCGTGGAGTTGCCGCAGTCCACTGTCCACTCGGCACTCGATGCCGTGCTCAGCGTGTTGCCGATTGACCGCTTCGGCGATGCTGGCGTGGTCCATATGCTCACCGACGAGGGAGCCGAATCGCCAGCGACTTCCGAAGCCCGCGCGGTGTGGGAACTTGCCGAGGGCGGCGCGGTTGTCGAAGCCGGCCAGCGAAGGATGGATGGCTTCTACGAGTCGGCTGCGCAGGCATATGTCACCGTCCGGACTGGCGAGACGCTGCCGTATGCCTGTTATCTGATTAGGAAAGGCACTCTCTAGACCCTCACATTCGCTCAGCGAACGGCCTGCTCCTGAACGAAGGTGCGTAGGTCCTCCCCTTCCCGAGTTGGGCGGGAGCGGGCAGAGTGGGTTGCAGCCCACCTCGAACCATGTCTCAAAGGAGAGCCACGTGAAGAAACTCATCAACGATCCGGCCAATGTTGTGGCCGAGACCCTGGCCGGTTTCCAGGCCGCTCATGCCGATCTGGTAACCGTCCATTTCGACCCTGACTACGTCGTCCGTGCTGATGCTCCGGTTAAGGGCAAGGTTGGTTTGGTCTCTGGCGGCGGCTCGGGTCACGAACCGCTGCATGCCGGTTACGTTGGCAAGGGCATGTTGGACGCGGCCGTTCCGGGCGCAGTCTTCACCTCGCCGACCCCGGATCCGATCCTGGAAGCCACCAAGGCTGTGGACGGCGGCGCCGGCGTGCTGCACATCGTCAAGAACTACACCGGCGATGTGCTGAACTTCGAAACCGCTGCTGAGATGGCCGAGATGGAAGGCATCGCAGTCAAGGTGATCGTGGTCAACGACGACGTCGCTGTTGAGGATTCCACCTGGACCGCCGGACGGCGCGGCGTGGCTGGCACCGTGCTGGTGGAGAAGATCGCAGGTGCGGCCGCCGATCGTGGCGACGATCTGGATGCCGTGTTGGCGGTGGCCGAAAAGGTGAACTCGCAGGTGCGTTCGATGGGGGTTGCCCTGACCGCCTGCACCGTCCCGCACGCTGGCAAGCCGTCCTTCGATCTCACCGAAGACGAGATCGAGATCGGCATTGGCATTCACGGCGAGCCCGGCCGTCATCGGGTCCCGATGGCCCCGGCTGATTCGATCACCGACCAGCTGGTTGATCCGATCCTGACCGACCTGAAGGCCCCGTCGGGCTCGAAGGTGTTGCTGTTCGTCAACGGCATGGGTGGCACGCCGGAAGCCGAGCTCTACATCGTCTACAACCACGCTCGCAAGCGCCTTGAAGCCGCCGGTCTGGAAGTCACCCGGTCGTTGGTTGGCAACTACATCACCAGTTTGGAGATGCAGGGCTGCTCGATCACGGTCCTGGTGCTCGATGACCAGTTGACTGCCCTTTGGGATGCCCCAGTGAACACTCCGGCTTTTCGTCGGGGCGTGTGAGGATTCATAGGTGAGTAGAAACCTGAATGCCGCCTGGGCGCTGTCGTGGATACGCGGCGCCCAGGCCGTCCTCGCCGAACATCGGATGGAGCTGATCGATCTGGATCGGGCCATCGGTGATGGCGATCACGGCGAAAATATGGACCGCGGATTCAAGGCCGTGGTGGTCAAGCTCGACGCCGGTGCACCTGACGTCGCAGCAGTGCTGAAAGTAGTGGCGTCCACGCTGATGTCGACCGTGGGTGGTGCGGCCGGACCGCTGTACGGCACCGCTTTCATGAGGGCCGCCAAGGCCACCGAAGGCGATCTGGACGCCGACGGCGTGGTCGCCGTGATCGCCGGTGCCCTGGAGGGCATCGTGGCTCGCGGCAAGGCCACTACCGGTGAGAAGACCATGGTGGACGCCTGGACGCCAGCGCTGGCCGCGGCCACTGCCGCAGCTGCGGCGGGGAGCAGTCCAGCCGAGACCCTGCGCGCCGCTGCCATTGCTGCCCAAGCCGGCGCTGAGGCCACGATTCCGATGCAGGCGACCAAGGGCCGCGCGTCCTATTTGGGTGAGCGCTCGATCGGTCATCAGGATCCCGGGGCCACCTCGACGGCCTACCTGTTGGCTACCGCTGCTGAGGCTGCGGAGTCGATGTGAGCCATCGAAAGGCTCACGGCGCGGTGGTCGCGCTGGTGATTGTCTCGCATTCGGCGAACTTGGCCGCTGGAGTCGTTGAACTGGCCGCGCAAATGGCCAAGGACGTCCAGATGCGGGCAGCCGGGGGCACCGAGGACGGTCGCATCGGCACATCCTTCGATCTGGTCAACGATGCGGTGAGTGAGTTGCGCACCGCTGGGCACGACGTGGCGATCCTCAGTGACCTTGGCTCGGCGACCATGACGGTGGAGTCGGTGCTCGACTTCCTTGACTCCGACGAGGCGGTGCACGTCCGCTTTGTTGACGGGCCGCTGGTCGAGGGCGCGGTAGCTGCTGCGGTAACCGCCCAAGTTGGCGGCGATCTGGCGGAGGTCGTGGCCGCCGGGCGGGCGCGCGATTTGTTCACCTGAGCTCAGAACCCTTCGACGGGCTCAGGGAACTGGCGGTTGGGCTCAGGACGCTTTGGTGCGTCGCGAAACTCATCAGCTGAAGATCGTTGACCTGAGCGCGGCCCGGTTCTAGCGTTTGGGCAACGGTTCGCCTCGGCTCGGGGAGGGGCAACCCGATCGCTCGATCGAGGAGAACAACGATGGTTCGCACTGCCTCCCGCTCCACTCAACTCGCGCGCTGGCGGGTGCCGGCGCTGATTGCCACCCTGGCCTGCTTCGCGGCCACTTTGGTGGCCGTCCCTGCCTCGGCGGCGACGCCGCGCAGCATTTTCGTCAGCACCGACGTGCCCAAGATCGCGGCGGTCTCGTCGACCCGCTCGGCGAACATCGGGGTGAAGTTCACCGCCTCGGCCAGCGGGGTGGTCACGGCGCTGAAGTTCTACCGCAGTTCGAAGCAGACCAAGGCCTACACCGGTTCTTTGTGGAGTTCGAAGAGCAAGCGTCTGGCGAAGGTGACCTTTGCTAAGTCCACCAAGGTGGGCTGGCAGACCGCTCGCCTGTCGAAGCCGATCTCGATCAAGAAGGGCAGCTACTACTACGCCTCCTACCTGGCCACCGGCGGACGCTACCCGACGACCAAGAGCGCGTTCGTGAAGAAACGCAGCCATGATGGCCTCACCGTCCCAGCCAAGGGCGGTCGTTACGCCTACGGCAAGTCGAGCACCCGTCCGAAGAAGACCACCAATACCAACTACTTCGTGGACGTGGTGTTTGTGCCTACGTCCAGCCCGATCAGCGCCGCTCAACTTAAGACCGCTGCCACCAAGCGGGTGTTCTTCGGGCACCAGTCAGTCGGCTGGAATGTGGTTAACGGGGTGGCAGATCTGTATTCGGCGGCCAAAATCGCCGGTCCGCCACAGGCCTGGGTCGAGAGCCCCTCGTCGGCCATTTCGCCCACCACTGGCGGCGTGCTTGCCCACACTGAGGTCGGTGTCAACGGCAGCCCTGACGGCAAGGTGGACGACTTCGCGGCCTACCTGCGCGGCGGGGTGGGCGCCAAGGTGCAGGTGGCGGTGGTGAAGTACTGCTACGTCGACATCTATCAAGGTGCCGACGTGACGGCAAGGTTCAACCACTACCGCTCGGCGATGGCCTCCCTAGAGGCGGAGTTCCCCGAGGTGACCTTCCTGTATGCCACCAACCCGCTGGAGACGGGGGCCAGTTCGAGTAACGCGGCCCGCACCCAGTTCAATGCGTTGGTTCGCGCCGAATACGCCAGCACTGGTCGGCTGTGGGATATCGCCCTGATCGAATCCACCAGACCAGACGGGAGTCGGCTGGCTGGCACCGTGGACGGGAAGCGCTATGAGGCGCTCTACTCCGGCTACACCAGTGACGGCGGCCACCTCAACGCAACTGGCGGCAAACTCGTCGCGGCCGAGTTGCTGCGGCTGGTGGCGCAAGCCAGCTGAACCCCGGCCGCTCGTAACGGGCGGTCGTGGGCAGCAGCGACCGATAGGATTCGCCCAGGAGGCCGCCCGTGGAACTGGATCAAGTGATGCTGCTTGGTTCGGTCGTGCTGCTCGTCTCCATCGTCGCAGCTCGGCTGGGCACCCGCTTCGGGCTGCCATCGCTGCTCATCTTCCTTGGCCTTGGCGTGTTTGTCGGCCAGTTCGTCCTGCCCTTCAACGACGCGGCGGTGGCCCACTCCCTGGGTTTCGCGGCTCTGGTAATCATCCTCGGTGAGGGCGGTTTCACTACCAAGTGGTCGGAGATAAAGGGCGCCTTGCCAGGCGCGGTGTTGCTGGCAACCGTGGGCGTCGGCGTCTCAATCGCGGTGGTGGCCACTTTCGCGCACTTCGTGCTCGGGCTGGATCCGGTGATGGCTGTGCTTCTGGGGGCGATCACCTCGCCGACTGATGCCGCGGCCGTCTTTTCGGTGCTGCGCAAGGTGCCGCTGCCAGCGAAGCTGCGCGCCACCATTGAGGCGGAATCTGGCTTCAACGACGCGCCGATCGTGTTGTTGGTGGCCACCGCAACCCTGTGGTCGCTGGGCACCGGCGCCGAAGGTGGCCCGGTCTGGATGGTCGTCCTGATTCTGCTGGAGTTGGCCGGTGGCGTCCTGCTCGGGGTGGGGTTGGGTTGGCTCGGGGTGTGGGCGCTGCGCCGGATCGCGCTGCCGTCATCAGGGCTGTACCCGTTGGCGGCGATGGGCTGGGTGGTGCTCGCCTACGGCCTGGGCAGTGTGGCCCACGTCTCAGGCTTCGCCGCGGTGTACGTCACCGCCGTCGTGCTGGGCAACGGCAAGCTGCCGCACCGCCACGCCACCCGATCATTCGCCGAGGGGATCGGCTGGATCGCCCAGATCGGGTTGTTCGTGATGCTGGGCATGCTGGCCGAACCGCGACGGATCACCTGGGCTGCGGTGCTGGCCGGGCTGGCGGCAGGAGTGGTGCTCACCTTCCTGGCGCGGCCGCTGTCGGTGTTCTTGTGCCTGTCCTGGTTCAAAGTGCCCTGGCGCGAGCAGCTTTTCGTCTCCTGGGCCGGTCTGCGTGGCGCGGTGCCCATCATCATGGCGACGGTGCCGCTGGCCGCCGGGGCGCCGGGGGCTGAAGCACTGTTCGACATGGTGTTTGCCTTCGTGGTGGTGTTCACCTTGCTGCAAGCACCAACCCTGCCTTGGGTGGCGCGACGGCTGCAGGTCTCCAGCGGAGAGGACGCCACCGACGTCGAAATCGAGTTCGCGCCGTTGGACACCATCTCGGCCGACATGATGCAGGTGCATGTGCCCGAAGGCTCCCGGTTGCACGGCGTGACGATTCGAGAGCTACGGCTGCCCAAGAACTCGGTGGTCTCCTTGATCGTCCGCAACGGCGAGCCGTTCCCGGTTGGCGCGGACCGAATCGTACGGGTGGGCGACGACCTGCTGATCGTCACCAATGGCGATGATCGCAAACGAGTGGAGGGACGCCTGCGCAGCATCCATCGCGGCGGCCGATTGGGCCACTGGATGGACCGCTAAGCGCTACTTGGTGGCGCTCGGCGACGGAATGGTCGAGGTGGTGACTGCCGCAGATGGCGCCGGGGTGTTGACCGTCCGCGGAGGTAGACAGACCGGGCCAGATACCGGAATCGAGGTCACCGGTGAGACTGCCCGCTCGGCGTTGGGGCCGAGCAGGACGTCGACGACGTGATCAGCGCGGCCGTCCCCCTCAGTGACTGAGCCGGGGAAGAACTGTTGCACCAACAGCACCTCGGGCGAATCGGCCGCGTAGCCGACGATCGTCGTCACCGGCACCTGCCGCTCGGAGTTGTTCACCCGGATCACGTTGAAACCGTAGGGCCGCACGAAAGCTGCGGTGTCTTTCGCCTGGCGCGCAGTCTCGCTGGCATTGAGCACCCGAATCGAGACCCGGTTGGGAGTGAGCTCCTTGCCGACATCGGTAGACACGCACGGATTGGCGGTCTTCGCCGACGGCGCGCTAACTGCCTTCAGGCTCCAGACACCGGCGCCGATCACGAAGAGCAGCAGCACAATCAGCGTCACCGGAGTCTTCAATACTCGGATCACCTGGTTCAACTGCTCCACCTGAACTCCTGTCGTCGCGGTGCTGCGCGGCCCAGACTACTTGAGTTCCAGAATTCGAGCGTGCATGGTTTCGCGCTGCTGCAGAGCCGAGCGCAGGGCACGGTGTAGCCCGTCCTCCAGGTAGAGCTCGCCGTTGAACAACACCACATGAGCGAACAGGTCACCGTAGAAGGTGGAGTCTTCTTCAAGCAGCGCGTCCAGGTCGAGGTTTCGCTTGGTGGTAACCAGCTGGTCGAGGCGTACCTGCTGCGGCGCGATCGCCGCCCACTGCTTCTGCACGAAGCCGTGCTCGGGGTAGGGACGGTTATCGCCGACGCGCTTGAAGATCACTAACCCAGTTTAGGCCGCCTGGCACCTTGGGGAGGCTTCGACCCTTCGACAAGCTCAGGACAGGCAAGCTCAGCCACCTTGATCCAGTTCCCTGAGCTGCCCTTTTCAGTTCCCTGAGCTTGTCGAAGGGTCAGCGGCCGGTGCCGGCGTAGACGACGGCCTCGCCATCGGCGTCCAGGCCGAAAGCGGTGTGACCGGCGCGTACCGCGGTGTCCACCTCGTGAATGTCGACCACTACTGAGATTCGAATCTCGGAGGTGGAGATCATCCCGATGTTCACTCCGGCCTCAGCCAGCGCGCGGAAGAAGCGGGCGGTCACGCCCGGGTGGGAGCGCATGCCCACACCCACGACCGAGACCTTGCCCACCTGATCGTTGTAGATCACCTTGCTGAAGCCGATTCGCTCGCGGGCGGCTTCGAGAGCGGTAATCGCCTTGGCGCCGTCGGATTGGACCAGGGTGAAGGAGATATCGGTGCGGTCGTCATCTTCCTTCGACACGTTCTGCACGATCATGTCGATGTTGATGTCTGCGTCGGCCACCACGGTGAAGATGTCGGCGGCTTCGCCAACCCGGTCGGGAACCCCGACGATGGTGATCTTCGCCTCGCTGCGATCGTGAGCGATCCCAGTGATCAGCGGCTGTTCCATGCCACTCTCCTCGTAGTTGAGTTCTTTGACCCAGGTGCCGGGCTTGTCCGAGAAGGACGAACGCACATGCACCGGTACGTTCTCGCGACGCGCATACTCCACGCACCGCAGGTGCAGGATCTTGGCGCCATTGGCGGCCATCTCCAGCATGTCTTCATAGCCGATCTCGGGAATCTGCCGAGCGCCCGGCACGATCCGCGGGTCGGCGGTGAACACGCCGTCCACATCGGAGTAGATCTCGCAATAAGAGGCGTTCAGCGCGGCGGCCAGCGCCACTGCGGTGGTGTCGGAGGCCCCGCGTCCCAGTGTGGTCACGTCTTTGCTGGTCTGAGAGACGCCCTGGAAGCCAGCCACGATCACGATGTCGCCATCGGCCAGCGCGCCGACGATGCGCCCAGGGGTGATGTCGATGATCCGGGCATCCCCATGGGTGCCGGTGGTGATGACGCCGGCCTGAGAGCCGGTGAACGAGCGGGCATCGGCGCCCAGGTCGTTGATCGCCATCGCCAGTAGGGCCGCGCTCATCCGCTCGCCAGCCGTCAGCAGCATGTCCAGTTCGCGGGGACGGGGGTTCGGCGAGACCTGCTGGGCCAGCTCGAGCAGGTCGTCAGTGGTGTCGCCCATGGCCGAGATGACCACGACCACTTCATACCCGGAATCGCGGGTCGCCACGATCCGGCGGGCCACCCGCTTGATGCTCTCGGCATTCGCTACTGAAGAGCCACCGAACTTCTGAACTACGCGCACCGCTCTACTTTGCCAGACAACACCCAGGGAAGTCTCATGGGATCACCGGATGGTCCAGCTAGGTGGGCCTGGCTAGCCTCGATGTATGAGCACGAATTGGGTCAATCCGGAAACCGAGCAGCGCTGGCAACAGCCCGACTTCGCTGGCCCTGTCTTGAGCGGGCAGGTGCTGGTCAACGGCGAGGCCCGGCCACCCTTGACCTCGCCGAACACTGAGGAGCAGCGCTGGCGGCTAGTGCGGCGTTGGCTGCTCCCATTGGTGCTGGTCGCTGCCCTGCTCACCGGAGCGTGGTGGCAGTTCCTGGTTCTCGGCCTGGTTGTCTCGATCGTGGTGCGCCGCCGGGTCTGGCAGCTCACCTATCAGCGCCTGTCTGCGGTGAATCGTACGGATGGCGGAGTGCGTCCAGGCTTCACCGATCTACGCTAAGCAGGTGACAACGAAGCCGCCCGAAGACCAGCCACACTGGCAGCAGCCGGCCTGGGACGCGCCGACAGCTGACGCAGAGTCCGATCCGCCCAAGGCAACGATCGATTTCGGTGAGCCGTTGAGCGGCGCGGTGCTGGTGCCGGCCACCCCGGCACCCCCGCCTTCGGTGATCGAGTCCGGGCTAAACGTGATCGGCGCAGTAGCTTGGCCAGTGGCGATCGCCCTGGCCCTCTTCGGGGTCGGCGGCTGGTGGCTGAATATCATCGTAGTTTTGGTGCTGAGCTCGCTGACCAGTGCGATAGCCGGGGAAATGAAGAAACACCGGAAACGCCAATGACCATCCGCTGGGGGATCGCTGGCCCGGGCCGGATCGCCGAGATCGTCGCAGCCGAGTTCGCGCTGGTTCCGGATGCCGAACTGGTCGCAGTGGGATCCCGGTCAACTCAACGCGCTGAGCAGTTCGCCGAACGCTTCGGCATTGCTCAGGCCTATGGCAGCTACGCGGAGCTCTTCGCCGCCGAAGTGGACGCGATCTATCTGGCCACCCCGCACGCCCAGCACACCGAGTTGGCCCTGGCCGCGATCGAGGCCGGCAAAGCGCTGCTGATCGAAAAGTCGTTCACCTGTTCGGTAGCTGACACCACCGCGATCATCGAGGCAGCCCGCGCCAAGGGGGTGTTCGTGATGGAGGCCATGTGGACGCGTTTCCTGCCGGCCATCACCCATTTGCGTGAACTGGTCGCCTCTGGCGCGTTGGGTGAGGTTCGAGCGGTCTACGGCGACCTGCTGGCCTTCCGTCCCTACGACCCGGCCGATCGACTGTTCAATCCGGGCCTCGGCGGCGGGGCCGTGCTGGATCTCGGCGTCTACGTGGTCTCCTTCGCCCAGCAGTTCCTGGGCACCCCTGAGGTTGTCCATGCCGTGGGGGGACGGTTCCCAAATGGGGTCGAATCGGGTGCCGGCATTCTGCTGGGCTACGCCGGGGGACGCTACGCCAGCGAGTCGATTGACTTCACCGCTCCCGGACCGGGACGCCAGGTGGTGGCTGGCACCTTGGGTTGGGTGGAGGTAAAACCGCGTTTCCATCGGGCCAGCGAGTTGGTCGTCCAGCTCACCGGGGCTGAGCGCCAGGAGTTGAGCTTCGCCAAGACTGGTGCCGGGTATGCCCATGAGATCGCGCACGTGAACTCCTGCCTGGCTGCGGGGCTCACCGAGAGCCCGGTGCTGCCGCTGGCCGACACCTTGGACGTCCAACAGGTGATGGCCGCCGTCCTTGCCAGTCTCGGCCGCTGAGGCCGTGCGCAATTGCCCGCCCGAGGTGGGGGTTGTGGGCCGGTAGCAGGTCCGGAAGGCTGAAATGACCGGCTTCATCGAGGAGGATCGACATGGCAATCGCTCTTGTTCCGTACCTGAATTTCGCTGGCAACACCGCCGAAGCGATGCGCTACTACCAGGGCATCTTCGGCGGGCGCGTAGAGATCGCCACCTTCGCCGATTTCGGCGTCGAGGGCATGCCTGCTGACGGCACGATGCACGCGTCGCTGGAGGGTGGCCATTTCAACCTGATGGCCTCCGACGCGATGGGCGGTGCGGAGGCTACCTGGGGCACCACGAGGGTCTACTTGTCCTTGGCCGGTGATGAGCTGGGCCTACTCACCGGGTGGTTCGATCGGCTGGCGGCCGATGGCACGGTGAGCCAGCCGCTGGCCAAACAGGTTTGGGGCGACGTCTACGGCATGTTGACCGACAAGTTCGGCCTGGAGTGGATGTTCAACATCTCCGACACCGAGCGCGCGGCGCACCCCGACTGAGTGCCCTCAGTTCCCTGAGCCTTCGACGGGCTCAGCCAGCTGATGTTCAGTTCCCTGAGGCTTCGATGGACTCAGCCAACTGATGTTCAGTTCCCTGAGGCTTCGACGGACTCAGCCAACTGATGTTCAGTTCCCTGAGGCTTCGACGGGCTGAGCCAACTGGGGTTCAGTTCCCTGAGCTTGTCGAAGGGTCGCGTCGGCTTAGTTCATCACCTCGGGCTCACCCACTGGGACGTGCCCGCGCGCGGCCCGGAGGCTGTCCACCGTGAGGATCACCAGCGCCACCCACACCAGCCCGAAGCCGAGCCATCGTGGCAGCGGCATCACTTCATGGTTGATCCACACCCCGAAGGCAAACTGAATGGTCGGGGTCAGGTATTGAATCAACCCGATCATGCTCAGCGGAATGCGTCCGGCCGCGGCGGCAAACATCACCAGCGGCACCGCTGTGACTAGACCGGCCGCTACCAGTCCGATGGTCAGGCCCGGGCCGTTGGCTAGAAACTGGCTAGTGCCGTTGGCCTGTAGCCAAACTAAAAAGGCCAGAGCTATCGGGGTGAGTAGGGCCGTTTCGACGGTGAGGCCGACCAGTGGCGACACCCGTCCACCCACCTTGTTCTTGGCCAGGCCGTAGAGGCCGAAGGTGATGGCCAGCGACAGCGCCACCCAGGGCACCTGGCCGTAGCCGAAGGCGATCACCACCACCGCCAGCGCGCCGACCCCGACGGCGACTTTTTGGGCTAGGCGGAGGCGCTCCTTGAGCACCACCACGGCCAGACCGACGGTTACCAAGGGGTTGATGAAGTAGCCGAGGGCGGCGTCGACGACGTGATCGTTGAGCACGCCCCACACGTAGATCGACCAGTTGATGGTGACCAGCAGCCCGGAGGCGGTCAATCCCCAGAACAGCTTGGGGTGGGCCAGCACTTCCCGAAGGTGGCCGACCTCTCGCCACAACACCACCGCGAGGAGGCAGAAGACGAACGTCCAGACGATCCGGTGGCCGATGATCTCAAAGGCGCCAGCCGCCGAAAGTAGCTTGAAGTAGAACGGAAAGGCGCCCCAGATGAGATACGCGGCGAAGGCGAGCACCAGCCCCTTGGAGTCCAGAGGCTGTTGGTGTTTGGGGGAATCGCTCACCGGTCAACTCTACCGACCCAACTTCGTCCCCCTTTCGGCTCCACCCCCACTCTGCGCCCCTTACGCGACTTTGCGCCCGCTACAGCAGGCGCAAAGCGAGCTAAGGGGCGCAGAGCGAAGGGGGACGGGACGCGTTGAGGGCCAGCCTTCGCAAACGAAGACTGGCCCTCAACAGCGCGGAAGTCAGGCGAAAGGACGGCCTCGCCAGGCTGAACCCGGGCTTGACGAGACCGTCCTTCCTTGTCAGTGAGCGACTGCCTCGGCAGCGCCCGCTCCGGTCATGGACCGGACCTCCATTTCAGCCTGCAGGTCCGCGTCCGCGGGCTCCTTAGAGGTGACAGTCCCCAACCAGCCGGCGATGAATGCCAGCGGGATGGTGACGATGGTTGGGTTGGTGAGCGGGAACAGCGCCAACGGGTTACCGGCTCCAAGCATGACCGCCGGGGAGAAGATGATCAGGACCACCGAGGAGATCAGGCCGGTGTAGATCGACCAGATCGAGCCGCGGGTGTTGAACTTCTTCCAGTACAGGGTCATCAGGATCGAGGGCAGGTTGGCCGAAGCCGCCACCGCGAAGGCCAGCGAGATCAGGAACGCGATGTTCTGACCGTTGACCGCGATGCCGCCGATGATTGCCAGCAGGCCGATGACCACCGCAGTAATGCGGGCGACCTTGACCTCCTGGGCCGGGTCGGCCTTGCCCTTCTTCAACACGGAGTTGTAGAAGTCATGGGCAAACGAAGCCGAAGCGGTGATGGTCAGACCGGCAACAACTGCCAGGATCGTCGCGAAGGCGATACCGGAAATGATGCCCATCAGCACCTCGCCACCCAGAGCGAAGGCCAGCAGCGGAGCTGCGGCATTTTCCTTGCCTGGGGCAGCCAAGATCGTGTCCATGCCCACCAAAGCGGTAGCGCCCAGACCCAACACCAGGGTGAACAGGTAGAAGATGCCGATCAGCGCGATCGCCCAGACCGCCGAGCGGCGGGCTTCCTTGGCGGTCGGCACGGTGTAGAAGCGCATCAGCACGTGGGGCAGGCCAGCGGTGCCGAGCACCAATGCCATCGACAGTGAGACGAAGCTCAGCTTGCTGATGTCGTTGGTGCCGTACTTGGCCATCGGGTCGAGCATGTGAGCCGCGCTCTCCCACTTGAACTTCGCCACCGAGGCAGCATTGTTCGGGTTGTTGACCGCACCATCAACCAGGGCGTTGAAGTTCATGCCGTACTTGGCCAGCACCCACACGGTCATCACGGCACCGCCAAGGATCAGCAAGGTGGCCTTGATCATCTGCACCCAGGTGGTGCCCTTCATGCCACCGATCAGCACGTAGGCGATCATCACGAAACCGACGACGGCAATCACGACCGACTGCCAGACCGGATCGCTGACGCCCAGCAGCAGCGCCACCAGACCACCAGCGCCAGCCATCTGGGCCAGCAGGTAGAAGAACGAGACCGCCAGCGTCGACAGCGCAGCGGCGGTACGCACCGGACGCTGATGCATCCGGAAGCTGAGCACGTCAGCCATCGTGTACTGGCCGGTGTTGCGCAGCGGCTCAGCCACCAGGTAGATAGCCACCAACCAAGCCACGAAGAAGCCCAGTGCGTAGAGCAGGCCGTCGTAGCCGTAGATGGCAATCGCGCCGGTAACACCCAGGAAGGATGCGGCTGAGAGGTAGTCGCCGGTGATGGCCAGACCGTTCTGACGTCCCGAGAAGGAGGCACCGCCGGTGTAGAACGCACCGGACTTCTTCTCCGAGTTGCGGGAAACGACGATGACCACCACGAGGGTGAACAGAACGAAAGCGCCAAAGATGGCGATATTGAGGATCGGGTTGCCCGACATTACTTGGCCTCCTCAGCCTCAAGCTCGGCGCGAATCGTCGCCGCCAGCGGATCAAGCTTGTTGTTCGCGTGGCGAATGTAAAGCCAGGTGGCGAACCAGGTGGTCGGGAACTGAGCGAGGCTCAGCCACAGACCGAGATTGAGGCCGCCCCAGCCAGGGGTCTTCATGAACTCGACCGCATAGGTCGACATCAGCACGTAGATGAAGTACCAGCCCAACACCGCGATGACGATGGGGAAGGCGAAGTTGGTGAACGACTTACGGAGCTTCTGGTAGTCCTCGGAGTCACGCGCGGCCACGTACCGGTTGGCGCTTGGATGCGGGTGGGCTTCGAAGGTACTTAGTTCGGGCAGGGGCCAGTGGTCTGGCGGCAGATGGAATTCCGGGCTGTCCTCATCTGGCGGACCGTCCGGTGATTGTGAATGCGTCACAGCGCACCCCCTATTCAGGCGTGGAGAAATGAGCTTCTTCGGTGCTGTTGACCCGACATCCGGGTTCGTCGTGACAACAGCTTCCTAACTGGATTCCGGCGGGCCTGGTAGTGCCTGGGATCGTCCGCGCGGTAGGCCCGTGCCCGGAATGGACTGGAACGTACGGGCTGCCAAAGGAGGTGTCAACACTCATAAGTGAGGTAATTGCGTAGCGACAGGGGCGTCTCTCAGCCCCTGTTCAGGCGCTTTCTGAGCGTAGGAGGCCGGTCAGGGGCAATTTCATCCCACCACCTGGACATTCATCTCACGATGCGGATGGTCAAATTCAGGGTCGGGCAATTTCGCGCCCCGGCCGACGTAGTGGGAATCAACCAACTCCAGGCCTCCGAACTTGTGGGAACGCGCTGAGGGTGGGGTATTGACACGGCTCCAGCTCCGAAAAGGCGGCACAGTCGGGCCAAAGCGAAACCGCCGCGGCAGCGCCCAGGGAGGCACTACCGCGGCGGTTTCAGGGTTGATCGATCAGTGAGCGATCGCCTCCGAGGCGCCCGCTCCGGTCATGGACCGGACCTCCATCTCGGCCTGCAAGATAGGGTCGGCAGACTTGGGTGCGGACATCGTTGCCACGACGCCGGCGATGACTGCCAGCGGCAGCGCCACGATGGTCGGGTTCGTCAGCGGGAACCAAGCCATCGGATTGACCCACCCCGGGCTGGAGATAGCCGGGGAGAAGATGATCAACAACACCGAAGAGACCAGGCCGGTGTAGATCGAGGCCACCGAGCCGCGGGTGTTGAACCGCTTCCAGTACAGCGTCATCAGAATCGAGGGCAGGTTGGCCGAAGCCGCCACCGCGAAGGCCAGCGAGATCAGGAACGCGATGTTCTGTCCGTTGACCGCGATGCCGCCGACGATTGCCAGGACGCCGATAACCACTGCGGTGATGCGGGCGACCTTGACCTCCTGGGCGGGATCGGCTTTGCCCTTCTTCAACACGGAGTTGTAGAAGTCATGGGCAAACGAAGCCGAAGCAGTGATCGTCAGGCCGGCAACAACCGCCAGGATCGTCGCGAAGGCGATACCGGAAATCAGACCCATCAGCACCTCGCCGCCAAGGTTGAAGGCCAGCAGCGGAGCTGCGGCATTCTCCTTGCCCGGAGCAGCCAGGATGTTGAGGATGCCAACTTCCGCTGCGGCGCCGAATCCCAGGATCAGGGTCAGCAGGAAGAAAATGCCGACCAGGACGATCGTCCAGACCGCTGAGCGGCGGGCTTCCTTGGCGCTGGGCACGGTGTAGAAGCGCATCAGCACGTGTGGCAGGCCGGGAGTGCCGAGCACCAAAGCGATCGACAGTGAGACGAAGCTCAGCTTGCTGATGTCGCTGGTGCCGTACTTCAGCATCGGCTCCAACAGGGCCTGGCCCAACGGCTTGCCCTTGCCGTCCACCGGGTTGTTTGCCACGGCGGCGTTCAGCAACTCGGTGAGGTTGAAGCCGTACTTGGCCAGCACCCAGACCGACATGACGGCAGAGCCGCCAATCAGCAGAGTGGCCTTGATCATCTGCACCCAGGTGGTGCCCTTCATGCCACCGATCAGCACGTAGACGATCATCAACACACCCACGAGGGCGATGACGCCGGACCGGGCCAGCGGATCAGAGACGCCCAGCAGCAAGGCGACCAGGCCGCCGGCTCCAGCCATCTGGGCCAACAGATAGAGGAAGGAAATCACCAGGGTGGACAGTGCTGCGGCGGTACGCACCGGACGCTGATGCATCCGGAAGCTGAGCACGTCAGCCATCGTGTACTGGCCGGTGTTGCGCAGCGGCTCAGCCACCAGATACAGCGCCAACAGCAGGGCGACGAAGAAGCCGACCGAGTAGAGCAGGCCGTCGTAGCCGTAGACCGCGATCGCGCCGGTCACGCCGAGGAAGGCCGCAGCTGAGAGGTAGTCGCCGGTGATGGCCAGACCGTTCTGGCGTCCGGAGAAGGACGCACCGCCGGTGTAGAAGGAAGAGGCTTTCTTCTCGGTGTCGCGGGTCACCTTGATGACCACCAGCAGGGTGATCACCACGAAGGCGGCGAAGATGCCCATATTGATCAGCGGGTTGCCGGTCATGCCTGGGCCTCCAGTTCAGCGCGGATGCGGACGGCGATGGGATCGATCTTGCGGCTCATGTAGCTCACATAGAACCAAGTGGCGATCCAGGTGGTTGGGAACTGGACCAGGCTCAGCCAGAAGCCAAGATTGAGGCCGCCCAAGCCGGGGGTCTTCATGATGCCGACGGCGTAGGTCGACATCAGCACGTAGGCGAAGTACCAAACCAGCACCGTGACCACGGTCGGGAAGGCGAAGGCGCGGAACGTCTTGCGCAGCTTGACGAACTCCTCGGAGTGGCTGGCTTCGGCGTACTTATTTGCTGACGGATGCGGATGAGCCTCGAAGGTGCTCAACTCCGGCAGGGGCCAATGGTCTGGCGGCAGATGGAATTCCGGGGCGTCCTCTTCAGGAACGCCGGCCGGCGGGTGCGCGTCGGTCATTTGGTCGCTTTCATTTGGGTGGGTTCATTGGGACACAACAGTGGCCGGACTCCGGTGGGGTCCGGCCAGTCATTGCCGAGATGCATCGTCGGGTGACGCCAGATCGCTGGGTTGCGCGTTTTGGTACCCCGACTACGAGTTTCGGCAGACAGTAGGTGCAGCGCAGTAGCGGTGTCAACGCGGCCGCTGGTAGTGCGTAGCTGGTCGCGCGGGGGGCGCGGTCTAGGTCAGGAATCCAGCTTCAGAAACTCGAGAAGTAGTCGGTTGAATTCCCCGGGCGCCTCAAGGCTCGGGTCGGCTCCCACACCCGGGATTTCCTCGTAACGGCCATTCGGCAATGCCGCAGCCAGCTCCTCGGCGGCCGAGCGGGACGGGTCGGCCGAGCCCGCCACCACCAGTGCTGGGGCGGTGATGTGGCCGACTCGTTTGCCGAAATCGGCGGTGGCGATCAGATCCAGAGCCCGCAGCAGGTCGGCCTTGGTGGCACCGCTTTCGGTCAGCGATTTGTTGGGCAGCAGCCGGATGACCGCCCGTTGTAGGCGCAGTGCCATCGCCGACGGCGCGATCATCGCCCCAGACAGCATCAGCCCGGCAACCATCCCTGGCTCGGTCGCCGCTACCTGCAGGGCCACCATCGCCCCGAGTTGATGACCGACCAAACGGGCGCAGCTGATGCCGTTGCGATCCATGGTGGCTAGCACCTCGTCGGCGGCACCGGTCAGCGACAGCTCTGTTGAGCGTCCTGGACGTAACCCGGCCAGCCATGGCGCCAACACCGGCTTGCCGGCGCCGATTGCTTCGACCTGGTCCTGCCACATTTGCGGCGTGCGGCCGGCCGAATGCAGCAGTAGCACTGGAATCGGGGCGTCCATGGCTACACCGCCACCTTTACCACGGTGAAGGCGAAGCCCAGTTCGGCATCGACGAACCAGTCGGCCGCAGCCGCTGCCTCGCTCATCTCAACCGCCAGCACCTCCTCGGCGATCTGGCTGGCTTGGGCTCGAAGCGCGGTGCCGGTCGCCTCGACGGTGGCGGCCCAGGTGAGCCGAATGCGGTCGGACACTGCGAAACCAGACTGCTTGCGCGCCTCCTGAACCGCACGGATGAAGTCACGAGCCAGCCCGGCCTGCATCAGTTCGGGGGTGAGGACCAGATCCAAGGCGACGGTCTCGCCCTGCTCGTTGACCACCGACCACCCCTCGCGGGGGCGCTCGGTGAGCAGCACCTCCTCAGCAGCAACCGAAACCTCGCCGAGCTCGGCGACCGTGACCATCGCGGCGCCCTCGGCTCGAAGTGCCGCGGCCAAGGCCGCAGCGTCCGCCTCGGCGATGGCCGCAGCCACCAGTGGTGTCTGCTTGCCGAAGCGTTTGCCCAGGCTGCGGAAGTTCCCCTTGGCGGAGTAGTCGACCAGATCGCCAGCAGAGGCGAACGATTCCACCGCCCACACGTTCAGTTCCTCGGCCACTTCGGCGAGCAGTTCTGCGTCCAAGCTGGCATAGGCGGCCGAGGGCACCAGGGCTCGTGCCAGCGGTTGGCGGGTCTTCATTTTCGCCTCCGCGCGCGCCGATCGGCCCAGTTCCACCAGGCGCCGGGTCAGCCCCATCGCGGCATCGAGGCCCTCATCGACCGCGTCGCCGTCCGCCTGGGGCCAGCTTGAAAGGTGCACCGAGGCCACCTCGGTGGGGTCAGTGGTGACGAACAGATCCTGCCAAACCCGCTCGGTGACAAACGGGGCGAGCGGGGCCATCAGTCGAGTGACCACGTTCAAAGTGTCATGCAGGGTCTGCAGGGCGCCTGGTTGACCCTCCCAGAAACGTCGCCGTGACCGCCGGACGTACCAGTTGCTCAGGTTGTCGACGAAGTCGGCCAACAGCGTGCCGGCCCGTTGGGTGTCGAAATCCTCCAGGGAGGCAGTCACCTCGCGCACCAGCACATTGCGGGCGCTGACCAGCCAGCGGTCGAGCACGTGAGTCGACCCTTCGACGGGCTCAGGGGCCTGGGTTGTCGGCGTCCAGTTGTTGGCCCCGGCATAGATCGTCTGGAAGCTGACCGTGTTGAGGTAGGTCATCAGCACCTTGCGGACGGTCTCGGTGATCGTCTGGTGACCGACTCGACGTGAGGACCACGGTGATCCGCCAGCCGCCATGAACCAACGCACGGCATCGGCCCCGTGGGCGTCCATCAGCGGAATTGGCTCCAAGATGTTGCCCAGGTGCTTGCTCATCTTGCGGCCGTCCTCGGCCAGGATGTGGCCAAGGCAAAGCACGTTCTTGTAGCTCGACTCGTCGAACACCAGGGTGCCGATGGCCATCAGCGAGTAGAACCAGCCCCGGGTTTGGTCGATGGCCTCACAGATGAAGTCGGCCGGGTAGGCCGTGGCGAAGACCTCGGCCGAACCCTCAGCCCACGGGTAGCCCCACTGCGCGAACGGCATCGCGCCGGAATCAAACCAGGCATCAATCACCTCCGGCACCCGATGGGCCGGCTTTCGGCAGGTCGGGCAGGCGAAGCTCACCTCGTCCACGAAAGGACGGTGCGGATCGAGTCCGGCCAGGTCGGTGCCGACCAGTTCGCTCAACTCAGCCCGCGAGCCCACGCAGGTCTGGTGCTTGTCCTCGCAGCGCCAAATCGGCAGCGGGGTGCCCCAGTAGCGTGAGCGTGACAGCGCCCAATCGATGTTGTTGTTCAGCCAGTCGCCGTAGCGGCCCCACTTGATGTGTTCGGGGTACCAGTTGGTGCCAGCGTTCTCCCGCAGCAGCGCGTCCTTGATCGCGGTCGTGCGGATGTACCAGCTCGGCTGGGCGTAATAGAGCAGCGAGGTGTGGCAGCGCCAGCAGTGCGGGTAGGAATGTTCGTAGGGCAGCACCCGGAACATCAAGCCGCGCTCGGTGAGGTTATCGACGATTACCTGGTCCGCAGTTTTGAAGAACATCCCGCCGACCAGATTGAGGCCTTCCTCGAAGGTGCCGTCGGGGCGGATCGGGTTGACGAATGGCAGGCCGTAGGCGCGGCACACTGCCATATCGTCCTCACCGAAAGCCGGCGCCTGGTGGACCAGGCCGGTGCCGTCCTCAGTGGTCACATAATCGGCCAGGACGATGTAGTTGACCCCACCCACCACGTCGGGGAACTCCACTAAATCCAGCGGACGGGCATAGTGCCAGTTCTCCAGTTCCGCGCCGGTGAACCTCGGGCCCAGCAGCCAGCCCTCGCCGAGCACCTTTTCGGCCAGGGCTTCAGCGATCACCAGCGCCTCCCCGACCACGCCGGAGCCGGTCGCTTCTTCTTCCCTGGTAGCCACCACATAGGTCACCTCCGGGTGGACGGCCACCGCGGTGTTGCTCACCAACGTCCAGGGCGTGGTGGTCCACACCAGCAGGGAAGCCTTGCCGGCCAGTGGGCCGGACGTGACCGGGAACCGGACGTACACCGAAGGGTCGGTGACGTCTTCATAGCCCTGGGCCAGCTCATGATCGCTCAGCGTGGTGCCGCAACGGGGGCAGTAGGGGGCCACCCGGTAGTCCTCAACCAGTAGGCCCTTGCTGTGGATCTGCTTCAGCGCCCACCACACCGACTCCACATAGTCGGGGCTCATCGTCCAGTAGGCCTCGTCCAGGTTGACCCAGTAGCCCATTCGGCGAGTCAGTTCGCTGAACTCACCTACATGTCGGCTGACCGACTCGCGGCATTTGGCGTTGAACGGCTCCACCCCGTACGCCTCGATATCTGGCTTGCCGTTGAAGCCCAGCTCCTTTTCCACCGCCAGTTCAACCGGCAGGCCGTGGCAGTCCCAGCCGGCTTTCCGATCGACCCGGAAGCCCTGCATGGTCTTGAAGCGGGGGAATACGTCTTTGAACACCCGCGCCTCGATGTGGTGGGTGCCGGGCATGCCGTTGGCGGTCGGCGGGCCCTCATAGAAGGTCCACGGCGCACCATCGGAGGTGGCAGCCAGTGAAGCGGCGAAGGTGTCGTTGGCTTCCCAGAAGTCGAGGATCTCGCGTTCCATCGCCGGCAGGTCGATGCTGGTCGGCACCGGGCGGTACTTGCCAGCGGGCGCAGATTCGATGGTCATGGGTGGTCCTTCGTCTACTCAATGGGACGAAGGGACGAGGCCAGGCCCCGCGGTACCACCCTCCTTGGGCGCCGACGGCGCCCCTCTTGATTGCTCGCCGCGGCCGGTTCTAGTGGGAGCCGAAGCCCCGTTCTTCCGGCAGCTCCGGGGTGATGGCCCCATCAGCGCCTTGCGACTCGACGATTCTAGCTTGGGTGCGGCTGGGCTGCCCATTCCTCCCGGTGTCGGCCTGTGGAAGGGCTTCGAGGACGGCCAGCGTCTCGTCGGCCCAGGCGATGGTGGCCCGCGCCCGATGTTCTCCGGCCGAGATCGTGATCAGCCAGTAGGGGGAATCGTCGGTGGCGGGCTTGTTCGCGTCGTCGGCGCGGATCTGGGCGAGCTTGGCAAGCTGAGCGACAGCCCGTCCGCGGACCTTCTCGACGAGCCCACGGCAGGCTGTCGGTCCCAGGGTCTTGCCGAAAAACAGTCGCAGGAGCAGGCCGTCTCGGGGCGGTACCTCGGTCGGGGTGGTCTGCATCAGTTCCAGGAGGTGGGCCTCGCCGGTGGTGGTCAGTCGGTAAAGCGATGAGCCGCGGCGGGCGCCCGGCTGAGTGGACACGTACCCTGCTGCGGCCAATCGATCCAGGGCCGGATAGATCTGGCCGAAGCTCTCGGCCCAAAACGCCCCCAAGTCGGCGATGATCGCGTCGCGGAGGGCGTAGCCGGTCATCGGGGCTACCGATAGCGCGGCCAACACTGCGAGGTCGGTCTGAGTCGCGCGGGCCATGGCATCCATCCTAGGTGACATATATCTGGCAGCAAGTTAATATATCTGACAGATAGATTACCGAGGGGAGAGGCCATGACCGGGATCGCCGATGCCGAACTGTGGGTGCGCGCATCAGGAGTGCTGGTGGCGGCGTTGATGGCAGGCTTGGTGGCCTTCCAGCTGGCGCTCGCCGTCGGTCTGCCCTGGGGACGGGCCGCGTACGGCGGGCAATACGAGCTCCTGCCGGACGGTCTGAGGGTGGCCAGCGGAGTCGCAGCCCTGGTGTGGTCCGCCGTGGCGCTGATTGTCTTGCGCCGCGCCAGCGTCATTTCCTTCTCTTTGCTGCCCCAGAGCTGGCTTGTGCCTGCGGTCTGGGTGATCGTCGGGATTCTGGTGTTAGCCGTGGTGATGAACGCGATCACCACCAGCGCAATCGAGCGGGCGATCTGGCTTCCGGTGTCGGCGTTGATGCTGATCGGCACGCTCGTGGTGGCGCTCCGCCCTTAGGGGGCCCACCGCGGAGGGGACGGTTCCTCCGCGGTGGAAAGACGAACTGGACGGACGCCGGGCCATCGGCGTCCGTCCAGTTGCGGGCACTTCCGCACCCTCCCGGCAGAACTGCCGGGGGCTCAGGTGGCCCGAAGAGCGCGGACGGGCCACCGCTTGGGTCAGCCCTTGGCGGGAGCCTCGGGCTGTTCGGTGGTGGGCGCATCAGGGGCAGCCGTGGGCGTCCATTGGGGCGATTGAGGCACTTCCCCGAGCAGAGCGGCCCGGCGATTCTGGTAGTCCTCGATCTCGATCTGCCCACTGGCCAGGCGTTCGTCGAGGATCTGGAGTGCCGACTGGGCTGGCGGACGCTGCCCAGGTGCTGCCACCGGGTGGTTCTTATTGCGGCGCACGAAGTAGATCACCAGCGAGACGGCGATGGCGATCAGCAACAGCGTGCCGACGAATCCGGCGATGCCGAACAGGATTCCTAGCCCACTGGGGCCAGGCATTGGCGGATAACGCATTGGAGCCTCCTTTTCCTTAACGGCTCGTCTCCAAGATGCGTCGCAAGGCTGTGTGGAAGCTGTGAAAAGCCTCCGAACTTGCTAGGCGGGGGTCGAACTGCCTAGATCGCGCAGGCGGCGGCACCAGGCTCTGGCGGCTCGGCCTCAAACACCTGAGCTCGAAGTGACGCGGGCAGCTGCTCCCACTGCCAGCGGCGCTCGGCCTCGAGATTGTGCTGAAACTCACACGGCGCGCTGTTGCCACTGATGGCCTCCAGGGCGTAATCGGCGCCCGCCTCGGCCAGGGCCGAATCATCTGCGCTGGCCGCGGCGTTACTGGCCGCCCGGACGGCATTGGCTACCGCGTGGTAGCCCGCCTCGGCCAGTTCGCGAGCAGAAAGGTGGGCGGCGTAAGCGGCGTCCCGGCAGGCGTCCAGGTCTTCGCCGCCAACGGCCCAGGCCCGAACGGCGGCAATCGCGATCTGCGCGGCGTCGTCGGCGAAGTCGGGGAACTGGGCCAGCACGTGCTCGGCACAGTCGGCGGCCCAGGCAGTCAGGACGCGGTCGGGTGTCGGTTCCATCGGCTCTTCCGTTCGATCAGCAGGGATTCCACCACGATAGCCAGGCCATCTTCGGTGTTGGTGGCTGTCACCTCGTCAGCGACAGCCTTCAGTTCTTCAGTCGCGTTACCCATCGCCACTCCGCGGCCGGCCCAACGGATCATCTCCAGGTCATTGCTGGCGTCCCCGGCCGCTAGTACCGCCGACGCGTCCACGCCAAGCAGGGCGCACAGCCGAACCAGCCCGCTCGCCTTGGTCACTCCCGGGCCGCTGATCTCCACAAACGGCGCGCCTGAGGTGGTCGCGTGGAAGCCGGTCAGCCCGAAGGCGGTGATGGCGCTGAGTAGCTGAGTTGAGGCCAGTTCCGGGTGACGGACGCTCAGCTTCAACGTCGCTTCGCTAGCCACCGCTTCGGCGGGTTCTTCCTGCAAGTAGCGGTCCGGCACCTTCTCGTCGCCGTGGATCAGCCCGACGTAGCCCGGCTCGACCGCATAGCGCCGGCCGTGGTCGCGGGCGGCCGACAGCCTCGCCGCTGGTAGCTCCTGGCGCAGGGCGGTGGCGATTGCCTGCACCGTTTCGAGACTGATCAGCTCTTCGAAGAGGATCTCGCCAGTGGCCTGATCGACACAGATCGCGCCGTTAGCCCCCAGCACGTGGCCGAATCCGCACGTGTCCAGATCCACCGGCAGCGAGCCGGGCTGGCGCCCAGTGGCTGCCACTAACCGCAGGCCAGCATCGGCGGCGCCCCGCAGGGCGGCCAGGGTGCGTCGGGAGATGGTCTTGTCTGGACGCAGCAAGGTGCCGTCCAGATCAGTGGCAATCAGCCGGATGGCCGTGATGCCCATCACGAGCGAGGCTCGTTCACTCGGCGGCGGCCCACGAAGGCCCGGCCGAGCGTGACCTCGTCGGCATACTCCAGATCACCGCCCACCGGCAGTCCGCTGGCCAACCGCGAGACCACCACATCGGTGTCGATCAGCAGCCGGGAGATATAGGTGGCAGTCGCTTCACCCTCAAGATTCGGGTCGGTGGCCAGAATCACCTCGGTCACGGTGCCGTCGGCCAACCGGGTGAGGAGCTCTCGGATGTGCAGATCGGCTGGCCCGATGTTGTCGATCGGACTAATCGCGCCGCCCAGCACGTGGTAGAGGCCGCGGAACTCGTGGGTGCGCTCGACGGCGCCAACGTCCTTGGATTCCTCCACGACGCAGATGGCGGTGCGATCCCGGCGGACGTCCTGGCAGATCCGGCAGGTGGTCTCTTCGGAGATGTTGAAGCAGGTCTGACAGAACCGCACCTTTTCGGCCACCTCGCGAAGCGCGTCAGCCAACCGCTGCACGTCATCGGCGTCAGTGGACAGGATGTAGAACGCGATCCGCTGGGCACCCTTGGGGCCGACGCCCGGCAGCCGTCCCAGCTCGTCGATCAGGGTCTGGATCGGACCTTCGTACATGTGGTGGTTAGGCGCCGATCTCGGGCATGGGTGGCATCGTCGCCTGCGCGAGGGCCATCGCCTGGTGATTTGCGTCCCGCACCGCAGCCACGATCAGATCGGCCAGAGTCTCGGCGTCGGCCGGGTCGATTGCCTCGGGCTTGATCACCAATCCGACCAGTTCGCCGGTGCCGGTGACGGTCGCCTCAATCAGGCCACCGCCGGCAGTGCCGGTGACGGTCTTGGCGCCGAGCTCGGCTTGGGCCCGCTCCAGTTGGGCCTGCAACTCCTGGGCCTGAGCCAGTAGGCCAGCCAGGTCCATCGATCCGGGGTCGAACATCGGTACTCCTTTTAGTAGTGAGCCGCAGCCATGCTACGGCTAGCTCACGACTCCTCGATCAGTTCCGCACCGAGGTGCTTCATCAGTAGTTCCTCGGTACCGGCTGAATCTCCGGTCACTTCGGCGTCGTCGCGGTCGGGCTCTGGTTCGGGTTCGTCTGCGGTCTGCGGACTGGGCCGGTTTCGGGTCGGACGAAGGCTGGCGCGGGCGGCCTTGGCCGCCTCAGAACGCGGCGCAGGGGTGGGCGGTGCTTCGCTGGGAGCCGGGGCGGTGACTGCTTCGGCCTCGGCGCTGGCATCAACGATCGTCTCGATCTGAACTGCGGCGCCAACCACTTCGAGGATCGCTTCGCGGAGTACTTCGATGCTGCCGCCCTTGGCGAAGCTGTCCCGAGCGCCCGGGTTGGCTAGGCCGAGGGTCAACACACCCTCGCGCAGTTCGACCACCTTGGAGTTTTGGCTGAGCAGGATCCAGGTGAACCGGCGCCGGCCCTTCACGTTGTCCAATACCTGCGGCCAAAGCCGCCGCAAATCTGCCGAGCCCAGGGCGGACGGATCGCCGCCCGCTGCTGGTGGTACCGGAGCCTGCCGGGGTTCCGGGTTGGGCAGTTGAGGTTTTTCGGCGGGCTGCGAAGTTGGCGCCTGCTCATCTTGGCGCCTCGCCTCGGGGCGCTCGGTTGGCGCCGGGGCGGTATCAGGGGCGGCGCTCGGAGTCGGGGCCGCTTCAGTGCTTCGGCTTCGACCCCGAGCGGGTCGTGACGTGGCTGGCTCAGCTGTGGGCTCAGGGGGGTGACTCGGTTCGGTGCCGACGGTGACGGGGGCGACCGGTGCCTCCGTTCCGGCCGTGGCGATATTCATTCGGCGCTCCAGCCGATCCAGCCGGGCGTGCAGGCCGCGGCCGTCGGTATCGGCCCCAGGCAGCAGCACCCGGGCACACATCAACTCCAGGTGCAGCCGCGGCGCTGTGGTGCCACGCATCTCAGTCAACCCAACGGCCATCACTTCGGCGGCCCGGGTGAGTTCCCCCGAGCCCAACGCATCAGCCTGGGCAATCAATCGCTCGGCCTGATCGCCGGAGACATCGACCAACCCACTGCTGAGGGCTTCGGGTACGGCAGCCACGATGATCAGGTCGCGCAACCGGCGCAGGAGGTCTTCGGCGAAGCGTCGCGGATCCTGGCCGATCTCGATCACCTTCTCCACCGCGGCAAACACCCCTTGGGCATCACCTGCGGCGAAGGCATCGATGATCTCGTCCAACAGCGCATCGGGGGTGTAGCCCAGCAATGCGGTGGCCTGCCGGTAGCTGACCCCACCTTCGGCAGCACCGCCGAGCAACTGGTCAAGAACCGACAGCGAATCGCGCACTGAACCGGCACCAGCTCGCACCACCAGTGGCAGCACGGTCGATTCCACTGCGATGCCCTCGGCTTCGCAGAGCTCAGCGAGGTAGGCCGACAACGTCTTCGGTGGCACCAGCCGGAACGGATAGTGGTGAGTGCGGGAGCGGATCGTGCCCAGCACCTTTTCCGGTTCGGTGGTGGCAAAGATGAACTTCACGTGCGGCGGTGGCTCTTCGACCACTTTCAGCAGGGCGTTGAATCCCTCCTTGGTGACCATGTGGGCCTCATCGATGATGTAGACCTTGTAGCGGCTGTGCACCGGGGCGAAGAAGGCTCGCTCCCGCAGGTCACGAGCCTCGTTGACGCCACCGTGGGAGGCGGCGTCGATCTCGATCACATCGATGCTGCCCGAGCCCCCTCTGGCCAGGTCGCGACAGGACTGGCACACCCCGCATGGGGTGGGGGTCGGCCCTTCGGCGCAGTTCAGGCAGCGCGCCAGAATCCGGGCGCTGGTGGTCTTACCGCAGCCTCGCGGGCCGGAGAACAGGTAGGCGTGGTTGACCCGGTTGTTCACCAGGGCGCGCTGCAGGGGGTCGGTGACATGCTCCTGGCCGATGACCTGAGCGAAGTTTTCCGGACGGTACCGCCGGTAGAGAGCCAGCGGGGTCTCTGGACGCGAGATCGTCTGAGCTGGTTCGCGCAGCGCGTCCACCACCTCCATCAGCGAGGCGGTGACCTCTTCTTCGGAGCGGCGCCGGCCGGTGGCCTCGGCCGCATCATCGGGGACGTCAGCAATCTCGGGCTCGGCAAGGCCGAAGAGGTCGGGGCCGTTCTGCGGGTCGTAGGGCTCAGCCTCGAAAAGGTCGTCGTCTTCGGAGTCCACGGTTGAACCCTAACGGTTGCTACCGACAGCTGTCCGCCGGCGAAATTGCAGCGGCCCCCGCGCACCCGGAAGAGCTCACTTACCCTTGCTGTCTTCCGACCCTGGGGGAGTTGGGCGAGGTACCGCCGCGCGGGGAACCGGGATCAAGACTACCCGCCCAACCGATAGCGGCGCGACCTGGCCTGGATCAGTTGGCAGGCCGTTGCGGGCGAATCGGCGTTTGGGTCATCTTTGGCTTATTCTCAGGTTTCGTGGGTGCAAATTTCCGTCGGGCCGCCCCAGAGGAGGCCCCGACACTGTGGCAAGTGGAGGAACTCGGCCTTGAGCCGGTTCCTGCCGATGCTCGCCACGGCACTACCCGCAGCATTATGTGGACCTGGCTGGCCGCCAACATCGGCGTCCTAGGGGTGACTCTCGGGTCAGGTCTGGTGACGGGGCTGGGCCTCAACTTCTGGCAGACGCTAATCGTCGCTGCGGTCGGCTCGGTCGGCTCTTTCGCCTTCGTCGCGCTGGTCAGCCTGGCCGGTCCACTCAGCGGTGCGCCCACGATGGTGGCCTCTCGGGCTACCTTCGGCGTCCGGGGCAATCTCGCTCCAGCAGCGATCTCGTGGGCGGTGTTGACCGGGCTGGAAGTTGTGATGTGCACGATGGCCACTTTCGCCCTGGCCAACATCGTCGAGATACTCGGTTTCCCCGTCGAGCCATGGCTCACCATCCCGGTCGCCTTGTTGCTGGTCGCCGGCGCGACCGTGATCAGCTACTTCGGGCACACCTTGATCATGTTGGTTCAGAAATGGCTGGGTTGGACGCTGGGCGGTCTCACCGCCGTCCTGTGCGTGGTGGCTCTGGCCAACGTCGACTGGCCGATCGCCCTGGCTGCCCCAGGCGGAGACTTCGTTTCGGTGCTGGCTGGGATCGGGGTCATCGCTGCTGGCACGGGCGTCAGCTGGATGTCGGCCGGAGCCGACTACACCCGATACCTGCCCGCCGACACCTCAGAGCGCAAGCTGTTTGGCGTAACGCTGCTCGGATCCGGCGCGCCGCTGGTCCTACTTATCTCCACCGGAGCCCTGCTCGCACTCGGGAACAGCGAGACCGTCGGCCTGGCCCTGCCGGAGTGGCTGCTGGTTCCCTACTTGATCGTGGCTGTGCTCGGTCTGCTCACGGCGGCCGACTTGGCGATGTACTCCTCCGGCTTGAGCCTGCAGGCGACCGGCGTGCCGCTGTCGCGGCCAAAGACCTTGTTGATCAGTGCCGCTGCGGTTGCCTTGGGCACGGTGACGATTGTCGTGGTGCGTTCAGTCAACGGTGACGACTTCAGTTCGCAGGCTTTCTCGGCCCTGATCGCACTGTTTGCACTGCCGCTGGTGGCTTGGGTCGGAGTCTTCGGGCTGGATCTGCTGCTGCGGCGCAACCTGTTTGCCGAGGATCTCACCGACACCAGCCCGGAGAGCCCTTACTGGTTCCACCACGGCTTCCACTGGCCCGCAATTGGGGCCTGGGTGGCCGGCACTGTCTTCGGATTGTTGTGCACGGCGGTGAAGGTGGGTGAGACGACTTGGTTCGCCGGTCCGCTGGCTGAGACCTGGTTGGGACGAAATTCGCTGGGGTGGTTGGTGGCAGGCATTGGTGCCAGCGCCGTCTACTGGGTGGTTGAACCGCTCACCAGAGGCGAACACAGCCCAGGGCGGGCCCATCCGGAGGAGTGATCAGGCGCCCCGGACGGGGTAAGGTCCTGACAATCTAACCTTGTCAGGACAAGACTGGGTCAAAATTTGGGACTAGCCGGGGACGTAATAGACCGGTAGCCTTCCGGCAATCAAGGCCCTGAACTGCCACCACTTGGGCGAACCCCCACCGGTGGCGCGTACTCGAACCGAGGCATAGACCCCGAGGGTTCGGACGAGCAGATCAGCGAGGTAACTACTCACCTCCTCGTGGGCCGGACCCGAACTCCGTGCGCTGCAGCCGATGAAGATTCATAATCTTCCTTTCGGCTGCAGCTACTGCGTTACAGGTTGATACTGAACTAGGCCAAATCCAAGGAGCATCCATGACCGCACTTGTCACACCGACAGCGACTGGCACCGACGCCACCCAGAACCCATCCACGCGTGGCCTCGGCGCCAAGTGGTACTGCGTCGACGGCAACGAGGCGGCTGCCTCGGTTGCGCATCGGTTGAGTGACATCTGCGCCATCTACCCGATCACCCCCGCCTCCCCGATGGGCGAGTTCGCTGACGTGTGGAGCTCCAAGGGGAAGCGGAATGTCTGGGGTTCGGTGCCACGCATCATCGAGATGCAGTCCGAGGCTGGTGCGGCTGGCACGCTGCACGGCGCGATCCAGGCCGGCGCCCTTGGCAGCACCTTCACCAGCTCGCAGGGCCTACTGCTGATGCTGCCCAATATGTACAAGATCGCCGGTGAGCTCACCCCGGCGGTGCTCCACGTGGCCGCGCGTGCGGTCGCGACGCATGCGCTGAGCATCTTCGGTGATCACTCCGACGTGATGGCCGCCCGCGTTACCGGTTGGGCGATCCTGGCTGCCAATGGTGTGCAAGAGGCGCACGACATGGCTGCGGTTTCGCATGCGGCTACCCTCGAAGCCCGGCTGCCGTTCCTGCACTTCTTTGACGGCTTCCGCACCAGCCACGAGGTGAACCGCATTCGGATGCTGTCGGATGACGATCTGCGTTCGCTGGTTGACGACGCCAAGGTGCTGGAGCATCGCGCTCGGGCGATGCAGCCGAGCGAACCGGTGCTGCGTGGCACCGCCCAGAACCCCGACGTTTTCTTCCAGGGACGTGAAGCCGCCAACCCGTTCTACGAGGCCGTGCCAGGCATCGTGGCTAAGAAGCTGGACGAGTTCTACGCCCTCACCGGCCGTCGCTACAACCTGGTCGAGTACTACGGAGCGCCGGACGCCGAGCGGGTCGTAGTGATCATGGGCTCGGGTGCCGATACCGTCCGCAGCACCGTGGCTGAACTGGTCAAGGCCGATGAGAAGGTCGGCGTCCTGGTGGTTCGGCTGTACCGGCCGTTCCCGGCTGAGGAGTTCGTCGCCGCACTGCCAGCGACGGTCAAGGCCGTCGCGGTGCTGGACCGGGTTAAGGAGCCCGGTGCCCTGGGCGAGCCGCTCTTCCTCGACACCGTGGCCACTCTGGCTGAGTACCGTCCGGGCGGCCCCCGGGTGATCGGTGGTCGCTATGGCCTGGGCTCGAAGGAGTTCACCCCGCGCGATGTCGCCGCGGTGTTCAACGAGCTCGGCGCCTTGGTCGCCGGGGAGTCGGCCCGCCGCCGGTTCACCGTCGGCATCGTCGACGACGTGACCCATCTCAGCTTGTCCACCGATGCCTCCTTCACGCTGCCCACTCGGGCCCGTCAGGCCGTTTTCTACGGACTCGGCTCGGACGGTACCGTCGGCGCGAACAAGAACTCGGTCAAGCTGATTGGCGAGCACACCGACCTCTTCGCGCAGGGCTACTTCGTCTACGACTCGAAGAAGTCCGGTTCGACGACGGTTTCGCACCTGCGTTTCGGCCCGGATCCGATTGACGATCCCTTCCTGATCGAGCAGGCCGACTTCGTGGCCGTGCACCAGTTCGGTCTGCTCAGCCAATTGCCGGTGCTCGATATCGCCAAGCCGGGCGCCACCGTCCTGTTGGCCGCGCCGTACGCACCCGAGGAATTGTGGGACAAGCTCACTCCGGCGGTTCAGACGGCGATCATCGCCAAGGGCCTGAAGGTCTACACCATCGACGCGATGGCGGTGGCTCGGGCCGCTGGCCTGGGCAAGCGGGTAAACACCGTCATGCAGGCCTGCTTCTTTGGGCTCTCCGATGTGTTGCCGGTTGAGCAGGCCTTGGCCCTGGCCAAGGACAGTGCGGCCAAGAGCTACGCCGCGCGCGGCCCGGCCGTAGTGCAGGCAAACCTGGACGCCATCGACAGCGCGATTGCTTCGCTTTCGGAGCTGAAGATCGGCGCTGCGCCGGCCACCGTCGAGACGCCAGCGGACATGATGCAGGCCGATGACGCCACCTTGGCTACCGTGAAGCGGCTGATTTCTGGCGAGGGTGAACTCCTGCCGGTCTCGGCCATGCCACCGGGCGGTACCTTCCCGACTGGCACTGCCAAGCTGGAGAAGCGTGGCCTGGCCACCGAACTGCCGAAGTGGGATTCCAGCCTGTGTATCGACTGCGGCAAGTGCACCTTGGCTTGCCCGCACGCTGCGATCCGGATGAAGACCTTCTCCGCTGAATCCATCGTCGGTGCACCGGCCGAGTTCGAGACCAAGGCCACGATGGGTCGCGACTTCCCCGAGGGCACCCGACTCACGATTCAGGTGGCACCGGATGACTGCACCGGCTGTACCGTGTGTGTTTCGGTCTGCCCGGCCAAATCCAAAACCGACCCGAACCACAAGGCGCTCGACATGGTGCCTGCTGAAGAAGTTCGCGATGCCCAGCGGATCGGGTTCGATTACTACCTTTCGCAGCCTGAGACCGATCGCAAGACGGTTCGTACCGACACGGTGAAGGGCTCGCAGCTGCTGGAGCCGCTGTTTGAGTTCTCCGGCGCCTGCTCCGGTTGTGGTGAGACTCCGTACCTGAAGCTGGTCAGCCAGTTGTTGGGTGACCGCATGGTGGTGGCCAACGCGACCGGTTGTTCGTCCATCTTCGGTGGCAACCTGCCCACCACGCCCTGGTCGAAGAACGCCGATGGCCGTGGCCCGGCCTGGAACAACTCCCTGTTCGAGGACAACGCCGAGTTCGGCATGGGTCTGGAGCTGGGCGTCAGCGAACGGGCATCGCAGGCTCGCACGCTGGTCACTGAGTTGGCCGGGGCCCTGGGCCTGGCCGATGAGTTCGTGGCCGCGATCACTTCGACCGAGATCAGCGTGGTCGACGAGACCGCGGTGGCCGAGCAGCGAGAGCGCGTCGCGGAGCTGAAGGTTGCCCTGGCCGCCAACGCCGATGTCCCCGGTGCCGAGGTACTCAGTGTGATCGTCGAAGCACTGGTGCCCACCTCGGTGTGGGTGGTCGGTGGCGACGGCTGGGCCTACGANNTCCAACACCGGCGGCCAGGCGTCCAAGGCAACCCCGCGTGGTGCGACCGCCAAGTTCGCCGCTGGTGGCAAGCCCGGACGTAAGAAGGACCTGGGCATGATCGCCAAGGCCTACCGCGATGTTTACGTGGCTCAGATCGCCATCAACGCCAACGAGGTGCAGACCGTCCGGGCGGTGTTGGAGGCGGCCGCTTACCCCGGCCCGTCGCTGATTCTGGCCTACTCCACCTGTATCGCGCACGGCATCGATCTGGCCAACTCTGCCGACCACATGAAGGAGGCAGTGACCTCAGGTCACTGGCCGCTGTACCGGTACCACCCGGAGCCCACGGCTGGCGCCAACCCGCAGTTCAAGTTGGATTCGAAGGCACCGTCCTCTTCGGTGGCGGACTTCTACGGCAAGGAGACCCGCTACAAGTCGGTCAACCGGGCCAACCCGGAGTTGGCCGAGAAGATGGCCGAGCAGGCTCAGGACGATGCCAACATCCGGTTCAAGCACTACGAGTGGCTCAGCAACGAGAGCTGATTCATAACGCCGGACTCGACCCCATCCCCGTCCGGGGGTGGGGTCGAGTGCTGTGATGAGTACAACTTTGGCCGCCGTTGGGATGGCGGAGATGGCAGGGGGGAGAATGGACCCTCAGCCTCAGTTGTAAGGAGCCACCAATGCCCAAGGCGCTTGCCTATGCAATCGACTCGCCTACCGGGACGTTCTCCCGTACCACCATCGAGCGACGCGAGCCCGGGCCAACCGAGGTGCTGTTCGACATCAGCTTCGCTGGTATCTGCCATTCCGATATTCACACCGCGCGTGGTGAGTGGGGTCGCGATATCAGCTATCCGCTGGTGCCAGGCCATGAGATCGCCGGGATAGTGCGCGAAGTCGGTTCGGCGGTCACTGGGTTCAAGGTCGGTGACCGGGTTGGTGTGGGTTGTTTCGTCGACTCCTGTGGGGAGTGCGAGGCTTGCCAGCGTGGCGAGGAGCAGTTCTGCGACGGCGCGGGGGGCACGATCTGGACCTACAACTCCACCGGCCGCGATGGCCTGCCAACGGCTGGCGGCTACTCCACCGCCATCACCGTGGAGCAGGACTACCTGTGTCGGATCCCCGAAGCCATCGACCTGGCCCAGAGTGCGCCGCTGCTGTGCGCTGGCATCACGATGTACTCCCCGCTGAAGCGCTGGGGTGCTGGCCCGGGCAAGCGGGTGGCGATCGTCGGCATGGGTGGCCTGGGTCACATGGGCGTCCAGATCGCGGCGGCGATGGGCGCCGAGGTTTCCGTGATCTCGCAGACGCTGTCGAAGGAGACCGATGGTCGCAAGTTCGGTGCCAAGGAGTATTACGCCCTCAGCGAGCCAGGCACCCTGAGGAAGCTGCGCAAGAGCTTCGACCTCATCGTCTCCACAATCTCGGGTGAGCAGGATCTCAACGGCCTGATCGATTGCCTGGTCACCGGCGGTGCCCTGGTGGATGTCGGTCTGCCGGAACACCCAGTGGCGTTGTCCTTGGGGGGCCTGGTCGGTCAGCGCCGCATTTTGGCTGGTTCGGAGATCGGCGGGATTGCCGAAACCCAGGAGATGCTCGACTTCTGTGCTGAGCACGGCCTGGCTGCCCAAATCGAGGTCATCGGCGGCGACGACATCAACGCTGCCTACGACCGAGTGGTGCGATCCGACGTCCGCTACCGCTTCGTGATCGACACCGCGACCTTCACCAACTGAACTAGCGCCTCCCCGAGCAAAGGGCCGCCACCTCGAAACTCAATCGAGGTGGCGGCCCTCACTGCGTTAGGCAGAAGGTTCAGCAGATCTCGCCAGTCCTAGCGTCCACCTTCACCACGGTGGTGGCGGGCTTGCCGTCCACGAGGGTGGTGATCTTCACCGCGAAGACCTGCTGGCCCCACTTGGAGCCGGACGCGCGGGTAACACTCACCTGTGCCGTGGTGCGATCCACCGAGGCGAGAGCAACAGCAGCCGCCTCGGTCTCAGTTAGGTAGCGGCCGTGGTGGGACTTGGTGTTCAGCTCCACACCGAACGCGTTGGTGAAGGAGATGCCGTTGTCGCCCTTCAACTGTGCGCGGACGTAGTTGTCGACGCCAGCCGCCACCTTGTCCAGATCCACCGTGTTGCCGGTGGCCACAACCTTGCCGTCGGCGATCCACTCGATGGTGTTGTAGTTGGTGCCCTGGATCGTGATGGTGTCCTTGGCCTCGTTCACCGAGATCCTGGTGATCGTCGGAGCGGGCTGGGTGCGGTCGCCCTTGAAGTCTGAGCCCAGTTCGCGCTTGGCCACCAGGGCGGTGGAGTAGAACGCGCCCGACATCAGCGTGTCGTGGAGGTTGGCCTCGGTCAGGGCGGGCATGAGCAGCCGGTTGTAGGCGTAGCCCAGCGCGCTGGTGGAATGAGCGTCGTCATTGGCGAAGCCGGAGACGTTGCGCTCAGGAAGGGTCTCCTGCAGCACCGAGTCCCACAGGATGCGGTCGGAGTAGGAGTCACCGTCGGAGACCTTGTTGACGATCTCCATGCCGACCAGCGAGTCGGGGTACTTCTCAAACAGCCCGACGTAGCGGGCAACCTTCACCGGGTCGGTCGCAGCCGCGCCACCGGTGGTGGTGTTGCTGCCGCCGTAGTACCGGCCGGGATGATTGATATGCATCAGCGGCTTCAACGCTGCCTCGGAGGTCTTGTTCATCTCGTCGACGTGGGCGGTCTTGGATTCGAGAGTGGCGCCGCTGGAGTTGTTCCAGTTCGTCCAGAAGGTGTTGAGGTGGTCGGCCTGCGACTGCTCGTCGGAGTACGGAATCCCGATCATGCCTGGGCGTCCGTCCCGACCAACGCCGGTGTTCATCTCGGTCATGCGCTCGGTGGTCAGGTAGTAGTTGGGATCAGCCTGCGCGTGAGCGGTGTCGGTGCGGTCCCAGGTGGTGTTGACGACGTTGTGGTCGGTCATCGCATAGACGTTGAAGCCGAGAGAGTAGGCAGTCTCGAGCATCTCGGTGGCGGTGTTGCCGCCATCGGACTCGGTGGTGTGGTTGTGGAATCCGGCCTTGTACTGCTGCCAGTGCCAGTTGACCCCTGCGTAGGGATTAGCGATTTTGTAGTCCATGTCGCTGCTGCTGTTGCCGCATGCAGTGGCGGTGGTCAACGGAGCGGCGGTGAGTGCGATGGTGCTGACAATCGCAGTCGCGGCCAGCCTGAAGCTACGTCGGGACATGAGTTCCTCTCGTGGTCAGCCCCGGCGGATACCCGACCAGCCGATTCCGGTCAGCAGCCGGGGTCTTGGCCCATCCCACTGGTCCAAAATGACCGACTGCCCTCTGCGATCGGAACGGAGGAAGAACTACTACAGAACGTCGTAGTTCGCTGAAGTGGGGCGGGGTTACCGCGGCCCCGAGGGTGGATGCGCACTAGCCTGCTGAAAGAAACAGGGCCCGTAGTGACTAGCTACGGGCCCTGCTTCTTCAGACATGCGGTCTGTCCGGATGGGTTCAGCGCAGGCGGAACAAGGCCTTCAGGGTCGAGCCGTCGTCGGTGGTGACGGTAACCGCGTAGCAGGCAGTCACCTTGACCTTGACCCGCTTGACGATGGTCTTGTTGCCCTTGCGGGTCACCTTGGTGACAACCTTGGTGACTTTGGCCGCCTTGGCGGTCTTCCAGTTCTTCCGGAAGGCGCCGTCGCGGTACTTCAGCGCGTAACCCTTCTTGGTCATGGTCAGCGGCACTGGATCGGCGGTGGCGGTCGCATCAGTGCAGGAGATCAACTGGGAGGTGAAACCAGTGACCACTGAGGTGCTGGTTGCTTTGGTCGCGCCGGTGTAAACCTTGAACTTCAGCGGGACGACCGAACCGGCCTTCACCTTGTTAAAGACCTTTTCGCCCATCTTCACCGGACGGTAGAAGCCCTTCAGTGTCCAAGCGGTGACGGTGTAGGTGATGGTCTGGGTGGTGGTGACCTCAGCCGCGGTGGCGGTCGCGGTGAGGACGTGGCTGCCGACGGTGGTCTCGTAGCCGGAGACGGTGCAATCGACAACGGCGGCGGCTTCATCGACCGCGGCGCAGGTGTTGGCGGCCGGAACCTGGCCGTAGACGTAGCTGGCACCTTCAGTGATCGCTCCGGCCCAAGTGATGGTCGGGCCCGTGGCCGCAACGGCCGGGGCCAGCGAGAAGGTGGAAAGGACTACGGCCAGAACCGCACCGACTACGGTGCGGCTCAGCTTGGTTGGGGTCATGCGAAACCTCTTTCTTGGGGGGTTCGTCAATCTCTCGAACAGAGTGAAGGCGCTGGCGGACGCCTTCACGGTGTTAACCGAGCTGACCGCCCAGAAAGTTACGGGTGGGTTTAAGGAGTTTCGCCGAGTTTGAGGTGGGTTATCCGGCTATCCAGAGCCCTAGGGCGGCTGCCCCCACACTGGCCAGCAGCATTCCGACAGCATGCAGGGCCGCGAGCAGTCCCCGCCCGGCCAGGATCAGGCGCGCCGCTTCGACGCTGGCGGTGCTGAAGGTGGTGTAGCCGCCCAGCAGGCCAGTGCCGATGGGCAGCGCCCAGGTGTCGTCCCCGGCGCCTACCAGCCAACCCACAACCAAGCCCAGCAGCAGCGATCCGGTGACATTGATCAACACCGTGCCCAGGGGTGCGCCCAGCCGAGGCGCCCACGCCCTAGCCCGGGCGTTTACCCAGCCGTCGACTAGAAACCGAAGCAGCGCACCGAGGCCGCCGGCAAGCGCGATCAGCATCATGATGCCGTCCGGAGGGCCCGCAGCTTGCGCACCACCACCATGGCCACCACGGCGGACGCGATGCCGATCAGGACGCTGGCCACCGGATAGCCCAGCCCTGACGCCCATGCGCCAGCGTGCAGCAACCCGACCGTCTCCACCGAGAAGGCGCTGTAAGTGGTGAAGCCGCCAAGAAGCCCAGTGCCGACCCCCAGGCGCATCGAGTGCCGCCAGCCCACGTCGTCCCCGGCGGCCAACACCTCCAGCAGCATGCCCAACAGCAACGAGCCGCAAATGTTGATCCAGAAGGTCGTCCAGGGCCATTGGCCGACAGCCGCCGGCGCGGCCGCCTCAAGGCTGGCCCGCGCGGCAGTACCCAACATGCCGCCGACCACGATTAGAGCCAGATTGCCGACTCGACTCACTGCAGCTTCCAGTCCACAACTTCAAGCGGCACTGCGAGGACCGGACGGTGTTGGTGCCGGGCGAGGTCCTGGCCCAAGGAGCGGCCGAGCCCGAATCTGGCCGAATGTGGACGGCGCGCGCCGACCACGATGGCGCAGGCGTCCACCGCCCGGGCCAAATGGGTGAGGGCGCGGTCGGGTCGTCCGGCTAGATAGCGGAACTCCCAGGGCACCTCGAGCTCCAGGCCGGTCAGCCAGTCGCGCAGTTGCTGTTCAGTGCGATGCCAACCGTCGTCGTCGCCATCCGGGTCGATCCCGACATGGCGGACGGTGCCGTCGGCGAACTCCTCCTCGCCCAGCCGGCTTGGATCTGCGTAGGCGCAGTACAGACTCGCCCCGCTGGCCAGCGCCCAAACCGCCGCAGTATGGGCCACCAGCTCCGACTGCCCCGGACGCACGCCGACCACCAGCGGGTGGCCAGGCGCCGGCACTATCCGCTCTACCGCCGGTTGCGGTACTGAATGCATCACTGCCCCCATTTCGCTCGAGGTGGCTCAGACCGGCGCATCGGCCACCGCCTTCATCACTGGTCGCAACGCCAACCACCACTGGTTCTTCGGTCGGCGGAAGGTGGTGTCCATGTCGTCCAGCATGTGTGCCAATGGGCTGGCGGTCACCTTGGACTCCACCAGGCCGAGGTAGAAGCTCTCGGGCTTGGCATTGATAAAGCCCTCATTGAGCAGGTCGAGAGCGCGCGAGACCAGCCGTACGGCCAGCAGCCGGTCGAACGGGCTGGGGCTGCCGCCCTGCTGAATGTGGCCGAGCACGTTCTGGCGCACGTCATACAGCCCTTGGCTTTCCTGCTCCAGCAGCCGGGCCAGGAAGTCGGTGGTGTAGAGCGGGTTGGCTTCCTCGTTACGGACCGCCAAGAACAGTTTGCGACCAGCGGCGAAGCTGTTGCGCAACCATTCGACATCGTCAATCAGCGCGTTGAGGCTGATGCCCTCCTCGTGCAGGTAGACGCGTTCGGCGCCGCCTGCCAGGGCGCTCATCAAGGCGAGGTAGCCGCAGTGGCGTCCCATCGTTTCCACCACGAAGGCCCGTCTGGAGGCGGCTCCCGACATCTTGATTCGGTCAATCGCCTCAGTGATCACATTCAGCGCCGTATCGGCGCCGATGGCCAACTCAGATCCGGGCAGATTGTTGTCGATGGAGGCAGGAAGGCAGGCGATCGGCAGCCCGCAGGCCGGGAATCTTTCGGCCTCGGCATGCATCAGGTGGGCGGCTTCGTAGCCGTTCCAGCCGCCGATCATCAGCAGGGCGTCGACCTTCTGGTCTTCCAAAGTGCGGCTGATTCGGTACAGCTCCTCAACCGTCGGGACGGTGCGCCGGGTGCCCAGATCGGCCCCGCCGACCAGCCATCCTTCGACGTCGGCCCACTCCAGTTCGGTGATCTTGCCGTCGCGCAGCCCCGGGAAGCCGCCCTGGATGCCGAGCATGGTGTGGCCGCGACTGATCCCCAGCCGGACGGCGTCCGCTGCGGCAGCGTTCATCCCGGGGGCCAGACCGCCGCCGTGAATGATTGCGATGCGCTTGGAACCGGCGCTCGCATCGACCCTGCTGGGACTGGACATCTCAGCGAAGATGCGCGCTGCCTCGGTGAAGGAGCCGCCGCGCAACTCCATCGCTGCGCCGTAGTCGCCGGCGGCGATTAGCTCGGGTACCTTGCGGGTCTTGGCGACGGCCTCGATCAACGGGGCGTGATGAATGCGGTTGCCGCGGAAGCCGATCACGGGGCCGGTCGTGCCCGGGGTGGCGTTGAGCACTTCCAGGACCGCCTCATGACCCAACCAAGTTGAGGCCCACCGGTCATAAGCGCTGGGCGCCCCACCTCGCTGGACGTGCCCGAGGATGGTCACGCGGGCGTCCTCGTTGAGGGTGTCCTGAATGACCTGCCGGACGTAGCCAGAGGTGATCGGTTGGCCTTGGCGGTCGCAGGCGCCTTCGGCCACCACCACCATCGAGTCTCGCCGCCCGGCCTTGCGTCCGCGCCGCAGTTCAGCACACATCTCCTGTTCCCAGCCCGCCTCGGGTGGGGTCTCCGGGATCAACACATAGTCACAGCCGCCAGCGATGGCACTCATTAGGGCCAGGTAGCCGCAGTGGCGTCCCATCACCTCAACCACGAAGCCGCGTTGGTGGCTGGCCGCGGTGCTCGACAGGTCGTCGATCGCCGAGACGATTCGGTGCAGGGCGGTGTCGGCGCCGATGGTCATGTCGGTGCCAACCAAGTCGTTGTCGATGGAGCCGACCAGACCGGCGAACATCAGCGCCGGGTGGGCGTCCGCGACCTCTTGTGCCAGCTGACCCTCAGCGACCAGCTCGGCCAGGATCTGGCTCCATTCGCCGCGGAACTGGTCCAGGCCGGTGAGTGAGCCATCGCCGCCGATCACCACCAGGCGATCGATGCCGTTGGCCAGCAGGTTCAGCGCGGAGCGCTTGCGTCCGGCGTACTCGCGGAAGTCCTTCGATCGGAAGGTGCCGATCATGGTCCCGCCCTTGCCGAGGATGCTGCCGACGTCATCCCAATCGAGTTCTCGGATTCCGTCGCCGCCGTCGACCATGCCCTGGTAGCCCTCGAAAACGGCGTAGACCTGCGCTCCCAAGGTGATTGCGGTGCGCACGACAGCACGAACTGCGGCGTTCATACCTTGAGCGTCGCCCCCGCTGGTGAGGATGCCGATCCGTTTCCCGGCCCCAGGTAAAGCTGAAGCCATGTCAGTGGTCATGGCCCAATCCTGCCCCAATCAGGACCGGCCGGCCCGGCTTTGGTCAACCGGGCTGCGGATCAGTCGAGACCGAGGTATTCCTCAAGGGTCAGGGAGTTCGCCTTATCGAACTTGGCCGAATGCTCCAGGCCGACATAGCGGAAGTGCCAGGGCTCATAGGCAACGCCGGTGATCTTCTGCTTGTTCTTCGGGAAGCGCAGGATGAAGCCGTACTCGTGGGCGTGCTTGTGCAGCCACTTGCCGGTCGCGGTGTTCTCCATCGGCCGGTACCAGACCCGGCCATCCCACAGGTCGACCGCGAGACCGGTTTGGTGCTCGCTGGCCCCAGGCGGTGCGTAGTAGCTGATGTTCTGCGGCTGGGTGCGTAGAGCCCGGTCGTAGGTGGCTTTTTGGGTGGTCCAGCTGCGATAGCCCGACTTGACCACGACCACCACGCCGTCGGCCTTGGCCGCTGCCGTCATCTTGGCCAATGCCTTCGCGGTGGCCGAATCAAGCTGATTGGCACCAGTTGGCTTGGCTGGGCCGTAGCTGGCCGAGATCCGGTGCTTCTTGGAAACCACGATCAAACCGTTGACTTCATAGGGCTGGTTGAGTTGGCGCCCCTTGCGGCGATCCGGCGTCGGCGCCGTTGAAATCGGTGTGGGCGTCGGGCTCGACGAGGGGGCGGACGCGCTTGGTTGGATCGGCGCCGCCGCGGTGCTCCCTGCGGTGGGGACGAGTTCCGGCGGCGGCGTTATCGCGCAACCGGCCAAGGTGAGGCAAACAGTTGCAGTGAGGACGGTGAGGCTGGCCGACCGCAAGATCAGCCGCGCAGGCGGTTCAGGAAGTCGCGAATCCGCTCCAGAGCGTCTTCGGTGCTCTGATCTCCGTCACCGTGGTGGTGGTTGTAGGGATCGCTGGCCCGCGGCGAGGGCGTCTGACTCGACACCTCCGCGCCGGAGGCGCTTGGCGTCGGGGAGCCAGACGGCGTGGCCGAACTGGTGGTTTCGGGGCCGCTTGGCGCCGTCACCTTGCGGACTACCGGCGAAACACCCCTGGACGGTTCGCTGGAGCTTGGCGACACGCTGATCGACTCAGAGCTGGTCGGGCTGCCTGACATCGACGGACTGGCAGTTGGGCAGTACGTCGGCGTGGCTGTCGGATCAGTGCTCACCGAAGGAGAAGCAGTTGGGCACAACTCGGTCGGCACGTCAGTTGGCGGGCTGGTCGGCACCTCCGTCGGCGGCACCGTCACGGTCACCGTCGGGGTTGGCGTCGGCGTCGGAATGGCGCTGTCAGTTGGGAAGGGCAGCGTGGCGCTGGGCGAACCCTCATTCGGATCCGGCTTGGCCTCAGTCGGCGTGCCTGAAGGGTTGGGCGTCGGAGTGGTCGGGGACGCGGGCTTGGCACTTGGCTTCGACGGGTTACCCGGCTGCGGCTGAACCTGGCTGTTGTTGGTGGTGGGCTCGTCGCTCGGCTCAGTGGTGGTCGACTCGTTGCTCGGCTCAGACACGCTCGGGGTAGGCAGGCTCGGCGTAGCGGTACTGGGTCCGTAGGTGACCGTCACAGTGACTTGGACCTCAGGGCCGCCAGACAGCGTCGGCACACCGGCTCGTGGAGGCGCGACTACAACGCCTGCCACTACGCAGGCGGCGGCTGCAAGCCATACATTGGCAGCCCGTGCCATCGTTTCCCCCCGACTGCACTGATACCTGGTGAACGCTCTTCCGGAGTTTGGTTTTCCACAACCCCTTGCCAGTGAATCTCTTCATCAGCCAGGTTGTGCCGCGCCCGGTCGAGCCATAGTTGCTGCCCGAGCCCAGACCCGAACAACGTCTCTGCCGTCAATAATGCCCTAATCACACCCAGCCGTGCTAACCCAAATCGATAGTTGTTGAGTTCGGGGTGCTCCAATCGCACCCCACGTACGTACATCTGGTAACGGCCCGGCACCTGACCAAGAATCGACAGGTCAGCATCCACCAGGGCCTGGCCGGCGGCGTCGGTGGGTTCGGCCCGGTGGTCGACGGTGAGCATCACTAGGCGCGAAACCTCGCTGACTAGGTCGACCGGTACCCTGGCGGCCCCAAGTTCGGCGCGGGCCAGGGCGGCAGAAGCGGCCTCATCTGCCCCCGGTTCGCCACGGTAAACAGCGTCGTGAAACCACGCTGCTAAGGCCACTGGGGTTGGGGTCGCTCCCTCGTAGAGCTGGTCCAGGGCGCCCAGCATCTGGACCAGATGTCGCGTGTCGTGATAGCGCCGATGCTGCTCCTGCCAACGGCTGACCAGATCGGCTCCCAATCGCGGTTCCTCGGGTAGCAGTTGCTGCCACCTTCGCGCTAGCTCGGCGGCCGCGCGAGCTGGCTTTGGGACGCGCTGCTGGGGCCGCACCCGCAGTCCGGACGCGGCCAGGCGCCCGACGAGTTCGCGGGCTTCCACCGGCTGGGCGCCGGCGGCAACCAGGTCGGCAAGGCGGGCCTCGGGGACGTCATAGTGATCGTGATCGAAGGCGCGGTGGGGCACCTCATTTGCCCGGGCGAAGTCGTGCAGTTCAGCCAGCGAGGTATCTGAGGCCAGGTGGGCAAAGCGGGTGCCGTGCGCGGGCCAGCGCGGGGGGTCGATCAGGATCGCCATTCGGAGCGGGAGCCCTCCTCAGCCTGCCGGGTTGGCGAACAGGGCAGTGAAAGCGGCCACCCCAAGGGTGTTGAAGCTCAAGGTCAGTCGTGCCGAGGCGCTGGTGGCCTCATCGGGGACGTCCAATGAAGGCACCGAAACCGCGAACACCCGGAACTCGTAGTGGTGGGCCGGACCGGGCGGCGGCCATGGCCCGCCCCAGCCGGAATAGCCGTAGTCGTTGACCCACGTGCGCGCGCCAGCCGGCAGCGGCGCACCTTCAGCCAGGGTCGTGATGTCGGCGGGAATGTCGGTTACCACCCAATGCCACCAGCCGCTCCCGGTGGGGGCGTCGGGGTCGAAACAGGTGACTGCGTAGCTGGCGGTGCCGGGAGGCCCCTCGGTCCAACTCAACTCGGGGCTGGTGTTCTGGCCGCCGACTCCGGGCTCGGCATATTTGAGGTCGATGAAGCTGTCAGGGGCGATGCTCAAGCTGCGGATTTCCATTTCGGAGAACTCCTCACATCGGTGGTGTTTCAGCTAACCACCACCCTTGGGGCAGTGTCACGGCCCCGGCCTGGGTACTCCTGCGGCGACGATCGGGCCGGGATCGGGCAGGATGAGGCCGTGGCCTCCGAACTTCCCTCGCTGGGCGAGCGCAAGGTGATCGTCAACCTGCCCGAATTCGAACCGGACGTACTGCTCCCTGTCTGTGAGGTGCTCTGCCAGGAGGGATTCACCACATGGTCGCTGTCGGCGGACCGGGTGGGTCAGCTGGCTGAGTTGCGGGCCAGCTTTGGCCGCCGGGCCCGCATCGGTGTTCACGGCGTGACCGATTCCCGGCAGGTGCAGAAGGCTGCCGAAGTCGGCGCGGCCTTTGCCGCTGCTGACTTCATGGCACCAAAGCTGCCCAAGGTGGTGGCGGGCTTTCCGGTGATCCTTGGCGGGTTGACCCCCACCGAACTGCGGGCCGGTTTGGCCGCGGGCGCCGCTGCTGTTCAAGTGGTGCCAGCCGAGTCGCTCGGCTCGGATTACGCCCGCGCCCTCCCGGGGCTGCTGGGCTATCCGCCGCTGATTGCCGCCGGGCGAATGAAGCGGGGCCTGGCTGCGCTGTGGCTCGAGTCGGGTGCGGTCGGGGTCTGGCCGCCGGAGTTGTTCGCCGATGAGTTGGCGATGGCCGCTGGTCTTGACGGGCTGCGCACAGAACTGCAGTTGTGGCACCTGGAGGACTGAGTTCGAGTGAGCCGCACCTGGCGGCCAGGCGAGAAAATGGCGGCCAGCCGCGGACGACCGCTTGCCGGTAAGGGAATTCTTAAGTTAGTCTGAGAATCCACTCAGGTTCCCAGCAGGAAGCTGCTCAATGTCTTATCAGCCGCGTCGAGTCGCCGACTTAGTCGACGCACCCGCTGTTGTCGCTGAACCTGAGGTCGCCGACTTAGCCCCTCGTCGGGCCGCCTCAACCCTCACTGACAAGCTCTTTCACCGCGGTGGCGTGGTTGCCGCGCTGGTCACGGTAGCGGCCACCGCTGCGGCAGTGGTGATCGGTGCGACCGGCGGTGCGGCCTCTGCTGTTGGGGTTCCGATGGCTGCTGCCGCTGGCTCCTCCCCGCTGATCGCCGACAGCCTGACGCTGATCAAGCCAGCGACGTTGAAGTCGAAATCGAAGTCGCAGGATCCGGCAATCGCCGTCAGCCGCCAATACACCGAAGGTTCGTTGAACGTCCGGGCTGAGCCCGATGTGAAGGCTGAGCTGCTGGGGCGGGTCGATGTCGCCACCAAGGTGGAGGCCACCTCCGAAATCGAAGGCGACTACCGCAGGATCCTCTACAAGGGTGGCTTCGGCTGGGTGCTCACCGATTCCCTGAGCGATTCCGACACCATGGCGGTGCCCGAGGGCACCAGCATGGAGCCCTGCGCTCGCGGTTCCCAGGTCGAGAACAAACTGCGCAAGACCACGATCTTTATCTATCGCTCCGTTTGCCCGCTGTTCCCCGGGATCAACTCTGTTGGTGGCTGGCGAGCTGGCGGAATGGCCTTCCACAAGAACGGGCGGGCGCTCGACCTGATGCTCGACCCCGGTGAAGAGAGCGCCATGGGTTGGCGAATCACGAAGTACCTCATCGCCCACCGCTCCGAATTCAAGATCGATCACATCATCTTCGAGCAGAAGATCTGGACTCCCAGTAGCGGAGCTTGGCGCAAGATGTCCGACCGCGGTTCGATCAATGCAAATCATTACAACCACGTCCACGTGGCCGTAGTTTCCTCCGCTCGCTGATCACCACCGCGACGGTCGGCGCACGAACTTGGTGCGGGCCGGTTAGGCTACGCCAGTGAGTCGGGGAAGAGCCATCGAGAATCTGGGACGGGCGCCCGTGCCCGAATGGGAAGAACTCGCCCGCGCGGCCTGGCCGGGGAAGGTGCCCCTCGCGGTCGCGGCCTGGTGCGGACGCGCGAATCTAACTCTCCTGCTGCTGGGCCTGCTAACTCAGTTCGTGGCCGGCTGGGCTCACCTGCCCTGGCTGTCAGTGGGCGCTTGGGTTGTCTCCTCGGTGACCGACTGGCTGTCTACCCGGGCCGATCCGCCCACTTCCCGCCTACTCGATCTGGTCGGGATCCGTCCGCAGGTTCGCGGGTTGCTGCGCAGCTTGCTCGCGGCCTCGGCGGTGTTCGCTGTCGTTACCCCCAACGCCATCACCGCGGCGTTGTCCTATGTGTCGGTGGTGTTGTTCGTCCAACTGGCCTGGTACCTCCAGCCGATTCTGGCCACCTGGGTGTCCCGCAGCGCCCCGGCATTGCGCTTCGAGCCGCAATCCGCTGACCAGCCCGCCGCTACCGCCCGGCATCTGCGGATCTATGCCCGAGGGGCCGGCACCAACCCAGTGATAATTGCGATCGAGTTCGTCGCCTTGGTCGATGCCACCCTGGCCGCATCCGTGCCCGTGGGCACCAATGCAGCTCTGCTGGGTCTGACTATGTCAGGTGCGTTACTCGAGACGGCCCTGATTTATCTTGGTTGGACGGCCTGGCAGGCCCATACCGCCCGACGTGACGCGGCCAAGATGTACCAGGCCGTCGTTGATGAGATGACCGCCAAGCAGCCGTCCTTCCTGGTCTATGTCTCCCTCGGTGCTCGGCAATCGAAGTACATCGCCAATCAGTGGCTCCCGGCGTTGGATGCGCTGACTCAGCAGGGGATGCTGTTGGTGCGCGAGGCCAGTCAGTTGGCCGATTTGGGCGCCACCAGGCACCCGGTCGTCTATGCGCCGTCCCCGCGCGACGTTGAGCGGATGCTCCTGCCAACCTTGCGGGTGGCCTTTTACCTCGCCTACGGCGAGCGCAATGGCCAGCTGCAACGTGATCCCCGGTTGCTGCACATCATGTTGCTCCACGGAGATTCCGATAAGGCCACCAGCGCCAACAACCAGGCTCGCGGAGTTGACGAGGTTTGGGTGGCCGGACCGGCCGCGATGGAGCGTTACCCGGCCGCCGGCATCCAGATGGGCCGGGAGAAGTTCGCGGTGATCGGTCGGCCCCAGGTGGCCGAGTTGCCGGTTGGCCCGACCGGCAACGAGCATCCGATCCTGCTGTATGCACCCACCTTCGAGGGTTACTACGACCAGACCTCCTACACCTCCCTGGACGTGATGGGGGTGCGGCTGGTGCGCCAGTTGCTACGCAAGCACCCCGAAATGCGGGTCTGGTTCCGACCGCATCCGGCCAGTGGCGTATACCGCCCGACGATGTTGGCCGCGATCACCGAGATCTCCACCATGCTGCGCCAAGCAGGCGAGGGTCATCTGGTGACCGCCGACGAAGGCCTGACCCTCAACGATTGCCTGACCAAGGCCGACGTGTTGATCTCTGATATTTCCAGCGTCGCCACCGACTACCTCTACACCGAGCGTCCGGTGCTCACCTGCAACCCGCAGGGCATGACCCAGGCGGACTTCGTGGCGGAGTTCCCCACCCAGGCCAGCTCGTACCTGATCGGGCCGCATCTGGAGGGATTGGAGCAAGCCCTCGAGTTGGCTTTCGGTGAGGACCCGCTGGCACCGGCCCGACTGGCGATGAAGAAGCACGTCCTCGGCGACACCCCGGACGGGCCGCAGGCGGCTTTCGAGGGCCACGTAGCCCGCGTGACTGCCGCGAGGTAGGCGTCCACCAGTTGCGGGACGGGGCACCTGGCCACAGCCGCCTGGTTAGGCTGCTTGCATGACCAAACCGGTTGACCCAACGACCACTCCAGCTTGGGCCAAGTTGGCCAAACTGGCCGACGAGCTGGCCCCCGATCTGCGCTCCTGGTTCGCCGAGGACGCAGACCGCGCCGAGCGATACAGCCTCACTGCAGCGGACTTGTTCGTAGACCTCTCCAAGAATCTGCTCACCGATTCGGTTCGGCAAGCGCTGGTCGAACTGGCCGAGCAGGTTGGGCTGCCAGCTCGACGCGACGCCATGTTCGCCGGCGAGCGGATCAACGTGACTGAGAACCGTTCAGTGCTGCACACCGCCCTGCGGCGGCCGCGCACAGACTCCCTTACCGTGGATGGGGTCGAGGTCGTTGCTGAAGTCCACCAGGTCCTGGATCAGGTCTACGCCTTCGCCACCTCGGTGCGTTCGGGAGAGTGGACCGGCGTTACCGGCAAGCCGATCAGCACCGTGGTGAATATCGGGATCGGCGGCTCCGATTTGGGGCCGGTCATGGTTTATGAGGCGCTGAAGCCGTACGTCCAGGCCGGCCTGGAATGCCGGTTCGTTTCCAATATCGATCCCTCGGATGTTGCGGACAAGACCGCGGACCTCGACCCGGAGACCACGCTGTTCATCGTGGCGTCGAAGACCTTCACCACCTTGGAAACCCTGACCAATGCGCGGCTGGCGCGCGATTGGTTCCTTGGCCAGCTCCGCGCCGCGGGCATCATCGATCAGGACGAACAGAACGCCAAGGCGGCCATCGCCAAGCATTTCGTCGCCGTTTCCACCGCGTTGGACAAGGTGGCCGCCTTCGGCATCGACCCGGCCAATGCCTTTGGCTTCTGGGACTGGGTTGGCGGTCGTTACTCAGTCGATTCCGCAGTCGGCACTGCGGTCGCGGTGGCGATCGGCCCAGAGCATTTTGCCGATTTCCTCAAGGGCTTTGGTGCCATCGATCGCCACTTCGTCGAGGCGCCGCTGGCCGAGAACGTCCCGGCTCTGATGGGCCTGCTCAACGTCTGGTACGTCAACTTCCTCGGCGCTCACAGCCACGCGGTGCTGCCTTACGACCAGCACCTGCATCGCTTCGCTGCCTATCTGCAACAGCTGACGATGGAGTCCAACGGGAAGAGCGTGCGCAGCGACGGTGCGCCGGTCACCACCGCGACCGGCGAGGTGTTCTGGGGCGAGCCGGGCACCAACGGCCAACATGCCTTCTACCAGCTCATCCACCAGGGGACGCAGTTGATCCCGGCCGATTTCATCGCGGTGGCCAACCCGGCCCATCCGACCAAGGACGGCACCGCAGACGTCCACGAGTTGTTCCTGGCCAACTTCTTCGCCCAGACCAAGGCGTTGGCGTTCGGCAAGACCGAAGCCGAGGTGCGGGCCGAGGGCACCCCGTCGGCGATCGTTTCGGCGCGGGTCTTCGCCGGCAACCGGCCGACCACCTCGATCATGGCGCCAGCGCTGACCCCAGCGGTGGTTGGGCAGTTGATCGCGCTCTATGAGCACATCACCTTCACCCAGGGAGTGGTGTGGGGCGTGAACAGCTTCGACCAGTGGGGGGTGGAACTGGGCAAGCAGTTGGCGCTGCAAATCGCACCAGCCGTGGCTGGCGACGAAGATTCCGTGGCAGCCCAGGATCCGTCGACCAGATCGTTGGTGAGTTACTACCTGCGTAACCGCAGGCACTCCTGATGTTTCGGCTTCGGTGCCCGGAGTGCACTAAGCTCGCACAGGCGCTTCCCAGCGTGGGACGTGGCGCTTGGGCGGATCGCCGATTGGAGTCCTAGCAGGGATGAACCTGACCGAGTTGGCCGAGCAGCACGGGTTGCACCGGGTAGGTGCTCGCCCCGGCCTGTGGTCGTACCTGAAACAGACCTGGGCCCGCCGTGACTTCATCACCACGATGGCCGCCTACCGCATGTCGGTGCAGAACCAGCAGAACCGGCTTGGCGCGGTTTGGTTGGTATTGAAGCCGGCGCTGAATGCGCTGATCTACGGCCTGATCTTCGGAGTGCTGCAGGGCAGCAGCTTGCCCCGCGACTACGCCGCTTACGTGGTAGTTGGCGTCTTCCTGTTTGAGTTCTTCGCCTCCTGCTTCACCCAAGGCGCGAAGGCCATCACCGGCAACCGCCCTCTGGTGCAGTCGTTGGCCTTCCCGCGGATCTCGTTGCCGCTGGCGATCGTGGTCGAGCAGTTCTATTCGCTGATGCTGTCGATGGTGGTGATGTTCGCCATCCTGATCATGATGGGCCACTTCCCGAACTGGAAGTGGCTGCTGATGATCCCATTGGTGATGCTGTACACCCTGTTCAACACCGGGGTAGCGATGCTCACCGCGCGGCTCACGGTTCACTTCCGCGACCTCACCCAGATTCTGCCGTTCGTTTCCCGGCTGCTCTTCTACACCTCCGGGGCACTGTTCGATGTGACCGCGATCTTCGCGAAGTTCCCGTGGCTGGTTCAGCTCTACGACTGGCATCCGGTCTATCAGACTCTGGTGATCGCGCGGTCTTTGCTGATGTCCGATGCCGCCTATAACCCGCTGTTCTGGGCATACCTGAGCGCTTGGGCGGTTTTCGCACTGGTGGGCGGCTTCGCCTTCTTCTGGGTCGCTGAGGAGCGCTATGGACGGGAGTGACCGCACGCCGGTGGTGGTCGTCGATGACGTCCATGTCGAGTACAAGGTCTACGCCAGTGGCAAGGCCGTCAATCCCAACGCCAAGGGGCTGCGTCGAGCCACCCGCGGCATCCGCAGCGTGCACGCCCTGAAGGGTGTGTCTTTCGTTGCCTACGCCAATGAGTCGATCGGGGTTATCGGTTCGAACGGATCGGGCAAGTCGACGCTGATGCGGGCACTCGTCGGGCTGACCCCGCCTTCGGCCGGGGCGGTCTATGCCACCTCTCGGCCGAACCTGCTGGGCGTCGGCGCCGCGCTGCTGCCCGACCTTTCGGGCGAGCGAAACATCGTCCTGGGTGGGCTGGCCCTGGGTTTCCAGAAATCGGAGATCACCGCGTTGCGCGACCAGATCGTGGAGTTCGCCGAGTTGGCTGAGTTCATCGATCTGCCGATGCGCACCTACTCCTCCGGTATGCAGGCCCGGCTCAAGTTCGCCATCGCAGCCTCCCAGCAGCACGACATCCTGATTGTCGATGAGGCCCTGGCGGTGGGCGACAAGCGCTTCCAAGCCCGCAGCGAAGGTCGGATTCGCGCGATTCGCGATAACGCCGGCACGGTCTTCCTCGTCTCGCACTCGATGACCTCGATCCGTGACACCTGTGATCGCGTGCTCTGGTTGAACAAGGGCGAACTGGTGATGGACGGCCCCACCGACGAGGTGGTGAGCGCCTACCTGGCCTCCAGGTAGGTCGACCAGCCCAGCTCAGCCTTGCGGTGTGAGCCTGGGTAAGTGCTGTGAACCGGCCGTCGCGGGTAAGAGCTGACAGTTCGGCTGAGTAGAATGCCCGGCATGTACACCCTTGCCCTCCTGAATGGCGGTCTGGGCACCAGAGTCGCCGCGGGCCAACCAAAACAGCTGATCCGGGTAAACCACATTCCAGCCATGGTCTACCCGCTGGTCGCAGTCGACCCGTTGCCCGAGGTCACCCAGATCGTGCTGAATTACCCCGAAGGTTGGCGTGAAGAGATCGAGAAGCTGGTCCACGACTATGCGATCTCAACGCCCATCACCTACGTTCCGGGCGGCGACTCGCGCCACGACTCGGTGCGCCTGATGCTGCCGCATTGCCAAAACGAGCATGTGATTGTGCACGAGACCGCGCGGCCGCTGGTGACCACCGAGGAGTTCTCCGCACTGATCGCCTCCGCCCACGAAAACGTCTCCTACATGCTGGAGATTCCGTTCACGGTCGCGCCGGTGGACCCCGATACCCGGCGAGTCACTGGCTATCTGGATCGCGACAAGCTGCGCAACGTCCAGCTGCCGCAGAAGTTCCGGCTCTCCACTCTCGAGGCCGCCCACGAGTATGCCCGCGAGCACGACCTCCAGTTCACTGAGGACGCCACCCTGTGTGCGGTTGCGGGCGCCGAGGTGTACTTCATCCCCGGCAGCGACCGCAACTTCAAGGTGACCACCAAGACCGACGTGAAGTTGGCTGGCTACCTGCTCGGAGCAGAGGGGACCGATGACTAAAACGATGATGGTGACCGGTGCGTCCAAAGGCATCGGCCAGGCCACCGTCGAGCGCTTCTGGGCCACCAAGAACGACCTCGACACGTTCGTGTTGCTGGCGCGCAAATCGACCGAGTTCGATGAGCTACGTGAGCATCTGATGGCCGAGAACCCTTGGGGTAAGCGCTTCTTCCACCACGAAATTGACCTGAACGAGCTGGACGAGATTCGTGCTCTCCTGCCGAAGGTGATGGGCGAGGTCGGCTCGATTGAGTATCTGATCAACAACGCTGGCTACACCCTCCCCGCGCCAATCCATGAGGTCCGGTTCGAAGACTTCGAGCGCACGATGCACGTCAACCTTTACGCGCCCTTCGTGCTGACCCAGGGGCTGTTGCACGCTGGCAACCGCTTCGAGTTCATTCTCAACATCGCTTCCACCGCGGGGATCAACGGCCGATCGGGCTGGTTGACCTACTCGGCATCGAAGGCGGCGATGATCGCGATGAGCCAGGTGATGAAGGAAGAACTGAGCATCTACGGCACCCGGGTGGTGACCATCTCACCGGGACGCTGTGCAACCGCGTTGCGCCGCACTCTGGCGCCCGATGAGGACCCGAGCACGATCATGCAGCCCGAAGACGTGGCTGGTGTAATCGAGCTACTCGCCAGCGATCACGGCCGTTTCGTCGACAGCCAGAATCTGGTTGTGCGCCTGTGAACAACATCAACCTCGGCGCGCTGAAGAATTTGGTCCGCGACGTTGTTTTGGCGACCCTGGCGACGTTGGTCTTTGCTCTCGAGCTGACTGGTCAGCTGGGCATTTGGCCACTGGTGGCCGGGATCGCCGTAGTGCTGGTCGCTTGGCGGTTTGGTCGGTTCCAATCGCTGCCGACCAATGCGGTGCTGGGCGCGGCCTTTGCGGTCGGCGCACCCAAGGGTGATCAGGTCTGGTTGACCGCGGTGACCGCGGCCCTGGTGGTAGGTGCCAGTCTGTTGGAGGCCGGCATGCGTTACCAGATCCGCAGCCGCAGCGGTACCTCGATCCAGGCCGAACGGCTGCCCGGCTTTCACTCGGTCGGCTACATCGATCAGACCTTCACCTTCGATGTGACCACTCTTGGCCTGCTGGTGTTCGGCCTGGCTGGCATTCTCCAGCTGCCGATGTTGCCAGTGATGCTGGCGATCCTCCTCGGGTTCGCCGGTGCGCTCGGCGTGATCGGCTGGGGGATGTGGCGTTGGCCGCCGTCCCGGATCGAGGCGAACTACCGCAAGGCGGTTACGTCCTATGACCCGAAATTCCTGATCTACTTCTCCGCCCCCATCGATTCGGAATACCAGATCTTGATGTGGCTACCGGTCTTCGAGCGGGTGGGGTTGCGCTACCTGATTGTGATCCGGGAGCGGAACATGTACGACATCGTCGCCAATGCCACCACGGCGCCAGTGGTGCTGTGTCCGACGCTGGCCAGTGTGGACGCAGTGATGGAGGGCAGTGCGAGCGCGGTGTTCTACGTCAACAACTCCATGAAGAACAGCCAAGGCGTTCGGTTCGCCGACAAGATCCATGTGCAGATCCTGCACGGTGAATCAGACAAGCCGCCGAGCTACAACCCGGTCACGGCGATGTTCGATGAGGTCTATGTCGCCGGGCAGGGCGGCATTGATCGCTACGCCCAGCACGGCGTCGACATCCCGAGCGAGAAGTTCCGGATCGTTGGCCGTCCGCAGGTGGAGAAGGTGCTGCAGAGCACTGAGGCGATCACCACCAAGACCGCACCGGTGATCCTCTATGCGCCGACCTGGCAGGGCTTCTACGAGGACACCTCGTTGACCTCGTTGCCTTGGGCAGTTGAGGTGGTGCAGGCATTGCTCGATCTCGGTGCCCGGGTGATCTTCCGGCCGCACCCCTACTCGTTCAAGCACGCGCCTTCGCTGCGCCAGATCAGCGACGTGAACCAGGTGTTGGCCAAAGCAAATGCGGCCGGTGGGGAGCACCTCTACGGCGAGAAGGCCACTGCAATGAGCCTGTTCGACAGCTTCAATATTGTTGACGGGCTGGTCACTGACGTGTCCAGCGTCTCTGCTGACTTCCTGTTCTCTGGCAAGCCCTTCGCGGTGGTTGATGTCGGGGATCCGAGCGCAGATCCGCTGGAGGAGTACCCGATGATGCGGGCCGGCTATCTGCTGCGCCCGCAGATCGAACCGCCAGCGGCGGCGTTGGCCGAGATGCTGCGCTCTGACCCAATGCAAGAGATTCGCAATGAGTTGCGGGTCTACTACTTGGGTGACCTGCCAGCTCAGACCTACGCTGAAGTATTCCTCGACCAGGTGCGGCAGACGGTCGCTGACGGGGAAGCGAGAAGGCGGGCGCTGTGAAGCTGGCGGGGCGAATGGTTGCAGTGACGGCCGCGATGACCTTGGGGCTGGTTCTGGCCAGCTGTTCGACGATGTCGGCAACCCCGTCGCCGACGCAGACCGATCCGCTGCCCTCGCCAACGGTTCCGTTGGGGCCCAATCTGACCGCTACCCAATTCACCACGATGCTCAAGGCTGGCAAGCTTGGCGACCGCACGGTGAAGCTCGAGTCCTTCCCAAAGGGCACGGGTAGCGATCCAGACAACGAGGATGCTGAGAATCAGGAACAGAGCCAAGCGCTGTCGTGCGTGAAAATGAACAAGGTCGCTGATGAGGAGCTGGTGTCGCAGGCTGCCGACGAAGAGGGCAGCGCGGTGGTGCAACTCTTCAGCGACGCTGGGGTGGTGGTGGACCTCTTTGGACTCAACCAGAAGTGCGCGGCTGAGCAGGCAGATATTGATTCCGGTACTGCGGTGAAGACCATCGAGACCGGCCAGGAAGGGTCGGCCATGTGGTGGCTGATCAAAGATCCGGAAGGCAACTACCAGGCCACCGTCGGCTACGGCAACGTGCTGGCCTATGTGCTGCTCGAGGGACCCGACAAGCCAGTGAGCCTGGTTACTTCGTTGCGAGCTCAGGTGGACGAGGTAGCTAAGAAGTAGATGTGCGCTTGCCAAAACGGGGTGAACGGCGTTCTCTGGCACTGGTAGAATTCGACCACGCGGTTGCGTGAGGGGTGGTTGAGTTGAGTGGGGGGCAGATGAGGCTCGGACTCAAGCTGGTGGGCGCGCTAATGGTGATGGCGCTGATCCCTACCGGGCTGGAGTCTGCGTTCGCTGAGGGGGAGACCGCCGCTCCGTCCAGTAGCTCGGCACTCGTCGAAGAGTCGCCAAGCCCGAGCGTCACGGACGGGATGGCTGACGAGACCGCGCTGCCGAACCAAGCCGAGGAATCCAGCGCAACCGGTGAGCCCAGTTCAGCTGCGGACCCCAGCGCAACCGGTGAGCCCAGCGCAACCGGTGAGCCCAGCGCAACCGGTGAGCCCAGTGCCTCAGGTGAGCCCAGTGCATCCGAGGAGCCCAGTGCGGCTCCTTCTCCCACCGCCACCGGCCAGGAATCAGCGGTACCTTCGGCAACCGGGCCCACCGGGGGGATCGTTGCGGCCGAACTCACCTACCGGCCCAAGTGCGATCAGCTGCCCGCCTACGGCCTTGGTGAGCCAGTGGCGTTGGGTCAGGCTCCGGATCGTGGGGGATGGGCTCCGGTCGAAGGCACGGTGTTCAGCGATCCAAACACCAACGCAGGTGCCTGGGCGGTAGTCAACCAGATGCTCTTCGCGCTCCAGGCGGCCAGTCCTGGCACCAATGTGCACATCGCGATGTACTCCAACACTCGAGTTGAGGCCGCGTCGGCGATCATTAGGGCCTACTGCCGGGGGGTGAACATCCGTTACGTCACCGACGACCACGGCATGTCTTTTCCGGCCAGCAAATTGGTGAAGACCTTCCTTAGCCAGGGCCCCACCGGCAGTTCATTCAAGGCCTGCTACTTGTCTTGCAGTTCGAATTACACCTGGCGCAAGGCGCGACTGCGGGTGGTCACCACCATCAACCCCCGGTACCGGCCCTATATGCACGCCAAGTACCTCACCTTCGACAACCTGGCTGGCGTGCCCTACGTTTCGATGCTGTCTTCGGGCAACTTCACCGCGACTCAGATGTGGAGTGGGTGGAACAACGTCTACACCGCAGTGAAGGACAAGACCACCTACGACTTTCTGAACAATCGCTTCAACGAGATGGTCAAAGACTCCAGCGGCAACGACTACGCGGTGAAGACTTCCCACGCTGCGCCGACCAAGGTCACCTATTTCTTCCCCCGGGGAGTAAAGAACCCGCGCAGCTCTAAGCAGACCGTCACCTCGAAGACTGACCCGTACGCGCACTTCCTGGACAAGATCAAATGCACCGGGATGGCTGCTGGCTACGGCAACTCCAAACGTCGCACCGAAGTCTTGGTGTCGATGTACCAGTGGACGTCGGCACGGCTGTATCTGGCCCGCCGGTTGAAGGCGTTGAAGAACCGCGGCTGCGATGTCCGGGTGCTGATGTCTGCTGGGGAGTGGGATCTGGAAGTGATGCCGATCCTGCGCAAGCGCAGTAGATACGGCAACATCCCCATTCGTAACGGTGATCGCGGCGACAACTTCATCCACTCCAAGTTCATCATCGTCAACGGCCGCGTTGGGGCCAACAAGAAGGCGAAGATGGTCTGGACCGGGTCAGGCAACTTCACCAAGTCGTCCCTGCGCTTCAGCAATGAGACCAGCATCCTGATCACCGGCGACCTGGCCTACAGCCAGTTCAAAGCCCACTGGAACAAGTTGTGGAGCAGCAAATACTCCAAACCGATCACCAAGCTGAAGAAGAAGAAGACGGTACGAGCCGATCCGTGATCGAAGGGAGGCCTTGCCAGCGGGCTAAAGGCCTTCACAAGTTCGGCTGGTACAGTCTTTTCCGCGCGGCGAGTCCGGTATCGCCACCCGAGTTGAACTGGAGGCAGGGTGAGGCTTGCGACCAAGCTGATGGGCCTGGCCCTATCTTGTGCTCTGCTAGTGACCGGTGCGGAAACCGCACTGGCCGAAACTCCTGAGCCGAGCCCCGAGCCGTCGATCTCTGCCACTACCGAGCCGTCCACGCCGCCTTCTACTGAGCCGACGTCGGCGGCCACTGAGGTTACCCCGGCTGCCCCGAGCGCCAGCACCACCTCAGGCGTGCAGCCAGCTGAGGTGCCAGCTTCGACTGCCACCTACCGCAACCCCTACTGCGCTGATCCCTCGACGCTGCTGAGCGCTGCGGCGAAGAAGAAGGCGGGGCTTTCGGCCGACTATTTTGGTTCGCCAGTAGCGCTGGGTCAGCGCCCGGATGTGCTCGGCTTCGTGCCCAAAGAGGGCGCGAAGTTCAATAACCCGTTCAGTTCGGCGAGCACGGTGGTGATTCGGCAATTGCTGAACGGAGTGCGGGCCGCGGCCGCGGGATCCACCGTGAAGATCGCGATGTATTCGATGTCGCGTTGGGACTCGGCCAAAGCGGTCATTCGAGCGCACTGCCGCGGGGTGAACATCCAGTACCTCACTGACGACCATGCCGTCACTACCGGACCAACCCAGGCGACGAAGCGGGTGCTTACCTGGACCCCGCCGCCAGCGCCTGCCGCTACGCCGTCTGCCGTGGTGACCAACCCAAACGCGGGCTCGCAGTTCAAGGCCTGCACGCTGAGTTGCAGCTCTGACTACAAATGGAAGGGTGCCCGGGTACGGGTGGCCACCACCGCCAACCCGACCTACCGGCCCTATATGCACGCCAAGTACCTGACTTTCGACAGCCTTGGCGGGGTGCCATACGTGACCATGATGTCTTCGGGCAACTTCACCGTGACCCAGGTCAAACGCGGCTGGAACAACGTCTACACCGCGGTACGCGATCAGAGCACCTATAACTTCCTGAACGACCGGTTCGCCGAGATGTGGAAAGACACCTCCGGCAACGACTACGCGGTCAACAGCTCTACTGCTGGCCCAGACAAGAAGACCTACTTCTTCCCCTGGGCGGTGGCCAACCCGGCGAGCTCCCTGCAGACGGTTAACCCCGACACTGACCCGTACACCTCGTTCCTGGAGAACGTGAAGTGCACCGGAGCGTCCAAGGGCTACGGCAACTCCAAACGCAAGACGCAGGTGTTCGTCTCGATGTACCAATGGACGTCCTCGCGGCTCTACCTGGCTCGGCGGCTGAAGCGGCTGAAGAACGCTGGCTGCGACGTGAAGGTGCTGATGTCGGCCAGCGAGTGGGATTTGGAAGTCATGCCGATCCTGCGCAAGTGGGACAAGAAGAAAGTCAAGACCACCTACAAGTACGGCAACATCCTGATCCGCAATGGTGACCGGGGCAGTCGGTTCATCCACTCCAAGTTCATCCTGGTGAACGGCAAATGGGGCAACAACTCCAAGACCAAGGTGGTCTTCACCGGTTCGGGGAACTGGACCAAGTCGTCGCTGCGCTTCAACAACGAGGTCAACTTGTTGATCACCGGGGTTGGGTACGGGCAGTTCAAGGCCAACTGGAACAAGATGTGGAACAGCCGCAAATACTCCACACCGATCACCAAGTTGGCCAAGAAGAAGACCTCTCGGGGCGACGCCTGAGCCGTGGCTACCAGGGTCATCACCTACGGCACCTTCGACATGTTCCACGAAGGTCATCGACGCCTTCTGGAGCGCGCCCGGGAACTTGGTGACCACCTGACCGTTGGGGTCACCTCGGAGGATTACGACGCCACTCGCGGCAAGCTGAACGTGCAAGAGGGCCTGATGCAGCGCATCGAAGGCGTCCGGCGCAGTGGCTTGGCCGACGAGATTATCGTCGAGGAGTACGAAGGCCAGAAGCTCCACGACGTGCAGAGCCGCGATATCGACACCTTCGCGATCGGTTCGGATTGGTTGGGCAAGTTCGACTACCTGAACCCGTTCTGCGACGTGGTCTATCTCGATCGCACCAAGGGCATTTCCAGCACTGATCTACGCGCCGAGCGTCACGGGACGGTACGCATCGGCGTGATCGGTTCGGGGCGGATCGCGGCGCGCTTCGTGCCAGAGAGCCGCTTCGTCAGCGGCGTTAGCGTGGACGTGGTCTACAGCCCGAACCCCGCCAATGCGGCGAGGTTCGCCGCGACCCACGAGCTTGATCGGGCCTGCGGCAGCGTTGAAGAGCTGTTCGCCCTGGTTGATGCGGTCTACATTGCCAGCCCCCATGGCACCCACGCCGAGTTGGTGCGCGCGGCGATCGCTGCAGGCAAGCATGTGCTGTGCGAAAAGCCGCTGGCGCTGACCAAGGCTGAGGCGGTAGAGCTGTTCGCGCTCGCGGCTGAGGCGAAGGTGGTGCTCATGGAGGCGATCAAGACCGCCTATGCGCCCGGCTTCCGTCGGATGCTCGCCGTTGCCCAGGGTGGCTCGATTGGTCAGTTGGTGTCGATCGATGCCACTTTCACCAAGCTGATCCCAAGCGGTCGCGAACACGTCGCCCCCGAAGGGGGAGCGATCTCGGAGCTGGCCAGCTACGTGCTGCTGCCGTTCGTGAAGCTTTTCGGTACCGAGCCGGTCGAGGTGCGCACGACTTCGCTGAAGCCGCCGGGGTCCGAGGTGGAGGTATTTTCCAAGATCGATCTCACCTATCCCAACGGCGTCGGCACCGCGCGGGTTGGGATCGGGGTGAAGGCCGAGGGCGAACTCGTCATCGGTGGCACTGAGGGCTACCTGTATGTGCCGGCGCCGTGGTGGCTGACCGACTACTTCGAGCTGCGTTATGAGGATCCTGGGAAGCGCGAGCGCTACTACGTGAAGTTCGCGCGCGACGGCCTGCGCTACGAGATCGGTGAATTCGCGGCCGTGATTCGAGCAGGTGCGCTGGCCAGCTACATGCTGCGACCCGAGGAGTCGATTGGGCTAGCAGGAATGATCGAGGCAGCCAGGAGTCAAGACCGGTATTTTGGCGTAGAGTGATCCAGCAGTGAATTAGTACTCGGCCAGCGGGGGGCCGGCCACTTAGTTGAGAGGCCCCCTCGTGTACCGCTCGCCCACGCGATTCGTCCGCACCGCGCTCGTCGCGCTGGTAATCGCCCCCGCACTCTCCCTCGGCTATGTGAGTGCGCCCGCTTCGGCACAGCCCACGCCGACTCTCCGCGCGGCAGCCCTGCTGAAGGCCTCAGCTCCGGTGCTCGCGAGTGCTTCCACCACCCGGCTGGCAATTGATTGGCCCGATCTCGCCGGTGCGCCGCGCTACCGGGTGCGCTACTCGAAGTACGCCAGCTTCAAGAAGTCGATCTACAAGCGCGCCACCAGCTCCAAGATCGTGCTGACCGGCCTCAAAGCGTCCACCAAGTACTACGTTCGGGTGCAGGCGATCAAGAACAATGCCAAGGGCACCGCCTTGTCGGCCTATTCGGCCACCAAGGTGTTCACCACCGCCAAGAAGCTGAAGTACGCCGCGCCGACCAGTTTGGCTGGCAAGGCCTCGGCTCGCGGGGCGGACGCGATCGCGCTGAACTGGAAGTTCTACAAGGCTGGACTGCGCTACCAGGTGCAGTACGCCAACAACAAGTCATTCAGCGGGGCCAAGGCCATCATCGTCCGTGGCCCCTCGACCGCGATTACCGGGCTGGCCACCAGCACCGTCCACTACTTCCGGGTACGGGTGGTGGACGCCGCAGGTAAGGCGGCCAGCGGGTGGTCGAAGGTGGTGGCTACTGCCACCCGGACCCCAGTGGACCCAGCAGCCGAGCCGCTGCAAGTGGCCAGCTACAACATTCGCAACGGCACTAAGTCCTCCGATACCGGCAACCGTTCCTGGGCGGTTCGCCGCGACTTGGTGGTGAAGCAAATCAAAGGCAACAAGCTCGACGTCGTCGGCCTGCAGGAAGCCGAATACACCTACCTCGTCGGGGCTGACGGTGCTTGGAAGCACCAGTACCAGGACCTGGTCGAGGTGTTGGGTGGCTCGTGGAAGATCACCTGCGCGACGGAGGAGAACCCCAACTGCGATAAGTCAAACAACTACACCGCAGGCACCCGGCTCATCTACAACGCTGAAACAGTGAGTCTGCGTCAGGCGGGCACCTACGGCCTGTCCACCCGCAGCGGCGACGTCCGACGATTCCTGGTGTGGGGGATCTTCACCCAGAAGTCGACCGGGCGAGACTTCTTCTTCGCCAACACTCACCTCGACGATGCCAAGACCGACGCCGGTTATAGCTACCGGGTCACCCAGGCCAAGCAGGTACTGGCCCAGATTGCGGCCAACAACCCCAAGGGGCTCCCGGTGATCCTCACCGGCGACATGAACTCGCACAAGTGGCGCAAGCCGAACAACGCCCCGTACAAGCTGTACGTGGCCGCCGGGTTGGTCGATCCGATCGGCAACACCGACTTCTCCCGTACTGCGGTTAAGCCCACCGCTGAGGTACGGATTCGCACCGAGTTCGACTCGTGGAACGACTTCGGTACGAAACCAGACCAGCACGGCTGGGCGAACGGGATCAACGTCGACTACGTCTGGGTTTCGAAGTCGGTGACCACCTTGGAGTACGAGACGGTGGTGAACATCAGCGACGCTACTTTGAAGTTCGTTGGACCAGTGCCCTCAGATCACAACATGCTCCGAGCCAGCGTGCTGATTCCGAAATCCTGAGAGCCGGACGGACGGTTTGAGTCGGCCAGTCACGCTCCGGTGAGATTGGGTGGAGTCAAAACCTGAGAATTGTCGTAGAGTTTCACAGGAAGTGACCCTCGCGGTTAGTGAGGGCCAACAGATCGGCTGAGAGGCTGCCTCGTGCGCGGATTCCCGTCCCGACCGTCCACTTCGGTTTTGGTCGCGCTGGCTTTGGCGCCGGTGTTGGCCTTCGGCACGGTGAGCACGCCAGCTAAGGCCCAGGATCCGCTCCCACCGCGCGCGTTTGCCTACGCCACACCCGCGGCGGCGCAGTTGGTCTTGCCGGCCGCCACGAAGATGAAGTACGCCGCGCCCACCGGGCTGCGGGCCAAGGCCTCGGCGCGCGGTGCCGACGTCGTGGCACTGAACTGGTCTTTCAAAACCCCAGGGCTGCACTACCAGGTGCAGTACGCCACCGCCGCCAACTTTGTCGGCGGGAAGGCCATCATCGTCAAGGTGGCCTCAACTGCCATCGGGGGGTTGCCGACCGGCGCCCGCTATTACTTCCGGGTTCGGATCGTCAACTCGGCCAACAAGGCGATCAGCGGCTGGTCCAAGGCCGTCACCACCGGGGCCCAGGCGCCGGCGGACCCTGGCGCCAGACCACTGCAGGTGGCCAGCTTCAACATTCGCAACTGGAAACGAACCGGCGGCGGCAAGTGGAGCGTTCGCGGACCGTTGGTGGCCGCCACGATCCTCAGCCGCAGGTTGGACGTGGTGGGGTTACAGGAAGCCGACTTCAACAAGGTCGGTGGGATCAACCAGATCGACAGCCTGTTGCGAATGCTGAACGCCAAAGGTGCGGCCTATCGGGTCGTGGTGAGCGGCTCCGCTGCCACTGCTGGCACCCGGATCATCTACAACTCTGCGACGGTGACCCCGGTATGGGCCGGGATGCGTCAGTTGTCGACCCTGGCCGGCGACGTGAAGCGCTATGTGGTCTGGGCGCATTTCGTCCAAAGCTCCACCGAGCGCAAATTCTTCTTTGCCACCACGCATCTGGTGAGCAACCCGAAGTCGGTAAAGACCAAGAAGTGCAGCGGCTCGCAGACCAAGTACTACAAGATGCGCAAGGTGCAGGCTGGTCAGGTAGTGGCCGAGATCAAGGCGCGCAACACCGACGGCCTGCCGGTGATCCTCACCGGAGACATGAACTCCCACAAGGTGCACTGCCCCAACAACGCGCCCTACCGGATCTATGCCGCCGCTGGGCTAGTGGACCCGCTGGGCAACCCTGACTTCTCCAAGACGCCAGTGAACCCAACTGCCGAGGTGCGAATCCACAGCGAATGGGACACTTCGAACCACTACGCCCGCAAGCCGGTGCGGCACAACATCATCAACGGACACCACGTCGACTACGTCTGGGTGTCGAAGTCGATCAAGACCCTCGAATACGAGGTGGTGGTCAAGATCAACGACTCGACGTTGAAGTACGTCGGCACGCATCCTTCTGACCACAACATGGTGCGCGCCAGCGTGTTGATTCCGTAATCCTGAGCTGGGCAGCGGGTGTTGGGCCGACTGCCCACGCCCCTACACTTGGGCGGCAGTTTGGCGCTGGTCACGGGGGCGATCGGTGCCGAGAGGGGGCTGTAGGTGTCGAGCAATTCGGGCCTGCCCGAACGCGGCAGGTGGTTGGCGGTGCTGTGCGCTTTGGCGCTGGCGCTGCCGCAACTGGTGGGGGCCTCGAGCGCTGCCGCCGGGCAGCCACTAGCGCCTGCGCGTCCGTCCTACCCCTATGCCAAGCCCAGCGGCGTGGTCGCCAAAGCATCAGCCGGCGGCGCGGACACCATCGTGTTGACCTGGAATTCCTTGGGTACCGGGGTGCGCTATCAGGTGCGGTGGGTGAATGGCCGCACCGGGGCTGCCGAATCGCGAATCGTCAAGGTGCCGGTGACCACCATCGGGGGGCTGTGGAGCCGCTCCCGCTACTACTTCCGAGTACGCGTGGTGGGCGCGGACGGTAAGGCCGACAGCCCCTGGTCGAAGCGGATCGCGGCCACAACCAAGAACCCTCGTGACCGGCTGGCCAAACGGCTTCGGGTGGCCACCTACAACATTCGAAATGGCACCAACTCTGGGGACGGCAAGCCTTGGAGCGTCCGACGCACGCTGGTGGCGGCGGCGATCAAAGCCCAAAAGCTCGATGTGGTCGGGTTGCAGGAGGCCGAGCACAAGCGAGTCTCCTCAGGCGTGGCGCAATACCGTGACCTGTTAAACCTGCTCGGCTCCCATTGGCGGATCACCAGCACCAGCAATACCGCGGGCACTCGCATCATCTACAACTCCAAGACTGTGTCCATGGTGCGCCAAGGTTCGGCCAAGCTCAGTGGCGATAACAAGCCGAAGCGGTACGTGACCTGGGCGGTCTTCAAGCAGAAGTCGAGCGGACGGAAGTTCTTCTTTGCCAACACCCATCTGGTGCGCAGCCCCGGGGGTGCGGTGAAATCCAGCGGGAAGTGCGCAAAGGGCGACACCAAGTACTACAAGATGCGCAAAAAGCAGGCGTCCCAGGTGGTCGCCGCGATTCGCCGACATTCCGGCGGGCTTCCGGTGGTGCTCACCGGTGACATGAACTCCCACAAGTTCCACTGCCCCAACAACGGCCCGTACCGGGTCTACCGGGCGGCGGGATTGGTGGATCCCATCGGCAACCCGGATCGCTCGAAGTCCCCGGTTGGTGCCACCACCGAAGTGCGGATTCACACTCAGTACGACTCCAGCAACCACTTCAAAAGCGCGCCGAAATCGCATGGCTGGGTCAACGGCTCCAACGTCGACTACGTGTGGGTTTCAAAGTCGGTCACCACCCTGGCTTACGAGACGGTGGTGAACATCGACTCCGCCGGACGGTTCGACGGCCCGGCGCCCTCGGATCACAACATGATTCGGGCGACCGTGCTGATTCCGAAGTCGTGAGCCTAGGCTGAGGTGGTGAACCCCCTCTCCCGTGGCCTGCGAGTTCTAGCTGGTGGCGGCGTCCTCGCCCTGGTGGTGGCCGGCTCGGTGACGGCTTGGGTGCGGCTGCTTTCGGCTGGCCGGATCGTCGCGGCCGACCAGTTGCCGCCGATGCCGGTCGCGCTGGTGCTGGGCGCTCAGGTTCACCCGAACCTGGTGCCCTCAGGGTTCCTGCAGGCCCGACTCGATTTGGCAGCCCAGTTGTATGCCCGAGGTCTGGTCGAGCACCTGCTTCTCTCCGGCGATGGGCGCTCCCGGTTCTACGACGAGCCAGCCACCATGCGCGCCTACCTGATTGAGCGCGGCGTGCCGGAAACTGCGATCACCACCGACCCCGATGGGTTGGACACTTTCGCGTCCTGCCGCCGGGCCCGCCAAGAGTATGGCTGGCGCGAACTGGTCGTGGTCAGTCAGCGTTACCACCTGCCCAGGGCAATCGCGATCTGTGCGCTGTTGGGCATCGACGCCTGGGGCGTGGGCGATGAGACGATGCGCCGCAGCGGCCGGATCTGGCGCTACGGCACGCTCCGGGAGGCGGCGGCGAACCTGAAAGTGGTCTCCGACCTGGCCGTCCACTGGTGGGATCGGCGCAGCTAGGTCAGCGATATTGCGGCGGTCTGCCGCCGGTGTGGGTCATGGAAGAATGTCGACGTGTTGTCTTTGCCGTCTCTATTGAGCGCCCGCGTCCAGGACGTGGCTGGGATCGACCCCGAGCTGCGACCGGCCACCCGTCCCCAGTTTGGCCACTACCAGAGCAACGTTGCCCTGCGCCTGGCGAAAGCGGCGGGCNNCCCGCCGCGGGACGTGGCTGCCGACCTGGTGGCGAAAATCGAGTTGGACGACGTCTGCGAGCCGCTCGAAATCGCCGGGCCGGGGTTCATCAACCTGCGAATCAAGTCTGAGGTGCTGGCCCGGGTGGCCAGCGAAGTGTTGGCCGATGAGCGGGCCGGTATCGGTGCGGTGTCGGTGCCCAAGACGGTCGTCGTCGACTACTCCTCGCCGAATGTGGCCAAACAGATGCATGTGGGTCACCTGCGCTCCACCATCATCGGTGACTGCTTCACCCGGGTGCTGCGCGCTCAGGGCCACACGGTGATTCCGCAGAACCACATCGGCGACTGGGGTCGCCAGTTCGGCATGCTGGTGGAGCAGATCCTGGACGAGCAGCTGGACCTCTCAGCCCTCGACCTGCCCGGGGCTGAGGCGCTCTATCAGCGGGCCAATACCCACTTGAAAGAGTCCGAAGAGTTCGCCGATCGGGCCCGCGAACGGGTGGTGAAGCTCCAGGCGGGCGACGCCGAGACCAAGCAGCTGTGGCGGCAGCTGATCGAGGTTTCGCTGGCCGGGTTTAACGACACCTACCGGCGGATGAACATTCTGCTCACCGACGCCGACCTGGCCGGGGAGTCGACCTACAACGCCGACCTTGCGGTCGTGGCGCAAGACCTGGAGTCGCGCGGCATCGCCAAGGTCGACGATGGTGCGCTGGCGGTCTTCGTCGAGGGGCAATCGACCCCGGCCATCATTCGCAACGCCCAAGGTGGCTTCGGCTACACCTGCACCGACCTGGCTGCGATTCGGCACCGGGTGGGCGAGCTGGGCGCGAACCGGCTGATCTATGTGGTCGGCTCGCCGCAGGAGTTCCACTTCCGGCAGGTCTTCACCGTGGCCAAGATGGCCGGCTACCTGCCCGAAACCGTGAGTGCCGAGTTCGTCGGCTTCGGTCAGGTTTTGGGGGCGGACGGCAAGAAGTTCTCCACCCGTGAAGGCACTGCCGTCACCCTCAACTCACTACTGGACGCAGCCGAAGAGCAGGCGGCGCCGTCCATCGCTTTGGCGGCGATCAAGTACGCCGACCTGTCCAGTGGCCTGCAGAAGGATTACACCTTCGATGCCGAACGGATGGTGGCCACCACCGGCGACACCGGCCCGTATTTGCAGTACGCGCACGCCCGAGCGAATCAGATTCTGCGCAAGGCTGAGGCTGAGGGCTACGTCTTTGCTGAGGTTACGGTGTTGGGTGAGCCAGCTGAGCAGCAGGTGGCTTTGCTGCTCAGCCGTTTCGGCGAGGTCGTCGCGGCCGTGGGGGAGACTCTGCAGCCGCACCGACTGTGTGGCTACCTCTATGAGTTGGCTGGCGCACTGAGCGTGTTCTACGAGCAGTGCCCGGTGCTGAAGAGCGAGGGCGAAGTGCGCTCCTCTCGGTTGGCGCTGTGTGCGGCCACCAAGAAGGTGCTCGCCAGCGGTCTGGACCTACTCGGCATCGAGGCCCCCGAGCGGATGTGACCCGTCCGCAATCTTGTGGGCTAGGTGGCTGACCCTTCGACAAGCTCAGGGAACTGAAGTCGGTTGACCGCTCAGGGAACTGAAGTCGGTTGACCGCTCAGGGAACTGAAGTGGTTGACCGCTCAGGGAACTGAAGTCGGTTGACCGCTCAGGGAACTGAAGCAAGTTCCCTGAGCCTGTCGAAGGGTCCCTGAGCTCACCTTTCGATCCTGAAGACCGGCAAGGCCAGGGCCATCCGGTTCACCACGCTCACCGAAATCGGGGACGTGCTCGGCACCACCCCGGCCGAGCTGTTCAGCATTCGTCCGGGCGCGGACGCCTGAGCGACCTTGCGCCCCTTAAGGCGCTTTGCGCGTGGTACAGCACGCGCAAAGCTGCCTAAGGGGCGCAGAGTGGCCAGGCCACGCGGCGAACCGAAAACCGGAGTTGGCGCACCCGGCGTGCTGGCCAACTCCGGCTTCGGCTCCTCACGTCAGGCCGTAGCGGTGCTCAGGCGGCGGCTGAACTTGCGGTAGACCATCGACTGGTAGCCGATCACCGCCGGAATGGCGATGGCGGCCACCACGAGCATCACCGTGAGCGTTGGTGCTGATGATGAGCCAGTGGCGATGGTGGTGTTGAAGGCCGCCGAGATGTCGGCCCCGTCCAGCCGGATGGGCAGGACGTTGGGGAACACCGAGGCGAAGATCAGCACCACCGCGCCGGCCGTGACGGCGCTGGTGAGCGCGAAGGCCAGCCCGTCGCGGCCGGCGCGGGTGACCGGCACTAGGCCGATCAGGGCGACGGCAGCGATAGCCACCAACGCCCAGCCCCAGACCGGGCCGCGAGCGACTTGCGTCCAGATCGCCCAGGCGGCCCCCACCGGAATCAGCACTGGGGCCAGCTTGCGAGCCAGGTCCATGCTGGCCGTATGCAACGGTCCGGTGGTGCGCAGCGCCAGGAAGAGGGCGCCGTGCACCGCGAATAGACCCACCAAGGTGAGGCCGGTGAGCAGTGCATACGGATTCAGCGCGCTGAGTAGCACCGACAGGCTCGGGCTGGCCACCAGGGTGGAGGCTGCCAGATCAACCTGACCGTTGGTGATCACCAGTTCGGTGAACAGAGTGCGGGCGTCGATCCCCATCACCATGTTCCCGAAGGCCGCCCCCCACAGCACGACGGTCAGCAGCGAGCTGATGGTGATCACCCAATCCCAGCCGCGCCGCCAGCGTGCCGGGCTGGTCTTGCCGCGGAACTCAAACGCGACGCCGCGCACGATGAGTGACAACAGGATCAGCACCACCGGCAGATACAGCACCGAGAGCAGGGAGGCGTACCAGACCGGGAAGGCGGCGAACATCATGCCGCCAGCCGAGATCAGCCACACCTGGTTGCCGTCCCAGACTGGGCCGATGGCATTGATCATGGTGCGCCGATCAGCTTCCTCACGACCAAGGAAGGGCAACAGCATGCCGACCCCGAAGTCGAAGCCCTCAAGGACGAGGTAGCCGATCCAAAGCAGTCCGACGATGCCGAACCAGGCGATTTGCAGAGCAGTTGGTTCCATTTCGAGGCCCCTTCTCAGTACGCGAAGATGAGTTGGTCGGGTTCACTGGGTTCGGTCTCGGCGGCTTCAACCTCGCCAGCACCTGCCAGCACCGCATTGCGGACCAGTCGGAACCAGATGGCCGCCAACACCCCATAGACCGCGGTGAACAACACCACGCTGGTGACCAACGCGAACACATCGACGAACGGCGAAACGGCGTCTTCGATCAGCATCCGCACCGCCTGATCGCCGGTGGTGTTGGGCACCACGATCCACGGCGCCCGGCCGAACTCGGTGAACATCCAGCCAGCCAGCGAGGCCAGATAGGGAGCCGGAATCATCCAGATCGCGATCCGGCCGAAGCGCATTTGTTGCGCTGGGGTTGCTTTCGCCCGGGTGCACCACAAACCGCGAATTGCGAACACCAGGGCGAGCAATCCGAGCCCGATCATCACCCGGAACGACCAGTACGTGGCCGCTAGTGGCGGAATGTAGCCCGAGCCGTTCAAGCCGTAGGCGCCGTACGCCGCAGCTTGGGCGGCCGCCGCGTCGTTCACCCCGACCAGCGTCGCCGAGGCGTCGTTGGTGGCCAGGAACGAGGCCAACCCGGGAATCTCGATGAACTTGGTGGCAGTGATCGCCTCGCAGGTATCGCCGAAGGCGACCACCGAGAAGGCCGCGCCCGCTGTGGTTTGGCACAGGCCCTCCGCCGCAGCCATCTTCATCGGTTGGTCGGCGACCATCAGCTGGCCCTGGGTGTGCCCGCTCAGCACCACTGCAGCTGCGGCGGCCAGCGCCACCCACAGGCCCAACCGGACGGCTGGCCGGTAGACCAGCGCCTCTTCGGCACGCTGAGCGCGCAACAGCTTGGACAGCCACCAGCCGCTAACTCCGGCCACCAGCAGCCCGGCGGTCAGGAGTGCTGCCGCCATGGTGTGCCCGAGGGTCACCAGGGCAGTGGGCGAGGTCAGCATCGTCCAAACCGAGTCGAGTTCGGCGCGTCCATTGGTCGAGTTCACGTGCGTCCCCACCGGATGCTGCATGAACGAGTTGGCCGCCAGGATGAACCACGCACTCAGATTCACCGCTACCGCCACCACCCAAATCGAGGCCAGATGGAGCTTGGGCGAGAGCAGGTTGCGACCGAACATCCACACCCCGATGAACACCGATTCGAGGAAGAAGGCGATCAGTGCCTCCATTGCAAGGGGGGCACCGAAGATGTCACCGACGAAGATCGAATAGGCGCTCCAGTTCATCCCGAACTGGAATTCCTGGACGATGCCGGTCACCACACCGATGGCGAAGTTCAGCAGGAAGATCTTGCCGAAGAAGTCGGTCAGCCGCCGCCAGCGTTCGTCGCCGCTGCGGTACCAAAGGGTTTGCATCACCGCAACCATGGGCGCCAAGCCAATGGTCAGCGGGACGAAGACGAAGTGATACAGCGAGGTGATCGCAAATTGCCACCGCGCCAGATCCAGAGCGCTCATCTCGACTCTCCCGAGTGTCCTGGCCGGCCAGTATGGCCGGACCTGACCAGCACGCTAGGAAGTTGAGCGGAATGGGTCTGGAACCTCAGTCACATCTGCGGGGTGCAGTACCGCGATCAGGCGGGCAGGACGTAGAGATAGATGAGCAGGTAGTGCAGGGCGGCGGCGATGATGACCAGCAGATGCCACAACTCGTGGAAGCCGAAGACGCCGGGCCGGGGGTTCGGCTTCTCGATCACAAACACCACGAACCCGACGCTGTAGACCACGCCGCCAGCGGCCATTAGCGCCAGGGCGCCAGCGGGAACGTCCACTGCGGCACCGAGCAGCAGCACTGTGGTCCAGCCCAGCGCGATGTAGAGGGTGTTGGTGACGTATTTGGGCACGTCGCGCCATACCGACCGCAGCACGATGCCCAGAATGGCGATCGTCCAGGCCCCGCTCAGCAGCGCGATGCCGTACACGTTCAGGAAGAGCACCAGCACCAGCGGGGTCAACGAGCCGGCAATCAGCAGGAAGACCGAGTCGTAGTCGAGAGTGCGCAGCACCTCGTTCAGCCGGGGGCTGCCATTGATGCCGTGATGCAGCGAGCTGGTAACGAAAAGGGCGACCAAGGAAAACGAGTAGATCGACACGGCCACGATCTTCACTGGATCTGCCTGGACGCTGGCCTGAGCGATCAGCAGGCCGGCGCCGACCAGCGCAAAGCAGGCGCCAGCGATGTGGGCAGCGGTGTTGAACCGCTCGTCGGTCACATGGATGCTGCCATCCCTGCTTAGGGGGACTGTCTCCACCGGTTCGCCTCTCTGTGTCGGCCATCGCCCCGGGGCCCGGTTGGGCCGGCGGGGCGGCCGAATGCAGCTAGTGGTGAGTCTAGCTATTCCTCGGCTGTTGGTATTCGCTCGACCGGATCCGACCGACGCTGCGGCCAGCAGCCTCGAGTGTGACTCAGGTTCCAGAGGCCGGCACCGGCCCGTCCCTAGCGTGGCCTCCGATGGCGGCGAAGGCTGCCCACGACCCAGGAGGCTCACATGCCCTACTTCATCGATACCCATGACCAGGCCCGCGGCACCTACCCGACCGGCATCGACGTGCCCGGGTTGGCCGCCTTCCTGCCAGGCTTCCTCGAAGCGTGCTCGCAGGAGGGTGTGTCGGTGCAAACCGGCTATGTGAACCTGGAGCAGGGCAAGATCACCTGCATCACCACCGGTCCGGACGCCGAGGCGGTTCGTCGGGCTCACCTGGCAGTTGGCTACGTGCCTGATCAGGACATCACCGAGGTGAGCACCATCTCGCCGGCTGACCTGTTCTTCCCCGCCCCGAGCGCCTGAGTCACAGGTAGTGCGAGCATGGTGACCGTGATCGAGCAAACCTCACTTGTTGGGGTGGCTGAGGGTTTCCCCTTCTTGGCCGGGGCCTCGCAGGCCACCCGTGATCTGGTCACCGCGCTGCCCGTACGCCAGGTCGCCCCGCGAAGCCCGGTGTTGCATCGTGGTGACGGTGTCGACGGGGTGTTCCTGGTCGTCGGTGGCTCCTTGCGGGTCTTCTACATCGCCGCCGACGGGCATGAAGCGACGCTGTATCGCGTCCGTCCTGGGCAGACCTGCATTTTGGCCCTGACAGCCGCCTTCCGAAGCGATCCTTACCCGGCCTGGGTGGAGACCGAAGATGAACAGCTCAGCTTCGTGCTGGTGCCCGGCGCGATGTTCCGCGAGCTCTACAACGCTGAGCCGACGTTCCGCAGCTTCGTCTTCGAGGTGCTCTCCGGACGGGTCTTCGAGTTGATGTCCCGGCTGGAAGACCTCGGTTCGTTGCGAGTGGAACAGCGGCTGGCGGCCTTCCTGTTGGAGGCGGTCGATTCCTCCGGCGAGGTGGTGCTGAGCCAGGCGCGGCTGGCCGCCCACCTCGGCACGGCCCGGGAGGTGGTGTTCCGGGCCCTGCGGACGATGTCGGACGCTGGCTTGGTGGCCACCTCCCGTGGACGGGTCAAGCTTTTGGACCCGACGGGGCTGCGGCGACTGCATCAATACGGCTGATCGTTGCTGGCGCGGCCAGCGACCAGGCAGGGCCCGGCTGGGTAGCCGGGCCCTTTCGGTGTCTAAGGCACCACTTCACCCTCTGCGTACTTCGGGAAAGGTCCCTCATTTGGGTGACGGGTGAGTGCATATAGGGCCACAAATGGCGTTGGATTCAACAAGTGAGGGTAAAATAGTCCCCCATTCGGGGGACAAATTGAAGCCCTTCGAAGCCTACTCTGACTAGGGGTTTCCCTAGTTGGGTGGTAGCCGGGTAGGAAAACGCTTGATTCATCCCCAGGTCGCACAAGCGGGTATATCGTCGTAGATAGGTGCGATGGAGCGCCAGCCTATGTCACTCCACCGGGCCCCCAACTCAATACGAACTACCCAATGAGGGGATAGAACCATGAGGAAGACATTTTTGAGGATTGCGAGTGAGTTGCGTCGCCGTCGCCAGGGCACTGAACGTGGCTTCTCCTTGATTGAGCTCATCGTGGTGGTGGCGATCCTGGGTGTGCTGGTAGCGATCGCTATCCCAGTGTTCGGCAACATCCAGGCCACAGCGCGTCAGAACGCGGTAGCAGCGGTGGCAGCCAACGGCGCCACCCAGGCCACAGCCCAGATCGCTAATGGCGACACGCCTACCCTGATTCAGTCTGGTGATGCGGCTGTCACCGTTACTTGGGGAGGTGCCGGTGTTCCGGCCACCATCGACGCGGTCTGTGTGACCGCAACGCACACTGCGGGCGAGACCGCAAGCTCCGGTCCAGGCTGCAGCTGATTCTCTGAATGGGCTAGTTCTGCTGGCTGGGATCGGAGTTGATCCGGTCCCAGCCGCGCCATCTGCGCCCGCGAGGAGGTGATTGCGATGGCTAGCTGTTCTAAAACCACTACCCCAATCCGGGATAGCGAATCCGGGATGAGCCTGGTTGAAGTGGTCATCGCCATGTTCATCCTCGCGGTGATGTCGTCCGCGGTGCTGCCGCTACTAATCGGCGGCATTCAGGTGAGCGCGGTCAACCAAGACGTGGTGGCCGCCAACGCCCTTGCCAACTCCCAATTGGCTCAGCTCCAGGCGAGCTTCCCGAACTCGGCGGAGAACTCCTGTTCGGCCGTGGCTGCAAAAGCCGCCAACGGCATCGCGGACCCGTCCGGCAGCGGTTCAGTTGCCACCATCGTGGTGGGCGAGTGCCCCAACAGCTATCCAGGCGTCGTGGACGTGACGGTCACCGTGTTCCGGCCGGAGGCCACCAAAGCGACGGTCACGCTCGAATCGGCGTTACTGGTGTCATTGCCATGACCAGGCAACGGGTCGGAGTGGTCGACGATCAGGCTGGAATCTCCCTGATCGAAGTGATCATGTATTCCACACTGACGGCCGTCGTCCTTTCCATCCTTGCTGGGCTGCTCTACGCCGGGTTCCAGGCTCAAGCGGTCACCGGTGACCGCAACAACGCCACCGGCTCAGCCATGGTGGTGTCCAACTCCTTGCAGACCAGCATCCGAAATGCCAGTGCGGTCGCGGTAACCAGTCGGCGGCTGATGGCCAGGGTCGCCGACGGCACCAGCGGCTGGCAGTGCGCCGCCTGGGCGCTCACCGATGACGACTCAGTGGTCTACAAAGTCGCCTCCAGCGCCATCACCGGCACCGACTACGCCAGCTGGACGGTGCTCGCGACCGGAGCAACCGGTGGCCTGACTGGCGGTGCGGCTTTCAGCGGCAGTGAGACCGAGGTGACCTACTCGTTCCGCTTCGTTTCCGGCACAGTCACCGTCCCGGTTGCCGGGGCGGCGACCGCAACGGCCTTTGGCCCAGGGAGCCCAGAATCATGTTGGTGAACCGCAGGCGTGAGGATCGTGGATCGGCCCTGGTGTCGGTCCTGGTGATGATGCTGGTGCTGACCATGTTCGCCCTCACCTTGGTGGTGGTCGTGTCCAATACCACCCGAACCCTCGCCGGGGGTCGCAGCAGTTCCGAAGCCCGGGCAGCAGCTGATGCGGGCATCGTGGTCGCGTTGGCAGCCTTCAAAACGGCCGAAGCGTGCACCGGGACGCTCACTTCCTCGGTGGCGCCGCGCTATTCGGTCACCTGCGCAGTCGTCGATGACTTGGTCACCTTCACCTCCACCGGCATTGCGGGCGACGGCCGTCAGGTGACCCTCGAGGCGGTCTACGCCTTCACTACCGTCCAGAACTACGACACAGAAGTTGGGCAGTTCACCCTCTTCGACAACCTCGCCTTGCACGCGCCGAACAAGATCACGGCCAGCACCGCTGACCCAGCCAAGGTGACCGTGGTGGACGGAATCTACGAGTGCTACAACGAGGTGGCAGCGAACCTGGTGGTCGAGGGCGCCTTCTATGCCTATAACGGCTGCTCAATCGCGGGGTGGGTCAAAACTGCCAGTACGGCGACTATGTACAGCGGGAGTTCGGTCGGCGGCAACTTAACCGCAGCGGGCTATACCTATGTGGAGGGGAAGATCGGTGGCAGCTTGAACTCTGGCAGCTACGTGAATATCGCGAGCTCCGGGTGGGTGGTTGGCGACGTGGCCGCGTCGGGTACGTTGCGCAGCACGGTCACCGGCAAGGTTGGCGGCGACTTTAAAGTCAATGGTGCGGCCACGGTCTCCTACGGCGCCGAAGTCGTCGGTGAGGTCACCGCTACCAGCACCGATCGCACCTATGTCTACGCCAAGGTCGGCAAAGGGGTTAAGGCCCGGGGTGCAGTCACTGTCGACTACGACGGTGTGGTCGGCGGTGATGTCATCGCAGCCCGCAACGACATCACCTACGTCTACGGCAAGATTGGCGGCGGCCTCGAAGCCGGCGGCTATGTGACCGTGTCCTACAACGCCACCGTCGGCGGCGACGTGATCGCGGCCGGGACTTCACAGACTCTCATCCGGGGCAAAGTCGGCGGCGACCTGGTCGCGGCTGGCCGGATTTATGTGGACTACAACGGCGACATCGGTGGCGACTGCATTGGCTCGAATACCACCCGGCACTATGTGTACGGGGTCATCAACGGCAACCTTGAATTGGCCGGACCGCTGAATCTCGACTACAGCGGGAAGGTGAAGGGGCGCCTGGCCACCTCCAGCACCAGTACCAACAACATTTACGGCACGATCGACGACGACTTCAATACTGGCGGACGCATCTACTTCCCGGCCGGCACCATCGGTGGCGATGTGACGCTGCCAAACCTTAGCTACTTCACTCCGGCCGGTGCTGAGGCTCGGGTCGGTGGCACGGTGAGTAAGGGCGTTGCGCCCGCCCGGCCCAGTGCGCCGACAGTCGTGCTCGACGCCGCCGAGATCCAGGTCAGCCCGCCGCCGGCCACTCCGTTGCCGTCCTGGGTGGATTACGCCTATGTCGCCACCGACTGGCCCGGCTACACCGTGATGACACTCAGCAAGTCGAGTTCGTGGTGCACTTCGCGTACCTGGGCCACCCTGCTCTCCACGCTGACCGCCCCGACGGTGATCGATGCCAACGCCTGTCAGAATGGCCTGGATCAACACCCGACCTCACTGACCAATGTGGTGGTGCGCACCAATGTGGTGGTGGTCTCCACCTACCTTGACCTGCAGTACCTCAACATCACCGCGGCAAGCGGCACCGACCCAAGGTTGTGGTTCATCGTGGGGTCGGACGGTCAAGACGTGAAGTCCTACCCCGGCGTCACCGAGGGTGATGGGGACATCTATCTGAGATCGACCGACCTCAAGGTGCCGTCGTTGTTGTACACGCCCAAGGATGTTCTCTTTTACTACAGCACCTTCAACGGCTCGATGTACGCCAATGACCTACTGGCCACCAACGCGAATCCAGGGGAAATCATCGCGACACCGATCGATTTTCCAGTGGAACTATTCGATTCCTCCACGCCAAGCCCCGGTCCGGGCGGTACGTTCAGCATGACGCAGGTGTCGCAGCGGGAGGTCGGATGAACGTCTTGCTGATCGCATTCGGCGGGCTACTAGGTTTGGCCGTCGGGTCGTTCGTCAATGTGGTTGCCTATCGATTGCCGGCTCGGATCTCATTGTTGGGTCCGAGCCAGTGCCCGTCCTGTGCTGCACCGGTGCGGGCCTGGCAGAACGTCCCGGTGCTCAGCTGGCTGCTGCTGCGGGGGCGGTGTCGTAACTGTCGCAACGCCATTGGCGTGCAATACCCGATCGTCGAAGCCTTAACCGGGGCGGCCTTCGCAACGCTGGCCTGGTTCGTGCCTGAGGTGCTTGGTCTTGGCGGCGCCGCAGGGGTGCTGGTCTGGGCGGCATTCAGCTGGTTCGCGGCCGCGTCCCTGGCGTTGACCCTGATCGACTTGGGCACCTTCACCCTGCCGAACCGAATCGTGCTGCCCACCTATGCGGTGGGGCTGGTCCTGCTGACCGCGGCCTGCTTTGCCGGGGCACCGTGGGCGGATCTGGGGCGAGCGGTGATCGGCGTGGTGGCGATGTTTGCCAGCTATTGGCTAATCCGCTTGGTGCGTCCGGACGGAATGGGCGGTGGCGATGTAAAGCTCGCCGGAATGGTGGGGCTCTTCCTCGGTTGGCTCGGGTGGGGGCCGCTGGCCGTCGGATGGCTAGCGGCCTTCCTATTGGGTGGTGGCTGGGGTGTGGCCTTGATCGCCTCAGGGAAAGCCACCCGCAGTACCGCCGTCCCGTTCGGTCCCTGGCTACTTGCCGGGGCTTGGGTTGGCGTCTTGTTCGGGCAGTGGATCGGGCAGGCCTACGTCGGCCTCATTGGGCTGGCGTGAGATCGAGGAGGACTTAGATGGCTGGCAGCATCATCGGACTAGAGATCGCCGAAGAGAGTATTCGGGCGGTCGAGGTGCGGCTTGGACGTCATCCGACCCTGATCGCAGCCGGTGAGGTGTTGCTGCCGAGCGGGGCCGCTCGCGACTCCGACGTCCTGGACGCTGAAGCGGTCGCATTGGCCTGCACTCAGCTCTGGGCTCAGTCGAAGTTCAAGCGACGCAAAGTGGTGCTCTCGGTGGCGAACCGGCGTCTGCTGGTGCGCGAGTACAGCGCCCCGAACCTGCCTCGCGAAGAGCTGCGGGCAGCATTGCCCTACGAAGTGCAGGACCTATTGCCGGTGCCGGTGGAGCGAGCCGTACTCGACTTCTACCCAATCTCGATCGAAGGCAATCAGGCCAAGGGGCTACTGGTGGCCGGTGCCGCAGAGGGTATTGAAGGCCTCATAGCGGCCCTGCGGAAGGCGAAGCTGTGGGTGTCGGCAGTCGACTTCCTGCCTTTCGGCTTGGCGCGGGCCGTGGGGATTGCGCTGCCGCCCGGATCGGGCCCGGTGGCAGTTGCCGCGATTGGCGAACACACCACCAGCTACGTGGTGGTGGAAGACGGAGTGCCGCGCTACGTGCGGATCATTCCGGCCGAAGTCCTGGTCGGGTTGCACGCCACGATGGCCGCCCGGGGCGAGTTCGGTTCGTCCGGTCTGGCCTCCACTGCTCGCCGCGGCGTACTGGAGGTGGAGCCAGTGCCGGATGCGTCCTTGACTGAGCTGGTCAGCCGGATCCGGGAGACCCTTGAGTTCAGCAGGCGCAGCGGCGGAGTCTCGCCCCGAAAGCTCCTGATTACCGGGTCGCTGGGGTTGGTTCCGGAGATCCATGAGGCGTTGCGCAAGGCGCTCGATATCGAGGTGGACACGTTGTCACCCACTGACGTGATTGCCACGTCGGCGGCGTTGGCCGCCGAAGGGCTACCGGCCAGTCTGATGGGCGCCTTGGGCGTAACCCTGGAGGTGAAGTGATGATCTTTTCCAGATCACGAAAGCAGCTGATCGTTGGCGGACCGCCAACGGTAGACCTGCTGCCGGCCATTGAGGCGGAGAACCGATCGCGCCGGGAGTTGCGGATGCGCTGGCTGGGGATCTTCCTGCTGGCGGTGGTGTTAGTGGGGTCGGTCTCAGCTGTGGGCTTTGGTTGGACGATCCGGGCGAACACTCAGATGGCCGAAAGCCATCGGAGCGCAGTCGAGCTCAATGCGGAACTGGCGAAATACTCCGAGGCGGCCAGAGTCTCCAATGAGGTCGACAAGCTTCAGGGGATCCGCGCGCAGGCTGGCAGCAACGATCTGGCGTTCGGCCCGTTAGTCGCAGAAATCACCGCGGTCCTGCCCAGCGGGGTTACGTTGACCGGCTTCAAACTGGCCCCCGGCCCAGCACCGAAAGCCGGGGTTGACGCCGCCAAGCAGGTTGGGCTCACTGGCACTTTGACCTTCTCGGCCAAACTGACCGCCAGCCAAGCCGAGACCGTCAACAGGTTGCGGACGGTCCGCGGCTTCATCGACGTTGATGCCGGTCAGCTGGCTGCCGAAGACGGCGGATACGTCTTCGAGGCGACTTTCAGCGCTGACCAGAGCCGATACACCGGGCGCTTCGCTCAGAATGGGGGCAAATGATGGAGATGCCGAGAAGGCTGATCAATCTGATCGGCACCGCCGTAGTGGTCATCATCATCGTCGCTGGCGGCCTGCTGGTAGCGGCACCGTTGTTCAATTCGGCGGTTGAGGCCAGCACGCAGGCTGCGGTGGCCGCGAAATCCAACGAGGTGATGCGCGAGCTTCTTGACGAGCGTGTTGAGCAGAACGCCCAGCTGGGCGAGCTGCAAACCCGGCTGGCCACCCTACGTGGGGAGATCCCGGTTGAGTCGGAGCAGCGGGATGCCTCGGCACTGGTGTCGGCAGCGGCCAAGGCGTCCGGGGCCAGGGTCCAATCAATCACCTTTGGTGAACCCAAGGTGTTCGTGGCTCCGACTGGTGGCGGGATGGGCACCGACGGCCAGCCGAACACTAAACAGGAAAACGCCGATGCCGACACTCCAACGGTGCAAATCCCGGTCACTTTCGAAGCCGAGGTCTCCAGCGCGACCCAAGCTGCTGCTTTCGTGGACGGGTTACGCGCCGGGCCCCGGCAACTCCAGGTGGTTGAGGCGGTCTCGAGTCCGACCAACAATGCCAAGCGCTTCACGGTGACGGTGGATGCCCTTGTGTTCGCGGCGAAGGGCTGACTGGCCATGTCGGCCCTACCCCTTCGCGAAGGATCCCCGGCCACTCAGTTAGTGAGCCTGGATCCGTTGCTGGCCGCCGCCAGAGCCGTCGGCGCCTCCGACCTCCATCTGTCGGCGGGCAAGGCAGCCCTGGTGAGGCTCGGTGGGGAGCTCGTTGCGCTGGACGGTTTCAGGTCAGCGCTGCCGGGAGATTGGTTGGAAGCGGCGCTGACTCGACTGATGCGCACTGCGCAACAGACTGAGCTCGATCGCGAGGGCGAGACCGACCTTTCTTACTCACTGCCGTGTTGCGGGCGCTTCCGAGCGAATGTGTTCCGTCAGCAGGGCGGGATCGCGGCAGCTTTTCGATTGGTGCCGGCCGAGATTCCCTCCTTGGCTTCGTTGGGAGTCTCGGAAGTGGCCAGTCGGCTTGCGCTGCGCAGTCAGGGGCTGGTGCTGGTTACCGGTCCGGCGGGTGCCGGTAAGTCGACCACCTTGGCGGCGATGATCGATCTGGTGAACCGGCAGCGCGCCGGGCACATCATCACGGTGGAAGACCCGATCGAGTTCATTCACCAAAGTCGTAGTTGCCTGGTTCACCAGCGGGAGATCGGACGCGACGCCCAGACGTTCGCCGCCGCGTTGCGTAGCGCTTTGCGACAGGACCCCGATGTGGTGATGATCGGTGAGCTGCGCGACCCAGAGTCCATTTCCATCGCGCTGACCGCGGCGGAGACCGGCCACCTGGTGCTGAGCACCATGCACACCCAGGGGGCGGCGAAGTCCATCGATCGCATCATCGATTCCGTCCCGGCGTCCCAACAGGCCCAGGTTCGTGCCCAGCTCGGCGAAACCCTTCAGGGCGTGATCAGTCAGGTCTTGATGCCCGGATCGGATGGCGCCTCCCGGGTGCTGGCCACTGAGGTGTTGGTGCACACCCACGCGGTGGCCAATCTGATCCGCGAATCTCAGGTACCGCAGCTGCTCACTGTCATGCAGACCTCATCGAATCTCGGGATGCACACCATGGAACAGAGCCTGGTTGAGCTGGTGCGGGCTGGCCGGGTTAGCCCCGAGAGCGTCGCCGGATACCTGCCGCAGCCGCTGCCAGGGGCCGAAGCGGCCGGCGCGCCCAACGCCGCGCGTCCGTCGGACAGCGAAATCGCAAGGAGCTGGTGATCATGACGACTACTCCGGAGGCCTTCACCTACAAAGCCGTGGATCGCGTCAGTGGCGCGCCGATGCGGGGGGTGCTGGAGGCCGGTAGCGAGGCCGCAGTGATCTCCAAGCTGCGCATCCAAGGTTTGGTTCCCTTGGAAATCAAGCCGGTGGCCAAAGCCGGGCTGCATCAGGAGTTGACGTTCTTCGGTCTGCACCGTCGAGTGAAGGTGAAGCCGCTGGCGCTGTTTGCCCGCCAGCTGTCGAACCTGATCAATGCTGGATTGCCGCTGATGCGGGCGCTGGTGGTGCTAATCGAGCAGACTGACGATGTCGCCATGCGGAAGGCGCTTAGCGCGGTGCAAAGCGACCTGGAATCCGGTGCCGCACTGTCGGCGGCGATGGCCAAGCAACCGACGGCCTTCCCACCGTTGATGGTCAGCTTGGTGCGGGTTGGCGAGGCCGGCGGCTTCTTGGCCGATTCACTGAAGATGGTCGCCGACACCTACCAGGCCGATGCTGAGTTGCAGGACAAACTGAAGGCGGCTTCTTCCTACCCGTTGGTCGTGTTGACGATTGCGGTGTTGGCGATGATCGGGATGATCACCTTCATCGTGCCGGTATTCGAGTCGATGTTCGCCTCGCTGGGCAGCGAACTGCCACTCCCCACCCAGCTGTTGGTGGCCACCTCCCACAACATGATCTGGATCGGCCCACTGCTGGTCGTGTCCGGCATTGCCTTCTGGATCTGGTGGGTGCGCAATCGACACACCGAACGGGTCCGCAGCTTCGTGGGACCGATCCTGCTGCGGATGCCAATCTTCGGCAGGGTGGCGACCAAGGTCGCGGTATCCCGGTTCTCTCGAAACCTGGCGATGATGTTGAAGGCTGGGGTGCCCTTGCTGCAGGCGCTCGACACGGTGGGCTTGACTGCCAACAACTGGGCGGTGGAGAAGGCGATCCTCGATGTGCAGAACTCAGTGCGGGACGGGCGATCGTTTGCTGGCCCGTTGGCCAGGTCAGGGGTGTTTCCGTCAATGGTCGCCCAGATGGTTGCGGTCGGCGAGGAATCCGGCACGCTGCCCGAAATGCTGGCCAGCATCGCCGACATGTACGACGCCGAGGTGAAGGCCGTCACTGAGCAATTGGCCAGTGTTCTGGAGCCGTTGTTGATCGTGGCGGTCGGGCTCATGATCGGGTCGATGGTGCTGGCCCTTTACCTGCCAATTTTCGGGATCTACTCCGAGTTGGCCAACCAGTGAGGCTCAGACCGAGACTCGGAGCACTTCTTCGATAGTGGTCAGGCCCTGGGTCACCTTTTGCCAGCCGTCTTGACGAAGCGGGAGCATTCCCTGGGCCGCCGCGGCTTCGCGAACCTCGGCCACGGAGGCATTGCGGACGGTCAGCTGGGCGACCTCCTCAGTGATCTCCATCACCTCATGCAGGGCTAGGCGTCCGCGGTAGCCGGTGTTGGCGCAGGTGCTGCAACCGACTGGCCGGTACAACTGTGGTGGGTCGATGGAGTCGTAGGCGAAGCCGAGGTGCTCCAACACCGCGAGATCGGCTGGCACCGGTTCCCGACAGACGCAAAGCTTGCGGGCGAGCCGCTGCGCCACGACGATCGAGAGCGCCGAGGCCACTAGATATGGCTCGGCACCGATCTCGATCAGGCGAGTCAACGCGCTGGGGGCGTCGTTGGTGTGCAGCGTGGAGAGCACCAGGTGGCCGGTGAGAGCTGCCTCGATGGAGGTGATGGCGGTCTCCTGATCGCGAATCTCGCCGACCAGGACGATATCGGGGTCGCAACGCAGCACCGCTCTCAGCGAGGAGGCGAAGGTGAGCCCAGAGCGGGGGTTCACCTGGATCTGGCTGATACCGGGGATCCGGTACTCCACCGGATCTTCGATGGTGATGACGTTGACTTCGGGGCGGGCAATCTCGCCCAAGGCGGCCTTCAGGGTGGTCGATTTGCCGGAGCCGGTCGGCCCGGTGACCAGGATCATCCCATGGGGCCGGATGATCGCATTGTGGAAGCGGCGCCCGTTCTCCTCTGACATGGCCAGCGCCGCCATGGTGACCTGGGAGGTGGCATTGTCGAGAATCCGCATCACGATTTTCTCGCCCCACACCGTCGGCAGGGTGGCCACCCGCAGGTCGACTGTGCGGTCGTGATGGACGAAGGAGATCCGGCCGTCCTGGGGTCGACGTCGCTCGGCGATATCGATTGACGCCATGATCTTGAGCCGGGAGATGATGCCATCCTGAATGCCGCGATCAGCTCGCTGCATCTCTTTTAGTACGCCGTCGATCCGGAACCTGACGGTCAGGTCCTGATGGCCCGGCTCGATGTGGATGTCGCTGGCCCGATCATCGATCGCCTGAGCAATGAGCAGGTTGACGAATCGGACTACGGGCGCGTCGACGGTTTGGTCATCGCCAACTTCGACGGCGACAGCCATGGTGGCTGCATCCTCTTCCATGGCGGCCGAGATTTCGCTGAGTTCCTCATCAGAGCGCAGGTATAGCTCGAAGGCATGACGTAGCGCGCTTCGAGTGACCACGACGGGTTCTACCACCAGGTCGGTGAGGCTGGCGATGTCATCGATGGCCACAATGTCGCCGGGGTCGAGCATGCCCACAACCAGCACTTCGGAGCGCTGGGACGGGGCGTCGACGTGGCGCCGAGGGGACGGCTGGCTGTTGCGCAACTCGATCGGAATCAGCTGGAACCGGCGACACATGGACCCGGGAACCAACCCCACCGCCGCTGGATCAGGGTGGCTGGCGGCGAGATCGAAGTAGTCCCGGCCCAGGTGTAGGGCGACCGCCTGTGCCAACTTCTCTTCGCTGATTAGATGGCGCTCTAACAGCAGGGTGCGCAAGTCAACTCCGGGATGGTTCTCGACCAGGGTGTTCAGGCTCGCCTCGGTGAAATTCCCCTGCTGGATTAGCGCGTTCGTCAGGCTGATCATTGAAGCCCCCAGTCAGTACTGGCCATTGTTGGACTCTATTTGAGTTACACCGATTTCAGTCTAGATGTGCCGCCGCCCGGGCGGGGCGTTAGCGTGCGCAAACGCGACGTGACTCAATTTTCGCCGCGAAGCCGATCAGGCCAGCTTGTTGGCGGCCAGCCAGGCTGCGCCGATGATGCCGGCTCGGTTGCGCAGAGTGGCTGGCACGATTGGGGTCTTTAGCTTCAACTTCGGCAGGAACTTGTCGGCGTCCTTGGAGACTCCGCCGCCAACCACGAATAGGTCGGGCCAGAACAGTGCCTCGACAGTTTCGTAGTAGCGCTGCAGTCGGGGCACATAGTCGGCGTAGCTGAGCTTCTCCGCGGTGCGGATTGAGGCCGCCGCACGTTTTTCGGCATCGAAGCCGTCAATCTCCAGGTGGCCGAGTTCGGTGTTTGGCACCAGCACGCCGCGGTAGATCAGCGCACTACCGATTCCGGTGCCCAAGGTGGTCACCAGCACGATTCCGTTCTGGCCTTGGGCTGCTCCGTACTTGACCTCGGCCAGACCGGCAGCGTCGGCGTCATTGACCAGGACGACCTCGCGGCCCAGCCTTTCGGCGAAGATCTCTGCCGCCGGTGCGTCGATCCAGGACGGGTCGATATTGGCCGCCGAGCGGGTGATGCCGTGAGTGACCACTGACGGGATGGTGATGCCAACCGGCGAGTCCCCGATTTGGGCGGCGAAATTGGCGACGATTTCGGCGACCACTGCGGCGACATTGGCCGGGGTCGATTTCGTGGGTGTCGGGATGCGGAGACGGTCGGCGGTGAAGTCGCCTACCGTCAGGTCAACGGGGGCGCCCTTGATCCCCGAGCCGCCGATGTCGATCCCAAGCACGGGAGAGTTCTGCATAGCTGAACACTACCCAGAACCACGCTCCCACTGAGGCTTTCGGGCCTAGACTCTGGGCTTGTGAGCGCATGGTTGGTGACGGGCGGAGCGGGCTACATCGGAGCGCATGTGGTGCGAGCTCTCCAGCAACAGGGCATGGGTGCAGTCGTCATCGACGATCTCTCCTCGGGGCTGCAACAATTCGTACCCGACGGCGTCGCATTCGTCGAAGGCAGCATCCTCGATACCGAACTGGTGGCAGACGCGTTGCGCGAGCACCACTGCGACGGCGTCATTCACGTGGCCGGTTTCAAGTACGCCGGGGTCTCGGTGCAGCGTCCACTACACACCTACGCCCAGAACGTCACCGGCACCGCTTCGGTATTGGCGGCGATGGAGCTCACCGGCGTTTCAGCGATGGTCTTCTCCTCCTCGGCCGCGGTCTATGGAACGCCAGCCACTGAGCTGGTCACCGAAGATTCCGCGACTCACCCCGAATCGCCCTACGGCGAATCGAAGCTGATCGGCGAATGGCTGATCAATGATGTGGCCCGCTCCCGGGACGGCTTCCGCGGCGTCAGCCTGCGGTACTTCAATGTGGTCGGCTCCGCCACTGATGAGGTTTACGACTCCAGCCCGCACAATCTGTTCCCGTTGGTGATCGAGGCGCTGCTGAGCGGACGGGTCCCACGGATCAACGGTGCGGACTATCCCACCGCCGATGGCACCTGCGTGCGCGACTACGTCCATGTCGGCGATTTGGCGCGTTCGCACGTGGCCGCGGCGCAGGCTTTGCTTGCCGGGCGCCCGTTGCGTCCCGCCTACAACCTCGGCAGCGGCGAGGGGCTGAGCGTGCGGCAGATCATGAATGCAATGGCGAAGGGCACCGGGTGGGACTTCGATCCCGAGATTGGCCCGCGGCGCCCAGGCGATCCGGCGCGGATCGTGGCCGACGGCTCGGCGGCTGCCGCCGATCTGGATTGGCAGATGCGCTATTCAGTATCCGAGATGGTGGCCTCGGCCTGGTCGGCGCGTAAGGCCTCCGGCCCAGGCTGATCCGCCGGGGCTGCCGGGCGGGCGGCTGGGGCCAGGGTGATGTCGCTCCGATGGGCCTGGGCCAGCATGATCAACTCGTCTTGGCGTTCCAGGACGTGGTTGGCGTCCAACCCGTAGGCGTGGGGGTGCAGCCTGGACCCGGCGGTGTGGAAGGCGAGGTCGGCCAGCCCGAGTTTTCGGGAGACCGGCCCTTGATCGATCCGTATTGACTGGACCCGGGCATGTGGCACCAGATCCCAGCGCCGCTCCAGCCAGCCGTGGCGAGAGACCACCAGCAGATCGTCGTGGCCGAGCCCGAGGAACGGGCCGGCTACCGGATGCAGCCACCGGGCCCGGAACGGTGCCGGGTGAAGTTGGATCGACTCCCAGTCGGCCTCGGGCCAGATTCTGGCCAGCACCAGGCGAACTTGGGCGTGATCGGCCACCGGCAGCAACACGCTGGAGACACTGGCGTGGGTGTCCTCTTCGTTGCGCATGCCCATGCCGAGGACGTCAATCTCGGCGCGGTACCAACCGAACCGCCGCCACCAAAGCGACTGGCTCAGCCGCACCAGCTGGATGCGCCGGGGTGGCACGGATTGGCTGGTCAGGCTGGTCAGGCCACGCGAGATGCGCAGGCCGGCCGGCCGCGAGGACAGGGTGAAGTTGAACTGCCCGGTGAGCCGGCGTACTACGAAGCCGCCGATGCCGGAGATCGCGGAGACGCCGAGGGCCAGCACCAACACCGGTCCGCCGAAGTAGGGGGCGGCGATCGCCGCGGCTGTGACCGTGATGATGATGGTGATGAGCAGGCCGATGAACTCATTGGAGGTGACCGCCCCCAATAGCAGCCGCTGCGGCGGCACCTGCACCAGCACCTCGTCCTCGGCACTGAGATCGCCCAGCTGGAGCCCGGGGTCCTCGGTGTGCACCAGTTCGGCTTGGTGGCTGTGCGCTCGAGAGAGCAGGTAGTCGCGCAGCGAATAGGACCGGGCCCTAGTGAGGTAGCGCAGTTTCACTCGCTCGGACGAGCCGATGTCGATCTCCAGCTCGGCCAGAGCGAAGATGCGGGCCGCGAGCGGTTGGAGGACGTCGATGGAGGTCACCTTGTCGAAGGCGATCCGCTGGGATTTGCGCAGCAGGATGCCGCTTTCGATCCGGAGCTCGTCGGCGTCGATCACGAAGCGGGTGGCCAGCCAACTGGCTAGACCGATCAGCACCGCGATCACCGCGATGCCGCCGATGCCGCCGAGGAGTAGCTGGAGTGGCGGTAGCGGGCGGCTCTCGGTGAACCAGCCCAGGATCTCGCGGCCCAGGCCGATGATCAGCGCCAACGACACCACCCACCCGCGAATTAGCGGGGTCAGTGGGTGGGGTCGCTCCGTGCGCTTCGGCTCGGGCGGGCCAGCTTGTGGGGGCACAGCGTCCGGGTCCGCGGAGTGGGCAGGCTCGGGCTCAGGGGTTTGGACGCCGTCGAGCGGCGGATCGATCACAGTGGTAGCGCCTGCTTCTCCCCAAGCGCGATCAGGTGATCGCGCAACCGGGCGGCGTCGGTAGCGCGCAGCGCCGGGATCTGGGCATTCGACCGGTGGCTGGCGGTGATCAGTTGCACATCGGCCAAACCCCAAAGGCGACTCACCGGTCCGGTGGTCACCTCAACGCTGAGCATCCGACCGTAGGGAATAGCGGTCAGCGACTTGTACCAGAGCCCATGGGTGATCAACAGGTCACGCTCGCCCTCACGGAAGCCAAAGGAGCGAATCCAGCGGCCGATTCGGATCACTCGCCAGGTGGTCCAGGACGCGGCGGCCACGGCTGCGGCGCCGACCCACAACAGGTCGCCGTTGGTCAGGATCCAGACGCCGACCAGCAAGCCGATTGAGGCCAGCAAATTTAGCGCCAGTGAGTTCACTCGGTGCGATACCACGGCAACATCGCCGAGCCGCTGCCAATCTCCGTCAGGCTGGAACAGGGCGTCCATTACCGAAGGCTATCGGGAACGCTTGGGTTTCTTGGGATTGCGCACCTCGACTCCGCCGAACCCGGCGAAGCCTTTCAGGATCAGGTGCGGCCCGTCCGGGGTGGGCGGGCCGACCTTGTGGTCGCAACCCCCAAAGATGGCGATCACCTGGTTGTCGACAGTGGTGCCTTCGGGCACCTTCAAGGTGACCCCGCCGAACAGGCAGAACACTTCAACGACGAGTTCGCGGGCCTCGAAGACCGCCTCAGAGAGGTCGAGTTCGGCGCCGCCGAAGATCGTGGTGACGAAGGTGTGTGGACGTACCGGCCAGTGCCCTGAGCGCTCCGCTCCGCCGAAAATGGCCACGATCTGGTCGACTTCGCCGGTGGGCGCGGCGGCGTACTGCACGGGTGCGGGACCGACGGTGACCAAGTCGCGGGTGAGTGGCACCAGATCGTCGAAGATTTCGGCCTGACGCGCTTGCGTGGCGCGGCGGTCGCGCTCAGCCACGGTCAGCCGTCCTTCGGCATGGGCGGTGGTGAGGAGGGTGATCACGTGCTGACGGTCAGTGTCGGAAACCGTCCGGTCGCCACCAGCGGCCGGGCCAACATCAGTGGGCTCCAGATTGCTCATGAGTCGAACTTAGGCCTTGCCAGCGCGGCTGGTAACCGGATTGGGCGGCCTTCCGGGGGATTTGGGGGACCACCCTGAGCCGGGAAAACAGGCAGTGCGATCGCTCAGGCGGCGATCAGGCCGTGCTCGCGGGCGATGCTAACGGCGACTAGCCGGTCGTGGACGCCCAGCTTGGTGTACACGTTGCTGAGGTGTTTGTGCACCGTGCGTGGCGATAGGCCCAAGCGGGTGGCGATGGTGCGGGCCAGTAGGCCGTCGGCCAGTAGGCGGAGCACCTCGACCTCGCGCGGGGTCAGGTTCAGCGCGGCGGCGGCCTCGGCGGCGTTGTGCACCTGCCGAGAGCGCTGGCACGCGTCCGCAGCCTGGGGCATCAGGAAGCTCAGTGGGGCGGCGGCCTCGGCCAGCAGCGCCTTGGCGTCCGGGGTGAATCCACCGCGACGGCTCAGCACGAGCAGTCGGCTGCGGGCCCGGGTGGCGGGTTGCTCGTCCAGTTCGGCACCGATGAGCACCACTTCGCCCAGAATCGGATGCTGACCGCCGCGCAAAATGCTGTCGGTTCGCCGGACGCTGCGCGCGGCGACATCAGCTAGGGCGGTGGCTAACCGGTCGTTGGGCCAGGCGGCATGGCTGATGGTGTGGTTGGCTGCGTCCAAGCCGATCAGCGCGGCGCCGTCGGCTTTGCTAGCTTTGCCCAGGACCCGGCAGATCAGTTGCTCGGCATCATCGCCTTCGCCAATGACCGCCAAAGCCTGGTTCATGAGGTCCAGGATGGCGATGGCCCGTTCTTCCCTGGTCATGACCCCCCTTCCCTCCATTGGCTTCGGTGCAGTTAGTCCAGTCTGCCCTGTCAAGTCAGCAGTTTGGCAGACCTAACCTCCGCAAGGCGGGTTTTAGTCCAGAATCGCCGTTCGGGTGGTGAACTAAGCGGCGTGCGACCGTAGGCCAGGTCGGGTTAGACTGCTCCACGCGTCACGGTCTGAGCCGTGACAGCTGCGGATGTAGTTCAATGGCAGAACATCAGCTTCCCAAGCTGACAGTGCGGGTTCGATTCCCGTCATCCGCTCCAAATCGGCGCGATCCTGGACGATCAGGGTCGCGCCGGGTCAGTTTTGCCCACCAGGTGAAGTCCACACAGGTGAGCTAGATAGGATGCGTTCCCGGAACGCTTGGTCTCACCCTCGACCTCGCCGAAAGTCGAAGCGCGAAACGAGGTGCACCCGCCCCGGTGACCACGATGCGTGCTTCAGAACCACCGACGCTGCCGTCCCTGAGCCGATGGAAGGCCTCAGGGTGCTGATCTGTTGGCGGCCTTCGGTGACGTCGGTGTTGCCCAGTGCTCCGCAGACCGCAGACCCTGAGATGCCGATGGAAAGAGCCGCCAATGGTTCCGCAACGAGGTGACGTCACCACTGAGCGTGCCGCCAGCTTGATCGCTCAGGCCCAGGCGCTCGCCGATCGGTTGATCGCCGAGGCCGAGGCGCGCTCCGAGGCGGCGCGCGCCGAGGCCCTCGTCCAGCAGGAGTTGAGTCAGCGGCACGCCGAGCAGGCGCGGCAGGAGAAGGCGGCAGCGCAGGCGGCAGCAACCCAGGCGGCGACTCTGTTGGAGCGCGCCCGCGCCGATGCTGCCGTGATTTTGGGGGACGCCGCGGCCCAGGCCGCCATGCTGACCTCCTCGGCCGATCAAACCGCAGCCGAACTGAGCGAGCGCGCCCGAGTCTCGGCTGAGAGCCTGGAGGCCCAGTCGCGAGCCGATGCCGAAGCGATGGTGGCCGCAGCCCTGGCCGAGGCTAATCGGGTGAGTGGTGAGGCCAACGCCGCGGCCGAGGCGTCCAAAGCCAGCCTGGAGAAGCAGCGCGCGAAGGCCGAGGCTCAAAGCACCCGCCTGGTTGAACAGGCCGGCGTCGATGCGCTCGCGCTGCGGGCTACTGCGGACGCACTGGTGCAACAGCAGCGGGAGGGTTTCGACAAGGAGTGCGCCCGCATCCGCGAAGTGCTGGTGGCCGAGCAGGCCCAAGCTCGCCAAGCCATCCGGGAGGCCGCGCAGCAGGCCGCCGAGGAACGGGAAGCCGCCGCTGCGGAATCTCGGCTACGAGCCGAGGAGCAATATGTTGCTGCGGCCGCCCATCTGGCCTGGACGGAGCAGTCCATGGCTGAGTTGCGGGCGACTACCGAAGCCGAGCTCTCCGATCTGCGGGCCAAGCACAACGATTCGCTCGCCCAACAACGGGCTGCGGCTGAGGAGCAGGCGCGAGCGCTGGCAGTTGCTGGCGATGAGCAGGTGCGCCAGATAGTGGCTGAGGCTGAGGTGGCCGCGGCTGGCATTAAATCCGAGGCCACCCAGCTGCTGGTCGATGCCAAGCAAGCTGCTGCCGAGTTGCGGCGCAACGCCCAAAACGCCGCCACTGAGACGCGTGATCAAGCGGAGAAGGCCGCCGCGGCCCTGCTGGAGAGCGCCCGCCTGCGGCTCGCTGAAGCTGAATCCGGCTCGAGGCTCGTGCGGGAGCGCACCGTGGCCACGATCGAGGCGATGCAACGTGATGCCCATGAGCAGGCCAAGGCGACTCGCGCTGAGGCCACCGAGGCGCTGCTCAAGGCCCGCGCTGACGCTCAGGAAGCGCGGGCCAAATCCCACGAGGCCACCGAACGGGCGCGGGCCGAGGTGGAAACCCTCGCCCGTCGCCGTGACGACATCAACGAACAACTGGGTCGGCTTTCCGGCGTAATCGAAGCCCTGGCCGTCCCTGGTGCAGCACAGATCGACCAAACCCAATCGAGAGGAATCCGAACGTGACGCAGCCCATTCATGAGTTCCGTACCGTGATGCGCGGCTATGAACCCACCGAGGTCGATCGCGCCGTCCAACTGTTACGGACCTCTGCTGAGCAAAGCCGGGCTGCCGCTGAGCAGAGCAAGGCGGCCGGCACCCAGGCCGCAGCCGACAACGAGAACCTTCGTCGCCAGCTGAGCGCCCTGAGCGAACAGAGCCGGGTCGACCAGTCCCGGATTCAGGAGCTCGAAGAGACGCTGGACCGGACGGTGACGCCGAGCTCTGCTGACATCACCGAGCGGGCAGCCAAGATCCTTCGGCTCGCCGAAGAAGAGGCGGCCGACCTGCGCACCAAGGCCGCCGCCGATGCTGAGTCCACGATGGCTGACGCAGACCACTACGCCGCGCACGTGAAGGCGACTGCCGATGCTGAGGCGGCCGAGGTCACCGACAAGGCCGGAGCGGAGGCCACCCGCACGGTGGAGGCGGCTAACCGCAAGTCCGATGAAATCCTCGACTACGCCAATCGCGAGGCGACCACGCGGCGCGAGGAGGCAGAGGCAATCTTCGAGCGGCAGCGCGCGCGGGCAGCTGGCGCTGCGGCCGATTTCGAGAAGACTCTGGCGAGTCGCCGCGATAAGGCGGCCGAGGACTTCGCCAAGCAGATGGGTGCTTATGAGCAGGCTCTGTCGGCCGCCGAGCAGCGCCACGCGGCCATGCAGGCAGAATCCGACCGGCTGTTGTCTGATGCCCGCGAGAGTGGCGAGTCGATTCTGCGAGTGGCCCGCGATGAGGCCAACCAGAAACTTGATGATGCTCGGCTGGCGGCCGAACGCGTCCGCAAGGAGTCCGAGCGGGAGTTGCTTGCCGCGACCGCGCGTCGGGAGGCAGTGACCGCCCAGCTCACCAACGTTCGGCAGATGCTGGCCGCGTTGGGTGCTGGCCCCCTGCTGGACGTAATCGGTGAGGATTCGCTGGAGCTCCAAGGCTCGGTAGCACTGTCTGAGGCTGCCTTCGAGGAGCCGGTCGAGGCTGCCGCCGAAGAGCTCGAGGACGAGTCGGCCGCGGCTGAGGTCGACGAGACTGACGACGACGAGACTGAAAACGACGAAGCGGCTGAAGATGATGAAGCCGCTGCCGATGACGAAGCGACCGTGGAGGACGTCCCAGCCGAGCAGTGAGTTGGGCGTGCCGTTACTTCCTGGGGCGCTTGTGATCCCAGCGAGTGAACCCGGCGGCCTTGGCCTCAGCTTCGGTGGCGAACCACTCCTCGGCCTTGGTGCGGCCATACCAAGGGCTGTCGACGGTGTGGTAGAGCATGGAGTCGCGGTTGCCTTTGATCTCGCCTCCGGGCGCTACTGCGTGAACCGACGGTCTCGCATCGGCTTTCTTGGCTACCGCTGGCGTCGCAGCCGCAGCCGCAGCCGCCTTGCCGGGGCGGGCCGGAGGCTTGGTCGTCCTCGATCTGGTGCTGGCCGGGCTGCGCTTGGCAGGCTTGGCCCCAATGCCCGAGTTGCGTCGATCCCAGCGAGTGAACCCGGCCGCTTCGGCTTCGGCCTCGGTGGTGAACCACTTCTCGGCCTTGGTTAGGGCGTACCACGGGCTGTCAGCGGTGTGGAAGAGCATCGAGTCGCGGTTGCCCTTGATTTGCTCACCGGCCGGCCCGGTCAGTCTGGTGGGTGCGCCTGGGGAAAGCCGGCTTGCGGGGGCCACCGCCTCGACCGTCTCGGACGTCGCCTCAGCTGGGCGCGGTTTGGCGGTGAATAGCGGTGCCGGTCGGACGGCCAGCATGGCGGGATCGGGGCGATTGGCAATGAAGGCCTCCTCCCACCAGGAGACCTGCGCCCCGTCCTCGTCGGACGCTGCCTCGACCGACGATGCCTCGACATCCGCAGCCTCGATCACGGCGACTTCAAGCGGATCGGCGGAACCCGGCGCCGGCGCCTGCTGGTCAACTGGCTCAAATTCGACGGCTGCGACGCGGCGCTCAGTCGTGCTCGAACTGGCAGACAGCCCGCCACCGAAGGACGAATCCTGCAGCCGAACCTGGCGGGTCACCCTGCGCACTGACCATAGGTAGGTGAGCAACACCCCCAAGGCAAATGCGATGGCCACCAGCCACCAGTTGGGGTTCATCGGGTGGGCTCCGCGTCGGCAGGCTCGAACCTGGCCCGGGCTTGTTCGGCATTGCGGGCGGGCACTGCAGCACGGGCGGTCAACCAGGTGAGGAGCGAAGCCAGGCCGAACACCACCAGGTACACACCGAAATCGATCAGGAAGTTCATCTTCGGTTCCCTACGGAATCAGGATTACAACGCGACGGTTGGCCGCTCGGCCCTTTGCGGTGGAGTTCTTGGCGATCGGATGATGATCGCCGAATCCCTTCACCGTCATCGGGTTCTTAACCCCGAGCGAACGTAACCGTTTGCGAACCGCTTGCGCGCGGTCCTTGGAGATCAGCTTGTTGGCTTTGGCCGACCCACTGCGGTCGGCGTAGCCGTTAATGAGCACCGGCACCTGCGGGCAGGCCTTCAGCATCGAGGCGGCGATGCCAATGGCTGTTCTGGCCTTCTTGGTGAGATTGCTGGCGCCATAGGAGAACCGAACTTGGCTCTTTCCAGCCACCCTGGCAACGCGGCTCTCGATGGTGGTGCAGTCGGCATTCGGGTTGGGAGACGCCGACGCCACTGAACTGGGGGTGGGTGTCGGAGTTTGGGTCGGCGGTTGGGTTGGGATTGGGGACGGAACCGGGGTCGGTAGTGCCGCGGCGCTCATGGTGGCGGATGGGGGAAACATTGAGGCAGTAAACGAGCCACCGCCCACCAATGCCAAGCTCAGTGGGACGCCTAAGAACGCACCCCACCACCAGCCGCCGGGGGGTCGAACATAGCGGCTGTATTCAGTGCGCCAGCGGATCGAATCGCTGCTGGCTGAACCAGAATCGGAGGCTGGTTGGGCCTCCGAATCATCATTTTGAGTGGCCATGTCTCCTCCTGGCTGCTGCCCGTTGAAGCACTCTGGAGAACCATAGACCTCAGTGGCTTTTTCGCGCAGCGAGAACGATTGTTTTCCCAAGTGGTGGGCGCTTTTTGTGGAGTTTGGCCGACCTAGGGTGCCGCCCCAGGCGGTCGCAGATCAGCCGATGCGCCGCAGGCTCCAGTCGACGAAGTCGAGCCCGACCCGGGTGGATTCCCGGCTCAGGCCCGGGCTAGCCCCAAACCAGAACTGTCCATTCTGATAAGGGCTTTCGCTGTCTTTGGTTGCGTCGATCGACCACCAGGCTGCGTCCAGATCGTGGGTGAGGGTGGGTGCCACTGCCGAGGCAAGGGCTGCGGCCGCACTAACCCCGAGCTCAGATTCCATCATCGAGCCGACCATCACCCCAACTTCGGCTTTGCGGGCCTCGCGGGCGATCGCCAGCCCGGCATGGAGGCCGCCACACTTGGCCAGCTTGATGTTGATCTGGTCGGCGGCTTCCAGCTCAATGGCTCGACGCAGATCGTGGATGCTGAACACTGATTCGTCCAGCATGATCGGCACGCTGAGTCGACGGCGCAGTTCGGCGTGACCGGGTAAATCCCAGGCAGGCAGGGGTTGCTCAATGAACTCAAGCGCTACCCCGGCTGCCAGCCAGGTCTCCACATTCGCCACCGTGGTGGGCACATCCCAGGCCTGATTGGCGTCCACCCGAATGCGGACCCCCTCGGGGGCATCACGCTGGATCCGAACAACCCGTTGCACATCGGACGGGTCGAGGCCCACCTTGATCTTCGCGGTGCTGAAGCCGGTAGGCACCATCTCGGCGGCCGGGTTTTCAGTCTGGGCGGCAATGGTGACGTCGGTGGCCACCGTGCTGGTCAGACCGCCGATGCTCAACGCCAATGGGACGCCGTCGCGCCGGGCCAGCAGATCGAGCACGGCCACCTCGCAGGCCGCCCGGGCGCCGGTGTTCGCCGCGACCGCCGCCGCCAGGAGCTGGTGTACTTCCGCAGCCGGCTGCGCGGCGACATCACGTCCGAGCAGCGCGTCGGCGAGCGGGCCCAACACGCAGGCCTCGATGCCGGCCAGGGACTCCCCGGTCACCCGCCAAATCTGGGGGGCCTCGCCGTAGCCGACCGCGCCGTCAGCGTCGGTGACCCGCACCGCAACGCTGATCACCTGGGTCGTGCGCCGCAGGGCGGTCACGAAGGGGGTGTGTAACTCGCGTATCAAGCGGGTGGTAGCTACTTCGACTAGGCGTGCCATCGAGTCCACTCCTGATAGGTGACCGCACTCAACTGCGCCAGCAGCGCCAACACGGCATCGTCAGCCATCGGCGAGGTGGTGCAGACCGCAAGGACGTACGGCGGTGCGGTGGCTGGTCGCACCAGGGCCACGTCGTGGCGGACGCCGGGAACCCAGCCGCCCTTACTGGCGCTCCAAACCGCCGGTGGCAGACCAGCGGGCAGGGCGTCCAGGTGGGTCTGGCGGGCCAGCATGCTCACTGCCAGCGCAGCATCGTCCGCCGATAACCAGGCGTGGTTCGCCAACCCGGCGAACAGGGCCGCCAGCCCCGCAGCGGTGACCGAGTTGGTTAGCCCGGATGCCTCGGCTTCGGCATCCCCGATCAGGCGTTGCAGGCTGAGCTCAGTGGCCAAGTCGGCGCGGGTGAGGAAATTGGCCACCGCCGCCAACCCGATGCGTTCGGCAATCAGGTTGGTGGCGATATTGCTCGAAACCGTGATCATTGCTTCGGCCAGCTCCAGCAACTCCACCTGTTCGCCCAGGCGGGCCCAGGTGGCGTCGTCTTGGTCGTCTGTCTGGCTTAGCTCGAAGCGTCCACCAGTGCGGCTGGGGAAGCGCGCGTGTACCAACGCGGCGCTCAAGGCGGTGCGTTCCCCGCGGGCGCGGGCGTCCAGTAGCGCAGCCAATACGGCCACCTTGATGGTGCTGGCGGCGTAGTGGCTGGCGTGTTCGTCACGGGCGACCAGTGGGCCCGCCAGACCACTCAGCACGACTGAGAAGGTCCCAGGTAGGCTCGCCAGCTCTGCGTCCCAACGGGGCCGGAGCGTGTCGGCGAGGGTGACAGCCACCGCGGTCGGCTTCGCCTGCTAAAGGACGTTGCGGACGGCCGGGAAGTGGCAGGCCACCAGGTGCCCGGGCTCGGTCTCGACCGGCAGCGGAATCTCGGCTGCGCACCGCTCGACGGCGATCGGGCAGCGAGTGCGGAACACGCAACCCGAGGGCGGATTCTGTGGGCTGGGCAGATCGCCAGTGAGCAGGATCCGTTCGCGGTTGCGGCGGGGTTCGGGCACCGGCACCGCCGACATCAATGCCTGGGTG
>DIVW01000039.1 GCA_002428365.1 Propionibacteriaceae bacterium UBA6122
GACAACATCTTCCGGTTCACCCAGGCTGGCTCGGAGGTTTCGACCCTGCTGGGCCGGATGCCTTCGGCGGTGGGCTACCAGCCCAACCTGGCCGACGAGATGGGCCAGTTGCAGGAGCGGATCACCTCGACCCGCGGCCACTCGATCACTTCGATGCAGGCGATCTACGTGCCCGCTGACGACTACACCGACCCAGCTCCGGCGACCACCTTCGCCCACCTGGACGCCACCACCGAGTTGAGCCGCGAGATCGCTTCCCGTGGTCTCTACCCGGCCGTGGACCCGCTGTCTAGCTCTTCGCGGATCATGGACCCGCAGTACATCGGTGACGAGCACTACAACACCGCTACTCGGGTGAAGCAGATCCTGCAGCGCAACAAGGAACTCCAGGACATCATCGCCATCCTCGGTGTCGACGAGCTGAGCGAAGAGGACAAGATCATTGTGTCCCGGGCTCGGCGGCTGCAGCAGTTCCTCAGCCAGAACACCTACATGGCGACCAAGTTCACCTCCGTGGTCGGCTCGACCGTGCCGCTGGCCGACACCATCGAGTCGTTTAAGATGATCTGCGACGGCGAGGTTGACCACATCGCCGAGCAGGCCTTCTTCAACGTCGGTGGCCTGGACATGGTCTACGCCAACTGGGATCGCATCCAGAAGGAAGGCTGACGTGTCGGTACTTCGGGTAGAGGTAGTCGCAGCTGAGGGCATCGCCTGGGAGGGCGACGCTCTCAGCGTGATCGCCCGCACCACAGAAGGCGATATCGGCGTGCTGCCGAATCACGAGCCGATGTTGGCCTCGCTGTTGCCTTGTGCGGCCGAGGTCCTCACCACCGACGGCAACCGTGAGGTTGTGGTGCTCGATGGTGGGTTCATCTCAGTTGCCGACAATCGGGTCTCGCTACTCAGCCCGGCGGCTCGAATCGCCGCCGAGATCGATCTGAAGGCCGCCGAGCACGAGCTGGTCGCAGCAGAGAAGCGGCTTAATGCTGGCGAGATCGACGATGAGACCAGGCACCACTTCATGCGCGCGCAGGCTCAAGTGAAGGCTGCTCGATTGGCGCAGGGTCACTGAGTATCGGATAAGTGCCAGTGGAACTGTTGGGGATAGCCGAATGGGCGGCACTGGTTATCGCAGTGGTGCTGTTGGTTCCGGTGCTGTTCCTGGCAACCCGACGCCGCTGGCTCTCCCGGCAAGGTGGGCTATTCGACTGCAGTTTGCGCTTAACGACGACGACGCCCGGGGCCGGTTGGGTCCTGGGCGTCGCGCGCTATTCCGGGGACAATCTGGAGTGGTTCCGGGTGTTCTCGCCTTCGCTGCGACCGCGGTTCATCTTTCCTCGCTCAATATCGCAGGCAGGCACCCAGCGCGAACCGGACGCGATCGAAGCCGTCGTGCTGACCAACGAACAGCGCATCATTGGCCTGGAGTTGGCTGATGGCCGGTCTTGGGAGTTGGCGATGTCGACCGCGTCGATGACCGGGCTGCTGAGCTGGTTGGAATCCTCCCCGCCCGGGGCCCGCTACCGCTGAACTGCCGCCTGGTTCTACTCAGGGGTAGCTGGGCTGGCCGGCTCGCCGACCTGTTGATCATCGGTCGGCTCCTGGTCGTCAGCGACCTCCAGATCAACGCTGGCCTCTTGGCCAACGCTGGGCCCTTCGCCAACGCTGGGCTGCGACTCGTGGTCGCCGGTGATGGTTTCGCGCAGGCGGGCCGCCTTCGGGTTTGGGGCGAGCCGGTCTTTCCCTGGCACCCAAAGCACTTCGCCAACCTGCTGGCCAGCAACCCGGGCCAGGATGAACAACAGATCCGAAAGCCGATTCAGGTAGGCCAACGCCAATAAGTTCACCCCACCAGGGTGATCCTCGGTCGCGGGCTTGTTGCCGTAAATGCTGGCCGCAGCCCACGCCGTCCGCTCAGCGCGGCGGACAACCGTGCGGGCCACCTGAAGCCAAGCGGAGGCGCCCGAGCCCCCCGGCAGGATGAACGACTGGAGTTCGGGTAGACCCTCGGAGAACTCATCACACCAGCGCTCCAGGCGATCGACATAGGGCTGGATGATCCGCAGTGACTCCTCATCGTCGGCCTTGAGCGGGTTGGAAAGGTCGGCGCCGCAGTCGAAAAGCTCGTTTTGGATGTGCCGCAAGACCTCGGCCACCTCAGTGGGAAGGTCTGACTGGGCCAGCGCCACCCCGATGATCGAGTTCGCCTCGTCCACATGCCCGTAGGCCTGAACCCGAGCGTCGGTCTTGGCCGCGTCAGAGAAGTCCGAAAGCTTGGTGGTGCCGGCGTCCCCGGTGCGGGTGTAAATGCGCGTGAGCTTGACCATGGCAGCCAATCAACACCGGTGGCGCGAACGGTGTCAAACCGGGGTCCCGGACGCGGGTTATGGCAGGCTTGGCCGGGTGAATCTGACTAAGACATCTGCCCTGGTGGGCCTGACCGCAGTTCTTGTTGGCTGTAGCGCTGCGACTACTGTTCCGACCACTTCGGCACCAACCGGAGCGACGTCCTCGGCAAGTGGCGCAACCTGCAGCTATGAGACCACCGGCGATGCCAGCAAGCCGGTCAATCAGCCGCCTACCTCGGGGATAGCCAATACCGGCACGGTTGACTACGTGGTCAAGCTGAATGGCTCGGACGTTGGGCTGACGTTGAATCGGGCCGCCGCGCCGTGCGCCGTAAACTCCTTCATTTCGTTGGCCGAACAGGGCTTCTACGACCAGACCTCCTGCCATCGGATGGCCGCCTACTCCGGTTTCGAGATGCTGCAATGCGGGGATCCAACCGGTACTGGCATGGGGGGGCCTGGCTATCAGTTCGCCGAGGAGTTGACCGGTGCCGAGACCTACGGGGCTGGCACATTGGCCATGGCCCGCACCAGCCAGCCGACGAGCCAAGGTTCACAGTTCTTCCTAGTGTTTGGGGACACCCAACTCGCCCCCGAGTACACGGTGTTTGGCACCATCGATGCCGCTGGTTTGAAGGTGATCCAGAAGATTGGAGCCGGTGGCACCGACAACAGCCAAGGGTCCGGCGTCGGCAAGCCCAAAACCCCAGCTGTCATTACCTCGGTGAAGCCGCGCTGAGCTCAGCCAGGGCGGTGATTACTGCGGCGGGGTTGTCGGCATGCACCCAGTGGCCAGCGTCCGGAATCACCACCTGGTGAACCGAGGGGAAGTAGCGCTGCATCAGCGCCAGATCCTCGGCCCGGTAATAGGGGGAGCGCTCACCGACCACCCAGGAGGTGGGGCGCTCGAACGTGACTGGGCCAACCTCGGGCCAGCTGGCCAACTCGGGTAGCGAGGCGGCCAAAAGCTCCAGGTTGGGCTGCCAGTGCCAGCCGCCGCGATCGCGCAGGTTGGTGAGCAGGAACTGGCGCACCGCCGGGTTTGCCACCGTGGCACTGAGTTGGCGGTCGGCATCGGCCTTGCCGGTCAGCGTGGTCAAGTCGATGCCGCGCATCGCCGCCAGGTAGGGCCCGAAACTGCTCACCTGTCCGGATTCGGTCGGCGAGATGTCCACCACGGCCAGGCCAGCGAACAACTCCGGCCGGGTCAGGGCGCCGATCATTGCCACCTTGCCGCCCATCGAATGACCCACCAGGATCGGTGGCGCTCCGGCGAGGCGGTTCTCGATTTCGGCACAGACGGCCGCAGCCGACTCGGCGTAGCTGAAGGTTGCCGTCCAGGGGCTGGCCCCGTGATTGGGCAGGTCGAAGAGCACTGAGCCGTGGCCTAAGGCGGCCAATCCCTGAGCAATCTGGGTCCAATTTCGGCCGCGGCCGAATAGCCCGTGCAGGAAAGCGAAGCGGACAGGCGCGTCCCCGACCGAGGTGGCTGCCAAGCCGCTCATGGCCGGTTGCTCCAGCAGGCGGTGTGCCAGTGGCGTCGCTCGTCTACTCCCGAGACCGAGCCGATGCTGGCCTGGCGAGGCCAGGCGACCACGTGGGCGACGCCAGGTCCGACGCTGCGGCTACAACCCGGGCAGCGGTAGGTCTTGGTGGCCGAATCGGCCGCCATCGCCTGAACCATCCAGGCACCGTCCTGCTTCTGCTCCGACCGTGCGAAAGCGCCCACCGTAAGCGGACGCGGCGGGCGCAAGTGTTTTGATGGTCGCTTGGCCATAACTGAAGTCCTATGCCATCGCGCCGCGATGGGCAAGTTGAGCCCGGCGAGGGTAAGTTAGCGGGGTGCGTTTGCTGATAGCCCGTTGCCAGGTCGACTATGCCGGACGACTCACCGCACACCTGCCAATGGCCACCCGGCTGATCATGGTGAAGGCCGACGGTTCGGTTTCGATTCACGCCGATGACCGGGCCTACAAGCCGCTGAACTGGATGAGCGCACCTTGCCGGTTGACGGTGAGCCCGCCGCCGGCGGATGTCGAAGCCGTGGTGGCTGCCCAGGAGTCTGGCCTGACCCAAGTGTGGGAAGTGCGCAACAACGACGGGGACACCCTCCAGATCGCCATCGGCGAGGTGTTCCACGACTCCGCCCATGAGCTCGGGATCGACCCCGGCCTGCAGAAGGACGGGGTGGAAGCCCATTTGCAGGCTCTGCTGGCCGAAAACCCGGCGACCTTCGGCGAGGGTTGGTGCCTGGTGCAACGGGAGTACCTGACCCCGATCGGTCCGGTGGATCTGCTGTTCCGCGACGCTCAGGGAGCCTACGTGGCCGTTGAGGTGAAGCGGCGCGGCGAAATCGATGGCGTGGAACAGCTGACTCGCTATTTGGACCTGATGAACGCAGACCCACTGCTCAACCCCGTAAGGGGAGTGTTCGCCGCCCAGCAAATCAAGCCGCAGGCGCGCACCCTGGCTGGCACCCGAGACATCGACTGCCTACTGGTCGACTACAACGCACTGCGCGGTCTGGACAACGCTGAGGAGCGGCTGTTCTGAGCGTGATCGGTGTCGCCAACCGAGAGTTGGTCGACGAGGGTCCTTAGCTACTGTCGATCCAGAGTTGGGATCAACACCTCGCGGTAGAGCAGCAACAGCGCGGCCGTAATCGGGATGGCCAGAATGGCCCCCAAAATGCCCAGCAGTAGGCCACCGGAGATGGCCGCGATCATCACCAACACCGCCGGGATCTGCACGGATCTAGCGAAGATTCGCGGCCCGATGACATAGGCGTCGACCTGCTGATAGATCAGGAAAAAGATCAGCGTGATCAGGCCGGTGGTGGGGCCAAAGGCGAAGGCAACGATCGAGACGATCACCGTCGAGAAGGTGGTGCCGATTAGCGGAATTAGTGCCAACAATCCGACCACTACGGCCAAGGCCAAGGCGAACTGCCCGATCCCAACGATGTTGAGGAAGATAAACGTCACGGTCATCCAGAGCATGGCCACCATGGCGAGTCCGGAGACGTAGCCGCCCACGCGCTTGAACATCTCGTTGGCCAAGTACTTCACTCGCGGTCGGCGGGAGGCCGGCGCCAGCTGGTAGATGACCTCCTTGATCGAAGGCAACGCGATCAAGAAGTAGAGAGTGAGGACTGTGGTCACGACCACACTGAAGACGCTGTTGGCCACCGCCTGCCCGGCGCCGACCAGGCCACCAAAGAGGCTGGCGATGAGTTCGCCGGAGGTGAGGAACTGCACGGCCTTGCTGATCACACCGAACTGGGCGTCAAAGGCGGCGATTTGGGGGTTTTGGCGCAAATTCTCCAAGTAGCTCGGGGCCTGGGTCATCAACAAAGTGACCTGTTCAATCACGACCGGAACCAGCGCCCAAGCGGCCAGCCCGACGATGATGATCACGCCGAGCGCGACCAGCACGACCGCCACCCCGCGACGCAGCCCACGATCGTGGAGCCAAGCCACCGCGGGGTTCAGGCCGAGGGCCAACGCCATCGAAAGGACCATCAGGATCAAGATGGAGCGCAACGAGGACAGCGCCAGCACCACCCCGTTGGCCGCCAGCGCTCCAATCGCGAGGAGGAAACCGATCTGGAGCGGGTTGCGTTCCAACAGGTTGGTCTTGCGCTCATCGGGCCCGCCAGCCCCAGGGTTGAGATCTGGGGGAGTTGGCTGGGTGACCCGCCGCCAACGGCGCAGCCAACTACGGCTGCCACCGTCGGCCAGCGGAATGCCCGCCGGCACCGACCCAAGTGAATCGGTGCGCGGCGGTTCGGCCGCTTCCGGCCCGTCCGGAGTCGCGGCCATTGCTATTACTCCGACTTCTTGCCCAGGAGAGCGGTTTCCTCGCCGTCCGCAGCTTCGGTCGGGGATTCCGAGGTTGCCGGCTCGGCGGCTTCGGCATCGAGGTCCTCAGCTGGCGCCAAGGCATCTTTGTCGGGATCGCCGTACTCCACGACGCTCTTGCCAGCCAGTGCGGAGAGCTCGTTGAGCTGGGCGAGGATCGCCTTGTGTCGTCCGGCAAGCAGGTCGACGCTGGATTCCAGCTTCGCCTTCTTGTCTTCGGCGACCCGGATAGCCGCGGAGTGAACGGTCTTGGCCTCCTTGCGGGCGGCCACCATGATGCTGTCGGCCTCGGCCTCGGCAGCCTGGCGGATCCGCTCGGCCTCGGCGATCACGGCTTCGCGACGCTGATCCCAGGTCTGGGAATCCGACTCAATCTTGGCCTGGAACCCTTCGGCTCGCTCCCGCGCACCCTCGACCAGCGACTCAAGCTTGCTGGCGGCCTCTTCCTGGGCCAGTTTGAGGGAGGCCAGATCGGCTTCCTTCTGCTGGGCCAAGGCAACCTGCTGTTCGGCGTAGTGCCGATCGGCCTCGGCCAGCTTGGCCTCGCACTCGGTCACGTTCTTCTCAGCGATCAGCTTGGCCTGGGCCTGAGCCTCGCCGATGATCTGCTCAGCCTCGCTCTTGGCGGCCTCGCGGATCATCGCGGCCTGGTCTTTGACGCCAGACAGATCGGCTGCGTTCTGCTCGCTCAGCTGCTTGCGCAGTTCGGCGAAGCTGTCCGAAGACTTCGCGCGGGTTTCCTCCGCGGCGGAGACAACTTCTTCAGCCTTCCGCTCAGCCTCGATCTCAGCCTGGGCGATGAGTTCCTTGGCCTTGGCCTGCGCGGTGGTCAGCAGTTCGTTGGCCTGTGCCTCGGCCGAACGGAGCATGCCGCGGGCATGGGCGCCAAGCTTGGAGAAGTCGGTGTCGTCGGCCTTTGCCGTGGCCGCCGCGAGCTGCTTCTGCTGCTGGCGAATCTGCGCTTTTGCGCGAGACAACTGGGCCTCTACGTCGCGGACGTAGGCATCAACCGCCCCTTTGTCGTAGCCACGCAAGGATTGGGGGAAGTTCCCCACTGCCGTTGCGGTCTCGTCAAACAGGTCCAGGCCCGTAGTGTCGTCGTAAGTCACGCTGTCCTCCCTTTCGTCAGGGCGAAATGGTACCGGTCCAGTCCCCCTTTTGGGGACTGGACAGCGGTTCTGATCGGTCAGTGATCGGCTGGTGCCGGCTCCACTATTTCCAGCAGGACGCCGCCAACATCTTTGGGGTGGGCGAAGTTGATTCGCGAGCCGCCGGTGCCGGTCTTCGGCTCGGGGAAAAGCAGTCGGACGCCGCGCTCGCGCAGGGTCGCTGAGACCTTGTCGAGGTCGTCCACGCGGTAGCAGAGCTGTTGCATCCCCTGGCCATTTTTGGCGATGAACTTGGCAATGGTGGACTCCTCGTTCAGTGGAGCCAGCAGCTGAATCTGCGCGTTTTGGGAGCCCTGGGTGCCGGTGCCGAGCATCGCCTCTTCGACACCTTGCTCGACGTTGGTTTCGCGGTGCAACACCCGCCAGCCGAGCACTTCGGTGTGGAACTTGATGGCCTCATCCAGGTCGGGCACGGCCAGTCCGACGTGGTCGATGCAGACAAACAGATCGTCGTTGTTCATAGGTCCAGCTTTGCACATCTGATCAGGCCAGGACTGCGTCGACCACCAGCTTGGCTTCGGCCTGGACCTGGGCAAGATGGTCAGCGCCACGCAGCGATTCGGCATAGATCTTGTACACGTTTTCGGTGCCGGAGGGCCGGGCGGCGAACCAGGCCGAATCGGTGGTCACCTTCAACCCGCCAATGGCTGCCCCATTGCCCGGGGCGTGAGTCAGCGTTGCCGTGATCGGTTCGCCAGCCAGCGAGGTGGCGGTGACATCTGTTGGGCTGAGTCGGGCCAGCTTGGCCTTCTGCTCCCTGGTGGCTGGCGCGTCCACGCGAGCGTAGCTGGAGGCGCCATGGCGAGCCTCGAGTTCGGCGTACAACTCACTGGGGGAGGAGCCGGTGACCGCCTTGATCTCGCTAGCCAGCAGGGCCAACAGGATGCCGTCCTTGTCGGTGGTCCAGGTGCTGCCGTCGGTGGCCAGGAACGAGGCGCCAGCTGACTCCTCGCCGCCGAACCCCAACTCGCCGCTGATTAGCCCGGGGACGAACCACTTGAAACCGACCGGCACCTCCACCAGTTTGCGGCCCAGATCGGTAGCCACCTTGTCGATCAGCGAAGAGGACACCAGGGTCTTGCCGATGCCGGCTGTGGCTCCCCACTGCGGGCGATGGCTGAACAGGTATTGGATCGCCACGGCCAGAAAGGCGTTGGGGTTCATCAGGCCGGCGTCCGGAGTGACGATGCCATGCCGATCGGAGTCGGCGTCGTTGCCGGTGGAAATATCGAAGGAGTCGCGATTGGCGATCAGGCTGGCCATCGCGTACGGGCTGGAGCAGTCCATCCGGATCTTGCCGTCCCAGTCCAGAGTCATGAAGCGCCAGGTGGGATCGACGGTCGGGTTGATCACGGTTAGGTCCAAACCGAGGCGCTCAGCGAGGTAACCCCAGTACTGCACCGAAGCACCACCCAGCGGATCAGCACCGATCTTCACCCCCGCCGCGGCGATGGCATCCAGATCGATGGCATTACCCAAATCAGAGCAGTAGGCGCCGAGATAGTCGAAACGGTCCACGTCAGCCGCTGCCCTTGTATAGGGGGTGCGCCGGATGGCGGACGGGTCGCGGAGCAGATCGTTGGCCCGCTCAGCTATCCAACCGGTGGCATCGGTGTCGGCGGGGCCGCCGTTGGGCGGGTTGTACTTGAAGCCACCGTCTCGGGGTGGGTTGTGCGAGGGGGTGACTACGATTCCGTCGGCTCGGGGGCCGGAGTGATCCCGGTTGTAGACGATGATCGCCCGCGAGACCGCCGGGGTCGGGGTGAAGTCGTCATCGCGCTCGGCGCGGATAGTCACCCCGTTGGCGTGCAGGACCTCGATGGCGGTCCGCCAGGCCGGCGCCGACAGCACGTGGGTGTCCTTGCCGATGTAGAGCGGACCGGTGATGCCCTGACCGGCGCGGTACTCGACGATCGCCTGGGTGGTGGCGGCGATGTGGGCCTCGTTGAAAGCTGCGTCCAAGCTCGATCCGCGGTGCCCGGAGGTGCCAAAGGTGACCTGTTGGTCGGGGTTGTCCGGATCGGGAACCAGGTCGTAGTAGGCGGCGACCACTGCATCGGGATCGATCAGGTCCTCTGGGCGGGCTACCTGCCCGGCGCGTTCATGAGCCATGGAGCTATCTTGCCCTGTGCGCGTCCGCTTTGTCGGTCATGCCAGAATGCCCGTATGAGCTTCAATCCCGCAGGTGCGATGGATCTGTCCGGCATCGTTGCCGCCGCCAAGGCCCCGCCGCCCCCACCCGGGGCGAGTTATGTGATCGAGGTCGATGCCAAAGGCCTGGAAGCCGTGGTGGCGCTGTCGATGAAACACCCGGTGGTGCTGGAACTGAATTCGCCACGGGCAGAGGCCACCGAAATGTCGCTGGCTTTGACCGAGCTGGCCAACGAGGCCCAAGGCGCCTACCTGCTGGCGCGGGTGGATGTGGACGCCGAACCCCAGGTGGCTGCCGCCTTGGGAATCCAGGCGGTGCCGGCGGTGATCGCAGTAGTGGCCGGGCAACTCGCACCGCTGTGGCAAGGCACCCGCAACAAGGCCGACGCCAAGGAATACCTTGACCAGTTACTGCAGGTGGCAGCGGCCAACGGCGTCCTCGGTCGGGCCGAACCAGCCAGTATTGATGCCGAAGCCGCCCCAGATCCGCGCTTCGCCGCCGCTGACGCCGCGCTCGCCGCTGGTGACTTCGACGCGGCCGTGGTTGAGTTCGACAAGCTGCTCAACAATGCGCCCAATGATGCCGAAGCCAAGGCCGGCCGGGTCCAGGCGGCTCTGCTGGCCCGGGTGACCAAACTCGATCCAACTCAGGTGCTGGCCGCAGCCCTCGCCTCCGAGCAGGATGTGGAGGCCCAACTGGCTGCTGCCGACGTGGAGCTGAGTACCGGGGCTGCCGAGCTCGCCTTCGCCAGGCTGATCCAGCTGATCCGGGTGAGCGCGGGCGAGGATCGCGAGCGGACGCGGCTGCGGCTGCTGGAACTGTTCGAAATCGTTGGTGGCGCCGATCCGGCCGTGCTCAAGGCTCGCCGCGATCTGACTAGCGCGCTGTTCTGAGGACTGGCTTCAGCTGATCAGTTGCCCAGCTTCTAGGTACAACGTGCGGCCAAGTTCGCGGGCCGAAAGGGCCGCGCGCAGCCGTCCCTGGGCGTAGGGGGCCATTACGGCGACGGCGGCATCAGGTTCCAGCCAGTGCACCGCCCGAATCTCGCGACCGTCTGGGTGCAGTGCTGCCGCCTCGGTGAACACCCCACCATCGAAAACCAGTTCGACGGCATCCTCCCAGCCGAGGTAAGGCGCCAGCCAGTCCACCACCAGCAGCCGACCGACCGCCAACGGGAAATCGAGTTCCTCCACGGCTTCGCGGACCAGCCCCTCGCGGGGACTCTCACCCGGCTCGAGAATGCCGCCAGGTAGCTCGTAGTCTGGTTTGAAGGTGGTCTCCAGCGCGCAGACCCGTCCGTCGGCGTCGGTGAGCAGCAGGTGCGCTATCACCCGCTTACGGGCGGTGACGGTGTTCATCACCGCAGTGAAGGCCTCTCGGCCCTCGACCGAATCGCCGCGCAGGAGTGAGTAGTGGCACTCATCGATGGGGTCCGGGTTGCCCGCCAGCCGCGCCCGCAGCACCCCGTCCAGGCGGAAGCCGGCCCGGTGCAACGCGCGGCGACGGGGCCAGTCCGGGGCGGCGACGAGCACCTCGAGGCGACGTACGTCCGGGTCAGCGAAAGCCAACTCGCAAGCCTGCGCCAGCAACGCGTCGTAGTGCTCTGCTGGCACGTCTGCGGTGAAATCGGCGATGGCCGACCCATCGCGGACGCTCAACGGCAACTGGTCAGCGCTCAATGCTGCTCCGGAGCGTGGGCGAAGTACACCGCGCCAAGCGGCGGCACCACGATGGTGGCGCTGGCCGGCAGGCCGTTCCAGCCCTCAGCGGTCGCGGTCACCTGGCCGAGATTGCCGAAGTTGTCGGTACCGTCGTAGACCCCGGCGTCGGAGTTGTAGATCTCCGTCCAGGCGCCGGTGGCCGGCAACCCGATTCGATAAGCCGTCCACGGCTCGGAGGAGAAGTTGACCACCGCGGCCAGATGGCGGCCTTCAGCGTCGGTGCGAACCCAGGAGAAGGTGTTCGCGCCAGCATCATCGGCGTTGATCCAGCGGAAGCCGTCCGGGGAAGAATCGAGCTCCCAGAAGGCCGGATGGGCGCGGTAGATCTCGTTGAGGTCCTTGAACATGCGCTGGAGGCCGTGATGGCCCCACAGCTCGCTCACCCACCACTCCAGGCTGACGGCTTCGTTGAACTCGCTGCGCTGGCCGAACTCGCAGCCAGCGAAGATGAGCTTCTTGCCCGGGAAGGCCCACATGAAGGAGTAAAACGCCCGCAAGGTGGCGAATTGGCGCCACGTGTCCTGGGGCACCTTGTTGATCATCGAACCCTTGCCGTGTACCACCTCGTCATGGGAGATCGGCAGCACGAAGTTCTCCGAGTGGGCATAGACCATGGCGAAAGTCATGTCGTTGTGGTGGTACTGCCGATAAATCGGCTCCAGGGCCAGGTAGCGCAGCGAGTCGTTCATCCAGCCCATGTTCCACTTGAAACCGAAACCTAGGCCGCCTTCGTGGACCGGTTTGGTCACGCCGGGGAACGAGGTCGACTCCTCAGCGATCATCACCACGCCGGGCACCCGCTCGTACAGATGCTTGTTGACGTAGCGCAGGAAGTCGATGGCGTCCAGGTTCTCCCGACCGCCGTGAATATTGGGTACCCATTCACCTTCTTCGCGGGAGTAGTCCAGGTAAAGCATGGACGCCACCGCGTCCACCCGCAGCGCATCGATGTGGAACTCAGTCACCCAGTACAACGCGTTGGAGACCAGGAACGACTTCACCTCGTTGCGGCCGTAGTTGAAGATGTAGGTGCCCCACTCCTTATGCTCGCCCTGACGGGGATCGGCATGCTCGTAGAGCGCGGTGCCGTCGAACCGTCCCAGCGCCCACTCGTCCTTGGGGAAATGGCCGGGCACCCAATCCAGAATCACGCCGATGCCAGCCTGGTGCAGCCGATCCACCAGGTAGCGGAACTCGTCAGGGCGACCAAGCCTGGATTGGGGGGCGAAGTAGTTGGTGACCTGATAGCCCCAACTTGGCTCGAAGGGGTGCTCGGTGACCGGCATGAACTCCACGTGGGTGAATCCCTGCCAGGTGACGTACTCGACCAGTTCGTCGGCCAACTCCAGGTAGGTCTTGCCTTTGCGCCAAGAGGACAGGTGCACCTCGTAAATGCTCATCGGCTCGGCGTGGGGCCGGGTCTGAGCGCGCCGGCTCAGCCACTCATCATCACCCCAGACGAACTTTGAGGTGTAGACGATTGAAGAGTTGGCCGGGGCCATTTCGGCGAAGAACGCCACCGGATCGACCTTTTCCCGCCAGGTACCGTCCGCGCCCAGGATGTTGAACTTGTACAAAGTGCCAGCACCGACACCCTCGACGAACAGCGCCCAGATTCCGGAGCCGGGCACCAGCTGCATCGCATCGCCGGTCCACCAGTTGAAATCGGCATTTAGCCGAACCTCACGGGCGTTCGGCGCCCAGACCGCGAACCGGGTGCCCTGTACCTCGCCCCGGGCATCGTCGAACACGGTCATCTCGTGGGCACCCAATCGACGCCAGCATTCGGTGTCCCCACCGTTGTGGAATCCTTCGAGATCCCAACCGGTCAGCCCGCCTGCGGGGTCGTGTGCCATAGCTACTCCTTGCTTGGGAACCGAGGGCCCGCTGGGGGGCTCGGTTAGTTCATCTTGGACTGACCGGAGTGGGATGTGGGCCCATTCAGGTCGGTTTCGAAGCTCGTAACGAACTTCATACACGGCTTTGTCCAGCTCGTAGGCACGCAGTACTTGGATCGGGAGCTGGTCTGAACCAAGGTAGGCGGCCAGGAAAGCCTGCCTGGCGTCGCGGCTCCACTGTCGCACCGAGTCGGAATCTGGTGCCTGGTGGGCGCTGCGGGCGTAGTCGAAACTGCGTAGCGCACCGGCGACGTCGCGCCACACCGAATCGGGCCGACGCCGCTCGGCGGCGCTGGTCAACGGCTCACCCTCGAAATCGATGATCGCCCAGCCACCGGCCCGGCGCCGTAGCACTTGGCCGAGGTGGAAGTCGCGATGGATCTGCTGGACGGCAACCTCAGCACCATTGAGTTGGTCGAAGGCGCCCTGCAAAGCCTCGGCGTAGGGGACCAACACGGGGGCCTCGGCCAGCGCGCTCGCCAGCCGACGCTGCATCTGGGCGGCGATCTCGGCGCCGGCGGACACCGCGACCGGGTAGGCCTCAGCCAAGTGCAGGTGCAGTGATCGCAACGCGGTGCCCAGTTCGGCGGCCGCTTCGGTGAAGTCCGCTCCCGCGGCACAGGCGCTGGTGGCCAGGCTCCAGCCATCGCCAGCGGCGGGCACCAGCTCGCTCACCATCGCCAGGTCGGTGCCTTGGTGGCTGAGCGTGCCGTAGAGCGCGGGAGTGAGCAGGCTGCCGTTGAGGGCGGCCAGCACTTCGGCGTCCAGATTCGGTCCTGGTTCCAGTCGGCGGAACACCTTCAGCAAGGCGCGGTCGCCGATCAGCAGATTGGAGTTGCTCTGCTCTCCGGAAAACAGTCCCACCTGATCGGAGCTGTTGAACCAGGAGTGGTCAAGCCAATTCATGCCCGCAGGCGCCTGCTCGACCAGCGCAGCGACGAAAGCGGCTCGGGCTTCGGCGTCGGTGGCGATCTCGAACAACTCCACCTCGCCTAGCTCGGGTAGCACCACACGTCCGATCGACGGCGCCGCCGCCGCCGATCCAATCCGACGGTAGCCGGCCAGCAGGTGGTAGGTCTCGGTCTGGCCGTCGCCGTAGTCGATCACTGCCAGCTCAGAGCGCAACGCGGGCCAAGTTGGCAAGGCGGTGTACCACGGCAGGGGAGTCAGCGAGGCAATGCGGTACTGGCGGCCTTTGCCGCCGAACCAGCGGGCCTGCTCTAGATAGGCCCGCCATGCCTCTTCGCCGGACAGTGGGTCACCGTCCCACGACGTGCAGGATGTGCGCAGGGGTAGCCGGGGTGAGCCGGACGAAATTGGACTCACTCCAAGTGAAAGTGGAGCCGGTGAGCTCATCACGCAGTTGCACTGAGCCGGTAGAAATGCCGAGGCCTGCCAGGTCTAGGGATACTTCAGTCTCCACGGTCTGGTTTGGATTGAGGCTGCAGATCACGATCATGGTGTCGTTGCCGTCGGTCTTGGTGAATGCCAGGACGTCATCGTGCGGGGCGACCAGGAAGCGGAGCTGCCGCAGCTGCTGGAAGGCGGGATGCGCCTTGCGGATCTCATTCAGCCGACCGATCAACAGGTTCAGATTGGGCTCGGCGGTGAAATCGCGGGGACGGAACTCGTACTTCTCCGAGTCGAGGTATTCCTCCCCGCCAGCCCGCAACGGCAGGTGCTCGAAGAGCTCGAAACCGGAGTAAACCCCCCAAGCAGGTGAGAGCGTCGCGGCCAGCACCGCCCGGATGGCGAAGGCGGCCGGGTTGCCCGATTGCAGGAAGGTCGGGTTGATGTCTGGGGTGTTGACGAAGAAGTTCGGGCGGAAGAACGAATCGGTCTCGCTGGACAGCTCGTTGAGGTATTCAGTCAACTCCCACTTGGTATCGCGCCAAGTGAAGTAGGTGTAACTGGAGTGGAAGCCAACACGGCCCAGAGCGTGCATCATCTCGGGCTTGGTGAAGGCCTCGGCCAGGAACAGCACCTCCGGATCGAAATCGCGGATCTGCTTCAGTACCCAGGCCCAGAATTGCACCGGCTTGGTGTGTGGGTTGTCGACTCGGAAGATCTTCACCCCATGGGAGATCCACAGCTTCAGCAGCCGGACCACTTCGCGATAGATGCCAGCCGGGTCGTTGTCGAAGTTGATCGGATAGATGTCCTGGTACTTCTTGGGCGGGTTCTCGGCGTAGGCGATCGTGCCGTCCAGCCGGGTGGTGAACCATTCGGGATGCTCCTGCACCCACGGGTGATCGGGTGAGGCTTGGAGGGCGAAATCCAACGCGACTTCCATCCCCACCGACTTGGCCTTGGCTACGAACCGGTCGAAGGCGTCCCAATCGCCCAACTCGGGGTGAATCGCGTCATGGCCACCCTGAGCAGAACCGATCGCCCAAGGGGAGCCGGGGTCATTGGCTTGCGGGGCGAGGGTGTTGTTCGGGCCTTTGCGGAAGGCCTTCCCGATCGGGTGGATGGGTGGCAGATAGATCACGTCGAACCCCATCGCGGCGACTTCTTCCAGCCGGGCGTGGCAGGAGTCGAAGGTGCCGGAGGCCCACTTTTTGGTGCGCGTGTTGTAGGTGGCGCCGAGCGAGCGGGGGAAGAACTCATACCAGCTGGCAAACAGCGCGGTCTTCCGGTCGACGAAGAGTTCGAAGTCGGCAGTGGGGGAGAGCATCTCCCGGGGCCCGTGGGTCTCCATCGCCGCGACGATGCCACCAGCGGTGGCCACTTCGAGCAGATCGGCTGCGGGGCGTTCCGGCAGGAGCAGCATCGCGGTGGCCCGCAGGATGGCTGCTTGGACCCTCTCGCCAGCCTCCTCGGCCCGGGTCGCGGTGCGCTCCAGCAGTGCGCGTCCCTCCAAACAGACCAGTTCGGTGTCGATGCCGGCTGGCAGTTTGATTTCGGCAGTGTGCAGCCAGGTCGCCCAGGGATCCGACCAACCCTCGACCCGGAACTTCCAGGCACCAGGGACGTCGGGACGGACCCAGGCTTCCCATGGGTCCAGGCCGCGAGGCTCCAGCGGGGTCAGGTCGATCCGCTGCTCGGTGCCGTCAGGGGCGGTGAGAATGACTGAGGCGTTGACCGCGTCGTGGCCCTCCCTGAAGACCTTGGCGCGGATCGGAATGAGCTCGCCCACTACGGCTTTCGCCGGATAGGCCCCACCTTCTACCACCGGGCTGACGGCGCGCACCGGAATGCGACCGAAGCCGCGGGTGATTGCCAGCGTCGGGGATAGATCGAGGATCGGCACGTCTGGAGCCGGGGCCGTTGGATCAGTGGCCAGCACCTCGGTGCGGGTCGTTTTGGCTGAAGGGCCCGTGGCCGCTGGTGGTCCGATCTTCCGGCCGCCCTTGGCCGGAGCTGGACGTTTGCGGGGCGGTCTTTGGTTCGCGCTCACAAGGCCAAACCTAGCGTGTGAGGCGCCGGCTTGGGGCGGAGTGGACTCAGCTGGGTACCTGTTGATCGACCGCCACGTCATCCTCCGGTGAGGGCGGGGATACCGGCACCGGTGCGGCACTGGTGCGCACCGCAGCTGAGAGCACCACGATGGTTCGCCCGGGCACTCGCACGGTGGTGCCGGGTATCAAAGGCTTGTGCGGCAGTTCGCCGGAATCACCGGTGTGCACCAACACCTGATAGGAGTCCGCCCATGGCGCCCCGGGTAGCGACCACTCCACCGGTTCCGCGCCAGCGTGCAGCAAGACCAGGAACCCTTCGCTGGCGTCGCTGAGATAGAGCCCGAGCGTGCGCCGCCCGTGGTCGTGCCACTGTTCGGTGGTCATCTCGACCCCGGTCTCGGTGAACCAGGCCACCGGGGAGCGACCAAGACGGCGGCCCTCGGCGTCCAGCACTTCGCCGTGATGGCGCCAGGCCGTCGGACGCAGCAGTGGATGCTCGGCGCGTAGTTTGAGCAGCGCCTTGGTGAGATCGAGTTGGTGCTGCCAGCCCTCGGCGATGTTCCAGTTCACCCAGCTGAGCGGCGAATCCTGGCAGTAGGCGTTGTTGTTGCCGCCCTGGGTGCGGCCAAACTCGTCTCCGGCAGTGATCATCGGAATGCCGGCGCTGAGCAGCATCGTGGCCATCAGGTTGCGGGCGCTGCGCTGGCGTGCCGCGTTGATGCTCGAGTCGTCGGTTTCGCCCTCATAGCCGTGATTCCAGGAGCGGTTGTCGTCGGCCCCGTCCCGATTTCGTTCAGCGTTGGCTTCGTTGTGCTTTAAGTCGTAGGTGGTCAGGTCCCGCATGGTGAAGCCGTCGTGGGAGGTGACGAAGTTCAGCGAGGAAGTGACGGGGCGGCCGGAGTGATCAAAAATGTCGGAGGAGCCAGAAAGCCGAGTGGCCAGTTCCTGCACGCCACCGATCGCGCCGCGCCAATAGTCTCTGGCGAAGCCACGGAAACGGTCGTTCCACTCGATCCACCGAGGACCCCACCGTCCCACCTGGTAGCCGTAGGGACCCATGTCCCAGGGCTCGGCGATCATCACCTTGCCGGCCAACACCGGGTCGGAGTCGATCAGTTTCTTGAAGGCATGCTCCTGGTTGACGTGGTGGTGATCATCCCGGATGAGCGTGGTAGCCAAATCGAAGCGGAAGCCGTCCACCCCCATTTCTCGAACCCAGTAGCGCAGTGAATCCAGCACCAGTTTGAGCACACCGGCGTTGGACGTGTCGACGGCATTGCCACAGCCGGTCACGTCGTAGTCGTTGCGTTGATCGTCGGTCAAGCGGTAGTAGGCGGCGTGATCCAGGCCGCGGAAGCAGAGGGTAGGGCCCTCGTGGCCGCCCTCGCCGGTGTGGTTGTACACCACATCAAGGATCACTGCGATGCCGGCCTCATGAAGGGCTGAGACCATCGCCTTGAACTCGGTGACCTGTTCGCCGTTGTTGCCTGTTGAGGAGTAGTGACCGTGAGGTGCGAAAAAGCCGAGGCTGTTGTAGCCCCAGTAGTTCACTAGGCCGCGACCGACGATGAACGGTTCGGAGACGAAGTGGTGCACCGGCAGCAACTCGATGGCGTTGATGCCCAGTTCGGTGAGGTATTCGATGACCGCCGGGTAGGCCAGCCCGGCGTAGGTGCCGCGCAGATGCTCCGGAACCGCGGGGTGGCGATGGGTGAAGCCGCGCACATGGGTCTCGTAAACCACCAGGTCGGCCAACGGCAACGGGTCCGCTAGCGGCGAGGGCGGGGGCGAATCAGCCACCACCACGCTCAGCGGCACCGAGCCGGCCGAATCGGTTGGGTCAGGGGCGAAGTTCGACTCGGGGGTGTGGTCGGTCAGCGGGCCGGAGTAGTCGACGCCGCCGGTGATCGCCCGGGCGTAGGGGTCCAGCAACAGCCGGGCAGGGTTGAATCGCTGGCCGGCGGGCGGATCCCAGGGACCGTCGACCCGGAATCCGTAGCGTTGCCCGGCACCGACTCCGGGCACCTGGACCTCCCACACGCCCTCAGCATTTCGGGTCATGTCCACGTTTGACTGTTGGCCGATTTCGTCGACCAACGCCAGTTCAACCCGACTGGCGCGGGGCACCCACAGCGCGAATTCAGTACCGTCGTCGGTGGCGCGAGCACCAAGGACGGTTTCGTCAGCCGGATGCGGCTCGACTGGCGCGTTCATTTAGGGCCTTCGGTCGGTGGAGTGTGACCTAGTGTGGACCATTGAAGCACCGGGCCTAAACTCCGCCGGTGGTTCTCCCCGCCGTTTGACGCGCTCAGGAGCTGCCGAAATCATGACCGCAAGGAGCTATCTGGATCACGCGGCGAGTTCCCCGATGCCTGCCGAGGTGCTGGCTGAGCTGGTCGAAGCCATGGGTCAGGCTGGCAATCCCAGCTCGCTGCATCAATCGGGTCGGACGGCGCGGCGGCTGCTGGAAGAAGCCCGGGAATCACTGGCCGTCTCGGTTGGTGCCCGTCCCGATGAGCTGGTTTTCACCTCCGGTGGCACCGAAGCCAACAACTTGGCGCTGCTCGGCTCGCCGCGTCCAGGGCGTAGTCAGGTGGCGATCTCGGCTATCGAGCACCCTTCGGTTGCCGGAGTCCGTGACCGCGGGGAGCAGGTGCAGTTGCTCCCGGTGGACGCCGACGGACTCCTGGTCACCGCGGAGCTGGCCGAGCTAATCGGTGCCCAGACCGCGTTGGTTTCGGTGATGTGGGTGAACAACGAAACCGGGGTCATCGAGCCGGTGGCCAAGGCCGCGGACCTGGCGCATGCCGTTGGAGCTTGGGCCCATAGCGATGCCGTGCAGGCCTTCGGTCATCTCGCGCTCGACTTCGCCGCGAGTGGGCTGGATCTGCTTAGCCTCAGCGCCCACAAACTCGGTGGCCCGGTGGGGATCGGCGCGCTGGTGGTGCGCCGCGGCATCACGCTGCGGCCGTCCGGTTTTGGTGGGGGGCAGGAAGCAAAGCTGCGCTCCGGTACGGTCCCGGTCGCATTGGCGGTCGGCTTTGCGGCGGCTGCGCGCCTGGCCGCAGCCAAGCAAGCTGAAGAACAGCACCGTCTGGCCGGGTTGAAGCGGCAGTTGGTTGCTGGCGTGCTAGCCAGGATCGATCAAGTTCGGGTGAACTCACCGGCATTGGCGAGCCCGGCCATCGTGAACCTGACTTTCACCGGTGCGCGCGCCGATGACGTCCTGCTATTGCTCGATGCGGCCGGTATCGACGCTTCCACCGGGTCGGCCTGCACCGCCGGGGTGCACCAGCCCAGCGAGGTACTGCTGGCGATGGGACGTAGCCTGGCTGAGGCCGGTTCCAGCCTGCGCTTCTCTTTCGGCCCGACCACTTCGTCGGCCGAGATCGAGCGGACGTTGGCAGTGTTGCCGACCGCAGTGGCTAAGGCGCGAGCCGCTGCCTGAACTAGACTCCTAGGGCTCAGTAGGAGGTTGGATGCGCATCTTGGCAGCGATGTCGGGCGGGGTTGACTCCGCAGTGGCCACCGCGCGCCTGGTTGAGGCTGGTCATGAGGTGACCGGCGTACATCTGGCCTTGTCGCGCAACCCGGAGCTGTATCGCAGCGGCTCACGTGGCTGCTGTTCGATCGCCGATGCGAACGACGCGCGCCGCGCCGCGGACGTGCTGGGTATTCCGTTCTACGTTTGGGACTTCTCCGAGCGCTTCGCCGCAGATGTGGTGGCCGACTTCGTGTCCGAGTACGCCGCCGGGCGAACCCCGAACCCCTGCCTGCGCTGCAACGAAAAGATCAAGTTCGCTGCCGTGCTCGAACGTGGGGTGGCCCTGGGCTTCGACGCGGTGGCCACCGGCCACTACGCCCGGCTGGACCGCACCGATGAGGACCCCTCGCTGTATCGCGCGGCCGAGCCGGCCAAGGACCAGTCCTATGTGCTGGGGGTGCTGACGGCGGCGCAACTGGCCCGGTGTGAGTTTCCGCTAGGCGAAGTGCAATCGAAGACCGAACTGCGGGCCGAGGCAGCTGAGCGAGGCCTATTGGTGGCCGACAAGCCCGACAGCCATGACATCTGTTTCATCCCCACCGGTGACACTGCTGGGTTCCTCAATGATCGGCTGGGTCAGCGCCTCGGTGACATCGTCAACGAGGCCGATGAGGTGGTCGGGGCCCACCGCGGCTACCACCAGTTCACCGTCGGTCAGCGTCACGGCCTGCACCTTTCGGTGCCAGCTGGCGACGGCCGTCCGCGCTATGTGCTGGGCCTGGACCCGGTGGCCAATACCGTCACCGTCGGGCCGAAGTCGTCGTTGGTGGTACGAACCATCACCGGTATTCGACCTACCTGGACCGAGCGGCCGCAAACCGGAAGTTGGCGTGGCCTGGTGCAGGTGCGCGCCCATGGCGAAGCGATGGCGGCGACAATTTCGGTGGTGGCCGATCAGCTCGAAATCACCCTCGATGAGCCGGCCTTCGGCATCGCCCCCGGCCAAGCTGCGGTTCACTACGACGGCGACCGGGTGGTCGGGGCGGCCACTATCGCCGCGACCAACAGCTGATGGTGGCCTACACCGGCATCGGCTCGCTGCCAGGAGACGATTTCGCCAGCGCGGTGCGGATGACCTTCGAGAAGGTGCCCGACTTTCCGTACTTGCCGGAGTTGCCCGCCCGCGGCCCTTGGGCAGCGATGATCGGACGGGGTCTCGGGCTGCCCTCAGGGCTGGCTGCGGACTTCCAGGCCGGTGAATGGCGGCTGGCGGATGCTCCCGGCATCGATCAGCGCCGGGCCAGGGCGTGCTGGCGCGATGACCTGGATCAGCTGGAAGACAATGCTCAGGGGTTCACCGGGCGGTTCAAAGTAGCGGTAACCGGGCCTTGGACCTTGGCGGCCAACCTTGGGGTGGCGCACACCGGCAGGGTGTTGGCCGATTTGGGCGCACGACGTGACCTGGGCCAGTCGTTGGCCGAGAGCGTGGCCGAGCTGCTTTTCGACCTACAGCGACGGCTGCCGGGGGCCGCGCTGGTGTTGCAGATTGATGAGCCGTCGCTGCCGTCGGTAGCCGCCGGGGCGGTGCCAACGCCCGGCGGGTTCTTCCGACACCGTGCGGTAGATCTGCCCGAGATCAGTGCCGCGCTGGGTTGGGTCAGCGCTGCGGCCCGTCCGGTGACTGAGGAAGTGATCCTGCACAGTTGTGCGCCCTGGATCGGTCCAGGGAAGGCATGGCCGCTAGCGAGTCTGCTCGGCGAGCGCGGCGCGGGGCTTTCGGGGGTGAGCCTGGATGTGGACACCCTGAGTGGGGACGGGCTGGACGCGCTCGGAGTTGCGGCAGATGCTGGTGCTCAGCTGTATTTGGGCGTATTGCCGACCGGGGTGGCCCCGTTGAGTGCGGATCGACTCACTGACCGGACGCTGCGCCTGGTCGAGCGGTTAGGAAATCCGTCAGCGTCGGCGCTAACCCTCACCCCAGCTTGTGGTCTGTTCAGCTGGAGCCCGGCCCAGGTGCTGACCGGGTTCGCGGCGCTGCGTACGGTTGCCGATCGATTGGCCGACGAGCTGGGCCAGCGCTAGGCGCTTGGCTAACTGGCTCCTAAGAACAGTGCTGCTGGGGACTGTCGGCTCGGCGCGCTAGATTTCGGGCCATGGATCGCCAAGCTGCCGCAGCCCGCCACGCTGAGCTGAGTGCCGAAATCACTGAGCATCGGCACCGCTATTACGTTGCCGATGCACCGGTAGTGGCAGATGCCGCGTTCGACGAGTTGATGCGCGAGCTGATCGGAATCGAAGCAGAGCATCCCGAGCTTCAGACTCCCAATAGTCCAACCCAGCAGGTCGGTGGGGCGGCGAGCGCGACCTTCGAGCCGGTGACCCACCTAGTGCCCCTGATGAGTCTGGACAATGTGTTTTCGGCCGAGGAACTCGACCATTGGCTGGCCCGTGCCGAAGGCCTGGCTGGCACCGACCTGGCGGCGAGCGGCTACCTGTGCGAGCTGAAGATCGACGGGTTGGCCCTCGATCTGGTCTACCGGCACGGACGCCTGGTGAGCGGCGCCACTCGTGGCGACGGCGTGGTGGGTGAGGACGTGACTGCCAACGTTCGCATGATCAAGAACATCCCAGCCCAGTTGCGGGGGGCAGAGGTGCCGGAGGTGGTGGAGGTCCGCGGTGAGGTGTTCATGCGCACCGAGGACTTCGCCGAATTGAACGCGGGGTTGGTGGCAGCAGGCAAGGCGCCGTTCGCTAACCCCAGAAACTCCGCAGCGGGGTCGATGAGGCAGAAGGATCCGTTGGTGACTGCGCAGCGCCGGCTGGATTTCCTGGTGCATGGCATCGGCGAGTTCACCGGCGATCGGTTGGCCCGGCAGTCTGAGGGCTATGAGCGGCTGAAGTCCTGGGGTCTGCCCACCTCGCCGCACTACCGAATTTGTCACAGCACCGATGAGGTGCGGGCGTTCGTTGCCCATTTTGGCGAACACCGGCACTCGGTCGCCCACGACATTGACGGGGTAGTCATCAAGGTTGACGATCGGGGGTTGCAGGCCGAAATGGGCAACACCTCCCGGGCACCACGGTGGGCTATCGCCTACAAATATCCGCCGGAGGAAGTCACCACCAAGCTGATCGATATTCGGGTAAATGTCGGCCGTACGGGACGGGTGACGCCATATGCGGTGATGGAACCCGTAGTGGTGGCCGGGTCAACGGTGGAGATGGCCACTTTGCACAACGCTGCTGAGGTGAAGCGCAAGGGCGTCCTCATCGGCGATGTGGTCGTGCTGCGTAAGGCCGGCGATGTGATTCCGGAGGTGCTCGGCCCGGTGGTCGAGTTGCGCGACGGTACTCAACGGGCTTTCGAGATGCCGACCCTTTGCCCGGCGTGTGGCAGCGAACTGCGCCCAGAGCGGGAAGGCGATGCTGACCTCCGCTGTCCGAATCGGCGGTCCTGCCCGGCCCAGCTAAGGGAGCGGCTGTTCCACCTGGCCTCCCGGCAGGGGCTCGACATTGAGGTGCTGGGGGAGAAGGCCGCCGATGCGCTGCTGAGCGCTGGGTTGTTGACCGATGAGGGCGACCTTTTCGACCTGAGTGCCGAAGCGCTGGTTGCCGCCGGGGTCTTCACCAACGCCGACGGCGCACTTTCGGCAAACGGAGCGAAGCTGCTGGCCAATCTCGAAGCCGTGAAGACCCGTCCCTTCAGCCGCTTCCTGGTGGCCCTATCGATCCGTCATGTCGGCAAGGGCACCGCGCCGGACGTGGCCAGAGCTTTTGGAAATATCGACGCGCTGGCAGCGGCCAGCGCCGAGGAGCTGAGTGCGGTAGCCGGGATCGGGCCCACCCTGGCGGCATCGATCACCGAATGGTTCACCGTCGACTGGCATCGTGCGATCGTGGAAAAGTGGCGTGCGGCCGGGTGTGTGATGGCCGACGAGCCGGCGGCGGCCGCCGGTGACCAACTTGACCAAACCCTGGCCGGGCTCACCGTGGTGGTGACCGGATCAATACCCGGCTACAGCCGCGATGGAGCGACCGCTGCGGTGGCAGCCAGAGGTGCGAAGTCGGCCGGTTCGGTCTCCAAACGCACTGACTTCGTGGTGGTCGGCGAGGGCGCCGGGTCCAAACAGGACAAGGCGGTGGCGTTGGGGGTGCCGATCATTGCGGCGGACCGCTTCGAGGAGTTTCTTGCCGGTGGCCCGGCTGCGGTGGCCGGGTAGGATCGCTACGTGCCTGAAGGTCTGAACTCGAATCTGAACCTAAACGAGGGCGCACCGCCAAGGGTGCGTCCGGCGATGGGTGAATGGGGCCCGACCGAGGTACCCAATACCCGCACCAAGAAGCGGCATCGCTGGTTCGCCATTGGCGGCATCGTGTTGATCTTGGCCGTCGTGGTCACCTACGGCTATTACATCTGGACGTTGCTGCGCTGAGCTAGGCCTAGAGGGCTAGCGCAGCCAGATGCCGCAGGCGAGCTAATTCGGATTTGATGAACTCCGGGCCACCGCGGCGGGCGAGCACGATGGCAGCGTCGCGTCGCATCGGAGCCACGGCGATCAGCGTCTCGCTCCAGCCGGGAATCCAGCCGTCGGGCAGTTCGTCCGAGCGCAGCTCATGCAGCGGGCCGAGAGCGGCCACTCCGGCCACATCGAGGTCAGGAGCCATCTCCGAGCGGGCGAGCACCTCGCCGCTTTGCTGATCGACCAGGATCGCCCACGACACCCGAAAGACTGCGGGCGCCTGGCTGGTCAGGATCTCCTCAGCACGGTCCGGCTCCTCGGTCATGGCGGTGAGCACGTCGACATCAGCCTGCAAGCCCCAAGCCTCTGGGTAATGCGAGACCCAGAGCACTTCAACGCCGGGTTCAGATTCACAGGCGGTGATCAGCGCATCAGCTGCCACGCCGGTGGGCAGTTCCACCATGAAGTCGTCGATGGCGTAGCCCTCGTACTTCTCCACGATCTCCACCGCCATGATGTCGGCCTGGGCTTGACCCATCGCAGTGGCCACCGCGCCTAGGGAGCCGGGGCGATCTGGGAGGGCAACTCGTACGAGGAACACCCGCACAGTGTGGCGTATTGGTGTTACGAGTGGGTCAAAGCACACCGGTAGAGTGAGACACCGGCCCGGGCGGACGCCCGCGCGCCCGCGATCTTCTGCAGGAGTTCACCTTGGCTTTGACGGCGAAAGAGGTAGCCAGACTGGGCGAGTTGGCCCGGATTCGGCTTACTGATTCCGAACTAGAACAGCTCGCCCCACAGCTGGACGTGATCCTGACGGCGGTGGCCAGAGTGTCGGAGGTGGCCGCGACTGACGTGCCGCCGACCTCGCATGCCATGGCGCTGATCAATGTTTTCCGCGAAGACGTGGTGCAACCATCCCTATCGCCACAGGCCGTTCTGGCGGGGGCACCGTCGGTGGAGGACGGCCGATTCCGAGTGCCGCGAATCCTCGGGGAGGAAGCATGAGCGACCTGCTGCACACCGATGCCGCCGAGCTCAGCGGGCTGCTGGCTGACAAACAACTCAGCGCGCGCGAGCTGACCCAGGCCAGCCTGGAGCAGATCGAGCGGGTGGACTCCGAGGTGAAGGCCTTCCTGCATGTAGACGCTGACCGGGCGCTGGCAAGCGCGGAGGCGATTGATGCCCGTCGGATGGCCGGTGAGGAACTCGGCCCGCTAGCTGGCATTCCGCTGGCGATGAAGGACATCTTCACCATGACCGGCGCTCCGACCACCTGCGGATCGCGAATCCTGGAGGGTTGGGTGCCGCCCTACAACTCCACCATTACCGACAAGGTGTTGGCGGCTGGCATCGTGGTGCTCGGCAAGACCAACATGGACGAGTTCGCGATGGGCTCATCGACAGAGAACTCTGGCTACTTCACCACCCACAACCCTTGGGATCTCGACCGGATCCCTGGTGGCTCTGGCGGCGGTTCTGCGGCAGCATTGGCCGCTTTCGAAGCCCCGCTGGCCCTGGGCACCGATACTGGCGGCTCGATTCGGCAGCCGGCCGCGGTCACGGCCACCGTCGGGGTGAAGCCGACCTACGGCGCCACGTCCCGCTACGGCGTGGTGGCGATGGCGTCCAGCCTTGACACTCCCGGGCCGTGCGCACGCACCGTGCTGGACGCGGCATTGCTGCACCAGGTGATTGCTGGGTGGGATCCTCGGGATTCGACCTCCATTAACGCCGCGGTGCCCGACGTCGTGGCTGCTGCCAAACACGCTGAGGTGAAGGGGCTCAAGATCGCGGTGGTCCGCGAACTCGGCGGTGACGGCTATGCCCCCGGCGTGCTCCAACGGTTCAACGAGGCGTTGGCGGTGCTGGCCGAGCTTGGCGCCGAGATCACTGAGGTCTCCTGCCCCAACTTCGACTATGCGCTGAGCGCGTACTACCTGATCATGCCCAGCGAGGTCAGCTCCAACCTGGCCCGCTTCGATGCCATGCGATATGGCCTGCGGGTCGGCGATGACGGCGTGAACAGCGTTGAAGACGTGATGAACCTGACTCGGGGTGCCGGATTCGGGGCCGAAGTGAAACGACGGATCATCATCGGCACCTACGCCCTGTCCTCGGGTTACTACGACGCCTACTACGGCTCGGCCCAGAAAGTGCGGACGCTGATCACCCAGGATTTCGACGCCGCGTTCGCCAGCGCCGACGTGCTCGTCTCGCCAACGACTCCGACCACCGCGTTCAAAATCGGGGAACGGGTTGATGACCCGCTGGCGATGTACAAGGCCGATCTGTGCACGATCCCGTCCAACCTGGCCGGGAACTGCGCCATCTCAGTGCCGGTTGGCCTCAGCCCGGACGACGGCTTGCCGGTTGGTTTCCAGATCATGGCCCCCGCCATGGCCGACGACCGGCTCTATCGGGTCGGCGCTGCGCTGGAGCAGGCGCTGACTGATCGCTGGGGTGGGCCGCTGCTTAATCAACTGGTTGCTTCGCCAGCTGGTGCCTACCTGAGCGGGGGTGCGCGATGAGCGTGGACCTAATGGACTTCGACGACGCGATGGCGTCCTTCGACCCGGTGCTGGGGTTGGAGGTGCACGTTGAGCTGAACACCGCGACCAAAATGTTTTGCGGCTGCGCAAACCAGTTCGGCGATGTGCCCAACTCCAACACCTGCCCGGTCTGTCTTGGCTTGCCAGGCTCGTTGCCGGTGGTCAACGGCAAGGCGATTGAGTCGGCGATCCGGATCGGGTTGGCACTTGGTTGTGACATCGCGGGGTGGTGTCGCTTCGCGCGGAAGAACTACTTCTACCCGGACATGACCAAAGACTTCCAGACTTCCCAGTACGACGAGCCGATCGCCTTCAACGGGATGGTCGAGCTCGAAGTCGACGGCGAGATCTTCTCCATTGAGATCGAGCGGGCCCACATGGAAGAGGACGCCGGCAAGCTCGTCCACGCTGGCGGGGCGACCGGTCGGATCGGCGATGCCGAGTACTCGCTGGTTGACTACAACCGGGCTGGCACTCCGCTGATCGAGATCGTCACCAGGCCGATTCGGGGCACCGGGGCCAAGGCGCCAGCAGTGGCCAAGGCCTATGTGTCCTATTTGCGCGACCTGATGCGCGCCCTTGGGGTCTCAGACGTCCGGATGGAGCAGGGATCGTTGCGCTGTGATGCCAACGTCTCCTTGATGCCCAAGGGCGAGACCGAACTCGGCCTGCGCACTGAAACCAAGAACGTCAACTCGCTGCGCAGCATCGAAAACGCTCTCCACTACGAGATTCGCCGACAAGCCGCGCTGCTGGCCGCTGGCGGCAAAGTGCATCAGGAGACCCGTCACTGGCATGAGGAGGGCTACACCACCGCGGGGCGCTCCAAGGAAGAGGCCGAGGACTACCGCTACTTTCCCGAGCCGGATTTGGTGCCGGTGGCGCCGAGTCCGGAATGGGTGGAGCAGTTGCGGGCCACCCTGCCTGAGGTGCCGGCGGTGAAACGCAAACGGCTGCAGGCGGCGTGGGACTTCACCGATCAGGAGTTCGCCGACATCGTCAATGCCGACGCCCTGGAGTTGATCGAGGCGACGGTCGCCGCCGGAGCTTTGCCGTCCTCGGCTCGCAAGTGGTGGCTGACCGAGTTGGCCCGCCGCGCGAACGAAGCCGGGCTCGAGCTTGCTCAACTGGCAATCACGCCGGGTCAAGTGGCCGCGCTCCAGGAGTTGGTCGACGCCGGGACCCTCAACGACAAGTTGGCTCGCCAGGTAATCGACGGTGTGCTGGCCGGGGAGGGTGATCCGGCCGCTGTGGTGGCCGGTCGTGGCTTGGCGGTGGTCTCCGACGATGGCGCCTTGGCGGCAGCAGTTGATCGCGCGATTCAGGCTAATCCGGACGTCGCGGCGAAGATCCGCGAAGGCAAGGTAGCTGCTGCTGGCGCCCTGATTGGTGCGGTGATGAAGGAGATGCGCGGCCAGGCCGACGCCGCCCGTGTCCGTGAACTGATCCTGGCCCGACTTGGCTGATCGCCAACACCGGCCCTCACCACTCGACGAATCGCCGGGTGGCTCGGTGGAGCCTGCCCCCAGACTCGACGCAGCGACCCGCAAGGTGTTGTGGTGGCTGGTGGTTCCGGTGTTGGCCTTGCACCTGTTGGCCCTCTATCTGCCGGGCAATCCGGCGACCCCCGACCCGCTCTATGTCGACAAGGTGGTCCACGCCGCGCTGTTCGGCATCCCGGTGTGGGTGCTGGGTCGGTTGACCGGACGCGGCTGGCTGATCGCGGCGGTCTTCGCCGTCCACGCCGGGATCAGCGAGTTGGCCCAGAAGTGGTGGATCCCCAATCGCAGCGGAGACATCTACGACGGTCTGGCCGATCTGGTGGGCATCGGCATCGCCGTGTGGTGGCTGCATCGCACCCGGGGCGACGGGTAGCGGTTTGCCGAACAGTTCTGCGCTAGACCAGCTTTCCCCAGCCTTCCCCGGCCGCGCCGCCTGGGGCACGGCCGCGCGCCTCCGCGCCTGGCAGGTAGCCGCACTGCGCCGCTACCGCGAGCTCGATCCACTCGATTTCCTGGCTGTGGCCACCCCAGGCGCGGGTAAAACCACCTTCGCGCTGCGAGTGGCGACTGAACTGCTTGCGCAGCGGCGAATCGAGCAGGTGATCGTGGTCACCCCCACTGAGCACCTCAAGGTGCAGTGGGCCGAGGCCGCAGCAAAGGTGGGCCTGCACCTCGACCCTGGCTTAGGCAATGCCAAGCGCGGCCGTAGCAAACAGTTTCACGGCCAAGCGGTGACCTATGCCGGGGTGGCCGCAGCCACGCACAGTTACGAAGCCCGGACAGTGGCGGCCAAGACGCTGGTGATCTTCGATGAGATCCACCACGCCGGCGACGCGCGCAGCTGGGGCGAGGCGATCGAGCAGGCGTTCTGCCTGGCCACCAGGCGCTTGGCGCTCACCGGCACTCCCTTCCGCAGCGATACCAACAAGATCCCTTTCGTGAGATACCTCGATACCGGGGACGGAGTGCGTCGATCCGAGGCTGACTACGTCTACGGCTACGCCGAGGCGTTGCGCGACCAAGTGGTGCGTCCGGTGGTCTTTCTGGCCTACGGCGGCGGGATGCGCTGGCGCACTCGGGCCGGTGACGAATTGGCGGCCAACCTCGGTGAGCCGCTCACCAAGGACGTCACCGCTCAAGCCTGGCGCACAGCTCTCGATCCGGCGGGGGAGTGGATTCACTCGGTGCTGCGGGCCGCCGATCAGCGTCTTAGCGAGGTGCGTCGCCACATTCCCGACGCCGGCGGGCTGGTGATCGCCAGCGACCAAAGACAGGCCCGCGCATATGCGCGGGCGCTGGAGAAGATCTGTGAGCAACGACCGACCGTGGTGCTCAGTGATGACACTGGGGCCAGCCGTCGGATCGAGAAGTTCGCCCAAAGCGAGGACCGCTGGATGGTAGCGGTGCGCATGGTCTCCGAAGGTGTGGACGTACCCCGGCTGGCGGTCGGGGTGTATGCCACGGCGACCTCGACCCCGCTCTTCTTCGCGCAAGCAGTGGGGCGCTTCGTCCGCAGCCGGCGACGCGGTGAGTTGGCCAGCATCTTTCTGCCCACGGTGCCGATCCTGCTAGCCCACGCCAGCACCCTGGAGAAGCAGCGGGACCACGTGCTGGGTAAACCGCCAGCCACCGACGGCGACCTATGGGCGCCAGAGGAGGCACTACTGGCCGAGGCGAACCGGCAGCGCAAACTGGCGGAGTTTGAAGGCGAACAAGAAACGCTGGAGGCAATCGCAGCCTTCGACCACGTGCTTTTCGATGCGCGGGCCTACGGGCTGCAGACCGAAGCGTCCAGTGCCGAGGAAGCCGAATACCTCGGCCTGCCTGGCCTGCTGGAGCCCGATCAGGTGAGCGCATTGTTGGCTGAGCGGCAACGCCGCCAGCTGGCGCGCCGCGACCGACAGTCCCGTCGGGACAAAGAACCGGCTGAAGTGAGCCTGTTCCGGGCGCTGGAGGGTCGTCGCAAGGAACTCAACAGCCTGGTCGCGCAGGTGGCCCGCTCCCGCGGAGTGCCGCACAGCCACGTGCATGCTGGCTTGCGGCGCGAGGTTGGCGGGCCGCCACTGGCCCAGGCCACCACCGAACAGGTGGAGGCCAGGATCAAGGCGGCTCGGCGTTGGCTGGAAAGCGCGTAGCCGCCCCGAAACGCCGATAGTGGCCCGCCGGTTTCCCGACGGGCCACTATCGAAGTTGCTGCTGATCGATCAGATCACTCGGGCCGACAGCACCCCATCGATGCTCTTGATCTTGGTGACCAGGCTGGCCGGCACCTCGCCGTCGACGTCCACCAAGGTGTAGGCCAACTCGCCGCGCGACTTGTTGAGAAGGTCGGAGATGTTGAGCCCGGCATCGGCCAGCAGAGTGGAAATCTGGCCGACCATGTTGGGCACATTGCTATTGGCGATAGCCAAACGCTGGGTGCCAGCGACCCGGGCCAATTCGGCTTCGGGGAAGTTCACCGAGTTCTTGATCGTGCCGTCCTCAAGGTAGGCCTTGAGCTCCTCGGCGGCCATATAGGCGCAGTTTTCTTCGGCTTCGTTGGTGGAGGCGCCCAAATGGGGCAGGGTGACCACATTCGGCCGCTTGTTCAGCTCTGGGGTGGGGAAGTCGCACACATAGCCACGCAGGCTGCCGCTCTCCAAAGCTTCTACCACCGCTGCGCCATCGACGATCGGGCCGCGGGCGAAGTTCACCAGCACCGCCGACTTGCGCATGACGCCAAGCTGCGCGGCGCCGATCAGGCCCTTAGTGCCATCAACCAGTGGGACGTGGACGGTGACGATGTCGGCCCGCTTCAGCATGGCGTCCAGATTGATCACCCGCTCCACCTTGCTCGACAGGTTCCAGGCGTGCTCGACGGTGATCGCCGGATCGAAGCCCATCACCTTCATTCCCAGGCCGACGGCAGCATTAGCCACCTCAACGCCGATCGCACCGAGGCCGACGACCCCCAGCGTGCGGCCGGGTAGCTCAAAGCCGACGAACTGCTTCTTGCCAGCTTCGACCGCCTTGTCCATGCTGGCGGCATCGCCGTCGAGACGATGAGCGAAAGAGGCCGCCGGAATGATGTTGCGGGCGGCGAGGAAGATCGCCGCCACGACGAGTTCCTTCACCGCGTTGGCGTTGGCGCCGGGGGTGTTGAACACCGGGATACCCAAGGCGCTGTACTCGGCGATCGGGATGTTGTTGGTGCCAGCCCCGGCGCGGGCCACTGCCAGCACCGAACCCGGAATCTCGACGCCGTGCAGGCTGGCCGAACGCAGCAGGATCGCGTCGGGGGAATCGAGATCGTTCCCAACGACGTAGCTGTCCTCGGGCAGGCGGTTGAGCCCGACCTTGCTGATGGCGTTGAGCGTTTTGATCTGGAAAGTCATTTCAGTCCTCACCCGTTGCGGCGTTCGAAATCAGTCATGAAGTCAATCAACGCCTGCACACCTTCAGCGGGCATGGCGTTATAGATGCTGGCGCGCATGCCACCGACGCTGCGGTGTCCGGCCAGGTTGGTCAATCCGGCCGCGGTGGCCTCGGCGACGAAGGTCTTGTCGAGTTCGCCATTGGCCTGCAGGAACGGCACGTTCATCCAGGAGCGGGAATCCAGCGCGACCGGGTTGCGGTAGTAATCGCTGGCGTCGATGAACCCGTAGAGCGCCTCGGCCTTGGCACGGTTGCGCTGGGCCATGGCGGTCAAACCGCCGGTCTGAACGACCCACTTCAGGATCAGCCCGAGCAGGTAGACCCCAAAAGTCGGCGGCGTGTTGAGCATGGAGTCGGCCTCAGCCATCGCCGCGTAGTTCCACACTGACGGGGTGCCGGGACGGGCCCGTCCGAGCAGGTCGTCGCGCACGATCACCACGCAGAGGCCTGAGGGGCCCATGTTCTTTTGGGCGCCGGCGTAGATCAGGCCATAGTCGGACACGTTGATCGGCCGGGAGAGAATCGTGGAGCTGAAATCGGCAACCAGAGGAACCCCGCCAGTTTGGGGCACGTAGCTGAACTCCACGCCGCCGATGGTCTCGTTTGGGGTGTAGTGCAGGTAGGCCGCGCCGGGATCAACGGTGAAGCTGCCTGGTGCGGGGGCATCGGTGTAGTTCGAGCCAGCCTGGTCGGCCAACACGTGGACGTCCAGCCCCTGAGCCTTGGCGGCCTTGATGGCCTTCACCGACCACTGACCGGTATTGAGATAGTCGACCCGGTCGCCGACGGCGGTGATGTTCATCGGGATCGCATCGAACTGGCCGGTGGCGCCGCCTTGCAGGAACAGCACCTTGTAGTTCTCGCCGATCCCCAGCACTTCACGTAGCAGCGATTCGGTCTCGGCGGCGCAGGCGACGAAGTCCTTACCGCGGTGCGATACCTCGAGCACGGACATTCCGGAACTCTTCCAGTCGGTCAACTCAGACTGGGCCACGGTGAGGGCCTCAAGGGGGAGCATGGCGGGACCGGCTGAGAAGTTGTATACGCGCATGCCAGACATTGTTTCAGCAACGTGACGCCCATTGGGTACCGCACGCCAGGTTTGGACGTCTGAACCAGGATCTGCGATCAGCCTTTGGCTCTCGGAAACTCCGGACTTTGCCGGGCTGCCTGGTCGGCTGCCGGTGTCGGTCGGGGTTGTGGGGGCTCGCGACGAGCCCGCGCTGCGGCGCGGTCGCGCTGAAGGGTGATCGCGAAACGGTCGAGATTCATGTTCGGTGCTTCATCTTTCGTGATGGCTGGTAACTGATCAGGTGGGAAGCCTGCAGGATGGCGCGGGGGGCGGGTTTCCCACCCGATCAGTTGGCAGGAGCGGACTGAGGTGGTCGGTTGCGCGATCAGCCCAAATGCTGTCGCCCATGCTCCTCAGCCGATGTCTCCAAGTGGGTGAAACTCGAAAGGTGACCTCGCCTTCGTCTACTTCTTTGCACAAGGTGCCTGCCTAAAGTTTGGCCGAAGGCCGTGGCCTTTTGGTGGTGAATAAGAGGATTCCCTCACCCACACGGCGCCGGAAATACCACTTCCAGGGCTTGGACGGTGCGAGGATGAAAGCACCATCCCGATCAGGAGTGCCATGCCCTCAACGCCGCCCAGTTCTCCGACATCGTTCACACCGGCTCCACGCCGGGTGCTGGTCGTTGAGGACGAGCCGCTGATTCGCTCGCTTACCCTGTCGCTGTTGGCCAACGCCGGGTTCGAGCCGCTGGGGGTGGAGACGGCGGCCGATGCCATTGTCGGGCTGCGCGATTTTGACCCTGATGCACTACTGGTTGATCTCGATCTTGGTGAAGGCCCAGGCGGGGCGGAAGTGTTGGCCTACGCCGACCGGTACGCGCCTTGGACGGCTTTGGTGGTGTTGACCAATGCCCCCTCACCCGAGGTTGCTGGGGTGGACAGCCGGCTGATTCCGGCCCGGGCCGCCTACCTGCACAAGCGCACGCTGGGGAATGCGGCTCTGTTGTTGGAGACTCTTGAGGCAGTGCTGCGCGATCAGAAGCCCCGACGCGACGATACGGCCTCCACCGGCCCGCTGAGTGCACTGAGCAGGGATCAGCTCGAAGTGCTGCGGCTGATCGCTGCCGGGCTGTCCAATGCGGAAATCGCCGCTCGGCGGGGCACGTCCAGTCACGGGGTGGAGCAGATTGTGCAGCGGCTGATCCTGCGCCTGAATGTTGAGAAGGGTTCGGCCAACAACCCGCGGGTTCAGTTGGCCAAGCTTTACTACGCCCATGGGCCCACTGCCAGGTGACCAGTCCGCTTGATCGGCTCTCACCGCGCTCAGTGCTCGGCGAGCTGAGGTCGGCATCTTGGGAAGGCCCGGTGGGCTGGCCGGTGTTGGCGATCCCGGCGCCATGGCTATATGCCAGCCAGCTCTTCTACGGGGTCCAGCATGGGCTGGCGCCGTGGCAGGCAATCGCGACTTCGGCGCTCGCGCTTCTTGCCCAGCTGGCGACCCTGACGGTGCTGCTTTGGGTGGTGGTGCCCCTGGTCAAGCGCGGGTTGCGGCTTCGCTCGGTGTTGGGCCTGCAGTTGGTCTTCTTCACCTTCGGTGGCGTGGCTGCCGCGACGGTGATGGTGCTCGGCACCGAACCCGGAGGGACTTTCTGGGAGGCCTGGTCTTGGGTGGCCACCTCCTGGGCCCTGAACACCGGCATCTGGATGGCAGCCTCGGCGATCTTGGTGAGCTGGTGGCATCAGGCCCGTGACCAGCGGGTGCGCCTGGAGACCGAGTACGAGCGCCAAATTCTGACCAGGGGAGAGGATGCCCGGGCGCTGGCCGAGACCGACCTGCAACTTGCGGCGGTCCGTGAATCCACCAATGCCACCCTGGCCGACATCAGGAGTCGGCTGAATCACCATTTGAGCGTCGCGGAGCTGACCGATTGCATTCAGGTGATCGATGAGGTGATCGCTAGCTCGGTTCGTCCGATCAGCCACGACCTGGCGCGGATGGACACCCAGGTGGACCAGGTCCAGATTGAGTCGCTGTGGCACGGTTGGCGCGAGCTCATTCCGGGAATCGTGCGCGCCTGGCCGGTGGCCAAACCGTTCCAGCCTGGTCTGGTCGGCCTGCTTTGTCTGCCGATGGTGATGTTGGCTGAGTTGGTGCCGGCTCCCCATCGTCTGGACAGCGGCGGCACCTTGTCGATAGCGGTCCTTGGCCTGCATCTGTTGATGTTGCTTGGTGCCGAACGGCTGCTCGGTCCCCGGGTCGCCAGCATTGCGCCGCGGGCTGGGGTTTCGGTGGTAGCCGCGATCTACCTGGTGATGTACCTGGTCGGTCTGACCGCCTTGATGTTGACCTCCTCGCTGGGATCGCCCACGCCGCTGGAGGCCTTCTTGGTGCCACCGCTGCTGGCGATGATCGGCGGTGGCATCTCGGCATTCGCCAAGATTCGGGCCGAAGAGAGCGCGGCAGCCCGGGCCTTGATCCGGCGCACCAGCTGGGAGCTGCATCGCACCCGTCAGCGCCTTTGGGCCCGGCGACGCAGGCTGGCGATGGCGCTGCACGGGCGGGTTCAGGCGAATCTGACCGCAGCCAGCCTGCTGTTGGGCATAGCCCGCGACAATCTGGCTGCTGGCCAGCCGCTGGATCAGGCCGTCATCGAGCGAGTGCGCAGCACCCTGGGGCTGGCCGACTTGATCGAGCAGGCTCCGGCCGACTCCCCCCGCGAGCGACTCGAGACGGTCACCAGAGTCTGGGACGGAGTGCTCGCGATCTCACTGGATGTGCGTCCAGGCGCCCTGGCGATGATGGCGGCCACTCCCGATCTGACCGACGCCTGTGTGGAAGTGGTGCGCGAGATTCTGCTGAACTCGGTGCGGCACAGCCGGGCAACTCACGCCGAGGTGGTCATTGGTGCAGATCAGCAGTCACTGTTGTGCCTGCGGGTGACCGAGGCCTCGGCGTCGCGCACCCCATTGGGCAGCATCGGTGGGCCTGGTCTCGGGCGCACGCTGATCGACTCGCTGGCCGTCGACTGGGCCGAGTCTGATGGTGAAGATGGGCGGGTGACGGTGGCGATGCTGGCGGCGGGCAACGTCGCTGGCGGGAGCCCGAATGCGCGTTCACAACTCGCGGACGTTTCGATGCTCACCTGAGCCGCTGTCACAATGAACTGGTGAGCGAGCTGGATCCATCAATTGCAGCGCTGTTGAAGCGAAATGCCGACGAACTGGTGCCCGTTGTCGTCCAGGAGGCCGACACCGGTGCGGTGCTGATGCTGGCCTGGGTTGACGATGAGGCGCTGCGGCGCACATTGGCGACTCGCCGCGGCACTTACTGGTCGCGGAGCCGAGGCGCCTACTGGGTCAAAGGTGAGACCAGCGGCAACGTGCAGGTGGTCCGCGAGGTTCGACTGGACTGCGATGGTGACACGCTGCTGTTCAAGGTGACGCAGACCGGGCCGGCCTGCCACACCGGAACCCAGACCTGCTTCGACGGCAAGACGTTATTGGCGGACGTGCAGTGAACCTCTCGATTACCCCTGATTTGGACGGCTTCCTGGCCGCCGGCGCCGAGCGCCGGGTGGTAAGTGTCTACGCTCGCCTGCTGGCCGATGATCTGACCGCGGTGGCGCTTTACCATCGGCTCTGCGGGGACCGCGCGAACACCTTCTTGCTGGAGTCGGTCGAAGCCGGGGCGTGGTCGCGCTACTCCTTCGTCGGCGTCCGCTCGGCCGCCACCCTCACCCAGGAAGACGGGGTAGCTCAGTGGCACTGGAGTGGGCGTCCGATCAGCGGCCTACCTAGCGGTGCTGACCCACTGAAGGTGCTGGCCGAGACCCTCGAGCTACTGCACACCCCGCGCGACCCGGAGTTGCCGCCGCTGGTTTCCGGCATGGTCGGTTACCTCGGCTACGACGTGGTGCGGCGGCTGGAGCGGCTGCCGGATGGCAACCCTGACGATCTGGGCATTCCGGAGCTGAGCATGATGCTTGCCTCCGATGTGGCCGTGTTGGACCATCACAGCGGCGAGGTTTGGTTGGTGGCGAATGCCATCAATTTCGACGGTTCTGCAGATCGGATCACCGAGGCCTACGCCGATGCGGTGGCCCGAATCGAGGCAATGGTGGCCGATCTCCTTCGGCCAGCCTCGAGCCTGCTCGCCATTAGGGCGGTGGCGGCAGCGCCTGCTGAGGTGCGGCGCCAGCGGACGTCGGCTGAGTACGAGTCGGCTGTTGCTGCCGCCATCGAGCAGATTAAAGCCGGTGAGGCCTTCCAGATCGTGCCAAGTCAGCGGTTTGAGTTGGATTGCCCAGCTGATGCCCTGGACGTCTACCGGGTGTTGCGGCGGAGCAATCCCAGCCCCTACCTCTACTTGTTGCGATTGGCGGGATTCGCCATCGTCGGGGCTAGCCCAGAGGCACTGGTGACGGTGGCCGACGGACGGGCCACCACCCACCCGATTGCCGGCACCAGGCCGCGGGGTGCCGACCCGGCCGCAGATGTCGCACTCGAGGCTGAGCTGTTGGCCGATCCCAAAGAGGCCGCCGAGCATCTGATGTTGGTCGACCTGGGACGCAACGATCTCGGGCGGGTCTGTGAGCCAGGCTCGGTCACGGTGGTGGAGTTCATGAAGGTCCGCCGCTACAGCCACGTAATGCACCTGGAAGCCTCAGTTACCGGGACGCTGACGCCGGGACGGTCAGCTTTGGATGCAACCCTAAGTTGCTTCCCGGCCGGCACCCTCACCGGGGCGCCAAAGGTGCGAGCAATGGAGATCATCGATTCGCTCGAAGTCTCCAGAAGAGGCCTCTACGGCGGGGTCATTGGCTACTTCGATTTCGCCGGGGACTCCGACACCGCGATCGCCATTCGGACTGCGGTGATCCGCGACTCGGTGGCCTATGTGCAGGCAGGCGCCGGGGTGGTGGCCGACTCGGTACCAGCTAATGAAGACCTAGAGGCTCAGAACAAGGCAAAGGCGGTGCTGTCTGCGGTCTCGCAGGCAGCGTTGCTGCGTCGTCTTGGCTGATTTCTTTCGGGTCGTGGGGCAACTGCGGTTTGGCTAGGGAAACTGTCCGTTACGTCGGGCGAGATGGTGAAACACCTAGTAAGAACGGTGTTCGCTGCCGGGAATATTCAGCTTTTCCTTGGCCCGCCAACTGGCGCTTTGCCCACGAGCGGGACAGTATGGTGCCTCGGTCGGGACTGCACGATTCTCCAGGGGTGGCGGATGATTGAAAGCGCTGAGCGAGCGGTAACCGCGTCGGCTGTGGATCTAAATGGACGGTCTTTAGTGGCTTGGGCTGGCAGCATCATGGCCGCCGTTGCGGTGGCGATGGCAGCTGTGGCTCTACTGCTCGGACCCAATTGGAACCTGTTGTGGGCCGCGTCAGTGCTGTTGGTGTTGGCGCTGGCTACTGGGTCGGTACTGCGTCGGTTGGGGTACGGGCACTCCTGATGACTGTCCTTGACGAGATCATCGCCGGGGTGGTTGAGGATCTCGCCGTACGCCAGGCCATGCGTCCTTTCACCGAGTTGGTTGAGGCGGTTGCGGCGGCGCCAGCTGCGCTCGATCCGATGCCTGCCTTGCGGGCTCCCGGGCTTTCGGTGATTGCCGAAGTGAAGCGATCCAGCCCGAGCAAAGGCGCGCTGGCCCCGATCGAAGATCCGGCCGCCTTAGCCACCTCCTATGCCGCCGGGGGCGCTGCGGCGATCTCGGTACTGACCGAACAGCGACGGTTCGGCGGCAGCCTCGCTGACCTTCGAGCGGTCCGGGCCGCAGTCTCGGCTCCGTTGCTGCGTAAGGACTTCGTGGTCGGCAGCTACCAGCTGTGGGAGGCCCGGGCTGCCGGTGCTGACCTGATCCTGCTGATCGTGGCCGCCTTGGAAGACGCCGAACTGTCGGAGCTGCTGGCCCTGACCACAGAGCTGGGGATGACCGCTTTGGTGGAGACCCATACGCCCGGCGAGGTGGAGCGCGCGCTGGCAGCCGGTGCCACGCTCATTGGCGTGAACAACCGCAATCTCAAGACCCTTGAAGTCGATCTGGCCAACTTTGAGCAGATGGCAGCGCTCATTGGCGACGAGGCGACCAAAGTGGCCGAATCCGGCATCCTTTCGGCTCAGGACGCGGCTCGGATGCGCACTGCCGGTGCCGATGCGATCCTGGTGGGGGAGTTGCTGGTGCGCCATGGTGATCCGCGGGCCGCAGTGGCCGCGCTGCGGGCATTGGCGTGACCAACACCTGAGGATGTGAGTGAATAGGCGGGTGACTCAGAACCCCTTGCCGGACTCAGCCGGTCATTTCGACATCTTTGGCGGACGCTACGTGCCTGAGGCCCTGATCGCAGCCTTGGATCAGTTGGAGGCTGAGTTTGTTGCCGCCAACTCCGATCCGGCGTTCTGGGCTGAACTGAACCGGCTGCGACAGGAGTACTCCGGACGGCCCACGCCGCTGACTGAAGTGCCCAGGTTCGCCGAGCACTGTGGACGAGCTCGGGTGCTGCTCAAGCGGGAGGACCTTAACCACACCGGTTCTCACAAGATCAACAATGTGCTCGGCCAGGCGCTGCTCACCAAGCGAATGGGCAAGACCAGGGTGATCGCCGAGACCGGCGCTGGCCAGCATGGGGTGGCTACCGCTACTGCAGCGGCGCTGCTGGGCATGGAGTGTCGGGTTTACATGGGCAAGGTAGACACCGATCGCCAGGCACTCAACGTGGCCAGAATGCAGCTGCTCGGTGCCGAAGTGGTCGCGGTGGAATCGGGAAGCCAGACGCTGAAGGACGCCATGAACGAGGCGATGCGCGACTGGGTTGCCAGTGTGGACGACACCCACTACCTGATTGGGACGGTGGCCGGCCCGCATCCCTTCCCAATGTTGGTGCGCGAGTTTCAGCGAGTAATCAGCACCGAGATCCGTCAGCAGTTGAGCGAACGCTTCGATCGGCTGCCCGATGCGGTGGCCGCCTGCGTCGGCGGCGGCTCAAATGCCCTGGGAACATTCGCCGATTTCATCGATACTCCCCAGGTGGCCCTCTATGGGTTCGAGGCCGGTGGTGATGGCGTCGAAACCGGTCGGCACGCCGCTTCCATCGAGGGTGGCTCGGTCGGGGTGCTGCATGGCATGCGCACCTACGTCCTGCAGGATGCTGACGGGCAGACCATTGAGTCCCACTCGATCTCGGCTGGCCTGGACTATCCCGGCGTCGGCCCGGAGCACGCGTGGTTGGCCGCGACCGGTCGAGCGAACTATGAAGCCGTCACCGATGACGAGGCGATGGCGGCTTTCAAGCTGCTCTGCCGTACTGAGGGGATCATGCCGGCGATCGAATCGGCGCACGCCCTGGCCGGGGTGATTCGCCTGGGTCAGCGGCTGGCCATCGAACAACCAGAGGCCGAGCCGCTGATCGTCGTTTGCCTGTCAGGGCGGGGTGACAAGGATGTGGATACCGCCATCGCCTATTTCGGGCTGCCCGGACACCCTGATCTTTACACCGGAGGGATCGCATGAGTTTCACGACTTCTGCAGCCGCAATTGCGGCCGCGAAGGCCGAAGGTAGAGGCGCTCTGGTGGGCTACCTTCCGGTGGGTTACCCGAGCGTGCCTGGCTCGCTGGCCGCGCTGCGAACGCTCTGCGGAGCCGATGGCCTCACTCCCGGGGTGGACCTGGTCGAGATTGGCCTGCCGTACTCCGACCCGGTCATGGACGGCCCGGTGATTCAGCGGGCTGGCACCCGAGCGCTGGAGCGCGGGGTTCGTACCCGGGACGTATTCGCGGCGGTGGAGACCGTCCGCGCCGCCGGGAGGCCAGCCGTGGTGATGACTTACTGGAACCTCGTCGAGCGCTACGGGGTGGAGGCCTTCGCCCGCGATCTTGCCAACGCCGGTGGTTCCGGGCTGATCACCCCAGATCTGGTTCCAGATGAAGCCGGCGAATGGCTGACCGCGAGCGATGCCTACCAACTGGATCGGGTCTTCCTGGTCTCGCCATCCTCCACCGACGAACGGATCGCCATGACTGCGCAGGCGGCCCGTGGCTGGCTGTATGCGACCGCGGTGATGGGGGTCACCGGGACGCGGGTCACCTCATCGGATGCCGCGCCGAAACTGGTTGAGCGCATCCGCGCCTTGGCCCCGGAGATCCTGGTTGGGGTCGGGCTGGGGGTCTCCAATGGTGATCAGGCCGCGGCGGTGGTGAAGTTCGCCGATGCGGTGATCGTCGGCTCGGCCTTCATCAAACCGCTGTTGGCTGCTGAGGATGCCGGCGATCCAGCGGACCTAACCGGATTGCGAACAGCAGTGGCCGATCTCACCGCGGGGGTGCGCCGATGATTTCCTTGTTCATTCCCAGCCCGACAATCAGCAGCTTCTCGTTCGGGCCGGTCACGATCCACATCTATGCACTGTGTCTGATCACCGGCATCATCGCAGCCTGGGCAATCGGCCTGCGGCGATGGCAGGCGCGCGGTGGCACCACCGACAGCTTCGAGACGGTGCTGCTCTGGGCACTCCCGGTCGGCATCATCGGTGCCCGCTTCTATCACGTCATGACCCACCTGGGTGATTACTTTGGCGCTGGGGCCAACCAGCACTGGTGGGCCATCTGGGAGGGCGGCATCGCCATCTACGGCGCGGTTGGCTTCGGTGCGTTGGCGGCCTGGCTCACCGCCAGACGGCGCCGAATCGCCTTTGCGGCGCTGGCTGATTCGCTGGCCCCCGGAATGGCGGTGGGGCAAGCGCTGGGCCGCTTCGGTAACTGGTTCAATCAGGAGTTGTACGGGCTGCCCACCAACCTGCCCTGGGCTCTGGAGATCGATTCGGCCCACCGGGTGCCCGGCTACGAGCAATACGCCACCTTCCACCCGACCTTCCTTTACGAGTCGGTTTGGAACCTGTCAGTGGCCGGGGTGTTGCTTTGGGCTGATCGGAAGTTCACCCTCGGACGAGGCAAGGTCTTCGCGCTCTACGTCGCGCTGTATGGGTTTGGCCGGGTCTTCACCGAGTCGTTGCGTACCGACTACTCCTACGACGTGTTCGGCCCCCTTCGGTTCAATGCGGCGGTGGCCATGCTGATCTGCCTGGTTGGCGTAATGCTGCTGATCTGGCTCAGTCGCAAACGTCCTGGCCGCGAAGATGTCGTCGAGTTTGGGACTGCGGAATTCGTAGTGTCCGCTACGAATTCCGCTGCCGAAGACCCCTCCGCCGCCGCTGGTGGGGCTGGCGAGGCGCCCAGCGGCGGCGAAGATGAGCCAGCTGATGCTGATGGCGGTCCGCCCGGCAAATCCTGACTGACTAGGTATTTGACCCCATTGGTTTGGGTTGAAAGAGGGGGACGTTTGCCCCTGCGTCCCCCAGTAGGTCCATCATGCAAACTGACTTGCAAGAAGCGCGGCCGGGTTCGGGTAGGCTCGCCGGTCGAGTGTGCAGCGTCGGCTCGGTGCCGACCTCCTTGGCACCCCCGGCGCCTCGATGCGCAGATGGGAGATATCTATGGCGGTGATGTCAATGCCTCAACGGCCGGCAGCTGGTCTCTACGACCCGGCCTATGAGCACGATGCCTGTGGGGTCGCGTTTGTGGCGCGACTGAGCGGGCAGGCTGATCACGACATCATTGCCAAGGGCCTGACCGCTCTGGAGAACCTGGACCACCGTGGTGCAACTGGAGCTGATGCCGCCGCCGGTGATGGCGCTGGCATGCTGATGCAGGTGCCGGACCGTTTTCTGCGCACCGAGGTCGCGTTCGAGCTTCCACCGCCGGGCTGTTACGCCACCGGAATGGCCTTCCTGCCGACCGACGCTGCCAAGCGGGCCACCGCAAAGCGCACCGTCGAGTATCTGGCCACGGAAGAGGGGCTGACGGTTCACGGTTGGCGGGTCGTGCCGACCGAGTCGGCCACCCTCAGCCCGGTTTCGGTGGGAAACATGCCGTTCTTCGAGCAGATCTTTGTCTCCACCGAAGACCTGGCCAGCGGGATCGAACTGGATCGCGCGGTGTATCCGCTGCGCCAGCGGGCCCGCAACGACGCCGGGGTGTATTTCGCCTCGTTGTCGGGACGCACCACTGTCTACAAGGGAATGCTCACCACCCAGCAGTTGGCTGAAGTGTTCCCCGATCTGCTCGACGAGCGGATGGAGAGCGCCCTTGCCCTGGTGCATTCGCGTTTCTCCACCAACACCTTCCCGGCCTGGGAGTTGGCCCATCCGTACCGCCTGATGGCCCACAACGGCGAGATCAACACCGTCAAGGGCAACCGCAACTGGATGCGAGCTCGCGAGGCGCTGCTGGCCACCGACAAGATTCCCGGCGATCTGGATCGGATCTTCCCGATTTGCACCCCCGGGGGCTCGGACTCGGCCTCCTTCGATGAGGTGCTCGAACTGTTGCACCTTGGCGGACGGACGTTGCCGCACGCCGTGCTGATGATGATTCCCGAGGCGTGGGAAAACCACACCGAGATGGACGCCGCCCGGCGCGCGTTCTACTCCTTCCACTCCTCGGTGATCGAGCCCTGGGACGGGCCGGCTTCGGTTACGTTCACTGATGGCAAGCTGATCGGCGCGGTGCTTGATCGCAACGGTCTGCGTCCCGGGCGTTACTGGGTCACCGATGACGGCCTGGTGGTTTTTGCCTCCGAGGCTGGGGTGCTCGACATCGAGCCAGCGAAGGTGATCCAAAAGGGCCGGATGCAGCCCGGCCGGATGTTCCTGGTCGATCTCGACGCCCATCGCCTGATCAACGATGACGAAATCAAGGCGCAGCTTGCGGCCGAACATCCCTACGCCGAGTGGCTGAAGACGGGTCGGATCGACCTGAACGATCTGCCCGAGCAGCAGCACGTCGTGCACAGCCACGCCTCGGTGATTCGACGTCAGCAGATCTTCGGCTACACCCACGAAGAACTGCGGCTACTGATCACCCCGATGGCCAACTCCGGCGCTGAGCCGATTGGCTCGATGGGGTCGGACACCCCGGTGGCAGTCCTCAGCGACCGGCCGCGGCTGCTCTTTGACTACTTCTCGCAGTTGTTTGCTCAGGTCACGAACCCGCCGCTGGACGCGATCCGCGAGGAGCTGGTCACTTCGCTGACCGCGACCCTCGGGCCGGAGGGCAACCTGCTCAAGCCAGGCCCTGAGTCCTGTCGCCAGATTGTGATCGGCTACCCGATCCTCGATTCGGATCAGCTGGCGAAACTGGTGCGGATCAACCGGAATGGTTCCATGCCGGCCTATGACACCCATGTGGTGCGGGGTGTGTTCCCGGTCGCAGGCGGTGGGGCAGCGCTGAAGGCGGCCCTGGACGATTTGTGTCAGCAGGTGAGCGAAGCGATCGCGCGCGGCGCCCGCACCCTGGTGCTCTCGGATCGCCATTCGTCGGCCGAGTTTGCGCCGATTCCGTCGTTGCTGCTCACCGCGGCGATTCATCACCACCTGGTGCAGGAAAAGACCCGTACCCAGGTTGGCCTGATCGTCGAGGCCGGCGATGTCCGTGAGGTGCACCATGTTGCACTGCTGATCGGCTACGGCGCGGCTGCGGTGAATCCCTATCTGGCTTTCGAATCGGCCGAGGATTTGGCGCGGCGCGAATGGCTGGTCGAAGTGGATCCGGCCAAGGCGGTCTACAACGTTCGTAAGGCCCTGGGCAAGGGCGTGCTCAAGGTGATGAGCAAGATGGGCGTCTCCACTATCGCCTCCTACACCGGCGCGCAGATTTTCGAGGCGCTGGGGCTTTCCAGTGAGCTGGTCAAGGCCTATTTCGATGGCACCACCAGCCGAATCGAAGGCATCGGGCTGGACGAGATCGCCCAGGAGGTGGCCAAGCGCCATTCGGTGGCCTACCCGCCGCTGGGGATCATGTTGCCCCACCGCACCCTGGAGGTCGGTGGCGAGTACAAGTGGCGCCGCGAAGGCCCGCCGCATCTGTTCGATCCCGAATCCGTCTTCCGGTTGCAGCACGCTACCCGCGAGGGACGCTACGACTTGTTCAAGAGTTACACCGAGCGGGTCAACGATCAATCCAAACGGTTGATGACGCTGCGGGGCCTGCTTGAGTTCGACCCGACTCGGACTCCGGTGCCCATCGAGGAGGTGGAGCCGATCAGCGAGATCGTGAAGCGGTTCTCCACCGGCGCGATGAGCTACGGCTCGATCTCCCTGGAGGCTCATCAGACGCTCGCGATCGCCATGAACCGGTTGGGCGGTAAGTCCAATACCGGCGAGGGTGGCGAGGACGCCGATCGGCTGTACGACCCAGCACGACGCAGTGCGATCAAGCAGGTCGCATCAGGTCGCTTCGGTGTGACCAGCGACTATCTGAGCAATGCTGACGACATTCAGATCAAGATGGCCCAGGGTGCCAAGCCCGGCGAGGGAGGTCAGCTGCCAGGGGGCAAGGTCTACCCGTGGGTGGCCAAGACCCGGCACTCGACTCCTGGCGTCGGCCTGATCTCCCCGCCGCCGCACCACGACATCTATTCGATCGAGGACCTCAAACAGCTGATCCACGACCTGAAGTGCGCCAACCCGAGCGCCCGGATTCATGTCAAGCTGGTTGCCGAGGTTGGTGTTGGTACGGTCGCGGCCGGTGTCTCGAAGGCCAAGGCTGATGTGGTGCTGATTTCCGGCCACGATGGCGGCACTGGTGCGGCACCGCTGACCTCGGTCAAACACGCCGGTGGCCCGTGGGAACTCGGCTTGGCCGAGACCCAGCAGACGCTGCTGCTCAACGGTTTGCGCGATCGGATCACCGTCCAGGTGGACGGTCAGCTCAAGACCGGCCGCGATGTGGTGGTCGCCGCACTACTGGGGGCTGAAGAGTTCGGATTCGCCACCGCGCCGCTGGTGGTCTCCGGTTGCGTGATGATGCGGGTCTGCCATCTGGACACCTGCCCGGTGGGCGTGGCCACCCAGAACCCGCAGCTTCGCGAGAAGTACGCCGGGCACGCCGACTACGTGGTGAACTTCTTCGAGTTCATTGCGACTGAAGTGCGTGAGTTGCTCGCCCAGTTGGGCTTCCGTTCACTCCAGGAGGCCGTCGGCCACGTGGAGGCGCTGCGTTCCCGCGAGGCGATCACCCATTGGAAGGCCGAGGGTCTGGACCTGGCGCCGATCCTGCATCGAGTTGAGCTACCCGAGGGTGCTTCGCTGTATCGGGTCAAGGCACAGGATCACGGCCTGGAAGACAAGCTCGACGTCCGCCTTTTGGAGCTGGCCAGGCCAGCGCTGGAGCGCGGCGAGTTGGTGCGCGCTGACCTCAAAGTGCGCAACGTCGACCGCACTGTTGGCACGCTGCTGGGTCACGCTGTGACCAAGGCGACCAAGGGCGCTGGGCTGGCCGAGAACACGATCGACCTGACTTTGCGCGGCACCGCCGGACAGAGCTTTGGCGCCTTCGTGCCCGCCGGGGTGACCTTGCGGCTGGTCGGTGATTCCAATGACTACTTCGGTAAGGGGCTGTCTGGAGGTCGGCTGATCTTGCGGCCGCATGAGGACGCGCCCTTTGCCGCCGAGGAGCAGATCATCGCCGGCAATGTGATCGCCTATGGGGCCACCAGCGGTGAGCTCTACATTCGCGGCCAGGTCGGCGAGCGCTTCTGTGTCCGCAACTCCGGTGCTATCGCGGTCGTGGAAGGTGTGGGCGACCACGCCTGCGAGTACATGACCGGTGGCCAGGCACTGATCCTGGGCGAAACCGGACGCAACATTGCCGCCGGCATGTCCGGCGGGGTCGCGTGGGTGCTTGATCTGAACCTCGACCGGTTGAACACCGAACTGGTGGACTCTCGCGAACCCTCGGTTGAAGAACTGGCCCGGATTCGGGAGCTGATGGCCAAGCATGTCGAGGAGACAGGTTCGACGGTCGCCGAGGCATTGCTCACCTGCAGTGATGAGGAGTTGGTCACGCGGTTCACCACGCTGATGCCGCGGGATTACGCCAGGGTGTTGGCGGCCCGGGCCAAAGCAGAGGCTGCTGGCCTTGATGACGACACGACGGTCAAGCTGATGATGGAGGCGTCCCGTGGCTGATCCCAGAGGATTCATCACCACCGACCGTCAGGTCGCCGATCGCCGTCCGGTTGACGAGCGGGTGCAGGACTGGCAAGAGGTCTACCGGGGCGCCCCCGGCTTGGCGCTGCTGCCGATCATCGCCAAGCAGGCCGGGCGATGCATGGATTGCGGCATCCCGTTCTGTCATTCGGGTTGCCCGCTGGGCAACCTGATCCCGGAGTGGAACGACATGCTGTGGCGCGACGACTGGGTCGGTGCCACCGACCGGTTGCATGCCACCAACAACTTCCCGGAGTTCACTGGGCGGCTGTGTCCGGCACCTTGTGAAACCGCCTGCGTCGTGGGGATCCACCGCGATCCGGTGACCATCAAGAACATTGAGGTCTCGATCATCGACCGCGCCTGGGAGGATCGCCGAGTGCGAGCCCAAGCCGCCGCCTGGCACACCGGTAAGACGGTGGCGGTGATCGGTTCGGGCCCGGCCGGGCTGGCGGTCTCTCAACAGCTCACTCGGGCTGGCTACACGGTGGTCGTCTACGAACGCGCCGATGCCATCGGTGGTCTGCTGCGGTATGGGATTCCTGAGTTCAAAATGCAGAAGTCGGTGTTGGAGCGGCGGCTAAAGCAGATGCTGCTGGAAGGCACGGCCTTCAAGACGAGCGTAAACGTCGGGGTGGACATCACCGGCGAGCAGTTGCTGGAGCGTTTCGACGCCGTGGTGCTGGCCGTTGGTTCCACGGTGGCGCGGGATCTGCCGGTGCCCGGGCGCCAGTTCGCTGGCATTCACCAGGCCATGGAGTTCCTGCCGCAGGCCAACCGCATCGCGGTGGGCCAAGAGGTTGAGGATCAGATTCTGGCCACCGGCAAGGACGTGGTCATCATTGGCGGTGGCGACACCGGCGCGGACTGTCTGGGTACGTCGCTACGCCAGGGAGCCCGGTCGGTCACTCAGCTGGAGATCTTGCCGATGCCGCCGCAGGAGCGTCCCGCTGCTCAGCCTTGGCCGACCTACCCGATGACCTACAAGGTCACCTCGGCCCACGAGGAGGGCGGCGAGCGGGTCTACTCAGTCTCGACTGCGGAGTTCGTCGGCGATGAGGCGGGTAACGTCACTGGGCTGGTCGTCAACGATGTCGAGTTCGTCGACGGCAGGTTGGAGACGATCCCGGACACCACCCGGACGATTCCGGCGCAGCTGGTGCTGCTGGCGATGGGCTTTGTCGGCCCGGAGCGCGGCGGGGTGATCGAGCAGCTTGGGGTCGAGTTGGACGGGCGCGGCAACATCGTGCGTGACGACAACTTCGCGACCACGGCTGAGCGAGTGTTCGCCTGTGGCGACGCAGGACGGGGCCAGTCGTTGATCGTTTGGGCGATCGCCGAGGGTCGCTCCTGCGCCAATGGAGTGGACGCGTTGCTGGCCAATCGCGAGTCGCGGCTGCCCAAGCCGATTCTGCCGACTGATCGCCCGCTGACCGCCTGAGCGCGTGGTGCCAGGCAATATCGGTCTGGCGCCATAAACTGACGCTGTTTTGGCGACAGGGGAGGCGATGGCTGGGCGACTGCAACAGCTGGCGGAGGTCGTCCGCAGCCCCGGCTTTGATCGCTTTCTGGTGCCGGCCTTTCTGGCCGCCTTCGTCATTGCTCGCGCGGGCAAGTTCGAAGAGCGGGATCCCTATTGGCAGGCGCGGGCTGGCTTGGAGAATCTGGCTGGGCTACCGCTGGCGCGTCCCGACACGTGGTCCTGGTCGGGGGTGGGGGGGCTTTGGTATCAGAACTCGCCGCTATGGGACAACGTCTTGGGACTTGGTTGGGCCGCGGCCGGTTTTTCCGGCATCTTTGTGGTGTTTGCGGTCGTCCTGGGTGGCTATTTCACCGTGACCACTCTGCTTGGTCGCGGTCTGGGTGGACGCGCCTTGCCGACGCTGGCCGCGGTGCTAGTAACGGTCCCACCCGCCTTATCGATGCTGAACCCGCGGGCCACCCTGGTAGTGCAGGTGATCGTGCTGGCCGCGATTTACCTGGCCTATTGGCTGGCCCGCGGCCCGGCATTGCGCTGGCCGGCGGTGCTGATTGCCGCCCTGGTTGGGGTGTCGGCGGCGGCAATCTCCGTCCTCGGTAACTGGGTGCACCTCTCCTTCCTGCTGATCGGGCCGGGGATGGCGTTGCTGTGGGGCATCATCTGGGGCTTTGCGCGGCTGACTTGGCGGCGCAAAGCGCTGCTGATCCTCGTCGGCGGTCTCGGCTGGGCGCTCGGCCCAATGCTCTCTCCCTATGGGCTGGCCGGGGGGCTGGCTCGCAGCCAGGCCGTCCAAGAGGCTTGCGAAGGCCTGATTCTGGAGTGGACAACGCCGCTATCGGCCACGATTTCGCCAGCCTTCTGGCTGATGGCCGCCGCAGCTGTGGCGGCCGCTGGCCTGGCCTCGTTCTGGCTGTGGCGGCGCTGGCAGCAGGGGGAGCGCAGTTTGGAGTTCGGCGTCCTGGTGGCGCTGTCGGCGCTGGGGGTGCCGGCTGCGCTGGCTGGTTTGACGGCGATCCGCTTTCTCGGCATTGGGCTACTTACCCTCGCGCCGGTGCTGGCGGTAGCCGCCACTGGCGCCGTAGACAGTCTGCGCGAGCGGCAGCGGTCTGGGACTGCCCTGCGATGGCGAGAACAGACCACGGGCGCCTACTGGCGGGTGGTGCTGACCGCAGTGGTGGTGGTCCTGCTGCCGGGATCGTTGTATCTGGGTGCGAAGCGCGCCGTACCGGACGAGATTGGGGTGGTCACGCAGTTGCCCGCCAGCTGCCAGCTGTTCAGTAGTAGCGCTCTCTCGTCGGTGGTGGTGCTCACACGGCCGGACGTTTTGGTTTGGATCGATGGTCGAGCCGACTTCTTCGGCCGGGATCACCTGCTGGCGACCTACGCCTTCTTGGCGGTCAAGACGCCCACGCTCGTGCCTGAGGGCACCGAGTGCATCTTGCTCGACGTGAAAGCGCCCGAGTCATCGTCATTGGCGCCAGCCCTCGACGCTTCGCCACAGTGGCGGGTTTTGGCCGACCAGGATCACTACCGAATCTGGGTACCGACCGGTTCCTGATTACTCAACCAACGTTGTCGGGGTGGATGCGTTCCAAGGTGGACTTGCCGAATAGCGACTCGGCCAAATCGACGGTGAGCTCGGCAGTGGCGTTGTGCTCGTCCAGCGCCGGATTGACCTCAACGAGGTCGATGGAGCCCAGCCGTCCGGTGTCGGCGATCATCTCCATGCAGAGCTGTACTTCGCGGTAGGTGGCGCCGCCGCGCACCGGCGTACCGACACCGGGGGCGACCAGTGGATCGACGAAATCCAGATCCAAGCTCAAATGAAGGTGAGTGTCGGCGTCGACCCCGGCCAGGGCCCGCACCATGGTGCGGCGCATCCCGATCTCGTCGATGAAGCGCATATCGAACACCTCCACGCCCTCGGCGCGCAGGAACGACTTCTCACCAGCGTCGACGCTACGCAGACCAACCTGTCGAACGGCATCGGTACTCAGCGCCGGGGTGGTGCCACTCAGGCCAGTAAGCCCGGACGGTCCATGCCCGGCTAGGCAGGCCACTGGCATACCGTGGATGTTGCCAGACGGGGTGAGCTCGGCGGTGTTGAAGTCGGCATGGGCATCGATCCAGAGCACCCGGAGGGTCTTGCCGGTGGCACGGCAGTGAGCGGCCACGGCACTGATCGAGCCGATCGCGAGACTGTGATCACCGCCAAGGAGAATGGGTAGCCGTCCCTCGGCGAGCTCGGCGGTGGTGGCCTCGAAAACCGCCCGGTTCCAGGCGGTGACTTCGTCGAGATGGCGGTAGCCGCCCACCGGTGGCAGCTCCGGGTTCTCCGGGCCGCTGAGATCACCGACATCGCGGACGTCACAGCCGAAGGCGGCCAGCGCCGGGCCCAACCCGGCGACGCGAAGGGCCTGTGGACCGAGGCGACAACCCAGCCGGGAAGCGCCAACATCAGTGGGGGCGCCGATCAGACTCACCTGCTGCAACACTGCGACTGTCCTTACTGAACGACCTAGGTGAAGATTCACTCATGACCGTAGCTCAAGCTCGGCGCCAGGCACCACCGGCGCGGCGGGTGGCACTGTTGCGCGGCGTTAACCTCGGCGCCGCCAAACCCCTGGCCATGCCAGCTTTGCTGGCAGTGGCGGCTTCGCTGGGTTGGACGGGTTTGGCTACCCACCTGCGCAGCGGAAATCTGCTGTTCGCCGCATCGTTGAGCGACGAAGAGGCCGCGAATGCGCTGCGGGAAGCGCTGCGAGTTGAACTCGGATTGGACTGCGCGGTGGTGATCCGCTCAGGTGCTCGGCTGGCCGAGTTGGTCGCGGCGCATCCCTTCGCTGGCGGCGATCCGGCCCGCACGGTGATCGCCTGCTGTGATCGGGTGGTCAGCGCCGAGGCGACCCAACGCCTGGAGCAGCTGGCGGCCAATGGTGAACAGGTGCGGGTTGATGGTGCCGACATCTTCGCCGTCTTTCCTAACGGGCAGGCGTCCTCCAAGCTCGCGCTGGGCCTGACCTCGGCGGGGCGGCCAGGTCAGGCCACCGCCCGCAACCTGCGAACGATGGCCAAGCTGGCTGAGTTGGCCAGCGTTCAGGGGTGAGTCGAGGCACCGGATCGTCGGTGCGCAGAGTTAGAGTGAATACCCGCTGACTTCCCCCAGCGAGTCCCAAAACCGTGATCCGTCTCTCGGAGGTTTCAGCTCAGCGTGTCGGCCGAATTCGTCCATCTGCACTGCCACTCGGAATATTCGATGCTGGACGGTGCTGCGCGCCTGAAAGACCTAGTCACCACCGCCGAGGGCATGGGCATGAACGCGCTGGCGATCACCGACCACGGAAACCTCTTCGGCGCCTACGAGTTCTACAAGGTCGCCAAGAACACCTCGGTGAAGCCGATCATTGGGTTGGAGGCGTACCTGACGCCGAAGACGCATCGCAGCGAACGCAAGCGGGTGCAGTTCGGTGACGGCACCGGTGATGACGTCGCCTCTAAAGGCGCCTACACCCACATGACCATCTGGGCGGAAAACCCGGCCGGCATGCACAACCTGTTTCGGTTGAGCTCGCTCAGCTCACTGGAGGGGTTCTTTTACAAGCCACGCGCCGACCGGGAGCTGTTGCACCGCTATGGCAAAGGTCTGATCGCCACTACCGGGTGCCCGTCCGGGGAGGTGCAGACCTACCTTCGCCTCGGGCAGTACAAGGAGGCGCTCGCCTCGGCAGCCGAGTTCCGCGACATCTTCGGGGCCGGCAACTTCTTCGTGGAGCTGATGGATCACGGCCTGGAGATCGAGACCCGAGTGAAGGATGATCTGCTGCGCATTTCCCGGGATCTGAAGCTCCCGCTGGTGGCCAGCAACGACCTGCACTACGTGCGGGCCGCCGATGCTGAAGACCATGACACGTTGCTGTGTGTCTCCTCCGGCTCGAACAAGGACACCCCCAACCGGTTCCGGTTCGACGGCAGCGGCTACTACTTGAAGTCGCCAGCGGAGATGCGGTCGCTTTTCTCCAACCTGCCCGAAGCCTGTGACAACACGCTGCTGATCGCTGAGCGCTGTCAGACCAGTTTCGACGAGGGCGTTGGCACCTACATGCCGCAGTTCCCGGTGCCAGCCGGGCATAGCGAATCGACCTGGTTCATCCATGACGTCGCCGAAGGGCTCAAGGAGCGCTTCCCGCTTGGGGTGCCGGAATATGCCACCAAGCAGGCGGAGTACGAGGCCGAGATCATCATCGACAAGGGTTACGCCGGGTACTTCCTGGTGGTGGCCGACTTCATCAACTGGGCGAAGAAGAATGGCATCCGAGTCGGCCCAGGCCGCGGCTCGGGTGCGGGGTCGATGTGTGCCTATGCGATGAAGATCACCGATCTCGACCCAGTGCCGCACGGCCTGATTTTCGAGCGCTTCCTGAACCCCGAGCGGCCCTCGATGCCCGACTTCGACGTCGACTTCGACGAGCGCCGCCGCGGTGAGGTGATCCGGTATGTCACCGAGAAGTACGGTGATGATCGGGTCTGCCAGATCGTCACCTACGGCACCATCAAGGCCAAGCAAGCCATCAAGGATGCCGGGCGGGTGCTGGGGATGCCGTTCTCGCTGGGGGAGCGGGTCACCAAGGTCTACACCCCGCCGGTGCAGGGCAAAGACGTCGCGCTGGAGGACGTGTTCGATCCGGAGCACGCCCGCTACGGCGAAGGCACTGAGTTCCGCGAGCTCTACAACACCGACCCCGAGGTCAAACTGGTCGTCGACACCGCTCGCGGCATCGAAGGGCTGAAACGGCAGTGGGGCGTCCATGCGGCCGGCGTGATCATGTCCAGCGCGCCGCTTAGCGATGTCATCCCGATCATGAAGCGGGAGCAGGACGGGCAGATCATCACTCAGTTCGACTACCCGAGCTGCGAGGCGCTTGGCCTGGTGAAGATGGACTTCCTTGGCCTGCGGAACCTGACGATTCTCGACGACGCGGTCAAGAACGTGCAGATCAACCGAGGCATCGAGCTGGATCTGGACGCGTTGCGCCGCGACATGACTGATCAGGCGACCTACGACCTGCTCGCCTCCGGGGAGACCCTCGGCGTCTTCCAGTTGGACGGCGGCGGCCTGCGGTCGTTGCTGAAAATGATGCGTCCAGACAACTTTGAGGACATTTCGGCGACCATCGCGCTCTACCGTCCGGGCCCGATGGGTGCAGACAGCCACACCAACTACGCCCTGCGTAAGACCGGACGTCAGGCCGTCGAGCCGATCCATCCCGACCTCGCCGAGCCATTGGCCGACATTCTGAACACGACCTACGGCCTGATCGTTTACCAGGAACAGATCCAGCAGATCGCGCAGCGGGTGGCCGGCTACAGCCTCGGCCAGGCCGACCTGCTCCGCCGAGCGATGGGCAAGAAGAAGAAGGAAGTGCTGGAGGCCGAGTTCAAGCCATTCAGCTCCGGCATGCGGGAACGCGGCTACCCCGAGGCCGCGATCAAGACACTGTGGGAAATCATGGTGCCGTTCGCCGCCTATGCGTTCAACAAGGCGCACTCGGCCGCTTATGGCGTGATCTCCTACTGGACTGCCTACCTGAAGGCGAACTACCCGGCTGAGTTCATGGCCGCCTTGTTGGAGTCGGTGAAGAGCGACAAAGACAAGACTGCGCTCTACCTCGGCGAATGCCGTCGAATGGGTATCCAGGTGCTGCCGCCGGATGTCAATGAGTCCGAAGGCATGTTCACCCCGGTCGAGAAGGACATCCGCTACGGACTGGCCGCGGTGCGCAACGTTGGCGAGAACGTGGTCAAGGGCATCGTGGAGGCCCGGACCGAGCAGGGCAAGGCAACTGACTTCAACGTCTTCCTCAGCCAAATCCCGCTGGTGGCCTGCAACAAGCGGGTGATCGAGTCACTCATCAAGGCCGGCGCCTTCGACTCGATGGGGCACACCCGGCGGGGGTTGATGGAGTGCTTCGAACGGCGGGTCGATGAAGTGATCGATCTGAAGCGCAATCAGGCCAACGGTCAAGATGATCTGTTCGGCGATTTCGGATCCACCGAACAGGTGTCCGCCGCGCCGGTGCCCGAAATTCCGGAATGGGACAAGCGAGTGCGCCTGGCGTTCGAGCGGGAGATGCTCGGGCTCTATGTCAGTGACCACCCGTTGCAAGGTCTCGAACACGTTCTCGTGGCCCAACGCGACCTCAGCATTGGTGAACTACGCGCCGACGATGGCCCCCGGGACGGGATGGTGACGATCGCCGGAATGATCACTCAGGTGGTGCGCAAGCAGACCAAGAACGGCGACCTGTGGGCGATCGTGACGGTGGAGGATCTGGAATCGGCGATCGAAGTGCTGCTGTTCCCCAAGGTCTACTCCAGCGTCGCAGTCTCCCTGGCCAGCGACACTGTGGTGCGAATCAAAGGCCGGGTGCGAACCAAGGACGACAGCCTGGAGATGACCGGCCAGGACGTCGCCTTCCCCGACATCTCCGAGGGCCCCAGCGGTCCGTTGCTGATCCAACTGCCCGCGGTGCGGTGCACTCCGGCCGTGGTCGAGCAACTCCGGCAGGTGCTCAAGGCGCACCCGGGGGCCACCGAGGTGCGGGTGAAGCTGGTTTCGGCTACCAACGGCGCCAAGATTTGGAAGCTGGACGAGGGCTTGCGCGTGTCGCCGTCGCGGCCACTGATGGCAGACCTGAAGGCGTTACTGGGTCCGTCTTGCGTGTGAGCGGCTGTTGCGTCTGCCCCGAGGGTGCGGCGACCGGTTTCGGCCATCCTCCGATATCCTGCCGAGGTGAGTACCACCGTCGCTGAGGAGCTTGAGTCACGCCCGGATCGGCCGCCGTCCTCATCGGTGGTCGCCTGGATCGCGCTGCTGGCAGGCCTGTCGCTGGTGGTCGGTGCGCTGGCCNNGTGTTCTGGTTCGGCGTGGTGGATTTGCCCACCTACGAAATTCGCGACGATGGCTCAGCGGTGATCGACGAGCACGGACTCACCCAGATCGTGGCCGCCGATGTCTGGTATGCCATTACAGGTGCCCTTGTCGGCGCCGGGCTGGGCGTGGTCGTGTGGAAGTGGTTCCGCTCGATGGGGTGGCTTTCGGCGGTGCTTGCCGTTGCCGCCGGGCTGCTGGCGGGTCTGGTCTGCTGGAAGGTTGGCGAGTTGATTGGCCCAGGGCCTTTCGATGTTCGGCTGGCCCGAGCCAAAGCCGGTGATCTGGTGCCCCTTTCGTTGCAGTTGAGATCCTGGTCGGCGCTTGCGGTCTGGGGCTTTGCCGCTGTGACGCCGGTGCTGTTGGCGTCCTCCCTCGGGCCCGACGAGGAAGACCCCGCTCCCAGGCGAGGGCCTCGCAAGGATGTTGAGGAAAGCCAGACCAAAGCTGAAGTGGATGAGCTGGGCGTGCTAACCACCGAGGAAGTCTGACCGGGCCATGGCAACTGGCATCGAGACCGAACGGAAGTTCGCCTTGGCCAAAGGCCAATCCCTTCCGAGTCTTAATGCCATCGCGATTGAGGGCGCCCGCGAACAGCGGGAACTCATCTCGATCTACTACGACACCCCGGACTATCGCCTGAACGCTGCCCAGCAGGTAATTCGGCGGCGCAGCGGTGGCCCGGACGCTGGCTGGCAGGCGAAACTGCCGACCGATAACCCCGACGAGCGAATCGAAGTGCAGCTTCCCCCTGGTGGGGAACGGCTGCCACGCGAGTTGCGCGACCTGGTAGCCGCCAGCGTGGGGGAGCGGCCGCTGTTGCCGGTGGCGGAACTGCGCACTCACCGCAGCCTGCGCGAGCTACGCGACGAAACCGGAAAGGTGCTGGCCGAAGTCTGCGAAGACCGGGTAAGCGCAACCGTGGCCGGGCAAACCCAGGAATGGACTGAGGCCGAAGTGGAACTCGTTGGTGGCGACCGACGGCTTCTGGACGCGATCGAGGCCGAATATCACGCAGCCGGGGTGTGGCGGTCACCGAGTCGGTCGAAGCTGGCCCAGGCGCTGGCCGAACAGGTCGCCCGGCTCGAGGAGTCGGCGGCCAATCCGCCGGCCGCTCAGGTGGTGCGCAACTACCTCGGTATCCAGATCGGCATCTTGCAGGCGCTGGAGTTGAAGGTGCTGCGAAACGACTTCGACGCCGTCCATCGATGCCGGGTGGCGACTAGGAAGCTCCGGTGCACGTTGCGGACCTTCGACCCGGCGTTTCGACCGTCTTCGGTGCGAGCGCTGCGGGAAGAACTCCGCTGGCATGCCGAGCAGTTGGGCGCACCCAGAGATGCGGAGGTACTGAAGCAGCGGCTCACCGCGACGCTGGCGGAGTTGCCTGCGGAGGTGGCCGCCGAGGTGGGCGAGGAAATCCGCGCCCACTTGGCTGCGCAACACGCCGCTGCCCACGATGCACTAGTGACCAGCATGTGCACCGACCGCTATCGCAGGCTGCAACTGGGATTGGAGCAGCTGCTGGCCGATCTGCCACTGGATCGGATGGCCGCCGAACCGGCCACCGTGGTGCTGCCCAAGATGTTCGCTAAGGCGGTCCATCGGGCCGAGTCGGCTGCGGTTAGGGCCGAGGCGAGGCCGTCAGACCTGACCCGCTGGCACGAACTGCGCAAGGCGGCCAAAGCTGCCCGGTACGGGGCCGAGGCCCTGCAGGCGGTCCTCGGCTCGGCGGTGGCGAGTCAGGTTGATGCCTGGTCGCAGGTCACTACGGCATTGGGCGACCTGCAAGACGCGGTAATCGCTGCCCAGGTGATCGCCGATTTGGCCTTCGAGGCGGTGGAGCAAGGCCGGTCCAGGGCCCCTTTCGATGAACTGCGTTCCAAGCAGGACCTACGTCTCCGCGAAGCTCTGACTCGCGGGCGCGCAGCGGTGGCCGTCGCTCTGGCGAGCTAGTCAGCGCGCGATATCGGCGAAACTGGCTTGGGTCAGCTGCGCGAGATCCGCCGGGGCGATTTCGAGATCGAGCCCGCGACGCCCAGCCGAGACGAAGATGGTGTCCCACAGCAGGGCGGTCTCATCGATGATCGTCGCCAAGGCCACCTTCTGGCCCAGTGGGGATACCCCGCCCAGCACATAGCCGGTGGTGCGAGCCGCCAACGCCGGGTTGGCCATTGCCGCCCTTTTGGCCCCAACCGCCTGGGCGAACTGCTTCAGGCCGAGTTGGCCAGCCACCGGCACCACCGCCACCGCCAACTCGGGGCGGACCTGTCCGATGTCGACGATCAGGGTCTTGAACATCTGCTCAGGGTCGATTCCCAGTTCCCGGGCCGCCTCGGCACCGTAGTTGGTGTTCGCCGGGTCGTGGTCGTAGCTGTGCAACTGGTAGCCGATCTTGGCCGCATCGAGGGCTGCGGTGGCCGGAGTGACAGACACCGTAGTCAGCTGAAGGCCGTCACCGCGGCGACCAGAAGTGGAGCGGCGATCAAAGCTGGCAACATGTCGCCGATGGGGACCTGCTTGATTCCCAGGAGCCGAAGCCCCAGGCCAAGCAGGATCACGCCGCCGGTGGCGGTGAGGGCGTCGAGCTGGGCGATCGGCAACACATTGCCCAGCCAGAAACCGGTCATGGTGAGCGTTCCCTGGTAGAGCGCAAGGGGTATCGCCGAGAACGCCACTCCGATGCCCAACGTGGAGGCGAAGGCCATCGCGGCGAAGCCGTCCATGACAGCCTTGACGATCAGCTGCTCCGCACCATGTCCCATGCCGTCGGACAACGATCCAAGAATGGACAGCGGGCCGACGCAGAAGATCAGGGTCGCGGTGACACTGGCTTCGATGAACGTGGTCTGATCTGACTTACTGGCGAAACGCTCACGCAACCACTCCGCGGCGCCGTCCAGCCGGTCTTCAAGGCGGATCAGCGAGCCAAGGACGCCGCCGATCAGCAGGGCAGCGAGCACGATCAACAACCGAGCGTTGGGCCCAACGGCCTCGCCAAGTGCGATCGACATGCCCTGGGCTACTGACAAGCCACCGATTACCAACGAAACCAGGCCAAGAATCTGAGTTACCACCAGTCGGGTTCGCTCCGGAAAGCGATGGCCTAGGGCCAGGCCGAAGAGACTGCCGACGATGACGGTGGCCACATTGATGGCCGTGCCAGCCCCGATGAACATGGTGGCTATTCAATCACCGACGCGGCGGCGGCCCATACGAGTGTGGATTCGCCGGAATGTCGCAGCAAGTTCACCGTCTCGTCATCGCTGGGCAGTCGAAGCCTGGCTGACTTGAGCCGTTGGGTGTGGAAGGAGCACGAGTGCGGGCAGGTGGGCAGAACCCGTTGGTGAGCGTCATCGTCCCCGGACGAGACGCCGCTGAGTTCGTCGGGGACACGATGGCCAGCCTGGCCAGGCAACTTTCGGAGCCCTCCCAGCTGGAGGTGATCTTCGTCGATGACGGGTCAACCGATGCCACCGCTGAGTTGGTCGAAGCCCATCGGGAGACGTTGCCGGGGCTGCGGGTGCTCGTCAATGCTGAGTCGAAGGGGGTCTCTGCGGCCCGCAATCTGGGGCTGAGTCAGGCTCGGGGCAGCTACCTCGGCTTCCTCGATGCCGATGACTGGTTCGCGGTCGGCTACCTTCAGTTGCTGGTCGATCAGCTGGTCCAGCTGGGCTGCGATTTCGTCCGCACCGATCTGGTGTTGGCGGAAGGAACTGTGCGCAAACTGGTGCACGCGCCGCAGGGACGTCGGGGGCGAGTGCTGGCTGCCCGCGAAGGTGTGTTTCCGGTCACCGGCAAGGCGATGGTCGATCACCCGTCGATGTTCGCGGGGCTCTTTCATCGCCGGCTGGCCGATACGGGTCTGTTGCACTTCGACGAGTCCCTGCCAAGTGCCGAGGACCGGGAGCTGATCTGGCGGCTCCATTTGCGTGCCGAGACCTTCGCGGTCATCGATGCTCCGGGCGCTTTCTATCGCCGGGGCCTGGCTGGCTCGCTGACTCAGGCGATGGATCGGCGACGGCTTGGCTTTCTGGACGCCTTTGAACAGGTTCGTCGTCAGCTCGTCTCTGAACCGGCGGCCGACGCGTTGCTCGGCAAGGCCGCCCAGACCGTGCTGGCCCTAACCGGACAACACCTGGCGCGGGGACCGGCCCGCGGGCCCGAGCGGGTGCGGTTGGTGAGCGGGGCAGCGGAGTTGCTGTTGCGCTACCCGCACCAGGTGGTACGGGCCGCGGTACGCCGACTGGATCGGGAGCGTCGCGCTCAGCTGGCTGCGGTGTTGCGCCTGGGCGGGTGGGCAGGCTGATGGGCGTCCTGGCAGCAGTGCACTCCCGGGCCGGATTGGACCTGTTGGTGGCGGTGCGGGCAAGCGGGGGCCTAAGTGATGATCCAGTGGCAGTTGTGACCTGGTCACAACTGGAAATCCCGGAGGTGGGCGCGACGGACTTGGCCGCGGAAGTGGCAGCTGCCGGTTTCGTCCAGGTAGTCGATCTGGATGCTCTGCTGCGCCCCTTTCACCCGGCACAGTGGAATCCCCACGACGCGGAGTTGGCTCTGGTGCGGGCCTTGTTGGTGCCGACGCTGGCGCGAGTGACCGAGCTGTTCCTTGAGGACGTGGACCACCACCTTTGCCGGGTGCTCACCAAAGTGTTCGACGGTGCCGGCGTTCATGCTTTGGCGGCCGGGCTGGCGGCCTACGGTCCGCCGTCGCATCGGCGTCCGCCCGCGCTGCAGCAGCGCATTGAGGCGCTTTGGTACCTCGACCATCTGCCCGGAATCCGGCCGGTGTGTTTGGAGCCGAGCAATGCCATGCCGGCCCCGCCGGTGCCCACCGTCGTCGCGACCCACACCCTGGTGCTGGGAAGCGACTTGGTGGCGGCACGACTTGGGGACGCGGCTGCTGAGCGGCGCGCTCACCTGCGACTGCTCCGGACGGCGGCGGCGTCCNNGTGGTGTTTCGCCCGCCGTCGCTGATGAGCCCAGGGCAGTTGCGGCTGTTGGAGTGGGAGGCGGCTCAAGCCGGGATCGACCTCGATGTGGTCGATGCCGCTGCCGGCCCTTGGGGGCAGCGAGGACGACCGGCGACGGCATTCGGCTTCACCGCACCCGAGTTGACTCACCTGCATTCCGCTGGGGTGTCGGTGGCGGCGCCAACTGTCGCGGAGCTGTTGGGCCGGGTGAGCCCCTACCACCATCGGGCCCGCATCGAACTGACCATCATCGACGCCTTGCTCGGTGCGGACGGACCGGGCTACCAGGCCCAAGAGTTGCAGCAGCTACTGGTGGTGGTGTCTTACCTGATGCGGCCAGAGTCGCTGCCTGACTTAGGCGGCCTGGTCGAAAGCCAGTTGGTTGAGTTGAGCCCGCGAGCCCGGGGGCGTTACTTGGATCAGGGACGGTTGGTGGCGCTCGGGCTGGCCGCGCGGCCAACCCGAACCGAGCGGCTGCGAAAGCTGATCAAGCCCGGCGGTTGGCGGCGGCTCAAACCCGGCCGATAGCGGCTCTAGAATGCTGCCGTGCTGCGAACCATTGATCTGCGAGGCCTGGTCGTGCCCGACTACCGCAAGGTGGTCCCGCGGGCCGACTTCAACGTGGACGCCGCCGTGGAGGCAGTGCGACCGATAGTCGCCGCTGTGGCCGAGCGTGGCGAAGCGGCGTTGGCGGAGTTCTCTGAACGTTTCGATCGGGTGCGACCGGCCACCTTCCGGGTGCCGGCCGAGGCCCTGGCGCAGGCCGAACGCGGGTTGGAGCCAGCAGTGCGGGCCGCCTTCACCGAATCGATCCGGCGTCGTCAACTGGTGGCTGAGGCCGAGGCTCGCAGCGTCCCGGCCAGGGTCGAACTCGCCCCGGGCGCAGTGGTCGAGCAGAAGCTGGTGCCAGTGGAGCGCGTCGGGCTTTATGTGCCGGGCGGACTGGCCCCGTTAGCCTCCAGCGTGTTGATGAACGTGGTGCCCGCCCAGGTCGCCGGGGTCGAATCCATCGCGGTCGCCAGCCCGCCTCAGGCGGAGTTCGGCGGGTTGCCGCATCCGAACATCCTGGCGGTGTGCTCCCTGCTTGGAGTGAATGAGGTCTACGCCGTCGGCGGCGCGCAAGCGATCGCCATGTTCGCCTACGGGGTGGAGGGACTGTGCGCACCGGTCGATCTGGTGACTGGCCCGGGGAACATCTACGTGGTGGCCGCCAAGCGGCTGTTGCGTGGGCGGGTGGGGATCGATTCCGAGGCTGGGCCGACCGAAATCGCCATTCTGGCCGACGATTCGGCTGATGCTGCCTGCGTAGCCGCCGACCTGATTTCCCAGGCTGAGCACGACCCGATGGCGGGCTCGGTGCTGGTGACCCCCTCTCCTGCGTTGGCTCAAGCCGTCCGGGCTGCCCTGGAGCCGCAGCTTGCCGCCACCAAACATGTCGAACGCATCCGCACCGCATTGAGCGGGCCACAATCAGCGGTCGTGCTGGTTGACGACCTTGAACAGGGTCTGGCAGTGGTGGACGCCTATGCCGCTGAACACTTGGAGATCCACACCCGCGATGGCGCGGCGGTGGCGGCCCGAGTCCGCAACGCTGGGGCGATCTTCGTCGGCACCTACTCGCCGGTCTCGTTAGGCGACTACACCGCCGGTTCAACGCACGTCCTGCCGACTGCCGGAGCTGCGCACCACTCCTCTGGATTGAACGTGCACAGCTTCCGCAAACAGGTGCACGTGATCCACTACTCCAAGGAGGCGCTGCTGGCGGTGGCTGATGTGGTGGAGACCTTCGCAGCCGCCGAGGATCTGCCAGCCCACGGTGCGGCGGTCACCGTACGGCGGCCGTCGTGAAGCCCGACGTCACCCTGGCCGAGTTGCCGCTGCGCCCAGAGTTGGTGGGGGAGCAGCCCTATGGTGCACCGCAACTGGACGTGCCGGTGCGGCTGAACGTCAACGAGAACCCGTACCCGCCCAGCCCGGCGATCATCGCTGAGATGGCCCAGGCGGTGGCCGGGATTGCCGCCGAGATCGACCGGTATCCCGACCGGGAGGCCACCGCGCTGCGCAGCAACCTGGCCGCCTACCTCGGGCACGGGCTGAGCGCAGCGAATGTGTGGGCCGCCAACGGCTCCAACGAGGTGATGACCCACCTGCTGGGTGCCTTCGCCGGGCCGGGCCGCCGGGTGCTTACCTTTGGGCCCACCTACTCGATGTACCCCGAGTACGCCCGCAATACCCACAGCGAATATGTGGTGGCATCGCGGCGAGCCGACTACACCCTGGACGCGGCCACAGTGTTGGCCGCGATTGCCGAGTATGAGCCGAGCGTTGTGCTCATCACTACACCGAACAATCCGACCGGCACCACTACGCCGCTAGGGGTGATTCGCGAGGTTCTGAGCGCTACCGAGGTGATCGTGGTGGTGGATGAGGCCTACCAGGAGTTCGCGCGTCACCCCGAGCAGACAGCGCTGAGTTTGCTGGATCAGTTCGGAAACCTGGTGGTCTCACGAACGATGAGCAAGGCGTTCGCCCTGGCTGGCGGCCGGCTCGGCTACCTGGCCGCCAACCCGGCCATCGTCGATGCGTGCCGAATCATTCGGCTGCCCTATCACCTGTCGGCGCAGACTCAGGCAATAGCCACGGTGGCGTTGGCGCATGCTGGGGAGATGCTGGCGAAGGTGGACGATTTGCGGGCCACTCGCGACGAAATGTTGGCTCGGCTGCCTCAACTGGGGGTAGAGGTGATCGACTCCGACGCCAACTTCTGTTTGTTCGGTGAGTTCAGCGACCGTCATGATGTCTTTGTTCGGCTGCTCGAACGTGGCGTTCTCGTGCGCGAAACCGGCCCGGCTGGTTTCCTGCGAGTCTCGGTCGGTACGCCGGCGGAGACCGAGGCGTTTTATGCGGCCTTGGCTAGTGTTTTGAAGGAGATCAGATGAGCCCGCGCACGGCCGTTCGCGAGCGGAAGACCAGCGAGTCCCAGGTTCGGGTTGCCCTGAACCTCGACGGCGTTGGTGAATCGAGCATCAGCACCGGGGTCGGTTTCTACGACCACATGTTGACTGCGCTGGCCAAGCATTCGGCGATCGACCTGGAGATCACCACTACCGGCGATCTGCACATTGACGCTCACCACAGCATCGAAGACACCGCCATAGTGCTCGGGCAGGCGTTCGCTGACGCGTTGGGGGACAAGGCCGGTATCCGCCGCTACGCCGATGCCACCGTGCCGTTGGATGAAGCATTGGCTCAGGCAGTCGTCGATCTGGCCGGACGTCCCTACGTGGTTTTCTCCGGCGAGCCGGACGGTCAGGCTTACGCGCGAATTGGCGGGGGTGGGGTCGCCTATCCCGGTTCAATGACCCAACACGTCTTCGAGTCCTTCGCCTACAACGCCGGCATCACTTTGCACCTGCGGTTGCTGGCCGGTCGGGATCCGCACCACATCGTTGAGGCGGAGTTCAAGGCGCTGGCCAGGGCGCTGCGCGACGCGATCGCGCTGGATCCGCGAATTGCGGGCATCATTCCCTCCACCAAGGGCAGCCTGTGACCGCAGTTTGGCCCCGTCTCGAGCGCGTCGGCGACCAGCCGTCGATCCGGGTGGCGGTGTTGGACTACGGTTCGGGCAATGTGCATTCGGCCACCCGTGCGGTGGCCGCAGCGGGCGCTGAGGTCGTCCTCACCAGCGATCCCGAGGTCTGCTTGGCCGCCGATGGCCTGCTGGTGCCGGGCGTGGGTGCTTTTGCGGCCTGCATGGACGGACTGGTGGCAGTTGGTGGCCCGGAACTGATCCGACGCCGCCTGCTGGCTGGCGGGCCGGTGCTCGGCATTTGTGTGGGACACCAGGTGTTGTTCGATTCCGGGGTCGAACACGGCACCCAAGCCGTTGGTCTTGGGCTGCTGCCCGGAGTGGTTGAGGAGTTGGTCGCCAAGCCGCTGCCGCATATGGGCTGGAACACCGTCCAGGTTGCAGCCGGTTCGGCGATGTTCGCCGGGGTTGAGGATCAGCGGTTCTACTTCGTGCACTCCTACGGCGTCCATGACGGTGCGGGCTGGCCGGCCGGAGCGTTGGCCAGTTACACCGAGCACGGCGGCGATCGCTTCGTGGCGGCGGTGGAAGACGGCCTGTTGTGGAGCACACAGTTCCATCCAGAGAAGTCAGGAGCGGCCGGGGCCCGGCTGCTGCGCAACTGGATAGCTACTTTGGGAAGGACTCATGAGCAAGCTTGAGCTGTTGCCGGCCGTAGACGTACAGGGCGGCCAAGCCGTCCAATTGGTGCAGGGGGTGGCTGGCAGCGAGAAGGTCTTCGGCGAGCCACTCGCCGCGGCGCTGCGCTGGCAGGAGGCGGGCGCGGAGTGGCTGCACCTGGTCGATCTGGACGCAGCCTTCGGCCGCGGCAGTAACGCCGAAATGCTGGCCGAGATCGTGGGCCAGCTGGACCTTCAGGTGGAGTTGTCTGGCGGAATTCGCGATGACGCTTCGCTGGCCCGGGCGCTCTCGACCGGCTGTCGCCGGGTGAACATCGGCACCGCGGCGCTGGAGAACCCGCAGTGGTGCGACCAGATCATTGCCGAATACGGCGACCGGGTGGCGATTGGGCTGGACGTTCGCGGCACCCGCCTGGCCGCCCGTGGCTGGACCAGCGAGGGTGGCGAGCTTTACGAGACGTTGGATCGACTGAATGCTGCCGGCTGCTCGCGCTATGTGGTGACCGATGTCGCCAGCGACGGCATGCTCACCGGGCCAAATGTCGAGCTCTTGCGTGAGGTGTGTTCGCGCACCGATGCCTCAGTGGTGGCCAGCGGGGGCATTTCCAGCTTGGACGACCTGCGCGCCCTGCGCGAACTGGTTGAGATCGGCGTTGAAGGCGCGATCATCGGCACGGCCCTGTATGTCGGCAACTTCACCCTGACCGAAGCCCTGGCGGTGGCCGGGGGTACGGACCCCACCGCGCCAGCCAGCTAGGACGGGAATCGCGCGAAGCCGCGCAGACCGTCGCCGGGGAAGTCATGGAGTTCGGTGAACCCGAGGGACTCGTAGAAGGCGATCTGCCCTGGCTCGGCATCGGCGCTTACCAGCCGCAGTGAGCCGGCCAGGGCTCGCCGCAGACGTTCGGGGTCTTTGGTGTTGTTCGTCCAGCCGACGGAGTTGTAGAGGGTGAGGGCCCGATCAACGCTGGGGACGGCGTCATCGGTGATGGAAATCTGATCAAGGGTGGGCATGGCTTCACGCTAGCGAGCAAGGCGCCTCAAGATCCGACCTCCCGAGCGGTGCGGAGGGCTTTCGCTCGTGAACCGGGAGCCTCGGCGTCCCTCAGGGCACCCGGGCGGTCCATTCTGGCGTGGCGAACTTGGTGCGCAGGAGCTCATTTGCCTGGCTGAGTTCGGCCTCGGTGAGCGCACCGTCGACGACCCGGTGCGCCTTCCGGAAGGAGGCCAAAAAGGAGGCCATCACCGCTTCGCGCGGCAGCTGGGTCTGGGAGCGCACCGGATCAACCCGCTTGTTGGCGCTCTTGGTGCCCTTGTCAGAGAGCTTCTCCCGGCCGATCCGCAGTACCTGGAGCATCTTGTCGGCATCGATGTCGTAGGCCATGGTCACGTGATGCAGCACCGCACCGCCAACGAAGCGTTTCTGGGCGGCACCGGCGATCTTGCCCGCAGCCGAGGCGATGTCGTTTAGGCCGGCGTAGTGGGCTGAGACGCCGACCTCGGCCAGCGCATCGAGCACCCATTGGTCGAGGAAGGCGTAGGAAGCCTCATAACTCATCCCGTCAACCAGCGAAACCGGCACCACCAGCGAAAAGGTGATGCAGTTTCCGGCCTCCATGAACATCGCGCCGCCACCGGAGACGCGCCGCACGACCTGGACGCCGTACAGCTGCGCCGCCTCGGCGTCCACCTCATTGCGCAGCGACTGGAACGATCCGATCACCACCGCCGGGTTTTCCCACTCCCAGAAGCGGAAGGTCGGCCCGCGCCGGCCGGCAGCGAGTTCGCGGCCAAGCACCTCGTCCAGGGCGGCGTGCATGGCCGGGTCGAGAGGCCCGGGGTCGAGGTAGGTGAACTCCTGATCAGCCCAGCCGGTGGAGTGGCCGAGCGCTCGCCGAACTGCCATCGCCACCGCGTGGGCGTCGAAACCTGCCATGGTCACCGGGACGCCGAGGGTGCCATCTTTGCGGGCGCGGGCCAGGCCGTCTTCGACCCGGGCGGCGAGTTCGGCGACGGTGGTGTCGGCGCTCAAGCCGTCCAAGGCGCGGTCAATGACCTCAAGGGCGTCATCGGGGTCAAGGAAGAAATCCCCGCTCACCCGCACCCGGCGCAACCGGTTGTCCGCCAGTTCGGCATCGACGGCCACCAGCTTGCCGCCGGGCACTTTGTACTCACCGTGAAGGGGGTCGCTCATGCGTGCCAGGCTAGGTGTCCTAGACTGAGCGGCGCAAAATGCACCAGCGATCCGGACGGGGCGTAAATGAGCGGTCACTCCAAGTGGGCTACCACCAAACACAAGAAGGCGGTCATCGATGCCAAGCGCGGCAAGCTGTTTGCCAAGCTGGTCAAGAACATCGAGGTGGCCGCCCGCACCGGTGGTCCCGACACTGCGGGTAATCCGACGCTGTACGACGCCGTCCAGAAGGCCCGCAAGAACTCCGTACCCGTAGACAACATCGAGCGCGCCGTGAAGCGCGGCGGCGGGATCGGCGGCGAATCGGTCGACTACCTCGAGATTATGTATGAGGCCTACGGCCCGGCTGGTACCGCGATCCTGATCGAGTGTCTCACCGACAACCGCAACCGCTCGGCAGCCGATGTGAAGGTGGCCGTGACGCGCAACGGCGGCACGCTGGCCGATGTTGGCTCGGTATCACGCATCTTCGACCGCAAGGGAGTCGTGGAGGTGGCCAAGGCCCAGGGCGGCCGGACGCTGAGCGAGGACGACCTGCTGGAAGCCACGATCGACGCCGACCCAGAGGATGTCACCGACGACGGTGAGAACTTCAAGGTGATCAGCGATCCCAGCCAGGTGGTTGAAGTGCGTAAAGCCGTCCAAGCCGCCGGGCTGGATTATGAGTCGGCTGAGGTCCAGTTCGTGCCGCAGTACACCCAGGCCATCGAAACCGCGGAGTTGGCCGAGAAGCTGTTCAGGCTGCTTGATGCCATCGAGGACCTCGACGACGTCCAAAATGTATTCAGCAATGAGGACGTTCCCGACGAGATCGGCGAGCAGCTCGGCGACTGACCGGCGTGGCAGCTGGAGAGGCCGCCAGCGGCTGGATAATATCCGAACATCTGTTCGGAAGGTGGCGTGAATGCGTGTTCTCGGGGTCGATCCTGGCCTGACCCGTTGCGGGGTCGGCGTGGTGGACGGCGAGCGCGGCGGCCAGCTGAGGTTGGTTGCCGTCGGCGTGATCACCACTCCTGCCGATCTTGACTTGGCCCAGCGGCTATTGCTGATCGAGGCGGGCCTAACCGATTGGGTCGAGCAACACCGTCCTGATGTGGTGGCGGTGGAGCGGGTTTTCGCTGAGCACAATCTGCATTCGGTGATCGGCACCGCGCAGGCCTCTGGACTGGCCCTGCTGGTGGCGGCCAAGGCTGGCCTGCCAGCCCACCTCCACACCCCGACCGAGGTGAAGGCTGCGATCACCGGGTCTGGCCGAGCCGACAAGGCACAGGTCGGCAAGATGGTGGCCCGGCTGCTGAAGCTGGAGGCGGCACCGAAGCCGGCTGATGCCGCCGACGCGGTCGCTTTGGCGATTTGTCACCTTTGGCGAGGTGCCGCCGGTGACCGGATCGCCGCGGCCATCGCCAAGCAGGCGAAGGTAAGCGCATGATCACCCGGCTACGCGGCGAGCTGATCGAAGCTGGCGGCACCTGGCTGACCGTCGACCTGTCCGGGTTCGGCGTCCGGGTGCTTTGTACGCCAACCACCGCTGGCTCGGCTCGGTTGGGGGAGCGGGTCGACCTGCACACTTCGTTGGTGGTGCGAGAGGACTCATTGACCCTTTACGGCTTCGGTAGCGCTGATGAGCGGGATCTATTCGAGCTAGCGCAATCTGCCTCCGGAATCGGTCCACGAATCGCGTTGGCGATCGTCTCGGTGTTCAGTCCGGGGGAGTTTGGCAGCGCCGTTCTGGCCGGAAATACCGCCGCGATCACCAAGGTGCCGGGGATCGGGGCCAAGGGTGCAGCGAAGCTGGTGTTGGAGCTGAAGGACAAGGTGGCCGGGTTTGCCTCCAGGTCAACGGCTGGCGGTAGCAGTACAACGGGCGCTCAGGAGTGGCGTGACCAGGTGCGGGCTGGCTTGGAGGGGCTTGGCTATTCGACCAGGGACGCCGAGGCCGCCTGCGATCGGGTCGCCGAGTTGGTGGTGGGTGATCCGGACATCTCAGTGGCAGTGCTGTTGCGGGCGGCGCTGCGCAGCCTGGCAAAGTAGCCGCCGTGACTGGCACTGAAGACAGCGATCCGCTGGATCCGCATGTCCACTTCGATGAGCAGGCCGCTGAATCGGCGTTGCGTCCCGCCAGCCTGGCCGAGTTCGGTGGCCAGCCGCGAGTCAGTGATCAGCTCGGCTTGGTGCTGGACGCAGCCAAACACCGTGGCACCGTGGCCGACCATGTGCTTCTTTCCGGCCCGCCTGGTTTGGGTAAGACCACCTTGGCCATGATCATCGCCGCCGAGATGGGGGCACCGATCCGGATTTCATCTGGGCCGGCGATCCAACACGCCGGCGACCTGGCCGCGATCCTGTCCGGGCTCGGCGAAGGCGAAGTGTTCTTCCTCGACGAGATCCACCGGATGTCCAGGCCTGCTGAGGAGATGCTCTACCTGGCCATGGAGGATTTCCGGGTGGACGTGGTGGTGGGCAAGGGGCCTGGAGCCACCGCGATCCCGCTGGAGATTCCGCGGTTCACGCTAGTCGGCGCCACCACCCGCTCGGGGCTGCTGCCTGGTCCGCTGCGGGACCGTTTTGGGTTCACCGCGCAGTTGGACTTCTATGCCACCGCCGACTTGGAAAAGCTGCTGGTCCGCTCGGCGAAGCTCCTTGGTATCCAACTGCATACTTCAGCCGGTGCCGAGATCGCCTCTCGCTCGCGGGGCACCCCCCGAATCGCGAACCGCTTGCTGCGGCGCGTGCGGGATTTCGCCGTGGTGCGGGCCGATGGGGTGTTGACCCGGGAGGTCGCCCGGGCGGCACTTGAGCTGTACGAGGTGGATCCGCTGGGCTTGGATCGCCTTGACCGGGCGATCCTGGATGCGCTTTGCCGCTCCTTCGGTGGCGGTCCGGTCGGGTTGGGGACGTTAGCGCTAGCGGTGGCAGAAGAGACCGAAACGGTCGAAGAGGTGGCCGAGCCGTTCCTGGTCCGGCAGGGATTCATGATGCGTACCCCACGCGGCCGGGTGGCGACGCGGCGAGCCTGGGCGCACCTCGGTCTGCAACCACCTCGCAACGCCGCTGGCCTGGGGCCGGAGACGCCGGATCTGTTCTCCGAAAACTGAAACTGGCGTGGGCCGAATGGGGTTTGCCAGGTATCGGCGCTAGGCTCTTGGGTCGGCGACCAGGTCGCCGGTCCGTGTGGTCGTTAGGAGCTAGGGATGCCGCAATTAGATCTGCCGACAATCTTGATGTTGGTTGGCGTGGTCGCGCTGTTCTACTTCATGTTGGTGCGTCCGCAGCAGAAGCGGGCCAAGCAGCAGCAGGAACTCATGTCGGCGCTGTCGACCGGCGATCGAGTGATGACCATCTCTGGCATCGTCGGCACCGTCCGCTACCTGGGCGAGAAGCAGGTGATCATCGAGATCTCTCCTGGGGTCGAAATGACGGTGGTCAAGGGTGCAATCAGTTCCCAGCCCGTCGAGGACGAGTTCGAGTACGCCGAAGACGGCACCGCCGAGTTGGTCGAAGCCGACCCGGAGTCGCAAACTGAGACCGACGCCAAGACCGACAAGTTGGACTCCTCGGGTTCCGCCGAGGACGAGCTCAAGTAATCAGTAAAGGCAGCTGTGGCCACTAGCAAGCAACAAGCGCATCCGCTGCGCACGCTGATCATCATGTTCGTGGTGATTGCCGGGCTGTTCACCATCATGGCGGTGAACAACATCTGGACGCCCAAGCTCGGCTTGGATCTGCGCGGCGGCACCACCATCACCCTGACCGCTTCGAATATCAGCGGCACCGGCAGCGTCGACCCCAAGAGCCTGGAGTTGGCGCGCACCATCATCCAGCAGCGGGTTGACGGCTACGGCGTCGGCGAAACCGAGGTCACCGTCTCTGGCGATCACCAGATCGTGGTGACAGCGCCCAACGTCCAAAAGGATGATCTGGTCAAGCTGGTCGGCCAGACCGCGCAGCTGAACTTCCGCAAGGTGTACTCCAATGAGTCCACTGGTGCCGTGACGCCCACCGAGACGCCGACCACTGAGCCCAGCGCGGTACCCAGCGCCACCCAAACCAACAAGCGGCTTTTCCCGCAGTTGCCCACTCCGGTGCCCAGCCCCCGACCGACAGCACCTTCGACCACCACCAAGCCCCTGGCGGAGTTGCTGAAGTGGACGCCGAGCGAGCGCGATCAAGCCGAGTTCGCCAGTTACGTTTGTGGCACCGATTCGCCGACCCCGGATGTCACCGATCAGCCACTGATCACCTGCAACGAGGATGGTTCGGCGAAATATCTGCTTGGTCCGGTGCTGATCCCCGGTGAGTCGGTAACTCGGGCGGTTGCAGGCATCCAGGACAAGGGCGTCAGCTGGGCGGTGAACCTAGAGTTCAACGCTGCTGGTGCCGCCGACTTCGCGACCATCACCGCGCACTTGGCTCAGCAGACTCAACCGCAGAATGAGTTCGGCATCGTGCTGGACGGCACGGTGATTTCCTCACCTTATGTCTCCAGCGTCATCGGTGGCGGCCGTGCGGAGATCTCGGGCAACTTCACCCAGAAGAGCGCTGGTGACCTGGCCGCCGTTCTGTCTTACGGTGCGCTGCCGCTGGCCTTCGAAATCTCCAGCGTCGACAACGTCTCAGCCAAGCTTGGTGCTGACCAACTGCAAGCCGGCATCATCGCCGGGCTGGTCGGTCTGCTGCTGGTGGTGGCCTACAGCCTGTTGTACTACCGCGGTCTGGCGTTGGTGGTCACCATGTCGTTGACGGTAGCTGGCGCGTTCGCCTGGTCGCTGATGGTGCTGTTGGGGCAAGGAATCGGTTTCGCGCTGAACCTGCCTGGTATCGCCGGTGTGATTGTGGCGATCGGTGTCACCGCAGACTCCTTCATCATCTACTTCGAACGAATACGAGATGAAGTGCGCGACGGTCGCAGTCTGCGGACGGCCATCGAGACCGGCTGGGTCCGCTCGCGGAAGACCATTCTGGCCGCTGACTCGGTGTCGCTGCTTTCGGCACTGGTGCTCTACGTGCTGGCGATTGGCGCGGTGAAGGGCTTTGCCTTCACCCTCGGCTTGACCACCCTGATTGATCTGCTCGTGGTGTTCTTCTTCACCAAACCGCTGATGACGCTGCTGGGTCGGACCAAGTTCTTCGGTCAGGGTCGCAAGTTCTCCGGATTTGAGGCCGAACACATGGGCACCAGTACCGCCCCGCTGCACAACTCCCGACGGAAGTCGACCGAGCTGGCTGGAAGTGAGGCGTGATGGCTACCGATCCGAGCAAGACCGTCCAGGACGTCGAGGTGAGCGAAAACCACGACGCGGGCAAGCCGAAGCGGTCCAGCATCGCCCATCGGCTTTACACCGGCCAGGTTGCCTACGAGTTCGTGGTCAAGCGGAAGCGCTGGTACACGATCTCGGCGATCCTGTTGCTGATCTCGGTGCTTGCGCTCGGGGTCCGTGGGTTGAACATGGGCATCGAGTTTCGCGGTGGCGTCGACTTTCAGGCGCCGGCCGCGATTAGCGCGACGACCGTTAGCGATGTCCGCGGAGCGGTCGAGGCCCTGAAGCTGGTCGGCCAGGACGACCTCAGTGTGACCACCATCGGTGACAACCAGGTGCGGGTGCAGACCCAGCCGTTGAGCCCTGATGACGTCACCAAAGTCAAGCAGGCAATCGTCAGTGTCGTCGGGGGACAACCCGAGGACGTCGCTTACGCGCAGATCGGCGCCTCGTGGGGTCAACAGATCACCACCCAGGCGCTGATCGCACTGGGGGTCTTCCTGGTGTTGGTGATGGGCCTGATTTGGGTCTATTTCCGCGACTTCAAAATGAGTATCGCGGCCATCATCGCCCTGATTCACGACCTGGTCATCACCATCGGCGTCTACGCGCTGGTTGGCTTCACCGTTACCCCGGCGACGATGATCGGCGTGTTGACCATCCTGGGCTATTCGCTGTACGACACCGTGGTGGTCTTCGACAAGATCCGCGAGAACACCAAGGATCTGACCAACACGAGATTCACCTACGCCCAGGCGGCCAACACCTCGCTGAACCAGGTGCTGGTCCGCTCGCTGAACACCACCATCATCGGCGTGCTGCCGGTGGCGGCCCTGTTGTTCACCGGTTGGTTCGTGCTGGGCACTGGCCCGCTGAAGGACCTTGGCCTGGCGCTGTTTGTGGGCATGATCGCTGGCGCCTACTCCTCGATCTTCATCGCCACCCCGCTGCTGGCGCAGATGCGCGAGGCCGATCCCGACATGAAGGAGCATCGGGAGCGGTTGAACCGACGCAAGGCGCGCGGCGCCGAGCGCATCGGCGCCAAGAAGACTGTCACGGTGGCCGTCGGTAGCGCTGAGGCTGCGGCTACCGCGACCCCAGGGTTGGTGGACGCCGAGAAGCTGGCCGCGATCGTTGATCGCAAGCAGCCGAGCAAGCAGAGTCGCAGCAGACGAAAGCACTGAGTTGTCCACCGGCGAGCAGAACCGGGCGCTGATTGCGTCCCTGATTCGCGATGTGCCAGATTTTCCCAAGCCGGGGATCATCTTCAAGGACATCACTCCGCTGCTGGCCTCGGCCGCTGGCTATCGCGCAGCCATCGTGGAATTGGCTGCTAGCGCGCCAGCTGCCATCGATGTGGTGGTGGGGATGGAAGCTCGTGGTTTCATCTTCGCTGGGCCGGTGGCCCTCGAACTTGGCGCTGGCTTTGTGCCGGTACGCAAACCAGGCAAACTCCCCGGCGACGTCTATGCCCAGACCTTCAGCCTGGAATACGGGCATGAAACCCTCACCGTGCACACCGATGCGATTGCGCCGGGGGCCAGGGTGCTGGTGATCGACGATGTGCTGGCCACCGGCGGCACCGTTGGCGCGACCGCGGCCCTGATCAAGCAACTGGGCGCCGAACTGGTGCAGGTATCGGTGCTGATGGAGTTGGGTTTCCTTAGCGGCCGCGCCCACCTGGCCAGCCTTGGCATCGACGCCACGACTGCGGTGTTGACGATCTGATGGCCATCCCGGGATTCAGGATCGGGCGGGGCCAGTCGGCCTGGAATGGCACCTCCCAGGTTCGATTGCCAGCACGGCGCCGCACCGCTGGCCGTGAACTGGTCTTTCGGCTGGGCCTGGCCCTGGGCCTCCTGCTGCTACTGACCCTGATTGTCTATGTCGACCGAGACGCCTACGCCGATCACGCTACCGGTGGCCCGATCGGGTTCATCGACGCGCTCTACTACGCCACCGTCACCATGACCACCACCGGGTATGGCGACATCACCCCGATCACGCCCGCCTCACGGCTGATCAACGCGATGCTGGTCACCCCGATCCGGATCGCCTTCCTGGTGCTGTTGGTTGGCACCACCGTCGAAGTCCTGGCCAATGAGGGCCGCCGCGCTCTGTTGGATGCCCGCTGGAGGAAGACCATGCGAAACCACACCGTCATCATCGGTTACGGCACCACCGGCCAGAGTGCTGCGGCCACCTTGCTGCGGGGTTCGACCACCGCGGACCGGATCGTGGTGATTGACCTCGAGTCCGCCGCTGTTACCGCCGCAAACGCGCACGGGCTGGCCGCCTTTGAAGGTGATGCCACCTCCCGGGATTTGCTGCGCCGGGCCGAGTTACCCAAAGCCCGCGAAGTGATCATCACCGTTGGCCGCGACGACACGGCCATTTTGACCACTCTGACCGTGCGGCAGCTGAATCGTGGCGCGCATGTGGTTGTCGCAGTCAACGACGCCGACAATGTGCCGCTGATCCGGCAGTCCGGCGCCGACGGCGTGGTGACCTCCTCCGATGCGGTGGGTCGGTTGATGGGCCTGTCTTCGATCAGCCCGGAGTTGGGCGAGGTGATCGAAGACCTGCTCTCCTCCGGGCACGGGCTGGAGATCCACCAGCGGCTGGTGACGGCAGCCGAGGATGGCGTTGCGGCCAAGGAGCTTCCGGGCGAAAAGGTGCTGGCCGTAATCCGCAATCGCACCTTGCGACGGTTCTTCGAGCAGGGTGCGGAAGTGCTCCATACCGGCGATGAAGTTGTGGTGATCAGGCCCGCGCCCGATGGGCGGGCTCCCCGGGTAGAGTGAGGGTCCACTTCTAGACCTGCGGAGGGTGCGTGACTGAGGACGCCAGCGGTTCATCTGTGAAGCCGAGCGGCGTTCCCGATCAGCCGCGCGGACGGATGGCCGCGACCGATCAACCCCGGATTCGAATGCGGCAGGTGCTGGCGCGGCTGGGCGCGCAGCGCAATCAGCCTGATGCGGTGCTTGATCCGTTGATCCGTACCGTCCATAGCCACAACCCGAAGGCTGACACTTCGCTGATCGAGCGGGCCTATCGCACCGCTGAGCACTACCACACCGGGCAGTTGCGCAAGAGCGGGGACGCCTACATCACCCACCCGTTGGCGGTGGCCGCAATCCTGGCTGAGTTGGGCATGAGCGAGGCCACGCTGTGCGCAGCGCTGCTGCACGACACGGTGGAGGACACCTCGTACACGATGGAGCAGTTGACCGCAGATTTCGGTCCTGAAATCGCAGCGATGGTCGACGGCGTCACCAAGCTCGACAAGATCCAATACGGCGAATCCGCCAAGGCCGAGACCATTCGCAAGATGGTGCTGGCGATGAGCAAGGACATCCGCGTCNNCGACCGGCTGCACAACATGCGCACCATCGGCTATCTGCGCCAGGACAAGCAAGCTGCTATCGCCCGCGACACTCTGGAAATCTTCGCCCCCCTGGCTCACCGGCTGGGCATGAACGCCATCAAGTGGGAACTGGAGGATCTGTCCTTCGCCACTTTGCAACCCAAGGTGTACGACGAGATCGTGAAGCTGGTGGCGGCGCGAGCACCTTTGCGGGAGGACTACCTGCGGCTGGTGAATGATCAGGTTCGCGCCGACCTGGCCAGTGCCGGCATCAAGGCCACCGTCTACGGCCGGCCCAAGCACTACTACTCGATCTACCAGAAGATGGTGGTGCGCGGCCGCGACTTCACCGACATTTACGACCTGGTCGGGCTGCGCATCCTGGTGGACAGCCAACGCGACTGTTACGCCGCCCTCGGGGCGCTGCACGCCCGCTGGAACCCGCTTCCGGGCCGGTTCAAGGATTACATCGCTATGCCCAAGTTCAACCTCTACCAGTCGTTGCACACCACGGTGCTCGGCCCGGGCGGCAAGGCCGTTGAACTCCAGATTCGCACCCACGAGATGCACCGTCAGGCCGAATATGGCGTAGCAGCGCACTGGAAGTACAAAGAGGGCAAGGTCGACGGCACCGAGCTGAAGTGGGTCCAACAGATCAGCCTGTGGCAGCGTGAGACCGAGGACCCCGGCGAGTTCCTGGACACCTTGAGGTTCGAGATCTCCACCGATGAAGTGTTCGTGTTCACGCCCAAGGGTGATGTGGTGAGTCTGCCGGCCGGTTCCACGCCAGTTGACTTCGCCTACTCGGTGCATACCGAGGTGGGCCACCGCACTATCGGCGCGAGGGTGAACGGCCGGCTGGTATCGCTGGAGTCGGCGCTGGCCAGCGGCGATGTGGTCGAGGTGCTCACCTCCAAGGCCACCAACGCCGGTCCAAGCCGCGACTGGCTCAACTTCGTCAAGAGCCCACGAGCGCGGAGCAAGATTCGGCACTACTTCATGCGGGAGCGTCTGGAGGAATCGACTGAATCCGGCAAGGAGATGCTCACCAAGCAATTGCGGCGCGCCGGGTTGCCACTGCAGCGACTGCTGACCGCCGAGCACATGGCCGGCATGGTCGAGCAATTCCGCGTCCGAGACATCAACGCGCTGTACGCCGCAATCGGCGAAGGCTCGATTTCTGCCAACACCATCGTGCAGCGGTTGATCACGGCCGCTGGGGGAGCGGAGGAAGTCGCCGAGATCGGTGGCGAAGACACTACGGTGATCGGTCGCACCCGCCGCGCCCGTCCCTCGGGAAACGAGTCCGGTGTGGTCGTCCAAGGCGACGCGGATGTTTGGGTGAAGTTGGCCCGATGCTGTCGTCCCGTGCCCGGAGATGCCATCCTCGGGTTCGTCACCAGGGAAAGCGGTGTTTCGGTGCACCGCACCGACTGCACCAATGCGCAAAGCCTGCGTGACCAGCCTGAACGGTTAGTCGAGGTGAGTTGGGCGCCGACCTCGGGCAGCTCGTTCCTGGTGGCGTTGCTGGTTGAGGGTCTGGATCGCACCGGCGTGCTCTCCGAGGTCACCAACGTGATGGGGGAGCACCACATCTCGATCCAGTCGGCGACGCTGAACACCACCAAGGATCACAAGTTCAAGTTCCGGTTCACCTTTGAAACCACCGACCTGACTCATCTTCAGCACCTGATCTCGGCGATCAAGAAGGTGCCCGGGGTGTATGAGACCTACCGCCTTAAAAACTGAGGCCCACCCGCGAGCAGGTCAGCGGCTGAAGTCGGCCAACGTCTCCTTGGCCTGGGCGAGCCAGGCGGCATAGGTGTCGATCGATTCCTGGGCCTTCGCTGCGGCGGTTGAGTCGCCACGGGCGGCGGCCTTTTCGATCTTGGCACTGAGCTTGTCGATTTCGGCCGCAAGCATCGCCACGGTCTCCTCGGCGCGGGTCTTGGCCTCGGGATCAGTGCGACGCCACTCGTCTTCCTCGGCGGACCGGACGGCGGCTTCCAATGCCTTCACTCGCGAGTCGAGGCTGCGCAGCTGCTCGCGTGGCACCCGGCCCAGCGCGTTGAACTTCTCCAGGAAGGTGCGGAAAGCCGTGCGGGCCGAGTTCAAGTCAGTCACCGGGAGGATCGTCGTTTCAGCCTCGTCCAGCAGGGCCTTCTTGGCGTCCAGGTTGGCGGTGTACTCCGCATCCTGAGCACTCAGCACCGCAGAGCGGGCCGAGAAGAAGTCGTCCTGAATCGCGCGGAACTCAGTCCACAGGGCATCATCGACTTCGCGCGGCGCCGGTCCGGCGGCCTTCCAGCGGGTCATCAACTCGCGGAAAGCGGCCGCGGTGGCGCCCCATTCGGTCGAGGCGGCGATTTCGCGGGCCTCGGCGATGATCTGCTCTTTGGCTTCCCGGGCCCCTTCGCGGCGAGCGGACTGCTCGGCGAACTGAGCCTTGCGGCGGCGGGTGTAGGTGGTCCGTGCTGCCGAGAACCGATGCCACAAGGCATCATCGGTGGTCCGGTCGATGCGGGGCAGGGCCTTCCACTCATCCAACAACGTGCGGAAACGGTTAACCCCGCCGCGCCAGTCGTTGCCGGCGGCCAGAGTCTCGGCCTCGGTGACCATGGCTTCCTTGGCCTGCCGAGTGACATCCAGCTGCTTGGCCCGCTCGGCTTTGCGCGCGGCCGACTGCTCTTCCAGCAGCGGGGCCAGCGCGTCCAGCCGCGCCGCGAGCGAGGCGAGGTCACCGACAGCATTGGCCGAAGTCACCGCAGAGCGGACTGTGTTGATGCTGTGCCGGGCTTCGTCCGGGCTGAGTGCGCGGCTACGCACCCGGGTTTCGAGCAGTCCCACCTCGACTTCCAGCGCTTCGAAGCGGCGGACGTAAAAGGCGAGCGCCTCGTCAGCTGGGGCATCTGGAATTTGACCGACGCTGCGTTCGCCGTCCTCGGTGCGCACGTAGACCGTGCCGTCGGAGGCGACACGACCGAAGGCGTGCGGACCTGTCAAGGAAGTCATGGGTCTCATCTTGCCCGATCTGGGCGCCAATGTGACAACGCTGACCAACAGGCAGGCTCCGATAGGCTGTCGGCGTGTTCTTGGCTTCCTTTGCAACCGGCTACTGGCAGGCAAACTGCTACGTGGTCGCCCTCCCCGGTGTCGATCAGTGTGTGATCGTCGATCCGGGTCAGGATTCCGCGGCCGGGGTGCGCTCGGTGATCGCTGAAAACCGGTTCGAACCCCGCGCCATCCTGCTCACCCATGGTCATTACGATCACGTCGCCGACGCAGCCCAACTGGCTGATGACTACAACGTTGCGGTCTACATCCACCCAGCGGATCGCCATCTGCTGAGTAATCCGTCCGCTGGGCTCAGCAGTGACGGCGCCGCGGTGGTGCGCAAGGTCATCGGGGAAAACATGGCCCTGCCTGCGCGGGTCGAGCCTTATCCGCTCGACCGCCTGTTGAATCTGGCTCGGCTGGATTTCGCGGTCAGCCACGCCCCTGGACATACCGCTGGCAGCGTCCTGATCAGCTTGGGCTTTTCCGGGCATCGCAGCATTCGTAGCCTGGTGTTCACCGGCGATGTGGTTTTTGCTGGCTCGGTGGGACGCACCGATTTGCCCGGTGGTAATGCCGAGATGATGCGCCGGACGCTGAGCGAAGTTGTGCTCGGTCTTCCGGACACCGCCGCCCTGCTGCCAGGACATGGCGAGCAGACCACGATGGCCGTGGAGCGCGCTGAGAACCCGTACCTGCAACCAAGCTTCCTGAGGAACTGATGGCCCGCCCTAAACCCCTGTCCGGTTTTCCCGAGTTCGCTCCCGCCGGACGGATCATCGAGCAGCGCGTGCTGGCGAGTTTGACTGAGACCTTCGAGTTGCACGGCTTCGGCTCGATTGAAACCCGCGCGGTGGAGCCACTAAGCGAGCTCACCCGGAAGGGCGAGATCGACAAAGAGGTATTTGTCGTCCGTCGCCTGCACGCCGAAGCCGGCGTCGCTGACGAGTTGGGACTGCACTTCGACCTCACGGTGCCTTTCGCCCGCTACGTGCTGGAACACGCCGGACAGTTGAACTTCCCCTTCCGGCGCTATCAGATTCAGAAGGCCTGGCGGGGTGAGCGTCCCCAGGAGGGCCGGTATCGCGAGTTCACTCAAGCCGATATCGACATCGTTGGCTCCGAGACGCTGGCCGCCCATCACGATGCCGAGCTGCCGCTGGTCACTTTGGCGGCTCTGGAGCGGCTACACGTCGACTTCGGGGTGCCGCCAGCCACGATGAGCGTGAACAACCGCCAGCTTTCTGAGGGCTTCTACCGCGGGCTTGGGGTGAGTGATCACCTCGCTGTGCTGCAGCGGGTGGACAAGCTGGACAAGATTGGCCCGGACGCTGTGGCCACGTTGCTGGTCGATGAGGTCGGCTTGAGTAGGGCGGACGCGACCAAGTGCCTGCAACTGGCCGGGATTCGCACTGCCGACGCGTCCTTCGTCGATCAGGTGAACGCGCTGGGAGTGGAGCACCCGCTGTTGACCACCGGTTTGGAGCTGCTCGCCGAGGTGGTGGATGCTGCCGCCGCTGCGGTTCCGGGCCGACTGGTAGCCGATCTGAAGATCGCTCGCGGCTTGGACTACTACACCGGCACTGTGTATGAAACCACGATGGCCGGCTACGAATCGATGGGCTCGATCTCCTCCGGTGGCCGGTACGACTCGCTGGCCAGCGACGGTCGAACCACCTACCCCGGGGTCGGGCTGAGTATTGGGGTGAGTCGAATCCTGGTGCCGTTGATCGGCAAGGGGGTGCTCACCGCCTCGCGTTCAGTGCCCACCTGCGTGCTGGTAGCCGTGGACGCCGAAGAGACCAGGGGAGATGCGATGGCGACGGCGGCCCAACTGCGGGCCCGGGGGATCGCCTGCGAGGTGGCGCCAAAGGCGGACAAGTTCGGCAAGCAGATTCGGTACGCCGATCGGCGCGGGATTCCGTTCGTCTGGTTCTCCAGCGGTGAGGTGAAAGACATCCGTAGCGGCGAACAGGTGGCCGCCGATGCCGACACCTGGCTGCCCCCAGCGGGCGACCTTAAGCCCACCGTCGTAAGATCTTCGCTGGCCCAGTAAGGGCCCGGAAAGGAACTTCTGTCGTGATTCGCACCCATAACGCAGGCTCACTGCGTCTGGAGCACGTCGGCACCACGGTCACACTGGCCGGTTGGGTGGCCAAACGTCGAGATCTAGGCGGGGTGGCATTCCTTGATCTGCGCGATGCCAGCGGCATCGTGCAGGTGGTGGTGCGCGACGACGTCCTGGAGACCTCTGGCGCCCACGCGCTGCGCAACGAATACTGCATCTCGGTCACCGGTGTGGTCGAGGCCCGAACCAGCGACACCATCAACGCAGGCCTGGCCACCGGCGAAGTCGAGGTGGCGATTCGGAGCCTTGAGGTGCTCAACCCGTCCGCCCCGCTGCCGTTCCAGATCGATGAGCGGACCAGCGTTGGCGAAGAGGCGCGGTTGAAGTACCGCTATCTGGATTTGCGCCGTCCGGCCCCAGCTGCGGCCCTACGACTGCGCTCCGCCGTGAGCAAGGCGGCCCGTGACGTCCTGGCCGCCCGCGATTTCGTGGAGATTGAGACCCCGACGCTGACCCACTCCACCCCAGAAGGCGCCCGCGACTTCGTGGTGCCGGCTCGCCTCTCGCCCGGGGCCTGGTACGCCCTGCCACAGAGCCCGCAGTTGTTCAAGCAGCTGCTGATGGTGGCNNCACGCCCGAGGGCGCGCGCGACTACCTGGTGCCCAGCCGTGTCCACCCCGGCGCCTTCTATGCGCTGCCGCAGTCGCCGCAGCTGTTCAAGCAGCTGCTGATGGTGGCCGGGATGGAGCGCTACTACCAGATCGCGCGCTGCTACCGCGACGAGGACTTCCGGGCCGATCGGCAGCCGGAGTTCACCCAGCTCGACCTCGAAATGAGCTTCGTCGACCAAGAAGACGTGATTGAGGTCGGCGAGGCGGTGGTGTCGGCGCTGTGGGCGCTGAAGGGGCACAAGCTGCCGCTGCCGTTGCCCCGGCTCACCTACGCCGAAGCGATGGACACCTATGGGTCGGATAAGCCCGACCTGCGCTTCGACCTGCCGCTGACCGAGCTGACTGACTTCTTTGCCGACACCACCTTCCGGGTATTCCAAGCGCCCTACGTTGGCGCGGTGGTGATGCCCGGTGGGGCGTCCCAGGCAAGGCGCACCTTCGACGCGTGGCAGGAATGGGCCAAACAGCGCGGTGCCAAGGGCCTGGCCTACGTGACCATCGCGGAGGACGGCGAGCTGGGCGGGCCGGTGGCCAAGAACATCACCGACACCGAGCGGGCCGGGCTGGCCGATCGGGTTGGGGCGCGTCCGGGCGATTGCATCTTCTTCGCCGCCGGCACGCGCAAGGCGTCCCAGCAGTTGCTGGGGGCGACCCGAAACGAAATCGCCAAGCGCCAGGATCTGATTGACCCGGACGCCTGGTCGTTCCTGTGGGTCGTCGATGCGCCGTTGTTCGAGCCGAGTTCGGAGGCGGTGGCCGCTGGTGACGTCGCTGTCGGCGAAGGGGCTTGGACTGCCGTTCATCACGCCTTCACCTCGCCGAAGCCGGAGTCGATGGACACCTTCGACACCGATCCGGGCTCGGCGCTGGCCTACGCCTATGACATGGTCTGCAATGGCAACGAGATCGGTGGGGGCTCGATCCGTATTCACCGTCGGGACGTCCAAGAGCGGGTGTTCAAGGTGATGGGGATCAGTGCGGAGCAGGCCGAGGCTCAGTTCGGCTGGTTCTTGGAGGCCTTCACCTTCGGCGCGCCGCCTCATGGCGGCATCGCCTTTGGCTGGGACCGGATCACCGCACTGCTATCTGGGGCGGAATCGATTCGCGACGTGATTGCCTTCCCCAAGACTGGCGGTGGCTTCGACCCGTTGACCGGCGCTCCGGCCCCGATTACCGCCAAGCAGCGCAAGGAGGCCGGCGTGGACTATGTGGCGCCGCCGCCGAAGCAGACTGCGGCCAGCGAGACCAACTAGTGCCAAACGGCAGTGGCCGCCCCGGAGTGATCCGGGGCGGCCACTGCTGTGTTGGCTCAGCGAAGGTCTTCTGGATTCTCGACCTCATCTGCGGCCAGTAGGGCGTAGATGCTGCGTCGGGTGGCGGCGAGCAGCTTGGTTGCCTGCTCCAGTTGCTGGGGCGAGCCGCCACGGCTCAGTTCCTTCAACGCACCGCCCAGGCGGGGCAGTTCGGCCCACATCTCGCGGAGTTGGTCGTTGCCAAGCCCCGCGACTGCTTCGTTGACGATCTCCCAGGGCTTCTCCACTTCGGCGGCGGCTTTGCGCCCTTCGTCGGTGAGCCGGTAGGCCTTCTGACCCTCGTTGTCGAATGCTTCGATGAAGCTCTCATCTTCTAGCTGGGCCAGGGCAGGGTAGACCGCGCCGGGGCTCGGTTTCCAGGCACCTTCGGTGCGCTCAGCGAGGGTTTGCATGATTTGGTAGCCGTTGAGTGGCTCCTCAGCCAGTAGGGCGAGGATGGCGCTGCGGACGTGGCCACGGCGGCCCCGTCCCCGGCCACGCGGGCCCATTGGCCCGCCGGGACCGAAAGGTCCGCCCGGTCCGAACGGCCCACCGAATGGGCCGTGGCCGAAGATCTCCGGTCCGGGCCCTAAGCCCGCCGGGCCACCACGGTGGAGGCGTCCACGCCCACGGCCGTGGCCGGGACCCTCCCAGTTCTGATTGAACTCAGTCATGGTGATACTCCTTATATCTGTCATCGGCACGTCGCCGATATATCGAGAATAGCTCGGGAATCGAGCGCGGGCAAGCCCGGTGGAGTGGGTGTAGCGTCTGGCCGGTGGACATCGACCTCTTCGGCAACCCGATCGGGGAGCCGCCAGCACCTGGCGGCTCGCTGTCTGGATCGAGGCACGCCGAAGCCCCGCTGGCCGTCCGGATGCGTCCGCGCCACCTGGACGAGATAGTCGGCCAGGACCACCTGCTGGGGCCAGGATCGCCGCTTCGACGGCTTGCTGAGGACTCCGCCACCATGTCGGTCTTCCTCTGGGGCCCGCCCGGAGTTGGCAAGACCACTATCGCTGCGGTGGTCTCAGGCACTGGCTCGCGCCGTTTCGTCGAACTATCCGCCGTGACCGCTGGGGTGAAAGAGGTCCGCCAGGTGCTCGCGGAGGCTCAGCGCCAACTCGCCCACGGCATTGGCACCGTGCTGTTCGTTGACGAGGTGCACCGCTTCTCCAAAACCCAGCAGGATGTGCTGCTACCGGCGGTGGAGAACCGGCTGGTGACCCTGATCGCCGCTACCACCGAGAATCCGTCCTTCTCGGTGATCTCGCCGCTCCTAAGCAGGTCGCTGCTGCTGACGCTCAAACCGCTCACCGATGCCGACATCACCAAATTGCTGGAGCGGGCGCTGATTGATGAGCGCGGCTTCGGCGGTCGAATCGCCCTAGCCGCCGATGCCCGGGCGGCGCTGCTGCGGTTCGCCGGGGGAGACGCGCGGCGGGCGCTCACCTACCTGGAGGAAGCCGCGGCTGGAGCCCACGCGGTGGGGGTAGCCGAAATCACCACCGAGATCGTTGCCGCGGCAGTCGACAAGGCCGCAGTGCGCTACGACCGCGCTGGCGATCAGCATTACGACGTGATCAGTGCCTTCATCAAGAGCCTGCGGGGCTCGGATGTACAGGCCGGCCTGCACTACCTGGCGCGAATGCTGGAGGCCGGCGAGGACCCGCGCTTCATCGCGCGTCGGCTGATCATCCTGGCCAGCGAGGACATCGGCATGGCCGCGCCGTCGGTGCTGCAAACCTGCGTGGCTGCGGCCCAGGCCGTCGCGCTGATCGGGATGCCCGAGGCTCGGATCAACCTGGCTCAGGCGGTGATCGCCTGCGCCCTGGCGCCGAAGTCGAATGCCGTGATCAAGGCGGTTGATGCCGCCATCGCTGACGTCCGGGCTGGCCGAATTGGGGCCGTGCCGCCGCAGCTGCGCGACGCCCACTACTCCGGGGCTGAGGCGCTGGGTCACGGCAGCGGCTATCTCTATGCCCACGACGCTGAGCACGGCGTGGCAGCCCAGCAGTATTTGCCGGACGAGTTGGCGGACGCCCGCTACTACCAACCCAGCGAGCACGGCAACGAGGCCGCAATGGCAGAGCGCCTCACCCGGCTGGAGGAACTGCTGGGTCGACCCCCGCGGTCATCGTGAGTGCCCAAAGCGGCAGCTGGCGGTCCCTTTGGGCCCTGGTGATCGGGTTCTTCATGATCCTGGTCGACACCACCATCGTCAGCGTGGCCAATCCCCGCATCATGGCGAGCCTGGATGCCGATATCAATCAGGTGCTGTGGGCGACCAGCGCCTATCTGCTGACCTACGCGGTGCCGCTGTTGGTGACCGGACGGCTGGGGGACCGCTTCGGCCCCAGGCGCATCTACCTGCTGGGGCTGGTGGTTTTCACCGTGGCCTCGGCCTGGTGTGGCCTGTCGAACTCGGTGGAGATGCTGATCATCGCCCGGGCCACCCAGGGTGTGGGCGCGGCCCTGCTGACGCCGCAAACCATGGCGGTGATCACCCGCACCTTCCCGCCGCAATCCCGGGGCCAGGCGATGAGTCTTTGGGGAGCCGCGGCCGCCGTCGCGACTCTGGTCGGACCGATTCTGGGTGGCTTCATCGTCGATGCCCTTGGTTGGGAATGGATCTTCTTCGTCAACGTCCCGGTTGGAGTGCTCGGCTTCGTGCTGGCTTGGCGGTTCGTCCCAGTGTTGGAGACCCACAGCCACCGCTTCGACCTACCGGGGGTGGCGCTGTGGTCGGTGGCCCTGTTCAGCATCGTCTTCGCGATTCAGGAGGGCGAAGGTTTCAACTGGGGCCAAATCTGGGGACCGATCAGCGTTTGGAGCCTGCTCGCCTTCGGCACAGTGATGATGGCTGGGTTCCTGACCTGGCAGCGAGTCGGACGCGGGGAGCCGCTGCTGCCACTGCGGCTGTTCGGTGACCGCAACTTCTCGCTGGCCAACGCCGCGATCGCGATGGTGGGGGTTTCAGTGACCGCCAGTGCGATGCCGATGATGTTCTACTACCAACTGGTGCTCGGCTTCACCCCCACCAGATCCGCGCTGCAGACGATCCCCACTGCCGTGTTTTCGGGGCTGTTGGCTCCTTGGGTAGGCAAGTTGGTCGACCGGGTGCACCCGCGACTGCTGGCCACCGGCGGGCTGGTGACCATGGCGGCAGCGATGTTCTGGTACGCGGCCTGGTTGGTGCCGGATGAGACCCTGTGGTGGCGGTTGCTGCTGCCGGCGACCTTGATGGGCCTGGGTGCGGCGTTCACCTGGTCGCCCATCGGTACCAGCGCCACCTACAACCTGACCGGTGCCGACGCCGGGGCTGGCTCAGGGGTCTACAACTCGATGCGGCAGGTCGGCTCGGTGCTGGGCAGTGCGGCAATCGCGGCACTGATGCAGGCGCAGTTGGTTGTGCACCTCGGCGGACCGGCCGCGGCCTCCCAAGCCGAGAGTTCCGGACGGCTGCCAGCGGCGCTCCAGGCTGGCTTCAGCACCGCGATGGCGATGAGCATGCTGCTGCCGGCAATCGCGGCGTTGGTGGCGGCAGTGTTCACCGCCGCGTTTGCTGAGCGGAAGTCCCGGCAGCAGTGGACGCCTTCGGCGGGCGCCGGCAGCTGAGCCACCGCTGCGCGGGTGCACTAGGCTTGGCCCGTCAATGCCGTCCCCTGATCAGCGAGGTAGCCCATGTCCGTCGGAGAGATCGCCGGTCTGATCGCAGCCATGGCCGCAGTGGCCCTGGTCGGGTTCAGCGCGGTGCCGCTGCTGAAGCTTGGTCGGGTGCTGGAGGAGACCCGACTGGCCGTCCGGGATATCGGGCACAACACCGTCCCGATCCTGGTGGAACTGAAGGGCACCGTGACCGCCACCAACGATGAGTTGGGCAAACTGAGCCTGGTCACCAACGACCTTGCGAAGGTGAGCGCGAATGCCAGCATCGTGACCGAGAACGCCGCGCAGCTCTCCACCGTGTTCTCCGCGACCCTGGGCGGGCCGCTGATCAAGACTGCCGCCTTCACCTACGGGTTGCGCCAGGCCGTCAGCGCCAAGCGGAAGGCGAAGTGATGGGCAAGCGACTGTTCTGGTTCGCCGTCGGTATTGGCCTGGCCGCTCTGATCATCTTCAAGGGCAAGGAGTACTACGAGCGGTTCACCCCAAAGGGCGTGGCCGATCAGATCGCGCGCACCCAAGAGGGCGCGACCACCTGGCTGGGGGAGTTCTTCAAGAACGTGGCTGAGGCCACCGCCGAGCGTGAAGAGGAGCTGCGGGAGGCTACCGGCCTGGACGGGTGAACCGATCCCGTCCAGGAGAGCTGACTCGCAACCCCGACCAATCAGGAGATAACCACATGCAAACCGCCGAAATCCGGCGTCGATTCCTCGACTACTTCGCCGCGCGGGGGCACACGATAGTGCCGTCCGCACCCCTGCTCTACAACGACCCGACGCTGCTGTTCGTCAACGCGGGCATGGTGCCGTTCAAGCCCTACTTCACCGGCGCCGAAGATGCGCCCTGGGCCCGGGCGGCCAGCGTGCAGAAGTGCGTGCGCACCCTCGATATCGAGGAGGTGGGTAAGACCACCCGGCATGGCACCTTCTTCCAGATGAACGGCAACTTCTNNAGATGCTCGGGAACTTCTCCTTCGGCGACTACTTCAAGGAAGGCGCGATCGAGTTCGCCTGGGAGCTGGTCACCGGCAGCGTTGAGGCTGGCAACTACGGTTTCGATCCGGAGCGCATCTGGGTGACCGTCTATTACGACGATGACGAGGGCGCCGATCTTTGGCGAAAGGTGGGCGTACCCACCGAGCGGATTCAGCGTCGTGGGCTGAAGGACAACTACTGGCACATGGGTGTGCCTGGTCCGGGCGGACCGTGTTCGGAAATCTACGTCGACCGGGGCAAGGAGTTCGGTGCCGACGGCGGGCCAGAGGCCGACGAGGATCGCTTCCTGGAGATTTGGAACCTGGTGTTCCAGACCGAAGAACTGTCGGCTGTGCGGGCCAAGGACGATTTCGATGTGGCCCGTCCGCTGCCAGCCAAGAACATCGACACCGGTATGGGCTTGGAACGAGTTGCCTACCTGTTGCAGGGCGTCGAGAACATGTACGAAATCGACGAAGTGCGCCCGGTCCTGACCAAGGCGGCCGAGTTGTCTGGTCGCGCCTACGGTCGCCTGGTTGATGACGATGTGCGAATGCGGGTGGTGGCCGACCACATCCGCTCCTCGCTGATGCTGATGACTGATGGGGTCACCCCGGGCAATGAGGCGCGCGGTTACGTGCTGCGTCGGCTGTTGCGCCGCAGTATCCGGGCGATGCGCCTGCTGGGCGTCAACGACCCAGTGCTGCCGGAACTACTGCCGGTGAGCCGGGACGTGATGCAGACCTCCTACCCCGAGATCATCACCGAATGGGAGCGGGTCTCCCAGATCGCCTACGCCGAGGAAGAGGCGTTCCGCCGCACCCTGGCCGCTGGCACTCAGATCTTCGATCTCGCTGCGGTCCAGGCAAAGCAGGCCCAGGCGGCGCGGCTGAGTGGCGAGCAGGCCTTCCAACTGCACGACACCTACGGCTTCCCGATCGATCTGACCCTGGAAATGGCCGCCGAGCAGGGTCTCAGCGTTGATCGCGACGGTTTCACCAAGCTGATGACCGAGCAGCGCGATCGGGCCAAGGCCGATGCGAAGTCCAAGAAGGGCGGCGCCGTCGCCACCGAGGCATACCGGACGCTGCGCGGCAGCGGCGAAGTGCCGTTCCTTGGCTTCACTGAACTTACCGCCGAGACCAAGGTGCGGGGGATCGTCGCCGATGGCCAACTGATCGAACGGGCCACCCCGGGTGCGGTGGTTGAAGTGGTGCTCGAGGAGACGCCCTTCTACGCCGAAGCTGGCGGCCAGGATGCCGACTCCGGTCTGATCACCGGCGACGGTCTGAGCCTGGAAGTGCTCGACGTGCAGCGTCCAGTGCAAGGACTGATCGTGCACAAGGTGCGGGTGGCCGACGGCGAGTTGGCCACCGGTGCGCAGGTATTTGCCAATGTGGACGCTGCGGCGCGCCACGGCGCCTGCCAGGCGCACACCGCCACTCACATCGTGAACGCCGCGCTGCGCCAGTTGCTTGGCCAGGGGACGCATCAGGCTGGCTCCTACAACAAGCCCGGCTATCTGCGCTTCGACTTCAACGCGGTAGCTGCGTTGAGCCCAGCGATGAAGCAGGAGTTGGAAGGGGTCGCCAACGAGGCGATTCGGTCTGACTATGAGGTGAGCGCGACCGAGATGCCACTGACCCAAGCCAAAGCCCTGGGGGCTCAGGCGATGTTCGGCGAGAAATATGGCGAGACCGTGCGGATGGTCGAACTCGGCGGTCCGTGGTCGAGAGAGCTTTGTGGTGGCACCCATGTGGCCAGCACCTCCCAGATCGGCTTGCTGACCTTGATGACTGAATCCTCGGTCGGTTCTGGGCTGCGCCGGGTGGAGGCCTTTGTTTCGGCGGACGCCTTCGCGAGCCTGGCCAAGGAGCGGGCGTTGGTCACCGGGCTGGCTGATCTGCTCAAGGTGCAGCCCGACCAGGTGCCCGAGCGGGTGGCCCGGTTGATCGATCAGGTGAAGAACGCCGAAAAGGAAATCGCCAACCTGAGGGCCCAGCAGTTGCTGGCCGAGGTGCCGAGCCTGGTTGCCAGTGCAGCGACGATCGGCAGCTACAGCTACGTGGCCAAGCAGTTGCCCGGCACCAGCGGCGATGACCTGCGCACGCTCGCGATTCAGGTGCGCGACGCCTTCGGCGCCCGTCCGGGGGTCGTGGCGCTCGTTGGCGGTCAAGGCAAGCCGGTACTGATTGTGGCCACGAGCCAGGCGGCTCGAGATCTGGGGGCCAAGGCAGGCGCGTTGGTGGCCGCTGGTGCGCCAGCTTTGGGCGGACGCGGTGGCGGGCGCGATGATCTGGCTCAGGGCGGCGGCACTGATTCAGCTGGTGCCGAAGCTGCGCTGAGCGCCATCGGCGCCGCATTGGTCGGCTGACCCGGTGCGTAGCGGCGTCCGGTTGGCCCTCGACTGGGGAAAGGCCCGAATCGGGGTAGCGGCCAGCGACCGTGATGCGCTGCTCGCCTTCCCGGTGGAGACGGTCGCGGCCGGGCCTGGCGCAATCACCAGAGTGGTCGCCTTGGTAGCCGAGTATGAGCCGATCGAGCTGATCCTCGGTCTGCCGCGCAATCTGGCCGGCCAGGACGGGCCAGCAGCCGTCGCGATGCGGGCAGTGGCTGATGAACTCGTCGCGGTGCTGCCGGAGCTGCCGTTGCGGCTGGTGGATGAGCGAATGACCACTGCAGCTGCCTCTCGGCAGCTCTCCGGGGTCGGGCGAAATACCCGCAAGCAGCGCTCAGTGATCGACCAAGCGGCCGCTGTGGCACTCTTGGAGACAGCATTGCAGCAGGAGCGGAACACCGGCCGTCCGGCCGGCGAGCAGTATCATCACGGCTGACAAGTCCAGGAAGGGCGAAAGCGGAATGAGCAATCCGAACCCGGGCGAGTGGCGCGATCCCGATAGCGGCCAGATCGACTACAAAGAGGTCGGCTACCGGGCGCGGTCAGCGTTCGCGGTGATCCTGAGCTTCGTCGTCCTCTTGGGCGGCGGCTGGTTCGTCTTCAGCAAAGCTCAGGCCGCCTGGATGGACTACCGCACCGCCGAGGACTACCTCGGCGATGGGGTAGCCGCCGTGGTTGTGGTGATCCCTAAGGGGGCAACCTCGACCAAGATTGCCGAACTCCTCGTGCAGGCCGACGTGGTGAAGTCTGCCAAGGCCTTCAACCGGGCCGCTTCGGCGAACCCGAACTCGAAATCCATTCAGGCTGGCAAGTACAACCTGAAGACCCAGCTGCCCGCAGCGACGGCGCTAAACATGCTGCTCGACAAGAACAACCTGGTGCGCACCAGGATGACCTTGAAAGAGGGCAAGTGGATCGAGCAACAGACGGCCGTGATGGCGAAAGCCAGCGGGGTGCCCGAGGCGGACTTCAAGGCCGCCTACAAGGACTGGAAGAACCTCGGCCTGCCCAAGTGGGCCAAGAATGGCCTGGAGGGCTTCCTGTTCCCCGACACCTATGAGCTGCCCGATCAGCCGACCGCCGCTGCGGTGATCAAAGTGGCTACCACCCAGTTTGACCAGGTCGCGACCGGCCTGGACATTGAGGCTGGTGCGGCAAAGCTGAAGCTCTCGCCCTACGAGGTGGTGGTGATGGCCAGCATCATCGAGAAGGAAGCCGGCTCCAATGATGAGGATCGGGCCAAGATTGCCCGCGTCTTCTACAACCGCCTGAAGTCGGGGATGAAGTTCCAGTCAGATGCGACCGTGGCCTATGCCAACAAGATCACCGGCCGGGTCTTTACTACCGACGCTGAACGCGCCAAAGACTCGCCGTGGAACACCTACCGGTACGCCGGGCTACCGAAGGGCCCGATCACCTCGCCGTCGAAGAAGTCGCTGGAGGCCGCGCTTCACCCGGCCGCTGGCAGCTGGCTGTACTTCACGGTGGTCAATCTGGACACCGGCGAGACCCTCTTCGCCAACACCCAGGCAGAACATGCGGCCAACGGGCAGAAGCTGCAAGCCTGGTGCCAGGAATCCCAGGCGAACCGCGACAAGTGCAACGGGAAGTGACGGACTGATCGGCATGCTTCGTTACTTGACCGCGGGGGAGTCCCACGGCCCGGCCTTGGTCGCCACAATTGAGGGGCTTCCCGCCCACGTGGCGGTGACCACGGCCGACCTCGTCGACGCGCTTGCCCGGCGCCGATTGGGCGCCGGGCGAGGCGCGCGAATGAAGTTCGAGGCCGACGAGGTGACCGTGTTGGGCGGGCTGCGCCACGGCGAGACCCTCGGGTCGCCAATCGCGATCATGATCGGCAACTCCGAATGGCCCAAGTGGGCCACGGTGATGGCCGCCGATCCGGTCGATGCCGAAGACCTCGCGGACCAGGCGCGCGGCGCCGCCCTCACCCGCCCCCGCCCAGGCCATGCGGACCTGGCTGGCATGCAGAAGTACGACTGGGCCGAGGCCCGGCCCATCCTGGAACGGGCTTCAGCTCGGGAGACCGCTGCCCGAGTGGCCCTTGGCCGGGTCGCGGCCAACTTCCTGCAGCAGGCCTTCGGCATCGAGATTCTTAGTCACGTGGTGCGGATCGGGCCGGTGGGCGCGGTTGGCTCTGCCTTGCCGGTCTTCGCTGACCTGGCCGCCATCGACGCCGATCCGGTGCGGTGCTTCGATCAGGGGTCCAGCTTGGCGATGCAGGCCGCGATTGAGGCGGCCAAGACTGCTGGCGACACTCTCGGTGGCGTGGTCGAAGTGATCGCTTACGGGTTGCCGCCGGGCCTGGGTTCGCACATTCAGGGTGACCGTCGCCTCGACGCCAAGCTGGCCGGTGCCCTGATGGGCATTCAGGCCATCAAGGGGGTCGAAGTCGGCGACGGCTTCGCCCTGGCCGCCACGCCAGGAAGCCTGGCCCACGACGAGATTCAGCCCGGCAACGAGCGCATCGAGCGGCTATCTAACCGCTCCGGTGGCACCGAAGGCGGCATGAGCAACGGCGAACCACTGCGGGTGCGCGCCGCGATGAAGCCGATCGCCACCGTCCCGAATGCCCTGCGCACCTTCGATGTGGTCACCGGTGAGCCCGCCCAGGCACACCATCAGCGCTCGGACGTCTGCGCGGTGCCGGCAGCTGGGGTGGTCGCCGAGGCGATGGTTGCGTTAGTGCTGGCCGAAGTGGCGCTGGAGAAGTTCGGCGGTGACTCGGTGGCCGAGACTAGGCGGAATTACGCCGGCTACCTGGCCAGCCTTGCTGAACGGCGCCTGGTTTGAGTCGTCCGGCGGTGGTGTTGGTCGGGATTCCGGCTGCTGGGAAGTCCACTGTAGGTGGGCTGCTCGCGCAAGCCCTTGGTCTTGAACTGGTCGAAACTGATGATTTGGTTCAGGCCGAACTCGGCCTGAGCGCCACTGAGGCATTTGCCGATGATGAGGGCCAAGACCGCTATCTCCGCGCCCAGGAACGGCTAGCCCAGGTCTGCCTTGAGCGCGACTGCGTCCTGGCGTTGGGCAGCAGTGCCGTGGAGTCGGCGCAAGTGCGCGCCGCCCTGGTCGGGGACCGGGTGATCTGGCTGCAGACTTCGGTGGTGGCGGCCACCAGACGGTTGGGCATGTCTCGACTCGGGTTGGAGGTGCTGGCCGCCATCCGGACGAAGCTGGACGCCCAGCTGGCCGAACGGGCAGGCTGGTATGACGCAGTCGCCACCGAAGTGATCGACACTGATCGGCAGAATGCCGAGGCGATCGTCGCGCAAATACTTGCTCATAAGGAGGGTTGATGACCTGGGAGGCCGTAGACGTCGCCACCGCTCAGCCCTATCAGGTGCTGATTGGCCGCGGCGCGCCAAAGCTGTTGCCGCAGTTCCTGGAGGGCGTTGATCGGGTCGCGGTATTCCACCCACCAACCCTGGCGCACTGGATTCCGGAACTGATTGCTGGGCTGGACCAGCAGGTGTTCACCATTGAGGTGCCCGACTCCGAGGCTGCCAAGACCGCCGAAGTGCTGGCCCGCTGTTGGGAGCAGCTGGCTGAGGCCGGTTTCACCAGGTCGGACGCGGTAGTCGGGTTCGGCGGCGGCACCACCACCGATCTGGCTGGCTTCGTTGCGGCCACCTGGCTGCGTGGGGTGCGCTACATCGCACTGCCGACCACGTTGCTGGGCATGGTGGACGCGGCCGTCGGCGGTAAGACCGGCATCAATCTGAGCGCCGGAAAGAACCTCGCTGGCGCCTTCTTCGAGCCATTCACCGTGATCTGTGACCTGGGCTACTTGGCCACCCTGCCCGAGGTCGACACTCGCGCCGGCATGGCCGAGGTGCTGAAATGCGGCTTCATCGTTGATCCGCAGATCCTGCACGCCTTCAGTGAAGACCCCAAGTCGGCGCTCCAAGCTGGCAGTGACCTGCAGTGGGAGCTGATTCGCCGGGCGATAGCGGTGAAGGCACAGGCGGTCGCCGGTGACCTCACCGAGCGCACCTCGCAGGATGACCGGGTTGGGCGCGAGATCCTCAACTATGGCCACACTCTCGGCCACGCCATTGAGGCCCGCGAGCATTTCTCCCGGCGGCACGGCGAGGCCGTGGCAATCGGGATGGTGTTCGCCGCCGAACTCAGTGCCCGGATGGGTCTGATCGAGGCGGAACTGGTAGCCGAACACCGTCGAGTGCTTTCGCTGTGCGGATTGCCGATCAGCTACCCCGGCGGCAATTGGACGGCGCTGCGGGAAGCGATGAACCTGGACAAGAAGACCCGCGGCAGCACGCTACGTTTCGTGGTGCTAACCGGTCTCGGGCGGGTGCGGATGCTGGTAGATCCGCCCGAAAGCGAACTGATCGATTCTTACAACGCACTCGTGGAGGCCTGATGTACATCCCCGAACACTTCGCCCTTTCGACGCAGCAGTCGATCGAGCTGCTGACCCCGGTTCGGGGCGGCGATTTGGTCACCACTGGGGCCGATGGGTTGGCGGCAACTTTCGTGCCCATGCTCTACCAGCCCGGGGGCACCTACGGCACCCTGATTGGGCACCTGTCGAAGGTAAATCCGCAATGGCGTGACGCTGGCGAGGCCCTGTTCATTGTGAATGGCCCGCAGGACTATGTGGACGCCGAATGGCTTAGCCGTCCCGAGGCGGTGAGTGTGCCGACGTGGAACTACGTCACCGTCCACGCCCATGGTGAACTGATCGCTCATCCCGAGCCGGAGTGGGGTCTGGACGTGGTTCGCCAAATGAGCGCGGCCCGAGGCGACGACACTGTTGACACCATGCCCGAGGCTGCGGTGGAAGTCTTGTTGCGCTCGATCGTCGGCATCGAACTGCGCATCACCAAGCTGGTGGGCAAGGCGAAGATGAGCCAGAACAAGTCGCCGGAGGTCATCGAGCAGGTGATTGCCGGGTTGGCAGAAAGTGGCAACACCGAGGCTGCCGACTGGATGCGTGAGCACTCCCTGCCCCGGGCGCTGGCGAAGGCGGAAATGCTGGCCGGGATCCGCGAACAGGCCAACGCCGCCGGTTGAGGCCGGCGCCGGTTCGCGGGTAGCGACCTGGCCCGGCTAGACTGAGCGGTCGCGAAAACCAATCACAGCGAGAGCGGGCAACCAGTGGCAACGGTATCCACCAACGATCTCAAGAACGGCGTGGTCCTAGACCTCGACGGCCAACTGTGGACCGTCATCTGGTTCCAACATCACAAGCCTGGCAAGGGCAACACCGTGGTGCGGACGAAGCTGAAGCATGTGCTGACCGGCAAAGTCGTCGAGCGCACCTTCAACTCCGACACCAAGGTCGAGTCGGCCAGCGTCGATCGCCGCGAGATGCAGTACCTGTATCACGACGGTGAGGCCTATGTCTTCATGGACACCGACAGCTTCGAACAGCTCAACGTGAGTGACGAGGTCGTCGGCGATGCCAAGAACTACCTGCTCGACAACCAGGTGGCCACGGTCGCCCTTCATGACGGCAACCCGCTGTTCATCGATCTGCCGACCTCGGTCGAACTGCTAATCACCTACACCGAGCCGGGCCTGCAAGGCGATCGCTCCACCGGCGGTACCAAGCCGGCCACGGTCGAGACCGGGCTGCAGATCCAGGTGCCGCTGTTCATCGCCAATGGCGAAAAGGTCAAGGTGGACACCCGAGACGGCAGTTACCTCGGTCGGGTCTGAGGGTGGCGGACACCGAACCAACCAAGCGCGGCTCGGCCCGCACCAAGGCTCGTAAGCGCGCTCTGGACATCCTCTTTGAGGCTGACCTCCGCGAGTTGGCGGCCACCGAAGTGTTGGCTGCTCATCTGGACGAGAACGACCCACCGGTGCGGGAGTTCAGCGTGACGATCGTCGAGGGTGTGACCGCAGACCTCGACCGGATCGACGAGGTGATCAGCGCCAACCTGGCCTCGGGTTGGACGCTGGGTCGGATTCCGCGGGTGGATCGCAATCTGGCCCGGATCGCGGTCTACGAGCTGATTCACACCGACACCTCAAGCGACGTCGTGTTGGCCGAAGCGGTGTCCCTGTGTCAGGACCTGTCGACCGATGAGTCGCCAGCCTTCCTGAACGGGCTGCTGGCCTCGGTGGTGGCGGCGCAGGCGGTTACCCGAGGCTGAAGCTGATGCTGGCGGTCCAGAACGCAGTCTCCGAGCTTGGTTCTGAGTTGCGGCTGCTGGCAGGCACGACCGCCGCCACGCTGGGCCGGTTGTGGATGCCGCTACTCGGCCTGATGCTGTTGGGCTGGTCGGCCAATGAGGGATCCATCCTGCTGGCGGCCGAGATCGTCCCGGTCTGGCCCTGGGGAGTCGTGGTGGTCCTGGCGATCGGCATGATCGCCCAACTCGCCACGATTCTCGCCGTGCTGCGATTGGTTTCGGGACACCTGGGCGTTCCGGAGATGCTGGCCACGACCTCGATGGGCCCAGCGGGCGAAGACCAGCGAGACACTGGTCTCTTGCAGCTGCTGACCGTTTCCCTGCTGCCCTTCCTGGCGATCTACGCCGCCTTCGGCTTTGTGCGTGACTACGCCGCGCGGGTCACCATTCTCAGTGGGTACCGGCGCGGCTCACCCGAGTTGCTGAGTGCACTGAATCCGCTGCAAAGCCCGACAACGATGACTTGGATGCTGGTGATCCTGGCGGCCGGCTACCTGTTCAAGAAGCTGATCGACCCGTGGCTGGCGCGCTCCAAACACCCACTGCTGCTGGGGTTGGTGCAGGTGGTCGTCGAGGCCAGCCTGGCTTTCGTGGTGCTGTTGGGTGGCTTCCGGATCTACGAGGCAATAGACCTGTGGCAGTCGGAGCGTGCCTTCTGGGGCTGGATCGACCAAGCGGCACAGTGGTCGCGGACGCTCTTGCCGTTCGATCTGCCGGCAGCGATCGCCCTGGCCTGGGCGGTATTGGTGAGGCAAGTCGGGCCATTTCTGTTCGACGGTGTGGGGCGTCCGCTGCTTTGGTTGGCGATGGCCGGCCTGGTCTTCGGCCCGCGGGCGTTGAGCCTCGCTGAGCTGTGGCAGCTGGGGGAGCCCGCTGGCGAAATCACCACCAGACGCGAGCGGATATTGGCGAAGCTCCGCCAAGACACCGAACGAGCCCGCGGCGTCCGGTTGGTCGCATTGAAAGCGCAACGCTTCTTCTTCGGCGGTGTGGATGCCACCGTCCTCGGGGCCTGGCAGTCGCTCCGGCTGGTGTTGCGAGCGGGGTGGCCTTTCCTCGGGGCCTTCGTGATCGCCTTCACTGTCCTCGACTTCAGCGCCGACCAGCTGGACCTGTGGGTGACGCGGTTGCTGGGTGGGCAGCCGATCAGGTTCTGGATCAGGGTCTACCCCTTCCTCGACTTGCTCCACCTGGTGGTGATGATGGGAATCACCTGGGTGCTGCTCACGGTCGCCTACTCCCGCGCAATGTCGATCTTCGCGGCCCGCACCGACGAGGTTGAACCGGTCCTGGTGGCTGCGGCGCCCGGACGGAAGACCGCATTGCGCGACGTGGGCACCAAAGCGATCACCGTCGCGGTGATCACTGGGCTCGTGCTGGTTGCGGCCAGTGCGGTGCCGACCAAGCTCGGCGACGAAATCAACACCGCCCAGGTGTTGACCTCCGTTGGGATCAACGATCAGCAGGTGTTGATCGATAAGCCGAGGGTGGCCAAATCGGTGCAGATGTACGGCAAGACCGTAACCACCGCTGGCGTGTTCGTGGTGGTGCCCGCAGTGGTGCATACCCCTGGTCCGGTGGGCGGCTTGGTATCTGCCCAACTGGTCAGCGGCCAGAACACCTATCTTCCGGTTGACAGCGCGCTGGCGCCGACCGCAAGCCCTGGCTTCGTGTTGTTGGAGGAGATCGTGTTCGAAGTTGACCCCGCCGACGTCAACGCCGATGCCCGGGTGCGATTCACTCCCTACGGCGAAGACCCAGTGCTGCAGGGCTACCGGGAAGTGGCCGAGCTCTGGTTGGGGCTTAGTCCTGACCGGGTTGGCGATGCCCTGGCAACCACCGAGATCGCGGCGTCGCAGCGGATGGCGAAATGACCGGCCAGAACTTCAGTTGGCCGCAGCGACTCGCCAGCCGCGGTGCCCGGATGCTGCTGATTGGAGTGCTGGCAGCGCTGCTGGCGTCCGGGGCCTGGCTGTATTTGGCCAGGAACGACGGTAGGCGGTTTGTGCCGGCAACGGTGGTAGCCGCCGGGCAGACCTACCGGCTGGGGACGGGCAGCATCAGGCTGAATCGGCTCTACCTCACCGAGAAGGTTGACGGTTGGCCGCCGGTGAATCAGGCGAGTTTCGTCACCGCTGAACTGCGAGCTGACCTGAGCGGGCTTCCCTCCGGGCAGAGCTGCCTGTTCTTCCTTCAAGCAGGGGAGTATTCCTTCGCCAGCGTGCCCAGCTATGCCAGCCTGGATCCGCCGCTTTACGGCCGGTGCGAGCCCGGCGCTCTCGGCACGATCCAAGTCTCCTTTGAGGTGCCAAGTCGACTGCTCGACAAAGTGGACGGACTGATCCTGATCATCGACGAGCCAGTGCTGATGGCCGGACGGATCTCCTAGGTCAACGCTGCGGCTCAAGCAGGAGCAACGGCAACACTGCGGCGTAAACCCGCGAATCAGCTTCGTGCCAACGCTCGCCGCCAGCGAGATCGAGGATGTTGGTGCTGCCGTACTCCATGACGAATACCCCAACCCGCAGGTCGGTTGCCAGGCTCGTTTCGGCCGGCAGGCTGAAGTGGGCCGCAAGCTGGATCGGCCGATTGTCTGGGGCCACCACGGCGCGCTGGGCATTGCCGCCAAGTTCGACTCGCTCCAGCACGGCGACGGTGGTGCCACTGCGGATGGCGAAGTTGCCGGAGTCGCCGGTGATGACGGGCAGCGACTCGTGGTTGGGGTTGCGGACGCTGCCGAGCACGACCACTTCCCAATCGCCATCGGCGGCGCGCTGGGCAGTGGCGGAATCCAGGATGAACACTAGATTGCCAGCGTCGACTTGCTGGCCCGGCGCAAAGGTCAGGTAATCGCGGCGCTGTTCGAAGCCGCCCAATAGCCAAACAGTCGTCACGGTCACGGCGATGATCGCCACCGCGGCCACGAGCACGCGCCGAACCCAATTGGGCTTCTGTTCCACGCCTGGGGAGTCTACTTGGGTCCAGGTCGGCCTGGTCTGCACAAGGGTGGCCATCGGATTTGGTAGGCTCGTTCGGGTCCGTGAGCGGACCTGACCGCCCAGCTGAAGGACATCAATGCCCACTAGCCCTGTCATCGCCATACCCACAGCAGCCCTATTGGTTCTGGAGGACGGACGCGCTTTCCGCGGTGTTTCGTTCGGCGCACAGGGTGAGACCTTCGGTGAAGCCGTGTTCTCCACCGGAATGTCCGGCTACCAGGAAACCCTGACCGATCCGTCCTACCACCGCCAGGTGGTGGTCGCGACCGCGCCCCACATCGGCAACACCGGGTGGAACGACGAAGACGATGAGTCGGACAAGATCTGGGTGGCTGGCTATGTGGTCCGCGACCTGTCGCGGGTGCGCTCCAACTGGCGCTCGGTACGCTCGCTGGACGAAGAGCTGCGAAACCAGGGGATCGTCGGCATCGCCGAGGTCGACACCCGGGCATTGACCAGGCATCTGCGCGAACGCGGCGCGATGCGGGTTGGGATCTCCACTGTCGACCAAGATGTCGACAAGCTGTTGGCGAAGGTGCTCGCCACGCCACCGATGGCCGGGGCGAACCTGGTCGGCGAGGTCACCGTCAGCGAGGCTGAACTGATTCCAGCGGTGGGGGAGCGGCAGTTCACCGTCGCCGCCATCGACCTAGGGATCAAAGACATGACCCCGACCCGGATGGCCGAGCGCGGCATCGAGGTGCATTTGCTGCCTGCGGGCAGCACGCTGGCCGAAATCACCGCGCTGAGCCCTGATGGGGTGTTCTTCTCCAATGGCCCCGGCGATCCCGCTGCGGCCAACGAGGCGGTGGCCCTGCTCACCGAGGTGCTGGATGCTGGCCTGCCCTACTTCGGCATCTGCTTCGGCAATCAGATCTTCGGACGGGCCCTGGGATTTGCCACCTTCAAGCTCAAATACGGACACCGCGGGATCAACCAGCCGGTAATGGATCTGGGCACCCGCAAGGTCGAGATCACCGCCCACAACCACGGCTTCGCCGTTGATGCCCCGCTGGACGCCGCCACGGAAGTCAAATGGGGCCAGGCGCGCGTCTCCCACGTAAACCTCAACGACGAAGTGGTGGAGGGACTGGAACTGCGCACCGCCGACGGCGACCTGATCGGGTTCTCGGTGCAGTACCACCCCGAGGCTGCCGCCGGGCCGCACGATGCCGCCTACCTGTTTGATCGGTTCACCGAAATGATGGCCCAACGTCGGGCGACGTCCGCCAACCTGGAGGGGAACGCCTGATGCCACGACGTACCGATATCGAATCGATCCTGGTGATCGGCTCCGGCCCGATCGTCATCGGCCAAGCCTGCGAGTTCGACTACTCCGGCACCCAGGCTTGTCGGGTGCTGCGCGAAGAGGGCTTCCGGGTGATCCTGGTGAACTCCAACCCGGCCACCATCATGACCGACCCCGAGTTCGCCGATGCCACCTACATCGAGCCGATCATGCCGGAATACCTGGAAAAGGTGATCGCCAAGGAACGTCCCGATGCGCTGCTGCCGACCCTGGGAGGGCAGACTGCGCTCAATGCTGCGGTCGCGCTGCATGAGTCGGGAATCCTGGCCAAATACGGCGTGGAGCTGATCGGTGCCTCGATCGATGCCATCCAGTCCGGTGAGGATCGGGAGAAGTTCAAGCAGATCGTGAAGGCACTGGACGTGCCCGGCGCCAATCCGGAGGTGGCCCGTTCCGCGATCTGCCACAGCATCGAAGAGGTAATGGCCGCCGTCGACGAGCTCGGCTACCCGGTCGTGGTTCGCCCCAGCTTCACCATGGGTGGGGTCGGTTCCGGCTTCGCCCATGACGAGGCGGAGCTGCGGCGGATCGCCGGCTTCGGGCTGTCGGCTTCGCCGGTCACCGAGGTGTTGATCGAGGAGTCGGTGCTCGGCTGGAA
>DIVW01000051.1 GCA_002428365.1 Propionibacteriaceae bacterium UBA6122
CCCGCGCGATCACCTCGTCGAGTGCGCTGCCCTCCGCCGACCTGCCGTAAAGCACGAACAACCACTCTAGGAGACTTCCACGCCGTCCCATCCCCACAGAGTCACTTCTCACAAACGGTGACACGGCGTGAACGTGCAGGTCATGACCGCCGCCACCGGCCGCCTCGTCCGGCTTCACCGAGATGCGGTCCACGACCCGACCGCAGCCCGCACACACGGCATCATCGAGGCATTGGCCAGGACAGACGCGATGACTTTCACCGGCAAGGGGCCACCTAGGGAGCCCACGGCAGCGTGGCACCCCGATCAAGCGGGGCACCGCAGCACGGTTGTCGGCGTACGGCTTCCAGTGCAGCGCTAGGTACGCCAGACACACGTCGGAGCACCAGCCGCGCCGATATCGTGCGGTGAGCGCGCAGCGTTCCGTTTCCGATGCTCACACTGACTCGGTCGGGCAACGGACTGCGGCAGAAGCACGCGCTGATGTCGGCATCGTGGCACGCGTGTGCGCGTTTCGCTGGCTCTGTACCTTGAGCGCGGTGGATGATGCCGAACTGCTTGAGCTGTGGTCACATCGCTCACCGATCCGCTGCGTCGCTGGCTGGCCGCCGGCTGCCTGTCACGGCACGGGCGGCGGCCACCGGGCAGACTTGACGCGGTGTCAACAAGGCGAGCTGCCTCGGCGGGTACAGGGAAAGGACATCCTGTGACGTCGAGTCGACGATGGGGACGATGGGCGTGGGTGCGGCGTTGCGGGGTCTACCTGCTGGGCTCGCTACTCTCCGGGGTCGCCACGGTGCTCGCGCTGCCACTGCTGTGCATCCCGGGGCCGTCCCGGCTGTGGGCGGACTGGCACCGTTACCGTGCCGGCCGGCTGCTCGGCGCGCCGTTTGCATCGCGTCCTGCTCTGCGCGCGACAGGACGCCGGGCACGGGCCGATTCGGCCACGGTCCGCACCTCCCGCGCCCTGCTGTGGCTGCCGGCGAACGCGCTGGCCGGGGTGGTGTTTGGCCTGCCCGCGCTGCTATGCACGGGCAACATCGTCGTCGCCTTGATCGCCACACCGCTGTGGTGGGCGTTCAGGCCGGAGGACCGGCCACGGCTGTTCATCGACGTTCCGGTGACCGGCTGGGCGACAGCCCTCACCCTCGGTCCACTGCAGATCCTCCTCCTCACCGGGCTGGCGTACGTGGGCTTCGCACCGATCGCTCGCGCACACGCCCGAATTTGCCTGGTGGTGCTGTCGCACTCGACGAACGACGAGCTCGCCGAACGGGTCGCCGTGTTGACCCGCACCCGAGCGGACGTGCTCGACGCGCACGGCGCGGAACTGCGCCGGATCGAACGCGACCTGCACGACGGCACCCAGGCCCGGCTGGTGGCCATCGCGATGCGGCTGGCCGTGGCCCGGCAGGCGTTCTCCGACAATCCGCGGGACGAGCAGTTTGTGGAAGGACTCCTCCGGGAGGCACACGAAGGAACCGAAGAGGCGATGACCGAACTGCGCGAGGTGATCCGCTCCGTCTATCCGCCGATTCTCGCCGATCGGGGCCTCGACGGTGCCCTGACCGCCGTGGCCACCGGCTGCGGCGTGCCAACCCGGCTGGACATCGGCGACCTCGAACGGGTCCCGCCGGCTGTGGAGGCCGTCGTCTACTTCACCGTCGCCGAGGCACTCACCAACGTCACCAGACACAGCCAGGCGACCGCGGCCGGCGTACGGGTGAGCCGCACGGCGGATCGGTTGTCGGTGGTGATCACTGACAACGGTACCGGCGGTGCCGACGATCGGCGGGGCACCGGCATCGCCGGGATACGGCGCCGGGTACTCGCGCTCGACGGCACCGTCGAGGTCGACAGTCCGGCCGGCGGGCCGACGGCCATCACCGTGGAACTGCCGTGCGGGTGGTGATCGCCGAAGACAACGTGCTGCTGTCCACCGGGCTGGAACTGCTGCTGGGCCGAGCGGGCTTCCAGATCGCCGCCGTCGCCGAGGATGCGGCGGGTTTCCTCACTGCCGTGCGGGAGCACCGGCCCGACGTCACAATTGTCGATGTCCGGCTGCCGCCGTCGTTTCGCGACGAAGGTATCCGTGCCGCCCTGCAGGCCCGCCGGGAGCATCCCGGCCTGCCGGTCCTGGTGTTGTCGCAATATGTCGAGCAGCAGTACGCCGCCGAACTGCTCTCCACCACCGGAGGTGGCGTCGGCTACCTCCTGAAGGACCGGGTCAGCCGGGTGGACGGGTTCGTCGACGCGCTGCGCCGCGTCGCCGCCGGTGGTACCGCGATGGATGCCGAGGTCATCGCCCAGCTCGTCCAACGCGCCGGCGACCCGATCGCCGCCCTCACCCCACGCGAACGCGAGGTGCTCGCATTAATGGCACAGGGTCACGACAACAACGCGATCGCAACGCAGCTGGTTATCACCGACAACGCTGTCCACAAGCACATCGGCAACATCTTCGCCAAGCTCGGCCTCGCCGTGACCGACAGCGGCCATCGCCGCGTCCTCGCCGTCCTCGCTTACCTCAACGCCGGGGGCCAGATGAGCGGTCGCTAACCTGACCCCCGTCTCCGTCGTCGATCACTCGCGAGCCGCCGCCAAGCGGCTCACTCGCGCCCGCCGATCGCGTCGACCGGCGCGGATCGCATCGCATACCGGGTGGCCATACTGATCGCAACCCAGGAGAGTGCGATGGTGAGCGTCACGATCGCCATGAGCCCGGTGAGGGAAATCGTGGGAACGGACGACTTCGTCAATCCGAGGCTGATGCCGATCAGCGGTGGGATCGTTGCCAGCAAGCCGAACAGCAGCGCCGAAAAGACCACGATCCTGGCCTCGCCGTTCATCATCGCGCGGACCTGGTCTCGGCTGGCGCCGATGAGTCGCAGCATCGCGAACTCGCGAACTCGCGCCGCTGTGGCCATCACGAGGGTGTTCACCACGGCGATGGCGATGTAGCCCAGCAGCACCGTCTGGAATAGCAGGTTCAGCGCCCAGTCACCCGAGCCGCCGGACCCGGGTGCGGCCAGGAACGTCTGCCGGTCGCCGACCTGGACCGTGGGGTAGTGTGCGACGGCGCCACGCAGCGCGCCGACGAGCGCCTCTGGGTCGGTCCCGTGCACCGATCTGATCAGTACTGCGGTGACCACCCGCGCGGTGGTGTGGGCGATGACGAGGTCGTTGGGCAGGGTGACGTCCCCGAAGCCCAGGCCGTTCTCGTAGATCGCCACCACCCGTGGCTTGACCACTGTGCCGTCGCCGAGCCGGAGCTCGATCGTCCCGCCGACTTTCGCTCGGACGGTCTGCGCGACGACCCGGCTCAGCGCCACCGCGTCGCCCCGCAGGTCGGCGATGTCGCCCTGCTCCACCGCGAGGTCCATGGTTTCGGAGAGCCGTTCGGGTGCCACGCCCTGCGCGGCGAAGACCTTGGTGGCGGTGCTGTCCTCGGACGGGAATGTCAACAGCACCTGCGTCCGCGCCATCGGCGTCGCCACGGCGACGCCGGGCACGCCGCGCACGGCGTCTACGACCTCCGGGGACACACCGGCACCGGACGAGGCGGTCAGCACGTGGTCGGCCCGTAGGCCGTTCTCGAGTTGGTGCTGCGCTCCGGCGGTCGTCGTGGAGGCGCCGAACACCTGCACGGCGGCCAGGGTTACGCCCATGGCCAGCGGTGTGGTGGCCGAGCTGAGCCGCTGCGAGTTGGCCCGCGCGTTGGCCTGGGCGAGGAAGCCGCCGGCCGTGGTCTGCCGGTTCAGGCACGAGCCGAACAGCACGATGGTGCCGCGAAGCAGCAGGGGTCCAAGGCACCCGAGCGCCACGACGAACAACAGGACCGCGCTCCCCGCGGTGTCGGCGGCCGAGTCGCCCGGCGACGCGACGTTGCCCAAGGTCAGCAGCAGCCCGAGCGGGATGAGTAGGACGCCGATGGTCAACCGGACCCAGCCGAGTTTCTTGGGCTCGACCGTGGCGTCTCCGATCGCCTCGACCGGGCTGACCTTGGCCACCCGGCGCGCGACCAGCCAGCCGGCGAGCCGGGCGCTGGTCATGCACAGCACCAGCGCGGCCAGGAGGGGCAACAACCCCACCCGCATCTGGAAGTCCGGGGGCATCGCGTCCGCGAGGACGAACACGCCGCGCATCACGAACGCGAGCGCCACACCGGGCATCGCGCCGACGACGGCGCCGACCGACGACACGAGGGTCATCTCGGCGCCGATCATCCGGTGGATCTGTTTTGGCGTCGCGCCGATGGCCCGCAGCACGGCCAGTTCGCGTCTCCGCTGCCGCACCGACAGGGCGAGAGTGCTGGCCACCACGAACACCACGATCAGCACCATGGTGCCGCCGAACGACGCGGCCGACTCGACTACTAGGCTGCGGGCGTCGCCTACGTCCAGGAACTCCACGTCGCCGCGTCCCGCGCCGGTATGGGCCACGACGCCCGGCACGGCGGCCGTGATGCGTTCGGCCAACTGCTCCGGGGTCACACCGGGTGCGGCGAGCACGCCGATGGCGTCCACCCGGTCCGGACGGCCGGACAGCTTGGACGCCTGATCGTCGGTGACGAACACGGCGGACTGCCGGTCCAACCCATCCCCCGGCGCGGTGGCAATACCCACGACGCGGTAGGACGACGGGATCGAGCCGACCACGAGGCGAACCGTCGCGCCGAGCGACATGTCGCCGCGCGCGGCGAGGTCGGCGTCGAGCACGACTTCGTCGGGCGCGGCGGGTGCGCGGCCCTCGCGGACTCGGAACGGCGCGAGCGCCGCAGCGGACCAGCCGTGTCCGAACATCGGGAAGCCGTCCGGGCCGGCCACTGCGTCGCCGTTCGAGGTCAGCACGCTGACCTCGACGTTGACGTCTCCGATGGCCGACTGAACACCGGGCACCGCAGCGACGGCGGCGATCTTGTCGGCGGGCAGCGTGACGCGCTCGCTGTAGCGGACCTCGGCGGTCTCGTCCAGCCAGAACGACTGCTCAGCGCCGAGGACCACCGCTGCGCCCGAGTAGCGCTCGGGGGTCACGCCGGTGCCGAGGCCGGACACCAACAGTATCCCGCATGCGGTGATCACTGCCGAGCCCGCGGCGATCGCGAGGAAGGAGCCGACGAAACCGCCCTTGCGCCCCTTGATCGTGCTCCACGCCAGCGACAGATCTTTGCGGTACGGCACCACGAGGTGGACCAGCCGCCGGATGCGCCGGATCACCACTCGCCCAGGTGCGTCATGTGCGACGCAACCTGCTCCGGAGTGGGTCGGGTCAGCTCGCCCGCGATCCTGCCGTCGGCGAGAAACACGACCGAGTCGGCGAAGGAGGCGGCGACCGGGTCGTGGGTGACCATCAGCACGGTCTGCCCCATGTCGTCCACGACGTGTCGCAGCAGTTCCAGAACCTGCTTGCTGGAGCGGGTATCCAGCGCGCCGGTCGGCTCGTCCGCGACCACCACGTCCGGGTGGGTGATCAGCGCGCGGGCGACCGCGACTCGCTGCTGCTGACCGCCGGAAAGTTCGCTCGGCCGCCGCGTGACATGCTCGCCGAGGCCGACCGCGGCGAGCACGTTTCGCAGGAACGCCTGGTCGGCCTTCCGGTCCGCCAGCCGCAGCGGCAGCGTGACGTTCTCCTCGACGGTCAGCGCCCCCAGCAGGTTGTACGCCTGGAAGATGAACCCGATCCGGTCGCGCCGCAGTTCGGTCAGCTCGCTCTCCGACGTGCTGGACAGTTCCGTGTCGCCCAGCATGACCCGGCCCGACGTCGGCCGGTCCAGACCGGCCGCGCAGTTCAGAAATGTGCTCTTGCCGGACCCGGACGGGCCCATGACGGCGGTGAACGTGCCGCGCGGGAAGTCGGCAGTCACCGCGTCGAGAGCCCGTACCGCATTCTTCCCCGACCCGTACTCCTTCGACACCGACTCCAAGCGCACCGCGTACGACGATGCCCCCGAAGTCGGCGATGCGCGGGTGTATGGCGAGTCGGTCGGGGCGGTCTCGGCGTGCGGGACGCGCCGTCTCGACGGGTCCCTCGTTGATCTCATGCCGTCCGATGCTAGGAGTGGCGGCGGCCTGGGCTGATACCTCCTACTACCGGAACTGAGGTACAGCCAGCTGTAGTTTCGCCGCGATGTCCAGCCGGGAGTTGATGTTGTCACAAACCCGAATCCGCTCCGTCGGTCCGCACTTGGAACTCCTAACTCTTTGAGCGTTGGAGTCGGCGCCAGCAGATGACGGCGCAGGCGAGGGTGAGGAACGCTTCGTGGATGTCGTCGCGGATCTCCCAGCGGATTCGAAAGGCGCCGGAACCAGTGCAGCAGGGCGATGGTCTGCACGACGACCCAGCGTCGGGTGCCGAGGCCGGAGCCGTGGCCAACTCCGCGTCGGGCGATGGGCGTGATGCCGCGCGTCCGTAGCTCGCGACGCCTCCCGCCGGCCGGCCCGCTCCCGCGCCTGACACCGCAGCAGATCATGGATCGTCTGGTCGGTGCCGTCATCACGCCACAGTGCGAAGTAGTAGTAGGTGGCGGACTTCGGCGGCAGGTACGCCCACTGATCACCGGTCAGGTCACTCGGATACGCCGCACGCTCACCCATGATCAGCCCAACGCGGCCGGGACCCTACCGGTTACGACCACAGCTCACATTCACACGTCGTCCACAACCACAAGGGACGAAAGCTACCGAACCACCCTCAAAGCAAGTCCCGACCTCGCCCGCACCCGCAGCCTGCCACCGACGCATGCAGGGCCAGTACAACCACGGCGACGCCTACTACCGCTGCCGCTTCCCCCAGGAGTACCCCTCGCCAACCAGGTCCCACACCCCCGCAACGTGTACCTGCGCGGGGACGCACTCACCGACCCGCTCGACACCTGGCCGGCCTCCGCCTTCGCACCCCACCGCATCGCACACACGATCACCGCGATGGCCGACGCCCAACCCCTCAACCATCCGCCCTCGACGCCGGCGCCGACCCGGCCGTGGTCACCGCCTGGATCGCGCAGACCCAAGCCGAACGCGCCCGCGCGGAAACCGAACTACGCATCATCGCGCGCACCACCCCGCGCCGGATGAGCCAAGGAGAGATCACAACCCTGGTGACCGCGCTCGGCGACATCGCCACCGTGCTCCGTAACGCCGACCCAGCCGACAAAGCCGAGGTCTACCGACAACTCGGCCTCCGACTGAACTACCAGCCGGAAACGCAAACGGTGCGCGCTGAAGTCGATCTCAGCGCACACCGTGGGGTTATCGTTTGTGTCCGAGGGGGGACTTGAACCCCCACGCCCTATACGGGCACTAGCACCTCAAGCTAGCGCGTCTACCTATTCCGCCACCCGGACAGGTGGTCTGCTGGGCTAGGCCCAGACAGCCTGAGAACTATAGCAACGCCAGACCGGCATGGCGATTTGAGGACCCTGCTGCTACCGCCGGAGCAGTGGCAGGATGAGGGGATGGATGCCCCGCCAACCGCGAGTGATGAAGTCGCCGGCCTTTGCAGCGAACTGATCCGGTTCGACACCTCCAATTTTGGCCCCGAAGGGTCGAAGGGTGAGCGGGAGGCTACGGAGTATGTAGCGGCCAAGCTCGCCGAGGTCGGCATCGAGTCAGAGTTGTTCGAGTCTGAGCATCGGCGAACCTCGCTGGTGGCCCATTGGGAGCCGGACGGGTGCGACAAGAACGCGCCGCCGCTGCTAATTCACGGGCACACCGATGTGGTGCCAGCGATCGCCTCGGAGTGGCAGGTGGACCCCTTCGCTGGGGAAGTGCGCGACGGCTATGTCTGGGGCCGGGGCGCGGTAGACATGAAGGACTTCGACGCAATCCTGCTGGCAGTGGTGCGCGATCGGCAGCGCACCGGGCGTGCGCCGCGTCGGCCGGTTCGGCTGGTGATCACCGCTGATGAAGAGGCTGGCGGCGGTTTAGGTGCCGGCTGGCTAGCTCGCCAGCACCCCGAGCTGATCGCTGATTGCCGTGAGGCTATCGGCGAGGTGGGTGGCTTCTCGCTCACGGTCAACGATAAGCGGCTCTACCTGATCCAAACCGCCGAAAAGGGCCTGGCCTGGCTAAACCTGATCGCCTCGGGGACCGCGGGGCATGGCTCGATGCGCAATGACGACAATGCCATCACCGAGCTGGCCGCAGCGGTCAGCCGAGTCGGCAACTACCGCTGGCCGCAGCGGCTGCGGCCGTCGGTTCGCCAGTTCATCGACGCTCTCGAAAACGTCTTGGGCACCCAGATCGGCACCGATGATGTGGAACAAACCCTGGCCCGGCTGGGCTCGATCGCCCGCATGGTCGGCGCCACCATGTCGAACACCGCCAATCCGACCATGCTCACCGGCGGCTACAAGTTGAACGTGATTCCCGGCGAGGCGACCGCTGGCATCGATGGCCGTTTCATCCCTGGTTTTGAGCAGGAGTTCTACGACACCATCACTGAACTCATCGGTGAGAAGGTGCGCTACGAAGTAGTCACCGGTGATATCGCGGTGGAAACCACCTTCGACGGCGACCTGGTCAACGCGATGACCGCCAGTCTGGCCGCGGCCGATCCGGGTTCGGTGGCGGTGCCGTTCATGATGAGCGCCGGCACTGACGCCAAGGCCTGGTCGACCTTAGGAGTGCGCTGTTTCGGGTTCGCGCCGCTGCGGTTGCCGCCTGAGCTGGATTTCGTCGCCCTCTTCCATGGGGTGGACGAACGGGTGCCGATCGAGTCGCTGCAGTTCGGTTGCCAGGTGCTTGACGACTTCCTGGACCGGGCCTGATGAGTGACGCCGAACGAGCCACCAGTTTTGGGTCGGCGGTGGACGCCTACCAGGCCGGGCGGCCGGAGTACCTCGATGAGCATGTCGGGTGGCTCTTGGAAGGGACGCACGGCCGCGTGCTCGACCTTGGTGCTGGCTCGGGCAAGCTGACCCGTGCGGTGGCTCGCCTGGGCTTCGAGGTCGTCGCTGTTGATCCCGATGAGCAGATGCTGGCTGGGCTCGGTGAACTGCCGAGCCTGGTTGGCACCGCAGAACAGATTCCGCTGCCGGATGAGAGTGTGGCCGCAGTCACCGTGGGCCAGGCCTGGCACTGGTTCGACCCAGCCGTGGCCGGGGCGGAGATCGCCCGGGTGCTGCAGCCCGGAGGCAGGCTCGGCCTGATCTGGAATACCCGCGACCTTGCCCATCCCTTCGTCGCTGAGCTGTCTGAAGTGATGGGGGAGTCGCCGGCGGAGCGGATGGTGGACGAGGAATTGGTCACCGACGTGCCAGGATTCACCCCCTTCGAGTGCAGCCGCCGGGATCGGATCCGGATGATGACTCCGGGCGAACTGGAGGCGATGGTGATCTCGCGCAGCCACTACCTGACCGGATCGCCGCAGCTGCAGCGGGATGTGGTCGCTGGTGTCCACCGCCTCCTGGCCACCCATCCGCATACCCGTGGCCGGGACGAGTTCGAGTACCCGTTGCACAGCACCGCCTACCGCGCTGATCGGGTTTTGCAGTCCTAGCTGTAGTCCGGGGCGTACCAGTTGCTGATGGTCACCTCGCCCGCCGTGAGTTGTAGGACCAAGACAAGGCCGATCGTGCGGAATGCGTCGGTGGGGCTTGCCGAGTGCGGATACACCGCGCGCTCGGGCAGGTCCCACCCCACCCTGTGCCCGGGTTTGGCCGAGAAGTGCTCGCTCACGGTGAATGAGGAGATGGCGAAGGTGCCCTGCTCGGTCTGGAAGGCTCGCACGGCGTTGGGGAGGGCGGCGACCGTCCATTTGTTGGTGCACCACGATGTCGGTTTCAGAGCCCCGCGGCGCCATTTGATCAGGTCGGCCGGAAGGGTGAAGGCCGCTTTGCCCGTGGTCAGTTGGGTGGCCAGGGCGGAAGTCGCGCTTTCAAAGAGCGCCTGCGCTGAAGCGTCTGGCGGTTGGTGGGCAGGCGGTGGTGGGGCAGTGCCCGAGGCACCGACAACGGCCGCGTGCAGCCACGGATCGTAGGGGTGATTTCGGATGAACACCGCAAAGTTCTTTACCGGGTCTTTGGCCGCCTTTCCGCAAGTCCACCCGTAGGAGACCACGATGGTGAGCGGGTAGTGGGCGCTCGCTTTGCCGGGGTAGGCCTGCCCGAGCCGAACGGGGCATTGGCCGGGCTGGTCCTTGTCTTTGGTCGCCTTACGCCAAGCCGTGTAATGCCGGTCACTGTGGAGTGACAGTTCGGCATCGGCTGCGGCCCACTCCTTTTCCGAGTAGCGGGGAGCTGCGGCGGCCGCGAGGGCCGCATCGTTGCGCCGGTTGTAGTCAGCGGCCAGGGCCGTCAGGTCCAGCCCGTCAAGGGGATCTCGAGTCAGTTCCTTGCGGGGAGACAGTGGCACATTGCCGACCAACTCCTCGGCGGCACAGCCTGAGCCTGCCAGCAAGACCGAGCAGCTCAGCAGCGCGACGGCGACCGTCCGCAGGGCGCGCAGTGGGGAGTGGGTGGGCTCGGCAGTCTCCTCTGCGGGTGCGACCAGCTGCCGTTGCTGGCGCCGCCGAAACCAGAGCGCACCGACCAGAAGCACGACGCCGACGCTGGCTAGTGAGAGCGAAATCGCGAATGCTCCGGGGACCTGGCTGCCGATCGAAAGCCGCAGGGGTTTGGATTCGCCACTCGGGGTGGCCACGAAAGCCTCGATTGGTTGCCCGGCGAAGTGCCCTGCGACCGACTGCGTGCCGGTTCCGGCGGCCTTGGCGCGCCAGAAGTCGAGCCCGGCGGGTGCGGCGGGNNGGCGGGCAGAGTCGGGTTCTGGGCTGGCCGAGACTCCGCCATCAGACCGGCCGGGGAAAACCAGCCGATCTGTGCGGTGGCGGTAGTGGCGATGTAGTCGTCCACGTCGACGGCGTGGCCGATGCCGATGAATACCTCGCCGTCTGAGGAAGATGCGGAGATTCGCATCGGGAGAGATTGAGACAGCAGTCCGTAGTTGGTCACCGCGGCAACCTCGCCACCTGGATTCACCACCTGCGCCGGCGAATCGATCCAGTCATCAGGACCGACCCAGTACGCAGCACCCAGTCCGGCCACCATGGCGACCCCCGCCGCTACCGCCAGCCACCGCAACCGCCCCATTTCGCGCCCTCTCGATCGACTTCGTCAGTCAACCTAGAGGCGTCGAAGCCCGCGTCCGGGGAGTTATCCACAGGCCCCAGGGGCCGTCCCGGCTTAGAAGGGACGCTCGCCGCGCGCCGCTTTGGCGGCAATCGCAGCGATTCGGCGTTCCCTGGTCTCAGGGCGTTTGGCGGTGGCGATCCAGCCCAGTGCCTGCTTGCGCAGGCTGGGCGGAAACGAATCCCACTCCTGCCTGGCCGCCGGGTCAGCGGCCAGGGCAGCGCGAAGATCGTCCGGCTCGATCAGGGCATCCGCGGAGTCGAGCAGCGTCCAGCGTCCATCTGCTTTGGCGCGCTCAATCTCGGCGATTCCCGCGGGCTGCAGACGTCCCTCGGCAGCCAGCTCGGCCACCCGCGCCTTATTGGTGGCAGCCCAGGGGCTATTTGGACGCCTGCGGGTGAACCACAGCATCGATCGAGTGTCGTCGAGCGGCTTGGATTGGCCATCGATCCAACCCCAGCACAAAGCTTCGCGGATTAGTTCGTCATAGCTGGGATGCGGTTGGCCGGAGCTAGGACGCCAGAGCACCACCCAAACACCTTCAGACTCGTCGTGGTGAAGCGACAGCCACTTGTGCCAGTCCTGGATTGTCTCCACCGATAGTCGTTGCGCCTGCGCCATCCCCATTGGAACCTCCGCTCCTAGTCGCCGATCACTCCAACGTGATAGTGGGCTCGTCAGCTTCCCGCAGCAGATTCGGGCCGCCGGAAACATCGTCGAGAGCTGCGGTGATTTCGGCCGGAAGCTCAAGGTCCTCTGCGGCGAGGTAGGGCTCCAGTTGGTTGAGCGTGCGGGCGCCAAGTAGGGGAGCGGTCACCCCTGGAGCATCCCGTACCCACAGCAGAGCGACTTGGGCCGGGGTGAACTCCAGGCCGTCGGCGGCGATCATCACCGCGTCCACCACGGAGCGCGAGCGGGCCTCCAAATAGGGCTCGACGAACCAGGAGAAGTGTTCGCTCGAGCCGCGCGAGCCCTTCGGCTGACCGCCGCGGTATTTGCCGGTGAGTACCCCCCGACCGATCGGCGACCAAGGGAAGAAACCCATGTGGAACGCGCGGATTGCCGGAATCACCTCCACCTCGGCGCGCCGGGCCAGCAGCGAATACTCCACCTGCGCAGTGGTGATCGGGGCCCGTCCAGGAAAGGCGCCCTGCCAGGTCGCCGCCTGGGCGGTCTGCCAGCCGACAAAGTTGCTCACGCCGGCGTAGCGGACTTCACCGGCTCCGACTGCGGTATCAATCGCGGCCAACGTTTCCTCGATTGGGGCCTGACCCCAGGCGTGGATCTGCCAGATGTCGATGTGATCGGTGCCGAGTCGGCGCAACGACTCGCGAAGGTCGGCGAGCAGGGAAGTGCGGGACGTGTCGACCACGCGCTGCCCATTGCGAATGCCGAACCCTGCTTTGGTTGCGATCACCAGGTCGTCACGATCGACATCGCCAGCCCTGATGAGGCGTCCGATGATGCGCTCAGCATCGCCGGCGGCATACGCAGCGGCGGTATCGAGCAGATTGCCGCCGGCGCCGACGAACTTGCGCAGCACCGCACGGGCGTCCTCGAGTTTGGTCTCCCGTCCCCAGGTCAGGGTGCCCAGACCCAGTCGGGAAACCTGGAGGCCGCTTCGACCCACCGCCCTGAGCTGCATGCGCCAACCCTACGGCTGCAACACTCCGGTCAGGAGCAAGGAGGCCACCACGGCGGCGAGTCCGAGTCGATACCAGACAAAGATCGAGAAGGTGTGCTTGCTGACGTACTTCAGCAACCAATGGATGACCCCCAAGGCGATGGCGAAGGCAATCACGGTGGCCACGATCGTCGGTCCCCAGGACAGCGTGGGGTCGTCCGGAATGTCCTTCAGCTTGAACAGCCCGGAGATGAAAACCGCCGGGATTGCCAGCAGGAAGGCATAGCGGGCCGAAGCCTCCCGCTTGTAGCCCAGAAACAGCCCGCCAGCGATGGTGGCTCCGGAGCGGGAGACCCCGGGAATCAGCGCGAGTGCCTGAGCGAAGCCGAGCGCGATGCCGTCCCACCAGGTCAGCTGGGTGAGTTCGTAGCTGTTCTTGGCCACCCGGTCGGCGATCCAGAGCACGACTGCGAAGACCGCCAACATGGCCACGGTGATCCACAGGTTGCGCAGGCTGGTGTCGATCGCATCTTCGAACAGCAGCCCCAACACCCCAATCGGAATCGAGCCGATGATCACTAGCCAGCCCATCCGGGCGTCCGGGTCGCTGCGCGGGATGCGTCCAAACAACGCCTGAAACCAGTGCGAGATGATCCGCCCGATGTCCCGGGCGAAATAGAGGATCACCGCGGACTCAGTGCCTAGCTGCGTGACGGCGGTGAAGGCCGCGCCGGGGTCGTGTCCGCCGAAGAAGAGCTGACCGACGATCGACTGGTGTGCGCTGGAGGAGATCGGAAGGAACTCGGTCAACCCCTGCACAATGCCGAGCACAATCGCTTCTAGCCAACTCATCAACTGCCCCTTTCGTTCGCGGGCCAGCCTAGGCCCTGGCGTCGATAGGCTTCGCGCATGGATGCCTGGGAATCAGTGGTGGTGCCGAAGCTGCCCGCCGCGGCCGATTCGATGGTTCGCCTGCACAACCCGCTCACTGGCGACACGTTGCCCGTCGGGCCGACCAGCGGCGAGGCGCGGCTCTACGCCTGCGGAATCACCCCCTACGACGCCACTCATCTCGGGCACGCCTTCACCTACGTTTCGGTCGACCTGTTGGTACGGGCCTGGATGGACGCCGGGCTAACGGTTCGCTATGCCCAAAACGTCACCGATGTGGACGACCCGCTGCTGGAGCGCGCCAACGCCACTGGCGTTGATTGGGAGGCGCTGGCCGCCGAGCAGATTGAGCTCTTTCGCACCGACATGCGCACGCTCCGGGTGCTGCCGCCGGCTCAGCTGACTGGGGTGGTGGACTCTTTGGAGTTGGTGACCGGAGTCATTCAGCGGCTCAAGGACCAGCAGGTGATCTACCAGGTGTCCGACCCGACCTACCCAGACTGGTACTTCTCAATCACCAGCACCAGCAATCTGTTGGCCGATTCCCCGGTCTCGATGTTGGAGGCCGATCAGCTGTTCGCCGAACGCGGCGGCGACCCCGAACGAGAAGGCAAGCGACACCGCCTCGATCCGCTCCTGTGGCGCCAACAACGAGCCGGTGAACCTGGCTGGGATTCCTGGCTGGGACGAGGCCGTCCCGGTTGGCATATCGAATGCACCGCCATCGCCGTGGACGCCTTGGGCCCGGACTTCGATGTGCAGGCTGGCGGTAGGGACCTCGCCTTCCCCCATCATCCGATGTCGGCGGCTGGAGCAAGGGCACTCACGGGGGAGCCGTTTGCGAAGGCCTTCCTGCACACCGGGATGGTCGGCTATGCCGGGGCCAAGATGAGCAAATCCCTTGGGAATCTGGTGTTCGTTTCACAGCTCCTGGCCGACGGTGTCGACCCGATGGCCATTCGGTTGCTGCTGCTGAACCAGCATTACCGCTCCGATTGGGAGTACACCCCGGGGTTGCTGGCAGGTGCTGCTGACCGGTTGGCGCGGTGGCGAGCTGCGGTAGCGGCGCCAGTGGCTCCGAATGCGGACTGGCTGGTGGCTGCGGTTCGAGCCGCGATCCGCAATGACCTCGACGCGCCGACCGCGCTGGCTGCGCTCGATGCCTGGGCCCAGTCCGTCACCGAGGGCGAGGGAGCCGATGCTGCCGCCCCGACTATGGTGCGAGACCTGGTCGACGCGCTCTTAGGGGTGCGGCTCTGAAGAGTCGGCCGAGCTGTGCAAGTGCGGCTGAAGCTGGCTCACCGGTAGGCTGCGCAAACGTGAGCAAATCCTTCGAAGACCTGTTCGCCGAACTGCGCGTCCGAGCTGCGACCCGTCCGGCAGGTTCGGGCACCGTGCGCGAGTTGGACGCCGGGGTGCACGCCATCGGCAAGAAGATCGTCGAAGAGGCCGCTGAGGTGTGGATGGCCGCGGAATTTCAGTCGAAGGGCGAGGCCGCCGAGGAGATCAGTCAGCTGCTGTATCACCTGCAGGTGCTGATGCTCTCGCTCGGGCTGGAGCTCGAAGACGTCTACGAATACTTGTGAGCCGGAAAGAGGAACCTGCGATGGCCACTGAGCTGTTGAAGATCGCTGTGCCCAATAAGGGATCCCTGGCCGAAGGTGCCGCCGAGATGCTGCGCGAAGCCGGCTACCGGCAGCGCCACGACGCCAAAGACCTGGTGCTGGTTGATGAGACCAACGGGGTGGAGTTCTACTACCTGCGCCCGCGCGATATTGCGGTCTACGTGGGCGAGGGCACCCTCGATTTGGGCATTACCGGGCGCGACATGCTGCTCGACTCTGGTGCCGAAGCCGACGAGGTGATCAGCCTCGGGTTCGGTGGTACCCGGTTCCGGTTCGCCGCCCCTGGTGGCGCTGAGCTGTCACTGGCCGATTTGGCCGGAAAGAGAATCGCCACTTCCTACGCTGGTCTGGTTGGCGCGTACCTCGATCAGGCAGGCATTTCGGCCCGCTTGATTCACCTGGACGGGGCGGTTGAGTCTTCAGTGCGCCTCGGTGTCGCCGACGTTGTGGCCGACGTGGTCGAGACCGGCACCACTTTGAAGCGGGCCGGGCTGGAGTTGTTCGGGGAAGCGATTCTGGAATCGGAGGCGGTGCTCATTCAGCGTCGCGGCGTGGCGGCTCCCGATGGGCTTGACCTGTTGGTTCGTCGCCTCAACGGCGTCCTGACCGCCCGGGACTACTTGATGGTCGACTACAACGTGCCCACCGAGTTGTTGGCCGTGACCACCGCGGTGACTCCGGGACTGGATGCACCAACGGTCTCGCCGCTGGCCAAGGAAGGCTGGGTTGCCGTGCGAGCCATGATCCCGGCCAAGCGGGCCCAACAGATCATGGACGAGCTCTGGGAGGCCGGGGCTGAGGGGATCCTGGTCACCAGCATCCACGCTTGCCGGTTGTAGGAGAAGGGGGAACCGCCCGCTATCGATTCGTGTCCGCGGGTGGGTTCAGGCTAGAATCTCCGTTGATCGACTGCACCGAGAGGTGGCAGTCCGCGGAAGTGGAGACCTGAGCTCCCACCTGATCACCTGGCTGGTGATGGGTCGGTAACTGCGAAGCGACGCTTGGCGTCGCCAAAGCATCAGGGTCTTCGCATGCGCGGAGGCCCTTTTTCGATGCCGGTATATCAACCACAAACGAGTCTTTGGAGGACACATCAGCACTGAACCGCGGATCAACGAGCGCATCAAGGTATCTGAGGTGCGCCTGGTCGGCCCTGCCGGAGAGCAGGTCGGCATCGTGCGGATCGACGACGCGCTACGTCTTGCTCGCGAGTCTGATCTCGACTTGGTCGAGGTCGCACCGATGGCGCGTCCGCCGGTGGCCAAGTTGATGGACTACGGCAAGTTCAAATACGAAGCTGCGCAGAAAGCCCGTGAGTCCCGGCGCAACCAGACCAACACCGTGATCAAGGAGATGAAGCTTCGTCCCAAGATCGACAGCCACGACTACGAGACCAAGAAGGGTCACGTCGTCCGGTTCCTCAAGGCTGGCGACAAGGTGAAGATCACCATCATGTTCCGTGGACGCGAACAGAGTCGCCCAGAGTTGGGCTTCAACCTGTTGAAGAAGCTTGCCGAAGACGTGGTCGAGGACGGTTTCATCGAATCCGCGCCCAAGCAGGACGGGCGCAACATGCTGATGGTGCTGTCACCCACCCGGAAGAAGACCGAAGCCAAGGTCGAGGTGGAAGCCGCCAAGGCTGCTAAGGCAGCCATCCGCGCCGCCGCGGCTGAAGAAGCACATCGTCTGGAGGCTGAGTTGCGGGCTGCGTCAGTGGCTGCTGCCCACCCGAAGAAGAAGCGGGGGCCCGCTGACAACATGGACCCCGACATCGACCTGTAAAGAGATAGAGAAGGACGCCAGATATGCCGAAGATGAAGACCCACTCGGGTGCTAAGAAGCGCTTCCGGGTTACTGGCACGGGCAAGATCATGCACCGCCAGGCCGGCAAGATGCACCTAAACGAGCACAAGCCCAGCACCCAGACCCGCCGTCTGGACGGCGACCAGGTCCTAGCGCCCGGCGATGCCAAGAAGGCCCGCAAGCTTCTCGGCAAACGCGCCAAGTGACGCACCAATCCTGAACTTTAGAACTGAGGAGTAACCGAAATGGCACGCGTGAAGCGTTCTGTGAATGCGCACAAGAAGCGCCGCGAAGTTCTGGACGAGGCGTCCGGCTACCGCGGCCAGCGCTCGCGGTTGTACCGCAAGGCCAAGGAGCAGCTGCTGCACTCCTACACCTACGCCTACCGGGATCGTCGCGCTCGCAAGGGTGACTTCCGCTCCCTGTGGATCCAGCGGATCAACGCTGCGACCCGTGCGGAGGGGATGACCTACAACCGATTTATCAACGGTCTGAAGACCGCTGGTATTGAGGTTGATCGCAAGATGCTGGCTGAAATGGCAGTGAACGACACCACGGCGTTTAACGCGTTGGTTGCCATCGCCAAGCAGAACCAGCCGGCCCAGGCCGCCTGAGCACAAGCTCAACACCGGCCGGGCTCGATGATCGGGCCCGGCCGACCCCATTCCAAGTAGAAGGACAGACGAGTGAGTGTCCCTTCATCACTTGAACTACCTGAACCGTCCCAGGCGATGTTGCGCGCCGCTCGTGCGCTGCAACGGCGCCCGGAGCGCAAGGAAACCGGCAAGTTCCTCGTAGAAGGCCGCCAAGCCGTCCGGGAAGCTCTCGGGATGCCCGGCGTGGTGGAAGCGGTTTACTTCCGCTGGTCTGCCGCCATGGACAATGCCGACCTGGTCGAGGCCACCAAGGTTGCCGGCGTCCCCTATTTCGGGGTCAGCGAGCAGAACCTGGCCACGATGACCGACACGGTCACGCCCCAGGGTGTGGTGGCAGTGGCCAAGGACATCGACGTGCCACTGGCCGATGTCGTCGGCGAAGGCACCAAGTTGGTGGTCATCTGTGCCCAGGTGCGCGACCCGGGTAATGCCGGGACGGTGATTCGCTGTGCTGATGCTTTTGGCGCTGATGCGGTGATTCTGAGCTCGGATTCGGTTGAGGTGTACAACCCAAAGACCGTCCGCGCGAGCGTGGGGAGCCTCTTTCACCTGCCGATTGTGGTCGGAGTGGATCTTGCCGAGGCGATCGCGGCCTGCCGCGATGCTGGGATGCAGATCTATGCCACCGATGGGGCTGCTGGCACCGACTTGACCGATTTGACTGCCGACCTGGGCAAGCCAACCGCGTGGGTGATGGGCAACGAGTCCTGGGGCCTGCCGGTGGAGCATTTGGCGATGGCTGACCGCACGGTGGCCGTACCGATTTATGGCAAGGCTGAGAGCCTTAATCTGGCCACCGCTGCCGCGGTATGCCTGTACGCCAGCGCTAGCGCGCAGCGCGCGTCCGACTGATTTGCAAGGAGTGACGTCCATGACCGGCTCCACGCCGAAGGCCGACCTGAGTCAGGAGTCCATTGACGCCCTGGTGGCGGCCGCTTTGGCCGGCTTCGCCGAGGCCACCACCACCGCAGAGCTGAAGCAGGCCAGGTTGGCGCATTCGGGTGACCGTTCGCCGCTGGCATTGGCCAACCGGGCCATCGGCACGTTGCCAGGCACCGAACGCAAAGATGCTGGTCAGCGGATCGGCACGGCCCGAGCCCAGGTTGCCGCGGCTCTCGCCGAGCGGGAGGCCGCTGTTGGCGCTGCCGAGTTGGCGGCCCGGCTGGCTGGCGAACGCATCGATGTGACCCTGCCAGTAGAACTGGTGCCCGAAGGTGCGCCGCATCCCATCACCTCGTTGATTGAGTTGATGAGCGATGTCTTCACCTCCATGGGTTGGGAGATCGCTGAAGGGCCGGAGGCCGAGGGGGAGTGGCTCAACTTCGATGCGTTGAATATTGGCCCCGACCACCCCGCCCGCGGCACCACCGACACCCTCTTTGTTGAACCCCTGGAGAACCACATCGTCTTGCGCACCCATACCTCCCCGGTGCAGGCGCGCTCGATGCTGACCAGGGACCTGCCGATCTACATCGTCTGCCCGGGGAAGGTCTATCGAGCTGACGAGTTCGACGCCACCCACGTGCCGGTGTTCCACCAGATCGAAGGGCTATGCATCGACAAGGGCATCTCGCTAGCGAACCTGAAGGGCACTCTCGACCATCTGGCCAAGGCGATGTTCGGTCAGGACATCGAGACCCGGATGCGTCCGCATTACTTCCCGTTCACCGAGCCATCGGCCGAAGTGGATCTGAAGTGCTTCGTCTGCCATGGCGCCAGCGTCGGTAACCCCGAGGCGCCGTGCCGAACGTGCAAGTCCCAAGGCTGGATTGAGTGGGGTGGCTGCGGTGTGGTCAACCCCCGGGTGCTGATCGCCTGCGGGATCGACCCGGAGGTGTACTCCGGCTTCGCCTTCGGCATGGGCATTGAGCGGACGCTGATGTTCCGCAACAACGCCGCCGATATGCGCGACATGGTTGAGGGTGACGTGCGGTTCAGCCGCTCACTGAAGGGATTGGCACGATGAGGGCCCCGTTGCACTGGCTGGCTGAGCACGTCGAATTGCCCGCCGAGCTGACCGGGCGCGAGTTGGGCGAGGTGCTGATCCGCGCCGGGCTAGAGGTGGAAACCGTCGATGAGGTTGGCGCCGACGTCACTGGTCCGATCGTGGTCGGCCAGATTCTGGCTTTTGTTGCTGAACCGCAGGCGAACGGCAAGACCATCCGTTGGGTTCAGGTCGATGTTGGTGCCGAACACAATCAGCCGCATGAGGACTATCCCCAGGGTTGCCGAAGCGTGGTTTGTGGTGCCGACAACTTTGCCGTCGGCGACCTGGTCGTGGTGGCGCTGCCCGGTTCGGTGCTAGCCGGCGGTTTCGCCATCTCCGCCCGCAAAACCTATGGGCACCTCTCCGACGGAATGATCTGCGCTGAAGATGAGCTCGGGATCGGCACCGACCACTCCGGCATCATCGTGCTGCCCACCGAACTCGCCGATGGTTCGGTACTGGCCCCTGGAGATGATCCGGCGGAGTACCTGTTGCTGCGCGATGACGTCCTCGACATCGACGTGAGTCCCGATATTGGCTATTGCCTGAGCATTCGCGGCCTGGCTCGCGAGACGGCCCAGAACCTGGGTTGTGCGTTCACCGATGTGGTCGACCGGGCCACCCCGGCCGCCAAGGCCGATGGTTACCCGGTGGTGCTCGCCGATCCAGCCTGCCCGCTGTTTGTCGCCCTCAGCGTGTCTGGCATCGACCCGAGTCAGCCGACCCCGCGCTGGTTGGCGCGGCGGCTGGTAATGGCGGGAATGAGGTCGATTTCGCTGGCAGTGGACATCACCAACTATGTGATGTTGGAGACTGGGCAGCCGTTGCATGCGTACGACGCTTCGCTATTGCAGGGCCCGATCGTGGTGCGGAAGGCCAAGCCGGGGGAGACCCTGGTAACTCTTGACGATCAGAAGCGCACCCTTGATCCGGATGACTTGTTGATCACTGACGACACCGGGCCGATCGGCCTGGCTGGCGTGATGGGCGGTGAATCGACCGAACTGCGCGAAACCAGCACCGACGTGCTGATCGAGGCGGCCAACTTCGACCCGACCACGATTTCGCGCACCCTGCGCCGCCACAACCTGCCCTCCGAGGCCTCCAAACGGTTCCACCGGGGCGTTGACCCGAACGCCGCCTACAGCGCAGCACACCTGGCAGCCCGGCTGCTGGAGGAGTTGGCCGGGGGCACCCTGTGGAGCGCCGAGACTGTTGCTGGGGCTGTGCCGCAGCCGCCCACTCAGGCCATCGCTTCGGATCTACCAACGCGCATTCTTGGCCTGGAAGTGCCGGCAGACCGGGTCGCTGAGATCCTCAGCGCGAGCGGTTGCCAGGTCAGCCGCGCCGGGGATCAGTTGTCGTTGGTACCGCCGACCTGGCGCCCGGACTTGCGCGACCCCTACGACTACGTCGAGGAAGTCGGCCGCAAGGTTGGCCTCGACAAGCTGCCCTCGGTGCTTCCGGCCGCGCCGGCTGGGCGAGGCCTGACCCGCGAGCAGCGGGCCCATCGAGCCGTTGGTCGCGCCGCCGTGGCAGCTGGCTTCGTGGAGGTCCTGACCTTCCCGTTTGCCGCCGAAGAAGACCTGGATCGGATGGCGGTGTCACCCGAGGATCCACGTCGCTCCCTAGTGCGGCTGGCGAACCCGCTGGCTGGCACTGCGCCGTATTTGCGAACCTCGATCCTGCCGGCGTTGTTCGCGTCGGTGGCGCGCAATACTTCGCGCGGGAATGATGACCTGGCCATCTTTGAGACCGGCAGTGTCTTTCGGGCCGGGTCGGGGCAGCCTGCGCCGCTGCTTGCAGTAACCCAGCGTCCCAGCGTCGAGGAGTTGGCCGCCATCGAGGCTGCACTGCCAGTTCAGCCTCGGCATTTCGCTGCCGTGTTGTGTGGGAGCTGGCGCCGTCCGGGCTGGGCGGGTGCTGGCGAGGCCGCTGGTTGGCAGCAGGTGTTTGCTCTGGTCGACGCGCTCGGTGCCGCAGTTGGCGTGCCGGTGACGCGCCTGGCGGCTGCGGAGGCGCCCTGGCACCCTGGCCGTTGTGCTGCCGTGGTTGTCGCTGGAGAGGTCATTGGCCACGCCGGCGAACTGCATCCTTCAGTAGTTGTGGAGTTCGGCTTGCCTGAGCGCAGCGCCGCAGTCGAGATTGATCTGGACCGGCTGGTGGCCCTGGCGCCGCACGGTGGCACCATTGCGCCAGTGTCGGGGCATCCGGTGGCCAAGGAAGACGTCGCGGTGGTCGTTCCTGATGCAGTAAGCGTTGGTGAGGTGCAGCGCGCCTTGGCGGCCGGTGCCGGTGAGCTTCTCGAGTCGATCAGCCTTTTCGATCTTTACACCGGAGGGCAGGTGCCCGACGGCCACCGTTCGCTGGCCTTCGCACTTCGCTTCCGTGCGCCTGACCGGACACTGACCGACGCCGAGACAGCTGCGGCTCGGCAGCGGGCCGTGGCGGCTGCCGCCAAACTGGGTGCGGTGCTGAGGGATTTCTGAGGTTGCTTTTGGGCATTGCCGCTGTTTGACTGCGAAATGCCTAATTAATAAGCCCCAGTATGAAAAGTATCCCGGCGGCGATGGCTCGCTTCCCCCGCACGGGTACCTTGTCTTGTGACCCATTAGGGGGACAAGTGAGGGAACCCGCACCCATGTGGCCAACAGCGACCACAATGTGGCGGGTTCTGAGGCTGTCATCGATGCCATGATGGTAGCGCTGACATGGCTCTGACTAGGCATAATGTAAATTCAGATGGCTGAAGAATGGGTCCCGACAGGTAGGTGGTCGGGTGGTTCTACGTATCCGCCGTCGAGAAATCGGAGCATACAGGGCAGACTACGAAGTGAACGAACTGTAATCGCCGAGGTAGCAGGTCGGCACAGTATTAGGAAGTGACTACAGTGTCCGCCAACACTTATGTTACGCAGAGGCTCTGGCGTAGGACTCGCCAAGTCGTCGCTGGTATGGCCGGGATTCTCATCACGACCACCGGTGCGACGACCACGGCGCTGGCCGTCAGAGACCTCGGCGGCTTTGAGGTGTTCCAGGGGTTCGGTCGGGTCGACCTGAAGGCCGCCCCCGCGGGCGTGGTCACACTCAGCGAACATGAAAGCGCCGCGGATGCTGCTCGGCTCAGCGACCAAGCCGTCACCGATGGACTGCAGCCAGGTGAGGCCGCCTACTTCGGCTACACCCTCGCCCTGGGCGCGCACAGTGTGCCGGTGGCTGCGGTCACGATGGAGCCGTCCGCGGTGAATGGCGATCGAAGTGCATTGAGCTACGAGGTACGCAAGGTCTCAGATGCCACCCAGTGCCGACGGGATTGGTCGGCAGGCGAAATGGTCGTTGCGCCGCGGGCCTTCAGCGATCCGGCGTCCGAGTCTTTTGGCATTACCCGGCTCGGGGCGTCGCCCGGGCCAACGCAGCTGTGCATCAAGGTGTCGCTGGCGGCCACGGCCAGCGCTGCGCATACCGGCTCGGTTACCTGGCGGTTCCTCGCCACGCCGGCTACCTGATAGCGCAAACACAGCGCAATGGTCTGACCGCGGCCGTAGCCGTCCCCTGATGGGTGACAGGAGTTTGCTGTGGTGTCACCTTTATGGGTGACAAAACAACCAGGCAAGTGGTCACTCTGGTGGGTGACAAAACGCAAATACCTTGAAACGCCAAAAGCGGCGCTCTCTCTTTCTTTAGATCTAGCAACAGGCCTTGGACTAGGGGTGACGCGGGTCTTGTCGCCCTTAAGAGGGGGTGCTTGCGGTGGTTGTTGGGCGCGTGGAGGGGGTATTAGCAGCTTGTTTTCAGGCGCATTTATCGTTAGTGTCAGTGCCACTCATCCAGCAAGTTAGGGACTTCTAGGAAAGGCACTGACATGAGCTCCACCACCACCGCTGATCGACGCGGTCGTCGGCGCAAGTTTGCCGCGATCTTGGCTGGCGGCTTGGTCGTCGGCGTCGGCACCATGGCCACTCTGGCGTCGTGGAACGACGCCGAGTACGCCTCGGGTAGCTTCACTGCCGGCAGGTTCAACCTGCAGGGCAGTATCGATCAGGCCGCGTTCAGCGAGCACGCCTCTGCCGGTGCTGCTGCGGCGTTGACCTTCACGGCCCCGGTGACTGCCCTCACCCCGGGTGATGTCGTGTATGCCCCCTACGCTTTGCGTTTGGACAACACCACTACCAACGGCGGCACGGTCGCGGTTACCCCAGGCGCTAGCACCGGCACCGTGACGAACGTCACCTACACCTTGTTCACCACCGCGACCGCGGGCTGCTCGGCGGCCTCGACCCCCGTCACCACTGTGGTGGCCAGCGGTACGAACCTCGGTGCGGTCGGCACTCCGCTGACCTTTGCCGTCGCGAAGCCGGTGCTGCCGGCGGTTGGCGCGACCACCTACCTGTGTTTCAAGGTGACTGCTGGTGCAGGCCTGGCGCAGGGGCAGACTGGTACTGCAAGCTGGGTGTTCACCGCCACCTCGAACTGACAGTAATCGGGATCCGGCCAGGGCTTTGACCCTGGCCGGACTTCCGCGGAAGGACCAGCCCCATGTCCCGTACGCGAAGTTCCAGCAGACCAGAAGGGCCGGGTGTGCGTCGGGCCCGACCCAGCTGGTGGCACCGAGCCAGTGAGAATCTGATCGATGTCGTGTTGTGGAGCCTCGGCGTGCTGGGCCTGCTTAGCCTCATCGCGGCCGGTGTGGCCCATCTCTGGGGGCTTTCGATCATCCTGTTCTCCACTGGTTCCATGTCGCCCACCATTCCGGCGGGCTCTGCTGCGCTGGTGCAGCGGATACCGGGCAGCCAAATCATGGTCGGGGACGTGGTTACCGTTGAGCGCGCAGATGCGCTGCCGGTCACTCACCGAGTTACCTCAGTGCGCCCAGCTGAGACGCCGGGTGAATACATCATCACCATGCGTGGTGATGCCAACCCGGCTGACGACGTCAACCCCTATCAGGTGCGCGAGGTGCGTCGCGTGCTGTACTCGGTGCCAGGGGTGGCCACCAACATTGCGAGGCTTCGCGATCCGCGCCTGATTGCGGGTATGACGCTGGTTGCCGGCGTTCTGGTTACCTGGGCCTTCTGGCCCAAGCGGGATGCGGGTCCTACCCGCCTGGTCGAGGAAGCTGAGGAACCGACCGACGATGCAGGCGACGTTGCTGATCCAGCGGCCGCCCAGCCGGGCGAGGTCGCTGTCGACTCAGCCTCGGCGATCGACCCCGAAGTGTCTGGCCCAGTCGCGGAGTAAAGGTGGGACGTCCCCATTAGGGGGACAAAATGGGCGCTAAGCGACTGGCGGTGAAGAACGATGTTCGCGCAATCATTGATGGTGTCCCCTTAAAGGGTGACAATGATGGAAACTCGCGCCCGCATCCATTTTCGGCTGGCGATGAGGTTGCGGTCGCTCATGCGGGTGACAAGGGGTGATGCGCTTCGGGGCGAGCTTTAACCAAGATTAACGTTCGAGGGTTCCTCACCCATCTGGATCACCCTCCCCCTTGCTATTCGAACCGGGCCGTGAGTAACTATTCCTGGTGTACTTATTCGACAAAAACTAGTGGAAGGCCCAAAGTGGCTCTCATCCAAACCAACGTGGACGGCCGCGGCAAGCGCCGCAAGGTGGCCGCGATCCTGGCCGGCGGCTTGGTCGTAGGTGTCGGCACGATGGCGACCCTGGCGTCCTGGAATGATGCCGAGTACGCGTCCGGCAGCTTCACTGCAGGCAAGTTCAACCTGCAGGGCAGCACCGATCAGGCTGCGTTCAGCGAGCATGCGTCCGCAGGGGCGGCGGCGGTGTTGTCCTTCTCCGCTCCGGTCACGGCGATGACTCCGACTGACACCGTCTATTCCGGCTACGCCCTGCGCCTGGACAAGACCTCGTCCAACGCTGGCACCGTCGTGGTGACGGCTGGCAGCAGCGTCGGCACGGTGACTGATGTCACCTACACCCTGTTCACCACGGCGACTGCAGGATGCTCGGCGGCTTCTACCCCGGTCACCACGGTCGTCCCCAATGGCACCGCGCTCGGCTCGGTCGGGTCCGCGACCAGCTTCACGGTAGCCAAGCCGGTGAACATCACCACTGATGGCGTCCCGACCTACCTGTGCTTCAAGGTGACCGCTGGTGCGGGCCTCGCGCAGGGCCAGACCGGGACTGCCAACTGGGTGTTCACCGCCACTTCCAACTAATCCGAAAACTCTGCCGGCAACCCGGCCAGGAACGCCCCCGGGTGACCTGGTCGGGTTACTGTCAGATTCGGAGGTCAGAAGATGCTTGATACTTCCCTGAGCGTTGCGGCAGTCGCCTCATCCGATGAGTGCCAACTGTCGGGTTTGCGGCGTCCGCAGGCACAGGGATTTCAGACGACCGGAGCTGGACTGCTAGCTGGTGCCGGTTGGATGGTCGCGGGCGGGCCCGCAGGGTTCGAAACGTGGCCGAGTCGGGAGGTAGTGCAGTGAAGAGGGGTCTGCACTACCGCCCGGCGTCCCCAAGGGGCCGCCGGCGAGTGCTGGCGTTCGGGATGGGCATGCTGGCCGCCATGTCACTGGTGTGGCAACAGCAGGCCACCCTGGCCAGCTTCGTGGACGCCGAACATGGCAAGGGCACTTTCAGTGCCGACACCTTGAGTGCGATTACCCCGACGCTGACCCCCAGCTACGGCAGGATCGCGGCGTCGTGGAGCGCTGACGCCCCGACTGATCCCTGGGCCACACCGCAGTACACCTTGGACTCGTCGCCGAACGTTGGCGGGCTGGGCTCTAGCGTGCTTTACAGCGGAACCGGGACCAGCGCCACCCTGACTACTGACACCGGAACTCAAAGCAGCACGGCGCTGCTCTTCACCGATGTAGCCGCCGGTGGAACCCATGCCTGCGGCGTGTCGCAGGGTGCCGTCTACTGTTGGGGCACTAGCACGGTGGGTGCCCTAGGTCTCGGCACGGGTACCACCGGCACCAACGTTCCCCTGCGAGTAAGTGGCGGGACGCTGGGCACCAAGACCGTGGTGCAGGTGACCGCCGGCACTAGTCACACCTGCGTGAGAACCAGCGACGCCAGGGCCTATTGCTGGGGGGCTGGCGCCAGTGGCCGGCTGGGCAGCGGCACCACTGCCAATCAGTTCCTGCCAGTGACGGTCTCCACGCTTACCAACGTGACCGACATCGCGGGCGGCGCCACCCACACCTGCGCAGTGGACAGTGGTGCGGCCTACTGCTGGGGCCTCAACGGCAATGGTCAACTCGGCGACAACTCGAACACCACTCGCACCACGCCGGTGCCGGTCTATGTCGTAGGCATCTTCGGTGGGCGGACGGTCAGCGCGGTCTCCGCCGGCGGATTCCACAGCTGCGCTGTCGCTGACGGTCGGGCCTTCTGCTGGGGGGTCAACACCAACGGTCGCCTGGGCAACAACTCAGCCACTCAGTCCTTGATTCCGGTGGCCGTGTACACCGCGACGCTGCTTGCTGGACGTACCGTCACCGAGATCAGCACGGGGTACTCCCATAGCTGTGCTGTGGCCGACGGGAAGGCCTTCTGCTGGGGGCTCAACACCAATGGACGCCTCGGCAACGGCTCGGCTACCTCCAGTACCGTCCCAGTCGCGGTGACCACAACTCTGATGTCTGGAACTGTTGAAACCATCAGTGCTGGCTACGCCCACACTTGTGCAGTCGCCGCTGGCGGTGCCTACTGTTGGGGTCTGGGTACCAGTGGCCAACTCGGCAACGCCGCCTCGGCCAGTTCGACGGTGCCGGTGAAGGCGGCGGGCACACTCAGCTCACGAACGGTCACGATCGTGTCGGCTGGCACCAACTTTTCCTGCGCCACCGGTAATACGCCGGCCGCCTGTTGGGGGCTGGGCACCAGCCGCCAAATCGGCAATGGGGCTTCGACGTCCAGGAACGCGCCTGTTGACGTCCTGCTGAACGGGAGCACCTGTCCGGATGGGTCGGTGCGGGTCGGGGGCAACTGCTCGCTGGCTGAGGGCACCGACTACTACTTCCGGCTCGGCTACGACATTGGTTCCTGGACGGCCCCGAACAGTGCCTGGATCAAAGGCACCACCCAGACCCGCGATGGTGTTGACCCGAGCCTCGATTCGCGCACCAACACGTCGATCACCCTGCAGTGGGACGCGGCTCCGGAGCCGGAAGACTCGTTTGCGGAGTACACCATGAAGCGTTCGACCAGCGCGAGCGGATCGAACCCGACGACTTTGGCCATCACTCCGAGTCTCGGGGCCACCGATCGGGGTGGTCTACCCACTAGCCGCACCTACACCAAGATTTCGGTCGGCACTGGGCACGCTTGCGGGATTCTGGACGGCGACCTCTACTGTTGGGGGCTGAACACCAGCGGGCAGCTTGGCGTCGGTGACCTCATCGAGCGGAGTGCCCCCACGCGGGTGCCTGGTCTGAGTGGCACGGTCACCAATGTGTCGGCCGGCGCTACCCATACCTGCGCGGTGGCGAGCGGAGTTGTCTACTGCTGGGGCCTCAACACCTACGGGCAACTCGGTGACAACAGCACCACGACGCGCACTAGTCCGGTGTCGGTGTCGAACCAGACTGGCTACACCGTGCTTCAGGTGAGTGTCGGGACCTCGCATAGTTGTGCAGTCACCCAAGGTGGGCAGTCTTGGTGCTGGGGGCGCAACAATGCCGGTCAGCTCGGCAACGGCACCACCACCAATAGCAGCGTGCCGGTGGGTCCGCACGCCGGCGCGATCCCGGCTGGGCAGGTAATTCAGATCAGCGCAGGCGGTTCGCATACCTGTGCAGTCGCGGCTTCGCGCGCCTACTGCTGGGGCCTGGGAAGCTCTGGCCAGTTGGGCGCTTCGGGATCCTCCTACACCCCAATTGCGGTCAATACCAGCTACGCCATGGGCACCAACGCGGTGACCGAGGTGAGTGCCGGCAATGTTCACACCTGCGCGATCGCAGCTGGCCGGGCGTACTGCTGGGGTTCGGACAACAAGGGCCAGGTTGGCAACGGAGGCACCGTGCCGGCCTACACCTGGGCGACCTCTGCAGTCACCACAACCTTGATGTCGGGGACGGTGACCTCGATATCGAGTGGCACCGAGACCACCTGTGCCACGGCTTCGAGCAAGAACTACTGCTGGGGTGAGGGCAGTTCGGGCCAGCTTGGCAACACCGCTTCCGCGGATACGACTTCGCCAGTCGCGGTCTCCGCTCAAGGCGCGCTGGCGGGCATGACCGCCAGCGATGTCGCAACCGGTGCCACCCATAGCTGTGGGTTGCTCGACGGACGCCCGTACTGCTGGGGGCGGGGCGAGAACGGGCGCTTGGGTAACCGTGAGGTTGTGGCTGCGACTTTCAACTACCCACAGCAGACTCCGCCGGACGCGCTTTGCGCAGTTGGCGCGAACCCGATGGGTGATGGCTCTTGCAGCCTGGTGCCCAGCACCACCTACTACTACCGCGTCTCCTACACCTTGGACGGTGGCCCGGCGCGAACTGGTAGCTGGGTAGGCATCAGCACTAGCTAGCGCTGGCCGCGGCCCGAGCCGCTGCTGGTAGCGCGGCAACCGCCCGCTCGATGACAGCCTCGTCGTGGGCTGCCGAGAGGAACCAGGCCTCGAAAGCTGATGGCGGCAGGGCCACTCCCGCAGTGAGCATCTCGTGGAAGAACGCCCGATAGGCCGATGCCTGCTGAGCCTGGGCTTCGACGTAGTTGCGCACCGGGGTATCCAGCCCCCAGAACACCGAAAACAGCGATCCCGCCTGCTGCAGGCGGTGGGACACCCCGGCTTCGGTGAGCGCCGTGGTGACTGCGGCGGCCAGGGTGGCCGCAGCAGCGTCCACCCGTTCGTAGACGCCAGCATCGGCCAGCTTCAACGTGGCAATGCCAGCAGCGGTGGCCAGCGGGTTTCCCGACAGCGTGCCAGCTTGGTAAACCGGCCCGAGTGGCGCGAGTAGCTCCATGATCTCGGCCCGGCCGCCGATCGCCGCCAACGGCATTCCGCCGCCAACCACCTTGCCGAAGGTGAACAGATCCGGAGCCACTACTCGGCCCTCGTAGCCCCACCAGCCAGAAGCTGAAACTCGGAAGCCGACCAGCACCTCGTCGTAGATCAGCAGCGCGCCGTGCGCGGTGGTGAGTTCGCGCAGCAGTTCGTTGAAGCCCGGTTCTGGCGGCACGATGCCCATGTTGGCCGCGGCTGGCTCGGTAATGACCGCCGCGATCTGATCGCCGTGCTCGGCGAACAACGCGCGAATAGCGGCAAAGTCGTTGAACGGCACCACTAACGTCTGAGCTGCGATGGCGGCGGGCACACCCGCAGATCCGGGAAGGCTGGCGGTGGCCAGCCCCGACCCGGCCGCGACCAATAGCCCATCGGAATGACCGTGGTAACAGCCAGCGAACTTCACCAGCAGATCGCGCCCAGTTGCGCCACGGGCCAGCCGGATCGCGGTCATGGTGGCTTCAGTACCGGTGGAAACCAGCCGCACCCGCTCAGCGAGCGGCACTCTCGCCTGGATCAGCTCGGCCAACTCGGCCTCAGCCACCGTCGGGGCGCCGAAGGATAGGCCCTTGGCGGCGGCAGCCTGCACTGCGGCGACCACCTCAGGGTGAGCATGGCCGAGCAGCGCTGGGCCCCAAGAGCCGACCAGATCGAGGTATTCGCGCCCATCAACGTCATAGACAAAGGCGCCTCGGGCGTGATCGATGAAGCGCGGCGTGCCGCCCACCGAGCCGAACGCCCGGACGGGGGAGTCGACGCCGCCCGGAATGACTCGCTGGGCGCGGTCGAACGCCGCCTCGTTGCCGCTCATCGCAGCCACCCGGCCAACTCCAGGGCCGCATAGCTGAGCACGATGTCAGCACCGGCGCGGACGATGCAGGTGACCGATTCGCTCAGGGCCGCCTGCCGATCAATCCAACCCCGCTCAGCGGCGGCGGCGATCATCGCGTACTCGCCGGAGACTTGATAGGCCGCCACCGGCACCTGACTGGCCTGAGCCACCTCGGCCAGCACGTCGAGGTAGTGCCCGGCTGGCTTCACCATCACGATGTCAGCGCCCTCGAACTCGTCCAGGCTGGCCTCCAGGCGCCCCTCGCGGCGATTGGCCGGATCCTGCTGGTAGGTCCGGCGATCACCGCTGAGCGCAGATCCGACGGCCTCTCGGAATGGGCCGTAGAAGGCCGAGGCGTATTTGGCCGAGTAGGCCAGGATGCCGACATCGATAAAACCCGACTCGTCGAGCGCGTCGCGGATGGCCATTACTTGGCCGTCCATCATCCCCGACGGCGCGACGAAGTGCGCGCCAGCCTGGGCCTGGGAAACCGCCTGCTGCTGGTAGAGATCCAAAGTCGCATCGTTGTCGACTGCGCCGGCCGGATCAAGCACGCCACAGTGCCCGTGATCGGTGAACTCGTCCAGGCAGGTGTCGGCGATGATCACCAAGTCGTCTCCCACTTCGGCGCGCACCGCGGCCAGGGCGCGGTTCAGAATGCCGTCGGCGGCGTAGGCGCCGCAGCCGAGCGCGTCCTTGTCTTCGGTGGTCGGGACGCCGAACAGCGCGATCCCGCCGAGACCGGCTTCGGCGGCGCGCAGTGCCTCAGCCCGGATCGAATCCAGATTGTGCTGGACGACCCCGGGCAGCGAACTGATCGCCCGCGGGCCCGCCAGCCCGTCGGCAACGAAGGCCGGTAGTACCAGTTGGGACGGATGCACTCTGGTCTCGGCAACCATCCGGCGAATGGCTGGCGTGGACCGCAGTCTTCTGGGCCTGCGGATGATCTGCGACATGCGGGCTAGCTCCTCAGCTGGATTGCCTAGTCATTGTGGACCATCAATGCGGGTGCTCAAACCCGGGATTGGCCAACGTTCACTCTGTGGAAACTTCCCGGTGCCACACTTGAGGCATGAAGCGAAGCGTGCGTGACATCGAATGCTGGCTGACCGACATGGACGGAGTGCTGGTTCACGAGGATCGGCCGATTCCTGGCGCGGTCGAGCTGCTCAACCGCTGGGTGGACACCTCCCGGCGATTCCTAGTGCTCACCAACAACTCGATCTACACCCCGCGTGACCTTTCGGCCAGGTTGGCTCGCTCCGGCCTGAATGTGCCGGAGGAGAATCTGTGGACCTCGGCCCTGGCCACTGCCGACTTCTTGGCCAGCCAGCCTGGTGAGAAGACTGCCTTCGTGATCGGCGAGGCCGGGTTGACCACCGCGCTGCACGAGGCCGGTTTCGTGATGACCGAAACCTCCCCGGCCTACGTGGTGATGGGGGAGACCCGCAACTACAGCTTTGATGCAATCACCAAGGCCGTCCGGCTGATCATCGCCGGGGCTCGGTTCATCGTCACCAACCCTGACACCACCGGACCTTCAGCGGACGGCCCGCTGCCGGCCACCGGGGCGGTGGCGGCGATGGTCACTGCGGCCACGAACCGGCAGCCTTATGTGGTGGGCAAGCCCAACCCGATGATGTTCCGCTCGGCAATGAACCGGATCGAGGCCCACTCCGAAACCACCGCCATGATCGGGGATCGGATGGACACCGACATCGTCGCCGGCATGGAGGCCGGCCTGCTGACCGTCCTGGTGATGTCTGGGGTCACTCAACCTGAGGAGATCGAGACCTTCCCGTACCGGCCCTCCGAGGTGCTGAACTCAGTGGCGGATCTGGTGCCGTTGCTCTGAGGCTTCAGCCCAGAGCTGCCAGTACTGCATCCACCAGCCCGCCGGTGTCGGGGGTGGTGGCCACCCCGATCACGTTGAGGCCCGCGTCGCGGGCCGCGATCGCGGTCGGTGCGCCGATGGCGACTACTGGGGCGCCAGGTTGCCCCAGTTCAGCGGCTGCTTTGGCCACTGAACCTGCGGTGGCGATGAAGGCGTCGAAGCTCGGCCAAGCGCGTTGGACGGGTTCGGACACCGGGAGGGGCACGGTGCGGTAAACGGCCGGGGTATGAACCGTCCAGCCGTTGGCGCGTAGCCCGGTTGCCGGCTCGGGCGAGGCGGTCTCTGCACTGGGCAGCAGCACCACGCCCGGCCCAGCTTCAAAGGCCGCGACCAGGGCGGCCCCGCCCCCAGGGTTGGCCACCAGGTCGGGCGTCAGCCCGGCGGAGGTCAGGGCTCGGGCGGTGGCCGGACCGACTGCGGCCACCTTGGCTCCGTCGGGCAGGTTTGCGGCCAAGTCGTAGCCCTGGGCGGCCAGGGCAGTCAGGGCCGCAGCCGAGCTGAGCACCAACCAGTCGTAGCCAGCGGTCGCCGCGGCCCGAAAGTCGGTCAGTTCCAGCGGCTCCTGCCGAGTGAACTCGGCTTGGGTAATCAGGGCGCCAGCGCTGGTCAGTGCTTCAACCAGGCCAGCCGGGCAGCGACTGGGCAGCAGCAGCCGTCGGCCAGCCAGCGGGGCCGGCTTGGTGGCGGCAAGGTCCACGATGGCGGCAGCACCTGCTGAAAGCAGGGCGGCAGTGACCTGGCCCCCCAGCGCTTCGGCGGCGGCCAGGCTCAACTCAGTGGTCTCGGCACTCTGCACCAGGCGGGTGCTGCCATCGGTTGAGATGACGGCAGCAGACAGGTGCAGGTGGGCGTCCAATACCTGGGCGTGGGCGCCAACCGGGGCGGCGCAGCCAGCCTGCAGACCAGCCAGGACGGCGCGCTCGGCCACCGCAGCCAGCCGAGTGTTGGGGTCATCGAGCGCTGCCAACGCCGCCAAAACGTCCTCAGCATCAGCGCGGCATTCGATCGCCAGCGCACCCTGGGACGGCGCGGGCAGGAACACCGCCGGGTCGAGCCGCTCGCTGATGCGTCCGGCCAAGCCAATCCGGGTGAGTCCGGCGGCGGCCAGCAGTACCGCATCAAGGTCGGCGCCGGCCCTGGCTAGCCGGGTCTCGACGTTGCCGCGAATCTCTACCGTTTCCAGATCAGGCCGCAGTGCCAGCAGTTGGGCCGCCCGTCGGGGGCTGCCCGTGCCCACCCTCGCCCCGGACGGCAGCGCCGCCAAACCACGGCCGTCGGCAGTGCACAACGCGTCAGCCGGATCCTCTCGGGGCGGGACCGCGGCGAGCGCCAGGTCGGCGGCGGGGGCCGTGGGTAAATCCTTGAACGAATGGACGGCGAAGTCACACTCGCCGCTAAGCACGGCAGCTCGCACTGCCCCGACGAAGACGCCAGCGCCGCCCAGGCTGGCCAGCGGTGCGGTGGTGACATCGCCGTGAGTGGTAATCCGCACCAGTTCGACCTCGTGACCCAGCGCCCGCAGCGCGTCGGCCACCTGTCCGGATTGGCCCCAGGCGAGCTTCGAGCCTCGGGTCGCTAGTCGCAGCTTCATCGAGACTCCTGATCGGTCGCGGCAGCTCCGGGCACGGTCGGTGCCTGGCTGCGGGGGTTGAGGCAGCAATCGCCGTGGCAGAACTGGTCGGGCACGGTTTGGTCGACACCGGCCAGTAGCGCGGACGTGATTCGCTCAGCCAGACTGGCAACGAACCGCGGGTGGGTGCCAACAGTGGGGGTGCGCACCAGGCGCAATCCGAGCTCCTTGGCGGTCTGGCTGGCCTGGGTGTCGAGATCCCAGATCACTTCCATGTGGTCACTGATGAACCCGATTGGCACCAGCACCACGTCGGTGGAACCTGTCGTCGAGTACTCCGCCAAAGCGTCATTGACGTCTGGCTCCAGCCAAGGAACCTGCGGTGGCCCGGAGCGGGATTGAAAGACAAGTTCCCAGGGCTTGTCGATGCCGGTGGCCGCGGCAATACCCGTGGCCACCTGCGCGGCGACCCACCGATGCTGGCTCACGTAAGCGTCCCCGGTCGGCCCGGAACTGGCCGCCATCGAGTTCGGAATCGAGTGCGTGGTGAACACCAGCTTGGTGGTGTCGGCCGCCAGATCGAGATCGGACGGCAACGCCTGCAACAGCAACTCGGTGATGGCTGCCGCGAACCCGTCAAGGTCGAAGAACGGGGGCAGCTTGCGCACCACCAGCTCCAACCCGGTAGCAGCCAGGGCTAAGCCGAGATCTTCGCGGTACTGCCGGCAGGCGGAATAGCCGGAATAGGCCGCCGCGGCAACGCCCAAGATCCGGTGGTGGCCGCGCGCGGCCAGGTCGCGGAGCACGTCAGGCACAAATGGTGGTGAGTTGCGATTGGCCAGAGCGGTCTCAATCAGGACCCCTTCGGCATCGAACCGCTGGCTCAGGGCGGCCAGCAGAGCGCGATTCTGGGCGTTGATTGGGCTCACCCCGCCCATGGCGAAGTAGTGCTGGCCCACCTCGGCCAGTCGCTCGGGCGGAATCCCACGGCCAGCCGTCACTCGCTCCAAGAAGGGCACGACCTCCTCGACCCCTTCTGGCCCGCCGAAACCGAGCAACACCACTGCGTCGTAGCGCTGATTCATCGCAGCACTTGAGCCAGTTCCGCAGGCGACACTCGATGCCCGGTATAGAAGGGAATTTCGATCCGGACATGCCGCCTGGCTCCGGAAGAGCGCAGGTGTCGCATCAGGTCGACCAGGTCAATCAACTCGTCGGCTTCCAGACCCAACAGCCACTCGTAGTCGCCAAGGGCGAAAGCCGCGACGGTGTTGCTGAGCACCTGCGGGAACTCCCGTCCGGCCTGGCCGTGCTCGGCCAGCAAGCGGCGGCGTTCCTCTTCCGGCAACAGGTACCACTCGTAGGAGCGGACGAAGGGGTAGACAGTCAGCCATTGCTTCGGCTCGGCACCGGTGAGAAAGGCAGGGGCGTGGCGCCGGTTGAACTCCGCCACTCGGTGCACCCCCATCGCCGACCAGGTCAGCTCAGCTGCGCCGCCAAGCGCCTGGCGCTCGAACAACCTAACGGCTTCCTGCAGGTCCTGCGCCGCTGGTCCGTGCAACCACACCAGGAGGTCGGCGCCGGCTGGCATCGTGGCGACGTCGTAGAGACCGCGGACGGTAACGCCGCGCTCGCGGAGTTGCTCGATCACCTTGGTGGTGCTTTCGGCGACGAGGTCTGAGACAGGCTCTCGGCGGGTGAAGACCGCGTAGCAGGTGAAGGCGGTCAAATCAGCGGAAACAGTCATTCCTCGACCCTAACCCCGCCCAGCGCGGCTGCAGTCAAAGCCAAGTCAGCTTGCCTACGTCCGTCAGCCACGCAATCGGGTACCCCAACCCCGCGCAGCGGCGAACCGGCCACCCGCCAGCAGGGCAAGCTCGCCAGCCCGGCTTCAACGGCGGCCACCCGATCAAGATGCCCGAGGGTGTACTTCGGCATCATTCTTGGCCAGCGAGAAACGCGGACACTGGTGGGCGGCCGTTGCGCCCCCAACACCAGGCCCACGTGGTCGGTCACTGCGGCGATCAGTTCGGCGTCCGGCGCCTCGGCGATCGCGCCCAGCCGTCCGGGCACGAAAGCCCTGATCAATACCGTGTCCACCGGGGCGCGTCCAGCCCACTTCGCCGAAGAAACGGTGATGCCGCTAATCGGGGCCGGATCTGCTTCCAGCCAGCCGTGGGTGGTCACCGGGTTGGCGAAGGCCTCGGCGGGGTAGGCAAGGCTGAGAACAGTGGAGGTAGCCAGGGGCACCTGCGCCAGCGCCGCCGCCGCTGCGGGCGCCGCGGTTTTGAGCAACTCTTCGCTGCCTTCGACCCCCGCGGCCAAGACCACCGCGTCGAAGGGCTGAGTGGAGCCATCGGAAAACCGCACCTCGGCTCCGCCGCCGGGCAGCGGGGTAAGGCGGTCAACACCGAGTCCGGTGTGCAGGCTGACCCCGGCTGCGGTCAACTGCTCGACCAGCGCTGAGATCAGGCTGCCCAAGCCGCCATTCAGGGTGCGAAACGGTGAGCTCGGGCCCCGCGCAGCTGATCGGGCTTTGCGACCGGCAGCCAAGGAGGCCAGCATCAGGCTGCGGTATTTGGCCTCATCGGCCCGCAGCGATGGCAGCACGGCATCCAGGCTCAGCTCGTCGACGCTGGCGCCATAGATGCCGCCCACCATCGGATCGGCGAAGCGCTGCACGATCCCGCCACCGAGGCGGGCCCGCAGGAAGGCGCCGATTGTCGTGTCTTGCCCATTGCGCAGGCGCCGCGGCAGCAGCAGATCGAACCCGGCTCGCAGCTTGTCGAAGGGCGAAAGAATGCCGGTGGTCACAAAGGGCCACAATTTCGTTGGCAGCACCATGCCCATGCCTGAGGGCAGCGGACGCAGCCGTCCGCGGGAACGCAGATAGACCGTGCGGGTGCCGCTGATCGAGATCACTTGGTCGGCCAAGCCAAGTTCTTCGATGAGCTTGAGCGCGGCGGGACGGTAGGCCACAAAGGAATCGGGGCCATGTTCGATCAGCAGCGAATCGACTACCTCGGTGCGCACCTTGCCACCAAAGGTGTCTGCGGCCTCGACCAGCATCACTTCAACCGGCGGGCGACCTTCGCCACCGCGTATCGCCTCCCAGGCAGCAGCCAAGCCGGTGATCCCGCCGCCGACTACCAGCAATCTCACTAGACCGGCTTGGGCTGATAGGGGCACAGCGGGTCGGATTCCAGCGGGTCGCCGGTCCAGGCGAAGGCGCGGGCCCGGGAGCCGCCGCACCAGTTGCGGTATTCGCAGATGCCGCAACGTCCCTTGAACTGTTCAGGATCTCGCAGCGAACGCATCAACTCGGTGTTGCGATACAGCTCGACCAGCGAGGCGTCCTTGACGTTTCCGACCACTGTGGGCAGGAAGCCGGACGGGCAGACGTCCCCGAGGTTGGAAATGAAGACGATGCCGTTGCCATCGCGAATCCCAAACCCTCGAGACATCGGCCCGGCCTCGATTTCAGTCCAACTCTTGCCCGCGCGCAGCAGCGGGGCGCTCACTAGGCGGCGGTAGTGCATCGCCTCGGTCGTCTTGACCCGAAACGGCGACTCCCGGTTGATTGAGGCAGCCCACATCAGCCACTTCTCGGCTTCGCCGGGGGTAAGTTCGACCAGCTCGCTGCCGCGGCCGATGGAGATCAGGAAGAACAGGCTCCACTGCATCAGCTTGTGCTGGCTCAGTACGTCATAAACCGCTGGCAGGTCGGGGGCGGTGGCCTCAGTAACCAGCGTGTTCACCTGGACCGCGAGGCCAGCCTCAGCGGCATGATCGAGGGCGACCAGCGTGGCGTCGAAGGTGCCGGGCACCATCCGAATGCCGTCGTGATATTCGGCATTGGAGGCGTCCAAAGACAGCGAGATGGCCTGGATGCCGATCTCCTTCATCCAGAACAGCTTCTCCCGGGTGAGTAGGGGAGTCACGGCCGGGGCCAGCGAGACCCCGATGCCGCGAGCCTGCGCCGCAGCCACCAACTCAGCCAGATCGGGACGCTTCAGCGGGTCGCCACCAGTCATCACCAGGTGTGGCAACGCCTCGCCGTCGGTGGCGAAGCCAACGATGTCGTCCAGCACCGCGATCGCTTGAGTGGTGCTGAGTTCGCCAGGGGCGGCCTCAGGCTGGGCAGTGGCTCGGCAATGCCGACAGGAGAGTCCGCAGGCGTTGGTCAGTTCCCAGTAAATGATCATCGGCGCCCGCTCGTAGGCCCACAGTTCGTTGGGCTTAACTGAGCCGATACCGACGGAATGGGTGGTCATTCAGGACTCCTGTGGCGGCTTGGGTGCAATTGAATGGACGAGCTCGACCAGTGCGGTGAGCACCTCGGGGTCGGTGTCGGGGGTAACGCCATGGCCGAGGTTGAAGACGTGGCCGGGAGCGAGATCGCCCTGCGCGCAAATGTCTCGGGTGGCGTCCTCGCGCGCCTGAGGCGGTGCGCTGAGCAGGGCAGGATCGAGATTGCCCTGCAAGGGGACGGTGCCACCCAGACGGCGATTGGCCTCGGCCAGCGAAATGTCGGCGGCTACCCCGACCACGTCCGCGCCAGCGGCGTAGAGATTGGTGAGCAGGTCGCCGGTGGCGGTGCCGAAGTGGACCCTCGGTACGCCCAGATCGGCGACGCTGTCGAAGACTGCGGTCGAGTGTGGCTGTACGGCCTGCTCGTATTCGGCGACGCTGAGCCGTCCGACCCAGGAGTCAAAGAGCTGGAGGGCGCTGGCGCCAGCCTCAGCCTGGGCCCGCAGGAAGGTCGTGGTCAGCCGGGCCACCCAGCCCAGCAGCCGGTTCCAGGTTTCGGGGTCCTCAGCCATCAGTGCCCGGGTCGCTGGCAACTCCCGGTTCGGCCGTCCCTCAATTAGATAGGACGCGAGCGTGAACGGCGCCCCGGCAAAACCGATCAGCGGGGTGTCGCCGAGTTCGGCCACGGTGATCCCGATCGCCTCGCGGATCGGGGCGAGTGCCGCCGGATCCAGTTCCGGCAGGGCAGCCACCTCGGCGGCGCTTCGCACGGGGCTGCCCATCACCGGTCCGACTCCACCGACGATTTCGACCTCGATGCCAGCGAGTTTGAGCGGCACGACGATGTCGGAGAAGAAGATGCCGGCATCCACGTGGTGGCGGCGCACTGGCTGCAGGGTGATTTCGGCCGCCATTTCCGGGTTCAGGCAGGAGCCCAGCATGGTGGTGCCCTCGCGCAGGGCCCGGTATTCCGGCAGCGAGCGGCCCGCTTGGCGCATAAACCAAACCGGACGCTGCGACACGCTACGTCCGGTGTAGGCCCTGATCAGGTCCGAATCAAGGGTGCGGCCCTGCAGCAGCGGGTGGGCGGCGGGAAGTCGAAAGGTCATGAGTGGGCCTCCACGTCGATACCGAAAAGGGTCTGCAGGGCGTGCTGGTAGTCGTCCAGACCACCGGCACGCGCCAGCTCCGCCGCCCGCAGGGACGGCGTGTGCAGCAGGGCATTGGAAACCCGGCGCAGCGATCGGGCGACGGCGGCTGCGGTGGCTGGGTCGTAGCGCCGGGCAGCCGCCTCAATCTCACGCTCGATGAACTGGCTCACATGTGAGCGCATGGCGGTGACTGCCGGGGTAGCGGCCCGTCCAGATTCCAAATGCTGGTAGGTGTCCACTCCGCGGGCGACGAGGTCTCGGGCGGCCAGCACCGCGGCGCTCTGTGAGGCTGGCGCGTGAGCACCAATTTCGTCCAGGTTGATCAGGTCGACCCCGATCAGGGCGGCCGCGTCCTCGGAGACATCGCCGGAGAGGGACAGGTCGAGCACCGGCAACAGCGAACTGGTTGAATCCCGGGCGCTGGCGAGCAGATCAGCGGTCACGATCGGGGTGGAGTGCTGATGCCCGCTGCAGGTGACTACCAGGTCGGCATCGGCTAGGGCGGAGATGAGCCCGTCGGACGGGATTGCTTCGACCGGGTGGCTGGCGGCGAACCGCTCAGCCCGGCCACTGCGGGAGTAGACGGCCAAGTCGGTGCAGCCGGAGCGCACCAGGCTCGCGGTGACCACCCTGGCGTAGTTGCCGGTGCCGATCAGCAGCACCCGACGTCCGGCGAGGCTGAAGTGCCGTTGTTCGACCAAAGCCAGGCCAACTGCGGCGATGGAGCGCCCGGCCGCCCCCAGATCGGTCTGGCTGCTGACCGCCTTGCCGGTGGTAAGAGCGGCGTGGAACAACCGGCGCAGGCCGGGGGTGTTGTGGCACTCGGCGCCAGCAAGGGCGTCGCGTACCTGGCCAAGGATCTCCGCTTCGCCGACCACCATTGCGTCCAGTCCGGCGGCGACCTCAAGCAGGTGCTGTACCGCCATCTGGCCGGCGTGGACTTCGAGTTCACTGGCCAAGTCGGCGCGCTCGGGCGGCAATGCCGTACGAATCGCGCCGAGGGTGGCTTCGAGGGAGGGATGAAAGAGCGGCGCGTCGAAGTAGAGCTCGTAGCGGTTGCAGGTGCTGAGCAACACAAAGCCCGACACGTCGGGGTGAGCTTCCAACGCTGAGGTGACCGCAGACGCAGTGGCGCTGAGAGCTGCCAGTTCGTCAAGGGACACGAGGTGGTGACTAATACCTAAAGCGGCGATCGGCACGCGCAGCATCGTAACCCCTTACTGCGGCGTGCCTAACCATGACGGGTTGGAATATTCATTCCGAGTGCGGCATAATCATGCACATGACGTTCAAGGTTGCGGTGGCCGGGGCCACTGGTTACGCCGGTGGAGAAGTGCTGCGGCTGCTGCTGAGCCATCCCGAGGTCGAGATTGGCGCGCTCACGGCTGGTTCCAGTGCTGGCAGCAAGCTGCTGAGCCATCATCCGCACCTGGTCACCCTTGGCGATCGCGAGATCCTCGACACGACGCCAGCCAACCTTGCCGACCACGATGTGGTCTATCTCGCCCTCCCGCATGGCACCTCGGCGGCGATCGCGGCCGAACTTGGCTCAGAAGTTCTGGTGATTGACGCTGGCGCTGATCATCGGCTCATCGATGCCGATCAGTGGCGTCAGTTCTACGGCACCGAGCACGCCGGTACCTGGCCCTATGGCCTGCCGGAGTTGCCCGGCCAACGCGCGGTGTTGGCCGAGGCGCTGCGCATCGCGGTGCCAGGCTGTTACCCGACGAGCGTCACGCTCGCACTGTTACCGGCGCTCACCGCCGGATTGGTGACTGGAGTGGACGTGGTGGCCGTGGCGGCCTCTGGCACTTCCGGGGCGGGCAAGGCGCTCAAGGCGAACCTGTTGGGCTCAGAAGTAATGGGGTCAGCGGCGGCCTACGGCGTCGGTGGCGGGCATCGCCACGTCCCGGAGATCCTGCAGAACTTCACCAAGCTAGGCGCCAACAACCCAACCGTGTCCTTCACGCCGGTGCTGGTGCCGATGTCGCGCGGAATCCTGGCCACTGTGACCGCACCGCTCGCGGCGGGTATCAGTGCGGCGGCGGTGCGGCAGGCCTACGTCGACGCCTATGCCGATGAACCCTTCATCACCCTGCTTCCCGAAGGGGTGTGGCCGCAGACTAAGTCGGTGGTCGGTTCCAACGCAGTGCAGGTGCAGGTCACCGTGGACGCGGCGGCCGCTCGATTGGTGGCCGTGGCCGCGATCGACAACCTGACCAAAGGCACCGCTGGCGGTGCCGTCCAGTCAATGAATATCGCCCTGGGTTTGCCCGAAACCCTCGGTCTTAGCGCGATCGGAGTTGCCCCGTGAGTGTCACTGCAGCCAAAGGATTCCTCGCCGCTGGTGTCCCCGCCGGTATCAAGGTCTCCGGCAGGTCCGACTTCGCTCTGGTGGTCAACAGTGGGCCAGATGCTCATGCAGCGGGCGTGTTCACCAGCAACAGGTTCACCGCAGCGCCGGTCAAATGGAGCCAACAGGTAATCGCCGACGGCCGGCTGGCGGCCGTGGCGCTCAACTCCGGGGGAGCCAACGCTTGTACCGGGGACGCTGGCTACGCCGATACTGTCCAGACCGCTGAGTGGGTGGCTGCCGAGGTCGGTTGCGATGTCAACGATGTGGCTGTTTGTTCGACCGGGCTGATCGGGGTTCGGCTGCCGATGGACGCAGTCCTCAACGGGGTGCAACTGGCCGCCCAGGACCTCTCCCACGCAGGCGGTCCGGCGGCGGCCGAGGCGATCATGACCACCGACACCGTCGCCAAAGAGGCGATCCACACCTCGCCGTCGGGATGGACCATCGGTGGCATGGCCAAAGGTGCCGGCATGTTGGCTCCGGCGCTGGCCACGATGCTGGTGGTGGTCACCACAGACGCCAAGCTGACCCCGTCGGAGTTGGACGCCGCCTTGAAGGTGGCCACTGGTTTCACCTTTGATCGCACCGACTCCGACGGCTGCATGTCCACCAATGACACTGTGTTGTTGTTGTCTTCGGGCGCCTCCCAGGTCGTCCCGGACGCTGCCGAGTTCGGCGAAGCCCTCACCGGGGTCTGTGCCGACCTGGCCAAGCAGTTGCTGGCCGACGCTGAGGGCTCGGCCCACGACATCGAGGTGCGTGTGGTTGGGGCCGCGGACGAGGCCGACGCGCTAGCGGTGGCCCGCGCGATCGCCCGGAGCAATCTGTTCAAGTGCGCCATCTTCGGCAACGACCCCAACTGGGGGCGGGTGCTGGCCGCTGCTGGCACTGTCTCAGCCGGTTACGACCCGGAACACGTCGACGTCTCCTTCAATGGAGTCGGGGTGTTCCTCGACGGCCAACTCGGCGCCGATCGCAGCGAGGTTGATCTCACTAAACGGGCGGTGCTGGTGGAGTTGAACCTGCACGCTGGCGAGGCGGCTGCCGCCATCTGGACCAACGACCTGACCTATGACTACGTCAAAGAGAACGCGGAGTACTCCTCATGACTGAAGCGATCGACAAAGCGGCCATCCTGATTGAGGCGCTGCCCTGGTTGGAGCGCTACGTCGGCAAGACCATCGTGATCAAGTACGGCGGCAATGCGATGGTGGATGAGAAGCTCAAGGCCGCTTTCGCCACCGACATCGTCTTCTTGCGCACCGTCGGGGTGAAGCCGGTGGTGGTGCACGGCGGTGGACCACAGATCTCGGAGATGCTGAGTCGGCTCGGCATTGAGAGTGAGTTCCGCGGTGGGCTGCGGGTAACCACGCCCGAAACGATGGACGTGGTGCGGATGGTCCTGATGGGCCAGGTGAATCGCGAACTGGTGGGCTTGATCAACTCCCACGGCCCGTTAGCCGTTGGCTTCTCCGGCGAGGACGCCGGTCTGCTGACTGCCGAGCGTAAAGGGGTCGAGATCAACGGCCAGGAGGTCGACCTCGGCCTGGTCGGCGAGATCACTGAGGTGCGTCCCGAAGCGGTCCTTGACCTGCTTGCCGCCGGCCGGATCCCGGTGGTGGCCACGGTTGCCCCCGACGAAGACGGCCTGGTGCACAACGTCAACGCTGACACCGCGGCCGGTGCCTTGGCGGCAGCCCTGGGTGCGGAGCGGTTGATCGTCCTGACTGATGTGGCGGGGCTGTATCGGGATTGGCCCAACTCCACCGATGTCATCCGGCAGATCGCGGTGGACGACCTGGCCGCAATGCTGCCAACGCTGGCCTCAGGAATGATCCCCAAGATGGAGGCCTGCGTCGACGCCGTCCGGGCAGGGGTGCCAAAAGCCACCGTGATCGATGGACGTATTCCGCACTCATTGCTGCTGGAGGTCTTCACCGATGAGGGCATCGGCACGATGGTGCTGGGCCACTCGGCCCTTGGCGAAATGCTCCCGTGAACCAGCCAGTCGAGCCCAAGTTGGTCGGTGCCGACCCCAAGTTGGCTGTTGCCGACCCCAAGCTGGCTGAGCCAGTCGAAGCCTCAGCCCAGACGGCGCTGCTCAGCCGCTATGACGGTGCGGTGATGAACACCTTTGGGCCGCCGTCGCGGGTGTTCGTCCGCGGCGAAGGCGTGTACCTGTGGGACGCCGACGGCAACCGGTACCTCGATCTGCTTTCGGGGCTGGCCGTGAACGCCCTAGGTCATGCTCACCCGCAGGTGCTGGGGGCCATCTCGGCTCAGCTGTCGACGCTGGGTCATGTGTCGAACTTCTTCGCGACCCCCACCCAGATTGCTCTCGCCGAGCGGTTGGTCGGCTTCGTCACCGCGAACGCGCCCGACACCCAGGGCCGGGTGTTCTTCACCAATTCCGGCACCGAGGCCAATGAGGCTGGTTTCAAGATCAGCCGGATGACCGGACGTACGCGCCTGATCGCCATGGACGGTGCTTTCCATGGACGTAGCCTCGGCGCCTTGGCGCTGACGGCCAATCCGAAGTACCGCGAGCCCTTCGAGCCGCTGCCCGGCGAGGTTACCTTCGTGCCGTACGGCGATGTGGAGGCGCTAGCCGCTGCGGTTGACCACACGGTGGCCGCGGTGATCATCGAACCTATTCAGGGGGAGAACGGGGTCATCGAACCTCCCGACGGCTTCTTGGCCAAAGCCCGCGAAATCACTGCCGCCGCTGGGGCGCTGCTCTGGCTGGATGAGGTGCAGACCGGCCTCGGTCGATGTGGTGATTGGCTGGCCAGTACCTCCTCTGGAGTGACCGCCGACATCGTCACCTTTGCCAAAGGGCTGGGCAACGGCTTCCCGATTGGGGCTTGCGTGGCGACCGGGGCGGCCGCGTCCCTTCTCACCCCGGGGACCCATGGCAGCACCTTCGGCGGCAACCCGGTGGCCGCGGCCGCCGGGCTGGCCGTGCTGGCCATCATCGAGCGCGATGGCCTGCTGGCCCGCTCGGTAGTGGCCGGGGAGCACCTGGCCTCGGCGGTGCTGGCGCTGGACCACCCGCTGATCGCCGCCGTCCGTGGACGAGGCCTGCTGCGCGGCATCGTCTTGACTAAGCCGATCGCGGCCAGCGTCGCGAGGGATGCCTTAGCTGCGGGTTTCGTGATCAACGCGCCCCGACCAGAGGTGTTGCGGATCGCCCCGCCACTGATCGTTACCGACGCCCAGCTTGATGAGTTCGTCGCCGCCTTGCCCGGCCTGCTCGAGCGGGCCGCCGATATTGCGGGGGGAGCGAAGTGACTGAGACCGTGAAAGCGCCACTCACCAAGAGCGCGCGGCAGTCGAAGATCGCCGAACTTATCGAGCGCGACACGATTGGCTCCCAGACAGAGCTGGCCGCTCGACTGGCCGAGTCGGGGATTGCCGTCTCCCAAGGCACCTTGAGCAAGGACTTGCTGGAGCTGGGTGCGGTGCGGGTGCGCACGGTTGCCGGACAGTTCGCCTATGCGCTGCTCGCTGGCGAACACGGACCAGGCAGCCCGGCGGCGCTGTCGCGGTTGAGTCGGCTATGTGGCGAGCTGTTGTTGTCCGCGGAGGGCTCGGCCAATCTGGCAGTACTACACACGCCGCCAGGGGCGGCCCAGTTTTTCGCCTCGGCCATCGACAAGGTCGCCTTCGAAGCGATCCTGGGTACGATCGCCGGCGACGACACCGTCCTGGTGATTTCCCGTGATCCGCTCGGGGGAGTGGCGCTGGCCGAATCCCTGCTGAGCCTGCATACCAATTGAGAGAGGTGCGATGACTGAGGCGACCGATTCCGGACGGCTTTGGGGCGGACGTTTCGCCGGCGGCCCTGCTGAGGCGATGTTCGCCCTTTCGAAGTCGACCCACTTCGATTGGCGGCTGGCTGGTCACGACCTGGCCGCCTCCAAGGCGCATGCCCTGGCGCTGCACGCCGCGGGGCTACTGACGCCTGCTGAGCTGTCGGCCATGCTGGCGGGCCTGGATGCGCTGCTGGCCAGGTTGGCCGCTGGCGAGCTGGCTCCCGAGCCGACCGATGAAGACGTCCACGGCGCGCTGGAGCGGTTGCTGATCGCCGAGGTTGGCGCCGAACTCGGTGGACGCTTGCGCGCTGGCCGTTCTCGCAACGACCAGATCGCCACGCTGATCCGCAGCTATCTGCGCGACGCCAACGGTGTGCTGGCTGCCGATCTTCGCGATCTGGTTGCTGCCCTTGGCGACCAGGCCGAGGCCAACCTCGGCGCCATCATGCCTGGACGCACCCATCTGCAGTCGGCCCAGCCGGTGCTGTTGAGCCATCACCTGTTGGCTCACGCCTGGCCCTTGGTTCGTGACCTGCAACGCCTGGACGATTTGGGCCGACGCCTGGCGCTGAGTCCATATGGCTCTGGTGCCCTGGCTGGCACCTCGCTGGGTCTGGATCCAGAGCTGGTCGCGGCCGAGTTGGGCTTCGCCGGGTCGGTGCCCAACAGCATCGATGGCACTGCCGCCCGCGATCTGGTGGCCGAGCAGGCCTACGTCCTGGCCCAGATCGGAGTGGACCTGTCGCGGCTGAGCGAGGACGTGATCCTGTGGTGCACCGCTGAGTTTGGGTTCGCCACTCTTGACGACGCCTGGTCGACCGGATCCTCGATCATGCCGCAGAAGAAGAACCCCGACGTTGCTGAGCTGGCCCGAGGTAAGGCTGGACGACTCATCGGCAATCTCGCTGGCCTGCTGGCTACCTGCAAGGGTCTGCCGTTGGCTTACAACAGGGATCTGCAAGAAGACAAGGAGCCGGTCTTCGATGGCCTCGATCAGCTGCGGGTGCTGTTGCCCGCGGTGACTGGCATGGTGGCCACCTTGCGGTTCCACCCGGAACGGATGGCGTCGCTCGCCCCGAAGGGCTTCTCGCTGGCCACCGATGTGGCCGACTGGTTGGTGCGCCGCCGGGTCCCCTTCGCTCACGCCCATGAGATAGCTGGTGCCTGCGTAAAGTTTTGCGAGGCCCATGGCATCGAGCTGGCTGAGCTCAGCGAAGCTCAGTTGGCCGAAATCTCACCGGAGCTGACTGTTGAGGTCCTATCGGTGCTGACCATCGAAGGTTCGGTGGCCTCGCGCAACGGACGTGGCGGTACTGCGCCCGATCAGGTACGCGCCCAGTTGGCCGAGCTGCGCGCCACCATCAGCTGACATGAAAGCCCACCAGGACGTTGCCTTCGTGCAGCTTGACGCCAACCTGGCTGCATTGGCAGCCACTTGGGCGAGCTCGGCTGCCGATGTCGCGCTGTTCGCCGGCCCGAGCCTTTCGTGGCCACTGGGCGTGGAACAGATGCTGACAGTTGTTCGGCAGCAACGGCGCAACGTTCAAGTGCTGTTGGTCGATGGGCTACCAGTGGCGATGGGCTCGGTGCAGCCGGTCCCCGGAGCGGTGCGGATTGGGTGGGTGCTGGTTGATCCGCTCCGGCGTGGTCAGGGTTGGGGACGGCTGATCTTCGACCACCTGTTGGCCTTGGCAAGCAGCGACCCACATGCCGAGCTGGTGACCCTCGGCGTCTACGAGCAAAACCTGGTCGCGCGCTCCCTCTATCTAGGTTTGGGGTTCACTGATACCGACACCAGGAGGGTGCTGAGCGTCGACGACACCGACTGGGTGAGCGTCGAGATGGAGTATCGCCCGGGCTGAGGCCTTGCCTGATCCTCAGGCTGGACCGATGGCGTCCCAGCGACCCTTGGTGCGGCGGAACACCCGCAGGTCCCGCCATTGGGCTACCTGCCCCACGTGGGTCGCTAGCTGTCTGGCCGCCTGCCATGCAGTGGCGTCTTCGCTGGCGTTGTTCGACCACGGCACCACAAAGCGCACGGTCACCCGCGGCAGCCCGCCGCGGCGCAGCGGATCGACATCAACGAATCCGTCCTCCACGTGCCAACTGGTGGCGATACCGGCCTGGGCCGCGGCCAAGACCTCGGTTGGGGAGCGGCCGTCGGTGACCCTGATCACGGCGAGACTGGCCCGAAAGGAAGGCATGGCCTCGAACCTAGCCGGTGCCACCGACAGCGTCGGTTCGGAGCTGACCGGTGGGCGCCACTACGCTTACCAAGCGTGAATGCCTTACTGGAAGAACTGACCTGGCGCGGGTTCGTCGCCCACTCCACCGATCCGGATGCTCTCGCGGCCGCCCTGGACGCCGGTCAGGTGAAGTCCTACGTGGGGTTCGACCCGACTGCACCGAGCATTCACATGGGCAACCTGGTGCAGTTGATGCTGTCGCGCCGCCTCCAAGCCGCCGGACATCGTCCCTTCCTGCTGGTCGGGGGGTCCACCGGACTGATTGGTGACCCGAGGCAGACCAGCGAGCGCAACCTGAACCCCAAGGATCTCGTGCACGAGTGGGTCGAGCGGATTCGTGACCAAGTGAGCAAGTTCGTCGACTTCGACGGCCCAAACTCGGCCACGGTGGTCAACAACTACGACTGGACCGCCGAGCTGAGCACGCTGGACTTCCTGCGCGACATCGGCAAGCACTTCAGCGTGAACCGGATGCTCGACCGTGAAGTCGTGAAGGCCCGTCTGGAGACTGGTATCTCCTACACCGAGTTCTCCTACATGCTGCTGCAGTCTCTGGACTTCCTTGAGCTGTACCGCCGACACGGCGTAACCATGCAGACTGGCGGCTCCGATCAGTGGGGCAACCTGACCTCGGGGGTCGAACTGATCCGGCGGGCCGACGGCGGTAAGGCCCACGCGTTGGCCACCCCGCTGCTGACCAAGGCCGACGGCACCAAGTTCGGCAAGACCGAGTCCGGCACGGTCTGGCTCGATCCGGCCATGACCAGTCCGTATGCGTTCCATCAGTTCTTCTTGAACGCCGAAGACGCGATGGCCGCCACCTACTTGCGGATCTTCTCCGAGCGGGGCCGAGAAGAGCTGGACGACCTGGTGCGGCAATCCGCAGAAGCTCCACACCTCAGGATTGCGCAGCGGGCGCTGGCCGACGACATCACTGACCTGGTTCATTCGCCAGCCGAACGCGTGGCGGCCACCCAGGCTGCCGCAGCGATCTTTGGCGGGGGAGAGCTAAGGGGCCTGCCAGCTGCAGTGCTCAAGGCGGTCAATACCGAGTTAGGGGGAGTGGAACTAGCGATTGGGACCAACTTTCCCAGCGTTGTTGAAGTCATGGTCGCCGCCGGTGTCGTACCCAGCAAGTCGGCAGGCAGACGGACGGTGACCGAGGGCGGGGCCTACCTAAACAACGTCAAAGTGACCGATCCAGAGCAGCTGGCCACAGCCGATGACCTGTTGGCTGAAAAGTTCTTGGTTGTTCGTCGGGGCCGAAAGACCGTTGGAGCGGTTGAAATCACCCGTTTGGCCTAGTCAGAGTGGGACACGCCCGGACTCCGGCCCGATTTGACCCACCCACCCCAACCGCGTAATGTTCATCGAGCGCTGCCGGTGACACGGACGAGACAGCAAGAAGCTGGAACGGACGGATCGGAGCGCCGAACCCAACCAAGACACCTTGGATGCGGTGTGTCTTCATGCCAGAAGCCACCAAGTCCAAGTCCTAGTCACGGCCAAGTTCGAGGGAAGAACCCCGGTTTGACAACGGGGTTCGGAACTACTAAAGTAAGTCGAGTTGCCCCAAGCGGCGGTGAAAGCCAAAGCGAAGAGCGCACCCGAAACTTGAGAACTCAACAGCGTGCTTAAAAGTCAATGCACAATAATGCACTCTTCGGAGTGCGAACAAAACCCCGTACTGGGGCGTGCGAGGCGAAAGCCAAACACAAGCCAGAACGGATTCCTTTGATTATTGATACAGACCAGAATTGGTCTGCGTCAGAATCAAACTAAAGTTGACGGTAACTGGGCCTTAAAGCCCACACCGAAATTTTTCAACGGAGAGTTTGATCCTGGCTCANNGAACGCTGGCGGCGTGCTTAACACATGCAAGTCGAACGGTGAAGGAGAGCTTGCTCTCCGGATCAGTGGCGAACGGGTGAGTAACACGTGAGCAACCTACCCTTGACCCTGGGATAACAGTTGGAAACAGCTGCTAATACCGGATACGACCCTGGCGGGCATCTGCCGGGGTGGAAAGCTCCGACGGTCAAGGATGGGCTCGCGGCCTATCAGCTTGTTGGTGAGGTAA
>DIVW01000006.1:0-19412 GCA_002428365.1 Propionibacteriaceae bacterium UBA6122
CAGATGAAGATGTTCCTGACCCGGCTGGGCTTCGGCTCAAAGATCGTGGTCACCGGCGACGTCACCCAGATCGACCTACCGGGCGGGGTACGTTCGGGGTTGACCGTGGTTGAGGAGATCCTGGACGGCGTCCACGACATCGCGTTCTGCCGTCTGACCAGCCATGACGTCGTCCGCCACCGGTTGGTGGGGCGCATCGTGGCTGCCTATGACCGCTTTGAGGCGACATTGCCGCCGGTAAGGAAGAAACGATGATCGAGCTAAACAACGAATCCGGCGTCGAAGTCGACACCAAGCGGCTGATCCAGCTGGCCACGTTCGCCCTCGACCTGCTGCGGATCCACCCCGAAGCGGAGTTGTCGGTGTTGCTGGTGGACGTTGACACCATGACCGCCTATCACCGCAAGTTCATGGACGAGCCTGGGCCAACCGACGTGCTCAGCTTCCCGATGGACGAGTTGCGCGCACCCGATCCGGACGAGGAGCCGCCGCTGGGCCTGCTCGGCGACATTGTGCTCTGCCCGACGGTAACCGCAGCCCAAGCCGCCGAAGGTGGCCGCACGCCCGAGGAAGAAGCCGACTACCTGTTGATTCACGGCCTGCTGCACCTGCTCGGCCATGATCACGCCGAGCCGGGGGAGAAGAAGGTCATGTTCGACCTCAACGACAAGATCATCGCCGCCTGGACCGCCTCGCGCGCCTAGTAGAACACTCACTCTCCGACGAGCTTGCGCACCTGTACCTCGGCTCAGGCCACTACTGACCGTGGCCGCTGACCTCTGGTCGAGGACGGCAGTTCCTGTTGAGATCGCCAGGCTCGACCCAAACGCGACATTGCCTCAACGATCGCGGGGGCCGGGTCCTTGTAGGGCAGCCGAATGAAGCGCTCCAGACCATGAGTCGCGGCAAACTGAGGTCCGGGGCTGATCAGCAGCCCGACCTTTTGCGCGGCGATCGCCAGTTGGCTGGCCCGTGCTGCTGGCAGTCCGACCCAAAGACTCAGCCCGCCAGCCGGGACGACCCAGCTGGCGCCGGGAATCGCCTCTGGGAGCCGGTCGGTCATCACTTTCCTAGCCGCGCGCAGTTCGTCGCGCCGCTCCGGGTGCAGGGCTGCGCTGTGACTGAGCATCTCGGTGAGCACCAGCTGCTCCAAGAAGGGCGCCCCGAGATCGTCGGCAATTCGGGCCTGAAGCAGGCGGGGCAACAGCGCCCTCGGCACCCGCAGCCAGCCCGTGCGAAGGCCGCCCCAATGTGACTTCGATGAACTGCCCACCAGAATGCAGCGCGACAGGTAGGCGGCTAACGGCAGTGGTGTTGGGGGGTCGTCCAGCCGTACCTCAAGCATGGTCTCATCGATGATGGCAACCGTGCCGGCCCGGCGCAGGGCAGTGGCCAAGCTGGCGCGCTGTGCGTCGGGCATGAGCGAACCGGTGGGGTTGTGGAAGTCCAGGATCATCACTGCGGCAGCTGGCTTGGTGGTCTCGATGGTGGCGGTGGTCAGTTCGGGATCCCAGCCGGTCGGCTCAACTGGCAGTGGGATCAGTCGGGCGCCACTGCGGCGAACCGCGTCAATCGCATTCGGGTAGGACGGGGTCTCGACCAGTACCGGCTGGCCGGGTCTGGTCAGTGCGCGGACGGCGAGGCTGACCCCGGCCAGTGCGCCGCTGACGACCATGATCTGGTCCGGGGTGGTTGGCAGGCCTCGCTCGGCGTAGCGGGCGGCGATGAGTTCGCGGAGCTCGGGCAGCCCGCCGGTGGCATAGCCAGTACCGGCCAGGTAGCGGGGGAGTTTCGCAACTGCGGCCGCGTAGGCCTCTGCGGTGCCAGCGGGCGCGCGCGAGGCTGCGCAGGTGAGATCGAGGAAATCCTCGGCCACCTCACCGTCAGGCAGCAGGGCGCCGCCGACCCCAAGGTGCCTGCTGCCCGCCGGCAGCGTGGCCAGATGGCCAGAGCCCTGCCTAGCGGTCAGGAACCCGGCCTCACCCAACACTGAATATGCCTTGGTGACGGTGGTTCGGCTGACCGCCAGTGATTCGGTGAGGCGTCGCTCGCTCGGCAACGCATAGCCGCTGGGGATGCGGCCATCAGCGATCAGCAGTTGCAGGCCCTCGGCCAGCCACCGGTAGGCGGGCACCCCCGGGCTGGGTGAGGCGAGCAACTCGGCGATTCGCGAGGCGGTGATTCCGAGCAGCGGCATAAGGCCACTGTGCTCGAATTGGCTATGTTGGTCAAGGCCAATCTGACCGAAGATGGGTGACATGAAGTTCACCATCAGCAACCGCCGTCAGGTCCAGTTGGCCAATCTGGGGCCAGTGGCGCAGGTGCGCGCTGGGCGCCTGGGGTTGCGAATCCCGCAGCTGCTGCTCGGGCTTTGGCTTTACGGCTTTGCGATGGCGCTGTTCGTACGCAGCGGACTCGGCCTTGACCCATGGGACGTTTTCCACGCCGGCCTGCAGCATCTACTCGGCTGGTCATTCGGCACGGTAGTGATCGTGGTCGGCTTTGCGGTGTTGCTGCTCTGGATTCCGCTGCGGCAGTGGCCCGGGCTGGGCACGGTGGCCAACGCTGTCGTGATCGGGCTGGCCACCGATGCGACCCTGGCGATCGTGCCGCAGGCCGCCGATTTGGTGACCTCCTGGGGCCTGCTACTGGTTGGCCTGGTGATCAACGGCCTTGCCGGAGCGCTCTATATCGGCTCCCAGCTCGGCCCCGGCCCGCGCGATGGGCTAATGACCGGCCTGGCAAAGCGGACTGGCTGGTCGTTGCGGTTGGTGCGCACCGGCCTGGAATTGTCGGTGTTGGCAGTCGGCTGGGCGCTGGGCGGGGCAGTCGGGGTGGGTACCGTGTTGTACGCAGTGCTGATCGGTCCGCTGGTGCAGTTCTTCCTGCCGCTGGTGACGGTGCGCCTGGCCGTGGGCGAGCAATCGCCGGCCGCCGCTCGCCCGGTGGCAGCAATGGAGTAGGCGAAAGCGCCTTGCCGATAGAATCAGCACACCAACTTCGGCGATCTAGGCGTGTGAACAAGGCTTGAGTCAAAACCAGTGGATGCTGCTGGCCGCTGCTGCTGTCTGCGTACTGCTTGCTGGCGCGCTCACAATGGCTGAGACTGCGCTGGCCTCGGTTTCGCGGGCCCGGGCTGTGCGGCTGGTCGACGAGGGCCGCCGCGGGGCCAAGCGGCTGCTCTTGGTGGCCCAGGATCCCGCGCCACACCTGAACACCACCCTGTTCCTGCGGATCCTGCTAGAAGTGATGGCCACCGTCGCAGTGACCGTGATCTTCGTCGAGAACTTCCACCAGCTGTGGGAACAACTGCTCTATCCCGTCCTCACGATGGTGGTGGTCTCTTTCATCGGGCTGGGGGTCGCCCCCCGCACGCTAGGACGGCAACACGCCGATAACGTCGCGCTCACTGCGGCGGTGCCGGTGGGGGCGCTCACCACGGTGCTGGGTCCGATCTCGCAGCTGATGATCCTGATCGGAAACGCCCTCACCCCCGGCAAGGGTTTCACTGAGGGCCCGTTCACCTCCGAGGCTGAGTTGCGGGAGCTGGTCGACATCGCCGAGGCGCGCGACCTGATCGAGGCCGAGGAACGCGAGATGATCCATTCAGTCTTCGAACTCGGCGACACCATCGTCAAAGAGGTGATGGTTCCGCGCACCGACATGGTCTACATCGAGAGCGACAAAACACTGCGACAAGCAGTTTCACTGGCCCTGCGGTCCGGCTTCAGCCGGATTCCGGTGATCGGTGCCGACGTCGACGATGTGGTCGGCATTCTCTATCTGAAGGACGCGATTCAGCGGCTCTACGACGACCCGTTGGCACAGACCTCGCAAAACGTCGACACGTTGATGCGTCCGCCCATCTTCTGCCCCGACTCCAAGCCGGTCGATGAGTTGCTCCGCGAGATGCAGCTGACCCGCAGTCACGTGGTCATCGTGATCGACGAGTTCGGTGGCACCGCTGGCCTGGCCACCATCGAGGACGTCCTGGAGGAGATCGTCGGCGAGATCGTTGACGAGTACGACGACGAGCTACCCCCGGTCACCAAATTAGGGGAGGGCCGGTTCCGGGTGTTGGCCCGGCTGGGCATCGAGGACTTCGGTGAGTTGTACGGCCTGAAGGTCGACGATGACGATGTCGACACCGTCCTTGGTCTGATGGCCAAGGAGTTGAACAAGGTGCCTATTCCCGGCTCGGTGGTCACCTGGCAGGGCATCAAGCTCATTGCTGAGCGTGGCTCTGATCGCCGCCACACCGTTCAGACTGTGCTGGCCACCCTGGCCAAGGACGACCTCGACGAGGCTGCTGAAGCCGCGGCGAAGTTGGCCGTCGAATCTGCCAAGAGGATTACATGAAATCCGGTTTCGCTTGTTTCGTCGGCCGCCCGAATGCGGGTAAGTCGACGCTCACCAATGCCCTGGTCGGGTCGAAGATTGCGATCGCGTCGTCCAAACCTCAGACCACTAGGCATGTGGTGCGCGGTGTCGTGAACACGCCAGAGGCCCAGCTGATCGTGGTTGACACCCCAGGTCTACACAAGCCGCGCACTTTGTTAGGGGAGAGGCTGAACGACCGGGTTCACGAGGCCTGGGCCGATGTGGACGTAATCGGAGTGTGCCTACCGTGCAATGAACGCGTCGGGCCAGGTGACACCTTCCTGGTTTCCGAGATCGCCAAGCTGCCCAACCGACCGCAGTTGGTGGCCTTGGCCACCAAGTCAGACCTGGTGAAACCGGCTCGGATGGCCCAGCACCTGCTCAGGATCGCCTCCCTCGAGGAGGAGTTGGGCATTCGTTGGGCCAGCATCGTTCCAGTGTCGGCCCTTACCGACGATCAGGTGGACGTCGTATCTGCCGAGCTGATCAAGTTGCTGCCAGAAGGGCCCCAGTACTACCCCGACGGCGAAATCACTGACGAGCCCACCGAGATGATGTTCACCGAATTGATCCGCGAAGCGGCACTTGAGGGGTTCAACGACGAGCTTCCGCACTCGCTAACGGTGGTGATTGAAGAGATGGGGGAGCGCCCCGGACGTCCCGAGGGCAAACCGCTCTTCGACATCTACGCCTCGATGATCGTTGAACGTGATTCCCAGAAGGGCATCGTCATCGGCCATAAGGGCGAGCGCTTAAAAGAGGTCGGCACCAAGGCTCGACTACAGATCGCGGAGCTGGTCGGCATGCCGGTGAACCTGGATCTGCGCGTCAAAGTGATGAAGGATTGGCAGCGCAACCCGAAGTTCCTCAACCGTCTGGGCTTCTAGCCCAACCACTCGCCTTGCGCCCCAAAACGCGGGCCACCCACCACTCTGCGCCCCTTAACACGCTTTGCGCCTGCTGTAGCGGGCGCAAAGCGTGTTAAGGGGCGCAAGGCGAGTGGAGCCCGTGCTGGGGAGGCGGTACCGTCGGGACGTGGACTTCGCCGGGCGACTCGAGGACGTGAATCGGCGGGTGCACCAGGCGGCAATCGCGGCCGGACGGAGCCCGGAGGCGGTCCGAGTGTTGTTGGCCACCAAGACCCAGCCGGCCGAAGTGGTGCGTGCAGTCTTCGAGTTGCCGGGCGCAGCTGGCCTGCTACGCGGGGAGAACCGGGTGCAGGAGCTGGTGGCAAAGGGCCCTCAGTTGGCCGACCTGGCAGTGCCGACCCACCTGATCGGGCCCTTGCAGTCGAACAAGATCAATGCCGCGCTGGCCTGGGTCGATGCGGTGGAGTCGGTGGCGTCAGTGGAACTGGCCGAGGCGATCTCGTCCCGACTGGAGCCTGGTCGGGTGCTGGAAGTGATGATCCAGGTGAACGTCTCCGGCGAGTCGACCAAATCCGGGGTGGCTCCTGAGGCGGCCTTGGAGTTGGCCCGGCGGGTCGCTGACGTACCCAGGCTGAGGCTCACCGGTTTCATGACCATCGGGGCTAATACCCCTGATCAGGGCGTGGTTCGGGCCGGCTACGCCAAGCTCTCCCAGCTGCGCGATCAGGCGCTGGCCCACGGGCTGAGTGACTGCCAGGAGCTTTCGATGGGCATGAGCGGCGATCTGGAGTTGGCGATCGCCGAGGGGGCAACCATCGTCCGGGTCGGCACTGCCGTCTTCGGCCCTAGGGCACCAATCGGAGCCTCGGCGAGTTCAGCCACCTGAGGTTTCAGCTCGAAGTGATCACTCTTGCTGACTGGCGCAAATGGCGTGGAAGTGTCTAACATGGCTGCCATGTCATGGGCGCGACTCCTGCTTGGTTGCCGCAGCGAGGCCTCGAAGTTCTGATCAGGCCTCCTCGCTGCGGAGTTCTTGATGCGCCTGCAAACCCGCACGTAACCACAGCGAGGAACTCATGACCACCAACTCTTTTGGCACCCGCCCGCAGGTAGGTAAGCCAGTCCAACAGCCAAGCCCGATGCCCTATGGGCGTTACCACGCCTTCAGCCCGGTGCAGGTGCCTGACCGCACCTGGCCGGACAAAAAGATCACCGAGGCGCCGCGTTGGCTGTCCACCGACCTGCGCGACGGTAATCAAGCGCTGATCGACCCGATGACGCCATCACGTAAGCGCAAGATGTTCGATCTGCTGGTGAAGATGGGTTACAAGGAAATCGAGATCGGTTTCCCATCGGCCTCAAAGACCGACTTCGACTTCGTGCGCAGCCTGATCGAGAGCGATGCCGTTCCCGACGATGTCCAAATCAGCGTCCTGACCCAAGCCCGTGAGGACCTGATCGAACGCACCGCGCAGTCCCTGATCGGGGCCAAGCGGGCGAACATCCACATGTACAACGCGACAGCGGAATTGTTCAGGCGGGTGGTCTTCGGCATCGACGAGACTCAGTGCATCAACATGGCGACTCGAGGCACCGAGTTGGTGATGAAGTACGCGGAGAAGTACCTGGGCGAGGTCGAGTTCGGCTACCAGTACAGCCCCGAGATCTTCACCCAGACTCCGACCGATTTCGCCATCGAGGTGTGTGACGCGGTGATGGACGTCTGGCAGCCCGGACCGGATCGAGAGATCATCTTGAACCTGCCGGCCACGGTGGAAATGTCCACGCCGAACACCTATGCCGATCAGATCGAGTACTTCGGTCGGCACGTCAAGAACCGCCCCCACGTGGCGATTTCACTGCACCCGCATAACGACCGGGGCACTGCGGTCGCTGCGACCGAACTGGGCATGATGGCTGGCGCTGATCGCGTCGAGGGTTGCCTGTTCGGTCACGGGGAGCGCACCGGCAACGTCGACCTGGTGACCCTGGGTCTGAATCTGTTCAGCCAGGGCATTGATCCCAAGATTGACTTCTCCGACATCGACGAGATCCGTCGCACGGTGGAGTACTGCACCAACCTGCCAGTCCACCCGCGCCATCCTTACGCGGGCGACCTGGTTTTCACCGCCTTCTCCGGCTCCCACCAGGACGCCATCAAGAAGGGCCTGGAGTTGCTGGAGAAGAGTGCGGCCATCCAGGGCAAGGGCACCCACGAAATCGCCTGGGAGGCGCCCTACCTGCCGATCGATCCCCACGATGTTGGGCGCACCTACGAAGCGGTGATTCGGGTCAACAGCCAGTCCGGCAAGGGCGGCATGGCCTACATCATGAAGTCCGAACACAAACTGGACCTGCCGCGTCGCCTGCAGATCGAGTTCTCGCGGGTAGTGCAGCAGCACACCGACAACACCGGCGGTGAGGTTTCGGCCGATGAGCTGTGGATGATCTTCTCCGCCGAGTACCTGGGTGCGGTCGAGCCACTGGAGCTGGTCACCGTGAAGTCGGTCTCCAATGGCGGCGGCTATTCAGTCACCGCGACCGTGCGCGATCGCGGCGTGGAGAAGGAAATCACCGGCGAGGGCAACGGTCCGGTCTCGGCCTTCGTTGACGCGCTGGGCATCCTGGGGCACCACGTGCGTGTGCTGGATTACACCGAGCACGCGCTGTCTTCAGGTGGGGACGCCATGGCTGCGGCCTATGTCGAAACCGAGGTCGGCAGTGGTGATGAAACCCAGGTCTACTGGGGTGTCGGGATGCATGCTTCGATCGTGACCGCCTCGCTGCGAGCGGTGGTCTCGGCCATCAATCGGGACGCCCGGGTGCGTGCTGAATCGATGACCGAAGAAGCCGTCCCGCGTCCCTGACCAAGACCCAACACTCCGGGGCTCGTCCTGCCAAGGGCGGGCCCCGGCGTCGTTTGGCTCGATGGGGCAGTCACTGGGCGCATTTCGAGGCCGCCAGTGCGGTCAGGGTAGGCGTGGCCGAGCCGATAAGATCGCGGTCATGTCCAAGGTCCTTACCGAACTGCCCGTCGGCGAGCGCGTCGGCCTCGCCTTCTCCGGAGGTCTCGATACCTCGGTGGCTGTCGCCTGGATGCGCGAGAAAGGTGCCATTCCGTGCACCTACACCGCCAATCTCGGCCAGGCTGATGAGCCCGACATCGATTCGGTGCCCGGCCGGGCCGTCGCTTACGGTGCCGAGATCTCGCGAATGGTCGACTGTCGCGCGGCCATGGTCGAAGAGGGCCTGGTGGCGCTGGTCTGTGGGGCCTTTCACATTCGAACCGGCGGCCGGACCTACTTCAACACCACCCCGATCGGGCGGGCGGTCACCGGCACCATGTTGGTGCGGGCCATGCACGACGACGACGTCTGGATCTGGGGCGATGGTTCCACCTACAAGGGCAACGATATCGAGCGGTTCTACCGCTACGGCCTGATGGCCAACCCGGGCCTGCGCATCTACAAGCCTTGGCTGGACGCCGACTTTGTGGCCGAGCTTGGTGGTCGCACCGAAATGAGCCAGTGGCTGGCCGAACGCAAGCTGCCCTACCGCGATTCGAAGGAAAAGGCCTACTCCACCGATGCCAACATCTGGGGCGCCACCCATGAGGCCAAAGACCTGGAGAACCTCCACGCCGGTATCGAAATTGTTGAGCCGATCATGGGCGTCCGCTTCTGGGACCCGGCGGTTGAGATCTCCACCGAGGACGTCACCGTCACCTTCGAGCAGGGTCGTCCGGTGCTGATCAACGGCAACACCTTCGCCAGCGCGGTTGACCTGGTGCTGGCAGCCAATGCCATCGGTGGACGGCACGGTCTGGGCATGAGCGACCAGATCGAGAACCGAATCATCGAGGCCAAGAGCCGCGGCATCTACGAGGCGCCGGGGATGGCGCTGCTGCACATCTGCTACGAACGCCTGGTCACCGCGATCCATAACGAAGACACTTTTGCGTCCTACCAGTTGGAGGGACGCAAGCTCGGTCGACTGATGTACGAGGGTCGCTGGCTGGATCCGCAGGCGCTGATGATCCGGGAGTCGTTGCAGCGCTGGGTGGGTTCGGCGATCACCGGCTCGGTGACGCTGCGCCTGCGTCGCGGCGATGACTACACGATCCTGAACACCGAGGGGCCAGCCTTCTCCTACCACCCCGAAAAGCTGAGCATGGAGCGGGTCGGGGATGCCGCCTTCGGCCCGACCGATCGCATCGGACAGCTCACCATGCGCAACCTGGACATTGCCGATTCGCGCGCCCGGTTGGAGCAGTACGCCAGACTCGGGTTGGTCGGTGGTGAGGTCTCGGCGCTGGTCGGGGTGTTGGAGGAGGGCAAGTCCGCCGAAATCACGGCTGGCAACGCTACCGAGGTGGACATCGAAGAGGCGCAGAACCGATCCGGGATGGCAGCCGGCACCGACTGAGTCGGTGGGGCGACTGGCTATTTCGCATGCCGACCTGATTGGCTAGCCACAGCGTTCTCACAGATTGATTGGCTTGGCTAGAGGTGTTGTAGCCCAGCTAGATGGAGAGTCAGCCTTGTCCGAGTCACGCTTTTCGAACGTATCCCGCCGAGCCCTTCTGCAGGGCATGTCTGCTGCCGCCCTGCTCGGTCTGGTTGGCTGTGCCACCACCGACGCCGAGGTGCTGCCAAGCGCTGGTACGACCTCCGGCGACTCCAGCAGCACGCCGACAACGTCTACTAGCAGCGCCGCCGCAGGATCAGTGGCGGTGGCCTTTACCTACACCGCCGATACCTCCAGCAGCCAGGGCGGGGGGCCTGGCGGCGGGGTGCGCAACCCTTACATCGCAGTCTGGATCGAAAACGCAGCTGGCGACCTGGTGAAGACCGTGTCGCTGTGGCACCTCCAAAACGGCCAGGACCGCTGGTTGTCGGAGATGTACAAGTGGTACGCGGCCTCCGGTGGGGTCGAAACGAACTCCAGCGCTACCCGGGCCCCGGGCAGCTACTCCGTCGCCTGGGACCTGACTGATGCCGACGGCAAGGCGGTCAAGGACGGCACCTACACCGTCTGCATTGAAGCCCTGCGGGAGCATGGCCCGTACTCGCTAGTGACCGGCACAGTCGCCATCAAGGGCACCTCGGTGAATCAGAAGCTGGACGACAACAGCGAACTTTCGGCAGTTTCGGTTAGCTACCAGCCGTGAACGCGACTGAACAAGCGCCGGCGCCAGCAGCGGCACCGCCCAAGACCAAGGCGGTGACCAAGACCCGCCGGGGCGGACATCACAAGCTGACCCGCAAGGTGCACTCGTGGACGTCCATGGTCAGCTTGCTGGTGGTGCTGTTCTTCGCGCTCACCGGCCTGCTGCTGAACAACCCGAGTTGGACCTTCGGCGAGACCCAGCAGGTAACCAGCGTCAGCGGGCAGCTGCCGACTGGGTCGTTCACCGATGGGGTGCCGAACTATCTGGTGATCAGCGAGTATCTGCGAGCGAACCAGGGTGTGACCGGTCAGATCACCGACTACGGGGTGACCGGGGATTCGGGACGGATCACCTATGGCTCGCCGGGCTATACCGCCACAGCCACTTTCAGCGTCGCCGAGAGCACTTTCACCATCCAGACGACTCGGTCGGGAGTTGTGGCCATGCTGAGCGATCTGCACAAGGGCACGAATGTCTCGACCACCTGGAAGCTGGCCATCGACGCCGCCGCGGTTCTGCTGACGACGGTGGCGCTCACCGGCCTGATCCTGCAACTGATGATGGCCAAGAAGCGCACCGCCGCCCTGGTGCTGCTGAGCATCGGTGTGGCCGCCGGTGTCGGCCTAATGTTCTTGGCCTAGCTGACCGGTCGGACTGCGCATATTGGGGACGGTTCCATTATGAGCTGCGCTAAAAGGAACCGTCCCCAATAGGAGCAGGAGCTGCGCTAAAGGGACCGTCCCCGTGTGCTGAGGCTCAGCTGACTTGGCCGGGCCAGGCCGGGCTGGTCAGCACGGCACCGTCGGCAGCTACCAGTAGGCAGCCGAAGGCAGCGGCGGCGGCGAACTCCAGGGCCTCATCCGGGGCCAGCACCCCCAGTACGGTGGCCAGCGCATCAGCGCTCATCGCATCGTCGGCCAGCACCGAGATCGAAGCGGTGTGGGTTACCGGCCAGCCGGTGCGCGGGTCCAGTACGTGGCCCAGCCAGTGCTCGCCCACCCGAAAGCCACGCCGGGCAGACCCGGACGTGGCCAGGGCGGCATTCGACACCTGAACCTGCCAGCGGGCTGGCAGGTTGTCGAAGGGCTTGGCCGGGTCTTCAATGCCGACGCTTACCGAGCCATCGCCGAGGTGGCGCAGATCACCACCGGCGTTGACCACTACTGCGGTCATTCCAGGCACGGCTAGGGCGTCCCGTGCCACGCAATCGACGATGTAGCCCTTGGCGATGGCGTTCAGGTCGAGCTCGGCGCAGTCTCCCGTCCGCACCGGCACCGTTTCGCCAACCACGTAGGGCAGCGGTTCGCGCAAGGCAGCAAGCTCCTCAGTTGAGGGCAGTCGCCCTTCGGCCTCGGCGCGTTGCCAGCGCCTGGTCAGCGCCCGGGTGAGCGGGTGAAAGGCGCCGCCGGAGACCCGATGCCAGTGTTCGGCGGCGGTCAACACCGCGCTCAGGTCCGCGGAGCAGTCCAGCACGACACCGGCCCGCCACCGACTCAGCTCGGAGTCGGCGCGATAGGTGGAAAATACTTGTTCCAGGCTCTCGAATCGCTCCCAGGCGGCGGCCTCGGCGCGGCTGGTCGCGGCCGGCGTACCGTCCAGGCGAAGCTCCACCACCGTGCCGAGCACGGGGGCGCGAGTCGCCAACTGTCGCATCAGGTGATGACGTTGGGACGGGCACCGCCATAGCGACGGTCGCGCTGGGCATACAACTCGATGGCGTGCCACAGATCGCGACGGTCGAAATCGGGCCACAGTCGATCCAGGAACACCATTTCGGCGTAGGCCGATTGCCACAGCAAGAAGTTGGAGGTGCGCTGCTCGCCGGAGGAGCGGACGAACAGATCAACGTCGGGGATCTCGGGTTCATCGAGGAACTTGCGGAAACGATCCTCGGTGAGCCGGGACGGATCCAGCTCGCCGCGGGCGGCAGCTTCAGCGATTGCCCTAGCCGCGTCCACGATTTCGGCGCGGCCGCCGTAGTTGACGCAGAACTGCAAGGTGAGCACGTCGTTGTCGGCGCTTTGGGCCTCGGCCGATTGCAGCTCCTTGATGACGCTGCGCCACAGCTTCGGGGTGCGACCAGCCCAGCGGATCCGTACGCCCATTGAATCGAGCTCGTCGCGGCGACGGTGGATCACATCGCGGTTGAAGCTCATCAGCCAGCGCACCTCGTCCGGCGAACGGCGCCAGTTTTCGGTGGAGAAGGCGTAAACCGAGAGGTGCTTCACCCCGATTTCGATCGCGCCTTCGATCACGTCGAACAGGGCGGCTTCACCGCGGGCGTGGCCCTCGGTGCGGGGCAGGTTGCGCGCCTTGGCCCAGCGGCCGTTGCCGTCCATCACGATCGCCACGTGGGCCGGGACGAACTTGGCGTCCATCAGTGGGGGACGGGCGCCGGAGGGGTGCGGGTTCGGGGCGCGGTATCGCTGCTTCTTGGCCACCCGGCAAGCGTAGCTGCCCCCGCGCCGAACCCTCGGAACTCAAGTTGAGCCGACCACGCTCAACTCACTTGAAATCGGGAATGGGTTGACGCAAAATGGGGTTAGCACTCAGTGACAGCGAGTGCTAACCAGATCAAGAGGAGTGAGTGAAAATGGCACGAGTCCTAGACCCTTTCGGTGAGCTCGATCGGTGGTTCGCTGACGCTGCCCGTACGCCGGGCGGTGTCGCTATGCCGATGGATCTCTACCGCGAAGGCGATGTCTTCATTGCCCGCATCGACCTGCCTGGCGTTGATCCGGCTTCGATCGATGTGGACGTGGATGAGCGCACTCTGACCGTCCGCGCTCAGCGCAAGGCCGAGGCGGCTGAAGGTCAGAAGTGGCTGGTACGGGAGCGCCCCAACGGCACCTTCGCCCGGCAGCTGACTCTGGGCTACGGGGTGGCTTTGGATCAGATTTCGGCGGAATACGTTGATGGCGTGCTGCGCCTGGCCATCCCGGTGTCCGAACAGGCCAAACCGCGCAAGATCAGTGTGACCCATGGCGGGGAAGTGACCCAGATCGAGGGCAGCGTCGAGGCCTGATTGGGGCCAGACCAGACCATGCGCCTAGGGAGGTGAGAGTGGGGCCAGCCGATACTCGGCTGGCGCCACTCTCGCTTGCGGTTCAGGCGAAGGGTGCCGAAACCTTCTTCAGTCGGGCGGCATCGCTTCGGGAGAGCTTCAACTCGGCGGCGGCCATGAGTGCCTCGATCTGTTCGGGGCGGCTCGCGCTGGCGATCGGTGCGGTGATTCCCGGCCGTCCGGCCACCCAGGCGAGGGCGACCGTGGCCGCGTCCACACCCAACTCGTTGGCGATGTCGACCAGTTCGTCCACCACGGCGAAGCCAGCTTCGGTGGCGTAGTGCTTCACTCGAGCCGCGCGGGCGCCGTGCAGCTCCTCGCCGGCCCGATACTTCCCGGTGAGGAAACCGGCCGCCAGCGCAAAATAGGGCACGATCGCCAGGTTGTGTTCGGCGGCCAACTCGGCCAAGCCGCCGCTTTCGACGTCGCTACGGTGCACCAGGTTGTATTCCGGCTGCAGGGCGACCGGCTTTGCCAGACCCTCGGCCTCGGCCACCGCCAACACCTCGGCGGTGCGGGCAGCGGTGAAGTTCGACAGCGCATAATGCCTGATCGAGCCCTCGGTGACCATCTGGTCGAAGGCACCAACCCATTCGGCGATCGGCACGCTCGGATCATCCTCGTGGGCAAAGTAAAGATCGATGGTGTCGATGCCGAGGCGTCGGCGGGAGCCGTCCAGGCAAATTCGCAGATTGGACGGACGCAGGCCCCGGTGCGTGGGGTGCTTGGCCACTTTGGTGGCGATTACCAGGCCGGAATGACCACCGCGTCGCTGCAACCAGCCGCCGATGACCCGCTCCGATTCCCCGCCGGGATGCCCCGGCACCCAGGCTGAATAGACGTCGGCGGTATCAATGAAGTTGCCGCCAGCGGCAACATAGGCATCCAGTATTTGCTCAGAAGTATCCCGATCGGCCGTCCAGCCGAACACGTTGCCACCAAGGCACAGCGGGGAGACCCGCAACGACGCAAGCCGCTTCATGCCCGCAGCCTAACCCCCGTTGGTGGATTCACAGGCGAAGCGGACTCGGATTCTCGGCTCAGTCGCCGATCTGGAAATCCACGCTCAGGTGAACGCTCAGCTCGGTGGTTGAAGTCAGGTCGAGGCCGAGGTCCAATTCGGGGGCAGCTTTGGCCATCGATTGGGAGCGAGTGGCGGCTGCGGCGTAAACCATGCGGGGCGCGTGCCGGTTCCAGGAATCACTGATCTCGGCGATACCGACGATCCGCTGGCCGGCGGCTGCGGCTAGGGCTTCGCCTTTTCGTCGGGCCTTTGCCATTGCCGCGGTGGCGGCGGTAATGCTGGCTTCGAACTCGTCGTAGCGCCATTCCAGCTCGTCAATCCGGACGCCCGGGCGGGCGGTGAGGGTGCCCAAGACCGCGCCAAGTTGTTCTGGGAGCACCGTGAGGGTGAGGCTGATTGCCACCCGTTGGGCCTTGACCAGAATGCCGGACCCGTTCTCGGCGTTCAGCCCGACGACTTCGAAGGCATCCTCACCAACGCCGTGTTCGGCAAGCAGCCCCACGAGTTCGCGCACCTCGGCGGCCTTTCGCAAGGCGGTGCCGCCGACGAAGCTCGACGAACCAGCGATCGTTAGGTGGAGTCGAGCCGAGGTGGCCTCGATCCGAGTGTTGTCCTCAACAGTGATTCGCAGGATGCCCACTTGCTCCTCCTTGGCCTGGTTTCAGCAGTGTTCGACGGCCGCCCGTTCGATCGCCAGACCGGCCACAAACCGCTCGGCGAAGGCCGCGAACCCGGCCACATCACCAGAATCTGGCTGGACGGTCTCCAGTGGGGCCGCGGCGAAGACTTCGGCGTTGAGGTAGTGGTCGAGGCTGGGGTGGCCGTCGTGGTCGCGAGCGTACTCGGCGAGCAAAGCGATGCCCCACGCGCCGCCCTCACCGGCGATCTCGCCCACCGACACTGGGGTATCCAACGCTGCGGCGAGAATGCGAGCGCCGACGCCCTTGGTCTTGAACAACCCGCCGTGGGCGTAGAGCGAATCCAGGCTGACGCCTTCATCGGTGAGTACCCGCATGCCAATGCTGAGGCTGGCGAAGGCGGCAAACAGCTGAGCACGGATGAAGTTGGCCAGGTTGAAGGAGCTGTCCGGGGTGCGGACGAAGAGGGGCCGGCCCTCGCTGAAGCCGGTGATGTGTTCCCCGGAGAGGTAGTTGTAGGCCAGCAGGCCGCCAGCGTCAGCGTCCCCGGCCAAGGCGGCGTTGAACAGTGTCTCGAACACGGTGGAACTCTCGGCCTCCGCGCCCAGCGCGGCCGCGAATTCGGCGAACAGACCAGCCCAGGCGTTCAGCTCGCTGGCGCCGTTGTTGCAGTGCACCATCGCCACCAGGTCGCCAGCCGGGGTGGTGACCAGATCCAGCTCTGAGTGCTGCTGGGCGAGCGGACCTTCCAAAACGACCATGGCGAAGATGGAGGTGCCAGCGCTGACGTTGCCAGTGCGCTTGGCCACCGAGTTGGTGGCCACCATGCCGGTGCCGGCATCGCCTTCGGGCGGACAAAAACCCACGCCGGGACGGAGCTTGCCGCTGGGGTCGAGCAGCCGGGCGCCGTCCTCGGTCAGTGAGCCCGCGGACGCGCCTGCGGGCAGCACTTCCGGTAGCAGGTCGGCCAGTTTCCAACCGAAGCCGCGCCCGCCCACTAGGGCGTTGAAGCGCGAGGTCATGGTGGCGTCGTAGCCGCCGGTGGCCACATCGATGGGGAACATGCCGCTGGCATCGCCCACGCCGAGCACCCGTCGTCCGGTCAAGCGGTGGTGCACGTAGCCGGCCAGGGTGGTCAGGTGAGCCAACTGTTCGACGTGTTCTTCGCCGTTGAGGATGGCCTGATAAAGGTGAGCGATGCTCCAGCGCTGGGGAATGTTGTGCCCGAACAGCCCGGTCAGTTCGGCGCTGGCCTGCTCGGTGATGGTGTTGCGCCAGGTGCGGAAAGCCACCAGCAGGGTGTCTTCGGCGTCGAATGCCAGGTAGCCGTGCATCATCGCCGAGATACCCAGGGCACCAACGGTCTCCAGTTCGAGGTCGTAGCGCTGCCTTACGTCGGCGGCCAGTGCGGCGTAGCAGCCCTGCAATCCGGCCCAGATTGCCTCGTCTGAGTAGGTCCAGACCCGGTCGACGAACTGGTTCTCCCAGTCGTAGGCGCCCACGGCGATCGGGGTGTGGTCTGGGCCGTTGAGGACGGCCTTGATCCGGGTGGAGCCGAACTCGATGCCCAGGGCGGTCCGACCGTCCCGAATGGCGGCCTGGAGCTCTGCCAAGGTGGTGCCGATCATCGTTGATTCTCCTTCTCAGCCCAGCGATGGGCGAAATAGCACATAGTCATCATGACAGCCGGAGGCAAGCTTGTGCTAGCGGTAACACTCCCGATGGTGGTGCGTCGGGCGGCAGTTGTCGGTCCAGACGGGGACAATGGCCTGGTGCCGACTTACCGTGATGAGGCGGTCGTGCTACGAACCCACAAACTGGGGGAGGCCGACCGGATCATCACCCTGCTCTCTCGCGGGCACGGCAAGATTCGAGCGGTGGCCAAAGGGGTGCGGCGCACGTCGTCGAAGTTCGGCGCTCGCTTGGAGCCCTTCACTCACGTCGATCTGCAGTTCGCCACCGGCCGCACCCTCGACGTGATCACCCAGGCAGTGACCCTGCACCCCTACTCCGAGCCGCTGGGGCGCGACTATGAGCGCTACACCACCGGCCAGGTGATGATCGAGACCGCTGATCGGCTGGTGACCGAGGAGGGGTTGCCATCGCTACGGCAATTCCAGCTCCTGCTGGGCGGCCTGCAGGCGCTCACCGCCGGCACCTTTGATGGGCCCCGACCGCCGGCGATGGTGATGGACGCCTACCTGCTGCGAGCAATCTCCTCGGCCGGCTATGCGCCGAACCTGGTCGACTGCGCGCGCTGCGGTGAGTCCGGGCCCCATGAGGCCTTCTCGCCAGTGATGGGCGGGCTGGTCTGTCGCTCCTGCCGTCCGCCGGGATCGGCCCATGTCGAGCCGGCGACCATCGCTTATCTGGTGGCGCTGGTGGGTGGAGATTGGGTCGCCACCCGGGACGTGGGGCCAGCAACGGTGCGCCAGGGCAGTGGCCTAGTGGCGGCCTTTCTGAGCTGGCAGCTTGAGCGCGGCCTGCGCTCATTGCGGCATCTGGATCGCTCCCGGCCAGACTCCGTACCGGGCTAAGCAACGCTGCTGAGGGGTCGGCCTCAGCGTTGCTAATTGCACAACAAACCGTGATCCAACTGTTATCGGTAGCCCCTGTCGTCTCGGCGTGATACCGATAACATGGGCTTGTCGGACACCGAGGTCCGAGGTCGGTTGAAAGGGAAGTGCAGCACAGTGGCTGGCTTGATCCTCTGTTCTTCAACGCGTCACCAGATCGCCGGAGAACCCTCGTGAGCGCCATCGCAGACGAGCTACGCGCCGTCGTCGAGGCGCTCAAGGTCGAGGTCGCTGCGCTCCATGCTGAGCTGCCCCGCAACCAGCTGGTGGTCTGGACGGCCGGCAATGTCTCGGCCCGAGTGCCGGGCGCCGACCTGTTGGTGATCAAGCCCTCAGGGGTCTCCTACGACGACTTGGATGCCGAAGCCATGGTGGTCTGCGACTTCGACGGCAACCTGGTTGAAGGCACCCGAAACCCGTCCTCGGATACTGCGGCCCACGCCTATGTCTACCGTCACCTGCCTGAAGTCGGCGGTGTCGTGCACACCCACTCCGACTACGCCACCGCCTGGGCGGCCCGGCGCGAGCCGATTCCGTGTGTGTTGACGATGATCGCCGACGAGTTCGGTGGCGACATTCCGGTTGGCCCCTTCGCTCTAATCGGTGACGACTCAATTGGCCGCGGCATTGTCGAGACGCTGCAGACCAGCCGTTCTCGGGCGGTGCTGATGGCCAACCATGGCCCCTTCACCATCGGCGGGAACGCCCGGGATGCAGTCAAGGCTGCGGTGATGGTCGAAGACGTGGCGCGGACCGTCCATCTGTCTCGGCAGCTCGGCGAGCCGATCCGACTCGCTCAAAGCGACATCGATCGGCTTTTCGATCGTTATCAGAACGTCTATGGACAAGGGAGTGCCAAGTGAGTAAGCAGGTTTGGTTCCTGACCGGAAGCCAAGGGCTCTATGGCGACGATGTGCTGGATCAGGTTCGTGACCAGTCCGCGCAGATTTCCTCAGCGCTGGCCGCCTCGCCGGCGATTCCGGTACAAATCGTTGCCAAGCCCACGCTCACTGATGCCTCCGCGATTCGCCAGGTGATGTTGGCGGCCAATGCTGATGACGACTGCGTCGGCGTGATCGCCTGGATGCACACCTTCTCCCCGGCCAAAATGTGGATCGGTGGTCTGGACGCCTTGCGCAAGCCGTTCCTGCACCTGCACACCCAGGTGAACACTGAGCTGCCCTGGGCCAGCATCGACATGGATTTCATGAACCTCAATCAGGCCGCCCATGGTGACCGTGAGTTCGCCTTTATTGCCACCCGACTAGGGGTTCCGCGCAAGACGGTGTCCGGTCACGTGAGTGACGAGCGGGTGCAGGCTCGGATTGGGGTCTGGGCGCGCGCTGCCCTGGGTCGCGCTGAAATGGCCACGCTGAAACTGGTGCGCTTCGGCGACAACATGCGCAACGTCGCGGTCACTGAGGGTGACAAGGTTGAGGCGGAGCGTCGCTTCGGAGTTTCGGTGAACACCTACGGGGTCAACGATCTGGTAGCAGTTGTTGACGCGGTAAGTGACGCCGAAATCTCGGCGCTGGTCGCCGAGTACCTCGACAGTTACGACGTTGCCGCGGAACTTCTGCCCGGCGCTGAGCGCCACGAATCGCTGCGCTATGGCGCCCGGATCGAGGTGGCCCTGCGCAAGTTTGTGGTGGAGGGCGGCTACGGCGCCTTCACCACCAACTTCGAGGACC
>DIVW01000006.1:19433-22139 GCA_002428365.1 Propionibacteriaceae bacterium UBA6122
TCATGGAGGACTACACCTACCATCTGGTGCCCGGCAACGAACTGATCCTTGGCGCGCACATGCTTGAGGTCTGCCCCTCGATCGCGGCGAGCAAGCCTCGCCTAGAGGTGCACCCGCTCGGCATTGGCGGGCGCGAAGATCCGGTTCGGCTGGTTTTTGATGCTGCCAGCGGGGACGCGGTCACTTTGGGCATGTGCGATTTGGGTGATCGTTTTCGGCTGGTGGCCAATGAGGTCACCGTGGTGCCGGCGCTGGCCGAAATGCCCAAGCTGCCAGTGGCCCGAGCGGTGTGGGCACCGAAGCCCGACTTCACCACCTCCACTGAGTGCTGGCTTAGCGCTGGCGGCCCGCACCACACCGTGCTCTCGACCGCGTTGACGGCAGAGCACCTCACAGACCTGGCCGAGATGCTCGGGACCGAACTGGCCCTGATCGGCACGGGAACCACGACTGGCCAATTCCTCAAGGAATTGCGCTGGAACAACGCCTACTACCGGTTGGCTCTGGGTTTTTAGGGTCAACATTTCGCAAAACTGAATATCGCCGATTGCGGGGGCTTCCCGAGATCGGCAACCACTCAATACTGATTCACCACCGTTGGTGGATCGAGAAAGAGAGCAGCAATGCGCAAACTGGTTGCATTCGCGGCCGCTGGAGCGCTCGCGTTGACGCTCACGGCGTGCGGGCAGTCCGGTGGGGCGACCACCTCCGCGCCTACGGGCGGAGAGGTCAAGAAGGGCACCATCGGTGTTCTCATGCCTACCAAGACTTCCGAACGCTGGATCAAGGACGGTGACTACCTCAAGCAGACGCTGGAGGCAGACGGCTACACCGTTGAGCTTCAGTACGCCAACGACGACATTCCCACCCAGGTGACCCAGCTCAGCTCGATGGTCACCAAGCAGGTGCAGATGCTCGTGGTTGCCTCGATCGACGGCGTCGCCCTCAAGGGCGGCCTGAAAGAGGCCAAGGAAGCAGGCATCCCCGTGATCGCCTACGACCGACTGCTGCGGGAAACCGACGCGGTCAGCTACTACGCCACCTTCGACAACTTCAAGGTCGGCGTGCTGCAGGGCAGCTCGCTGATTGAGGGCCTTGAGGCCAGTGGCGCACCCAAGCCGTGGAACGTTGAACTGTTTGCCGGTTCGCCGGACGACAACAACGCGACCTTCTTCTTCAAGGGCGCGATGAGCGTCCTGCAGCCGAAGATCGACGACGGCTCCATCAAGATTCAGTCCGGCGAGACCGAGTTCAAGACCGTTGCCACCCTGCGTTGGGATGCCGCGGTTGCGAAGAAGCGCATGGAGAACATCCTGACCAAGTCGTACTCGACCAAGGACGTCAATGGCGTGCTTGCTCCTTACGATGGCCTGTCCCGTGGCATCATCGCCGCGCTCAAGGGCCAGGGCTACGGCTCCGGTGGCAAGAAGCTGCCGGTCGTCACCGGTCAGGACGCTGAGCTGGAGAGCGTCAAGATGATCCTTAGGGGCGAGCAGTACTCGACCGTCTTCAAGGACACCCGTGAGCTGGCCAAGGCAACCGCTGCCATGGTCAACGAGGTCGCAGCTGGCAAGACCGTGACGGTGAACAACACCACCGATTACGACAACGGCGTCATGGTCGTCCCGACCCTGCTGCTGGAGCCGGTGAGCCTGAACAAGTCCGACATCAAGGAAGCCTTGTTGAAGGCGAACTACTACACCGAAGCTCAGATGAAGGTCTGATCTGATTTCCCAACCGGTGGTGGCGGGGCAACTCGCCCCGCCACCACCGGATCCCCTGGACGGTCGTCAAGCCTGGCAAGGAAGCTGACAATGACAGACACCATCCTCTCGATGCGTTCGATCACCAAAGAGTTCCCCGGCGTGCGAGCGCTCGTTGACGTGAACTTCGAGGTTGCACGCGGCGAGATTCACAGCATCTGTGGCGAGAACGGCGCCGGTAAGTCCACCTTGATGAAGGTGCTTTCCGGAGTGCATCCCCACGGCACGTACAGCGGCGAGATCCTCTTCGAGGGCAAGGAAGTGACTTTCCGCAACATCCGCGAGTCAGAGCATGCTGGCATCGCGATCATCCACCAGGAACTCGCGCTCATCCCGGAACTGACGATCACTGAGAACCTCTTTCTTGGCAACGAGGTATCCAAGGGTGGCGTCATCAACTGGACTGAAGCCACCGTGAAGGCCAAGGAACTGCTGGCTCACGTCGGCCTCGATGAAGATCCCGGCGTCCAGACCAAGCACATCGGCGTCGGCAAGCAGCAGTTGGTGGAGATCGCCAAAGCGTTGGCCAAGGACGTCAAACTGCTGATTCTTGATGAGCCAACTGCAGCCCTAAACGACACCGACTCAGCCCACCTGCTGGGCCTGCTGAAGGAACTGCAGGGACGCGGCATCACTTGCATCATGATCAGCCACAAGCTGAACGAGATTGAGCAGATCTCCGACGCAATCACCATCATCCGCGACGGACACACCATCGAGACTCTCGATGTGAGCGCTGGCGGAGTCGATGAGGATCGGATCATCCGTGGCATGGTGGGTCGAGACCTGAGTCACCGCTACCCGGAGCACACCTCGAAGGTGGGAGCGCCACTGCTGGAGATTCGCAACTGGACTGTCGCTCACCCGGTCGATTCCCAGCGGCTGGTGGTACGCAATGCCAGCATCTCGGTGAACGCCGGCGAGATCGTCGGCCTGGCCGGCC
>DIVW01000006.1:22212-22506 GCA_002428365.1 Propionibacteriaceae bacterium UBA6122
CGGCTTGGCCTACGTCACCGAAGACCGCAAGGTGTTGGGGCTGAATCTGTTGGACACGGTCCGCGCGTCGGTGACCGCAGCTGGCCTGAAGCAGATCTCGCATACCGGCGTGGTCGATGAGAACGAGGAGATCAACGCCGCGACCTTCTATCACAAGGCGCTTCGGATCAAGACCCCGAGCATCGAAGAGGGGGTCAGCCGACTCTCTGGTGGTAACCAACAGAAGGTGGTGGTCGCCAAGTGGATGTTCACCGAGCCGGACGTCCTCATCCTCGATGAGCCGACCCGAGGCAT
>DIVW01000036.1 GCA_002428365.1 Propionibacteriaceae bacterium UBA6122
CCCGCGGGTGCCGCCGCTGAAGCGGCCGTCGGTGAGCAGGCCCACAGAGTTCTCCTTGCCCATGCCGGTGAGCGCCGCGGTCGGGTTGAGCATCTCGCGCATGCCGGGCCCGCCCTTGGGGCCTTCGAAGCGCACGATGGCCCAGGAGCCGTCGGGGATCCTGCCGGCCAAGATGGCGTCCATCGCGGCCTCTTCGCTATCGAAGCACAGGGCTTTGCTGCTGAACTTGCGCATCTGCTCGCTGACGGCGGACTGCTTGATGACGGCGCCGTCGGGGCAGAGGTTTCCGCGGAGTACGGCGATGCCTCCCTGTGGGCGATACGCCTTGTCCAGGCTGCGGATGACGTCGTCATTGCTCACTTCGCCCTCGGCCGCCAGTTGGCGTATGTTCTTGCCGCCCACCGTGGGGTTGTCCTCCAGCATGTCGGCAAGCACGTGCAGGGCGCCCTGGACGCCGCCCGCCCAGTCGAAGTCCTCCATCATGTAGTCGCCCGCGGGACGCAGATAGCAAATCTGGGGCGTGCCCTGGCTGAGTTCGTCGAAGGCCTCCAGCTCGATGCCCACTCCGGCCTCGTGGGCGATGGCGGGGATGTGCAGGCAGCTATTGGTGGAGCCGCCCAGGGCCATGTCGATGCGGATGCCGTTGCGGATGGCCTGCCTGGTGATGATCTGCCGGGCGGTAATGCCCTGAGCCACCAGCTCGCAGATGCGGCGGCCGCTCTCGTAGGCGATGCGCATCTTCTTGGCTTGCCCGGCCAGGGCTGTGGCGCAGCCGGGGAGACTCATGCCGATAGCCTCGGTGACGCAGGCCATGGTGTTTGCGGTGTACAGGCCCTGGCAGGAGCCGCAGCCCGGACAGGCCTCGATCTCCAGCTCGGCCACTTCGGCCTCGGTGATGAGTCCCGCCTGCGCCCGCCCAACGGCCTCGAAGGTATCGCGCACCAGGGACAGCGGCTTTTGACGCAGGCGCCCGGAGTGCATGGGCCCGGCCGTGACCACGATACACGGGATGTCCAGCCGCCCGGCGGCCATGAGCATGCCGGGGGTGATCTTGTCGCAGTTGGAGATGCAGACCAGCGCGTCCGCCTTGTGGGAGTTGACCATGAACTCCACCGAGTCGGCGATCAGTTCGCGGCTGGGCAGCGAGTAGAGCATGCCGTCGTGGCCCATCGCGATGCCGTCATCGATGGCGATGGTGTTGAACTCGCGCCCCACTCCACCGGCCTCGGCGATCGCGCCAGCGACCAGTTGGCCCATGTCCTTGAGGTGGACGTGCCCGGGCACGAACTGGGTGAAGGAATTGGCGATGGCCACGATCGGCTTGCCGAAGTCTGATTCGACCAGGCCGGTGGCGCGCCAAAGGGCGCGGGCGCCGGCCATGTTGCGGCCATGGGTGGTCGTGCGGGAGCGCAGTGCGGGCATGGTTCTTCCTTGCTCGATGAACTCAACCAGAGTAGTTCTCTCAAGCCCTCGCGGCACGGCCAAGTGACCCCTTTGGGACGCCCTGCAGGTAACACTGCCCACCGCCGCTCCCAAACCATGGAGACGGTTCCAGTTGGAACTGCGCTAAACGGGGACGGTTCCAATTGGAGCAGTAGGGACTGCGCTAAAAGGAACCGTCCCCGTTTAGCGTAGTAGGGCTAGGCGGAGGGGTAGCTGAGCTCGCCGCTGATTACCTTGCGCACCTTGCCGCTGATCCAGATCCGTTCGCCGTCGTCGTAAACCGAGATCTCACCGTGGCGGCCGACGACGGAGCCTTGGGTGACCAGATAGGACGCCGGCACCAGTTTGCGTTCCCGCATCCATTGGGCGGCCGCGGCGTTCAGGCTGCCGGTGACCGGATCTTCGCCCTCGGTGAAGACCGCGCGCACTTCGTAGGCGTATTTGCTGCCCTCGGGTTCCATGCCGATGAGGCCCACGAAGTCGGTGGCGGAAAGCTTGCCCCGATTCACCTCTATCTTGCGGACGGTCTCAGCGTCGGCCAACTGCACCATCATCCAGGGTGCGCCGTTGTCGCCCCAGGCGTGGGCCACCCACTCCTTGGCGGGGATGCCGATCGCGCGGGCAATCCGAGCCACCTCGGTGCGACCTAGCTTCTCGCTGCGCAGCCGGGGCGGTGCCGCGAAGGCGAGGCGGCCGTCCTGACCGCGAAGCTCCACCAGGCCGATGCCGCATTCCTGCACAATGCAAGCCGTGGAGTTGGGACGTCCGCCGCCAGCTAGCCAGACATGGGCGGTGCCCAGCGTCGGATGCCCGGCGAAAGGCAGTTCGCCGCTCGGGGTGAAGATCCGCACTCGGTAGTCGGCCCGTGCTTCGGTTGGTCTGAGTAAGAAAGTGGTTTCCGAAAGGTTCGTCCAGGACGCGAACGCCTGCATCTGTTCGTCGGTTAGGTCGTCTGCGTCGTGAACCACGGCCAGCGGATTGCCGGTGATTCCGCCGTTGCCGAAGACATCAACCTGGGTGAAGCGCCTTGCCATTTTCAGTCCCCCTGAAGATCAGCATCGATACTCGCCCATCGCGGGCTGGTGGCGAGTGCTGTCGAAATACTCCCAGTTGGGGACGCTGGCGTCGAGGGCCGTCACCGACCCCTTCGACCCTTCGACAAGCTCAGGACAGGCAGGCTCAGGGAACTAGCTCAGTCTCAGTCGCCGAGGCCGGTGCCGAGCTTGCGGGCGGTGGACACCCACTCGTGATCCGGGGGAACGAGTTTGAGCTGCCCGGCCACTTCTTCCAACGGAACCAACTCGGTGTCATCGCCTCGCGCAGCCACCATCACTGAGAACTGGCCCTTCCCGACGGCGTGGGCTGCAGCCGTCCCGAGCCGGGAACCGAGCAGTCGATCGGCCGCGCACGGGGTGCCGCCACGCTGCACGTAGCCCAAGATCGAGACCCGTGATTCCAGGCCGGTGGCGGCCTCCAGTTCGCGGGCCAGTTTGAAGGTGTGCTCGCGTTGGCTGTCGATGACGTTGGCCAGATGCTGTTTGGCGGCCCGAGTCGATTCCGAGGTCTTGGCCGAGCGGGCCAACAGTTCAGCGGCCTCCAGATCGGCAGAATCAGAAAGGTCGCGCGCGCCTTCGGCGACAGCGATCACCGAGAAGGTGCTGCCCCGCCGCATCCGCGTCTTGATCTTCTCCGCGACGCTATCGACCGAATAGGGAATCTCGGGCAGCAGGATGATGTCGGCGCCGCCAGCGATCCCGGCGCCGAGGGTGAGCCAGCCAGCGCGGTGACCCATGATTTCGGTCAGGATGATTCGGTGATGGCTGTGGGCGGTCGAATGCAGCCGGTCGATTGCCTCGGTGGCGATCTCCATGGCGGTGGCGAAGCCGAAAGTGGTGTCGGTGCGAGCTACGTCATTGTCGATGGTCTTGGGCAGGGTGATCACGTTGAGACCGGATTCCACCAGGCGCAGCGCGTTCTTCTGGGTGCCGCCGCCACCGAGCAGCACCAGCGCGTCCAGCCCCTCAGCCTCAACATTGGCCAGCACCTGCGGGCGGGCATCGACGATCTCGCCGTCGACGTTCATCTTGTGCACTTTGTCGCGACTGGTGCCCAAGATCGTGCCGCCGACGGTCAGAATGCCGGAAAGCGCCTTGGAGTCGAGTTGGACGTGTCGATTCTCGACCAGGCCGCGGATGCCGTCGCGAAAGCCGATCAGCTCCCAGCCGTTGCCAATCGCGGCCTTGCCGAACCCGCGGATAGCGGCGTTCAGCCCGGGGCTGTCACCGCCAGCGGTCAGAATCCCGATCCGCTTGGTCCTTGGGGTGCTCATGCCTGATCCCTTCGTTGGCTGCCGCCTAGGTTAATGCTCCGGCAACCGTTTCGGTCCGCTGGGCCGAGCACGTACTCTTGGCCGGTAGTGATCTTCATCCCCTGAGTGACCTCTTGACTGGAGCCCATCGATGAATCGTCTCGGCACTCTCGCCGGTTCTGCAGTGGTGCTGGCCCTGGCGCTGGCCGGCTGTGGAAAAACCCCGCCCTTCGCGACGCCGACCACGCCCACGGCCCCGGCCTCGAGCGCTTCGGTGTCTCCCTCGGCGCCCCCAACTTCAGCCAAGCCGTCGCCGACGCCGAGCGCGTCCGCACTCACCCTTGCCGGGGACGGAATCGCCGATCTGCCGTTTGGCACCGCCCAGGCCGAGGTAGTGAAGGTAATCACTGCGCGGGTTGGGAAGCCGACTACCAGCATGCAGGGCCAGTCCTGTGAGCTCGATACGGGCAGCCCTTGGGCCGAAACCCTGGTCTATGACGACCTTTGGGTGCAGTTCAGCGCCAAGAACACCAAGAAGAGCTCGCCGCGCACCCTGACCGCTTGGGGTTTCCAGCTCAACAAGGCTTTGCCCAAGCCGTGGGCGATGGCCGATGGGGTGCCGCTCAACCTGACCTTCAATCAACTCAAGGCCAAATACCCGGCCGCCAAGTACATCAACCTGGGTCTGGGTGATGGCACCAAGGCGTTGGAGCTGCCCAACAAGTTGCTGTTCTTGGGCGTCGGCAAGCCCGAGGTTGTTCGGGCTGGCGAGCTCACCCTGTGTGAGTGAGGCTCAAGTGATCAGCTCAGGGACGCAGCTGCAGCTCGAGTCCCTGGGCTGATTCGCTGAAGCCGGTCTTGAGCAGGTAGGCCCGCAGCGCCTCCGACTCGGGCTGGGCGATCAGCCGGGTGAAGCCAGCGTCGGTGAACGTCTTCGCGCCCGGCCCGTAGAGCCAGCTGCCAATGCGGGAATCGCGATAGGCCAGCATCACGTAGTCGAGTTTGATCCGGAGAGTCTCGCCGTCGGGTTGCCCGATGACTGCACCGGCAGGCAGCCCGTCCCGGTTGAGGAGGCGGACGAAATCGCCGCCCTCAGGCTGGCTGAAGCTGGGGTGGAAGCGGGCGATGTCGTCGCGGTGGGAGTTGAGGAAGTCCAGTAGGAACGGCGCGTCCGGCGCGATCGGCACTGCGCCCAGGTCGCGGTTGGGACGGAACTCGCGCCGCAGATTCCACAGGTTTAGCCCGGCGGCCGCGACATTGGTGATGATCAGTGGGATCGAGCCGAGCATCAGGCCGTAAACGACGAACACCACTGAGCCGATCAGCGACACGACCCGCAGCCGCACCACCGATTTCATGGCGAAGGACGCCACCACAAGGGCAGAAGCGACGTAACCGATGAGTTCCACGACGTTGAGATTCACCAGCACACCCTATTCGCCCTAGCCGGCTTCGCGCCGGTGAACTGGCGGTGCCGGGCGGAGGCCAGCAGTGGGCGAAGTTGCCTTGGTCGGGTCAGCGCGGGCCAGGGCGGGGCGAATGGGGGGCACACAGCTCTGGGCGCTACCGTATGGGGCGTGCCGCAGCTTCCTGATACCGCCGGTTCGGCTCGGGCGCGGATGCGCCTGTTCGCCGTGCTACTTCTCATCCCGATCACCGCCTATTGGGCGGTCGCGTCCATCTGGTTGCTCTTCCTCCCGGAAGGGTCCTCCGGCGCCGCCTACGGAGTCCTGGTGGGTGCGGTGTTACTGGTCTGGACGGGCTTGTATGCGCTGGCAACTTGGGGCGTCTTCAAGCGGAGCCGCGGTCTGCACATTCTGGCAATCGTGATGGCGGCCATTGGGTTGCTGCAGCCCATGTCGGGAGCGACCGCCTGGCTGAACTGGCTGCTCGCCGCTGGCAGCCTCACCGTCCTGGTGCTGCTGGCGCTCACAATTCCGCGGGCCAAGGCCAAACCTGGAACCAAAGGCTGACCAGGAGGAACGCCCGATGGGCCACACTGCACCGAGGGGCGGGACCTGCCTGACGGTCAGTGCGTTGGTCTTCACACCCGAGGCTGAGCCCAGGGTGCTGCTGCATCAACACAAGCGATATCCGGTGGTGATTCCCCCGGGCGGCCACGTGGAACCAGCTGAGCATCCCTGGCAGGCGGTGCTGCGTGAACTGGGCGAGGAAGCTGGGGTCGTCCCCAAACAACTCTCCGCGTTGCTGCCCTTGGAGTTTGCCGCTGGCCCTGGTCGTTTCCCGGCGCCAGTCGCCTTGGACGTCCACGAAGTCGAGCCGGGCTGGACGCATACCGATCTGGCCTTCGTGTTCGTGATCGACGGGGCTCCGCTGCTGGCCCCGGGTGAGGGCGAGTCGGAGGAGCTGTGCTGGCTGACCGCCGCCGAAGTGGGCCGGAGGCCGCGGGTGCCGCCTCGTATCGCCGAACTGGTGGGACGCCTGGCGCCGCTGGTGGCGGTGTGGCCACGTTTGCCAGCGGCCGAGGTAGGGATGGCAGCGCGGGCGCTCTCGCAGTCTGGCTGAGCCCCCAAGTTGCCCGAGCCCCCCAAGCTGGCTGAGCCCCCCAAGCTGGCTGAGCCCGTCGAAGCCCCTGACCCTTCGACAAGCTCAGGGATCTGGGTGGGCTGATTGGGATTTGAGGGGGCTGGCCCCACCAAAGTTGGCTGCCCCACCAAAGTCGGCTGCCCCACCAAAGTTGGCTGAGCCCGTCGAAGCCTGGGCGCTGATCGCGTCCGGGTTGGGTGATCGGGCGGGTTGGGTAAGGATGGCGGTATGCCTCTTGATCCCAGCAACCCCTTCGCGACGCCGTCCACTCTGCCGTTCGGCATGGTCGACTTTGCCGCGATCCGTGATGAGCATTATCAGCCGGCGATCGAAGCCGGCATGGCTGAGCAACTCGCCGCGTTGGCCGCTATCGCCGCCGACCCGGCCCTGCCAGAGCTGGCCAATGTGATCGAAGCTTGGGAGCGCTCCGGTGAACTGCTGGATCGCTCCCTCGGTGCCTTCTATGCCAGGCAGGCCGCTGACACCAATGAGGTGTTGGACGCTGCCGAGGCGGCCATCGCGCTGGCCCAGGCGGCCCACGTCGATGCGATCTACCTGGATCGGCGGCTCTACGACCGAGTCGGCGCGTTGAACTCGCGCGTCCAGGCCAATGAAGTGGCCCTTGATGCGCCAGCGGCCTACTGGCTGAAGCGCAAGCTGGAGGCGTTCGAGCGGGCCGGAGTGAACCTGCCAACTGACCAGCAGGGACGCTTGCGCGGGCTCAACGCCCGCATCGCCGAGCTGCAATCGGCCTTCGGGCGAGCAGCTTTGGCTGGAATGAACGAGGCTGCCGTTTTGGTCACCGAGGCGACTGAGTTGGCCGGACTGAGCCCGGCCCAGCTTGAGGCGGCGGCGGACCTGGCAGCGGAGCGCGGTCAGCAGGGCTGGCTGATCGAGATCACCAACACTTCCGGGCAGCCTGCTTTGGACGAGCTCACCAACCGTGGGCTGCGCGAGCGGATCTATCGGGCGGCTATCGGACGGGGCCTGGGTGGGGAACACGACACCCGTCCAATCGTGGTTGAACTAGCTCGGCTGCGCGCCGAGCGGGCCTTGTTGCTGGGCTTTCCCAGCCCGGCTGATTATGTGGCCGCCGAGGGCTGCGCTGGCAGCGCAGCGGCGGTGTGGGAGCTGCTCACCAAGCTGGTTGCCCCGGCCGTCCGTAACGCTCGGGCTGAGGCCGCCGAACTCGGTGAGGTGTGGGCCCGCCTGGCCCCGGGCGAGACCTTCGAGGCCTGGGACTGGCAATACGTGAGCGAGCGACTGCGGGCAGAGCGCTATGCCCTGGATTCGGCAGCGCTGCGTCCCTATCTGGAACTGGAGCGGGTGCTACACGAGGGCGTGTTTGCCGCAGCTACCGGCCTGTACGGGATCACTTTCACTGAGCGGCCCGAGCTTCGCGGACACACTGGCGAGGCGCGGGTCTTCGAGGTTGCCGAGGCCGACGGCAGGCCCATTGGGCTGTTCGTCGCCGACTTCCACACCCGTTCGAGCAAGCAGGGCGGGGCCTGGATGAACAGTCTGGTCAATCAGAATCACCTGCTCGGGCAGCGCCCGGTGGTCACCAACGATTCCAACCTGGTCAAGCCGCCAGCCGGGCAGCCCACCTTGATGAGTTGGGACGACGTGATCACGCTGTTCCACGAGTTCGGGCATGCGCTGCACGGGCTGCTTTCCGACACCCGTTACCCCTCCCAATCGGGCACCGAAACCCCGCGGGACTTCGTCGAATACCCCTCGCAGGTCAACGAGATGTGGGCCCTGGAGCCGACGCTGCTGGCCAACTACGCCGTCCACTACGACACCGGTGAGCCGATGCCAGCTGAGTGGATCGAAACACTGCGCGGCTCGACGCTCTTCGGCCAGGGCTACAAGACGACTGAGTATCTCGGGGCCGCGCTGCTGGACCACGTTTGGCACGCGACGCCGCTGGCCGAACTGCCCACTAGTGCCGATGAGGTTGAGGCATTCGAGGCGGCCGCTTTGGCCAAGGTGGGGCTCGATTTTGCGCTGGTCGCGCCCCGTTATCGGTCGGCCTACTTCCGCCACGTCTTTGAAGGCGACTACGAGGCCGCCTACTACTCCTACCTCTGGAGTGAGGTGATGGACGCCGACACCGGCGCCTTCATGCTGGCCAACGGCGGACTGACCAGGGAGAACGGCGAGCGCTTCCGGCGCCACCTGCTGGCTCGCGGCGGCTCGATCGACTCAATGGCGGCCTACCGCGACTATCGCGGCGCTGACCCCGACATCGTCCACCTGCTGAAGCGGCGCGGCCTAGAGTCGTAAGGCTGGCCAGCTTCCTAGCTCGCCCCGCTCATAAAGGGGACGGTTCCGTTTTGCGCAGTTGCCCGACGAACCGGACGCCCGCACTAACGTGCCTCCTCCGCTGACCCGGCGGCTTGATGTAGCCATCTCACTCCGGACTCACTCAGATTGGTGAGTCGCGCGATCTGGCGATAGGGCACGCCTCGCGTGCGCAGCTCGCACACCACTTGGCGGCGCAGCAGCGCATCGAGGGCGTTGAAAAGGGCCGGTTCCGTAACTCCACTCGCCTGGGCAAGCAGCAGCGCCGCGGCCTCATCGGTGAAGCGCGGCGGGCGTCCGGTGCGGACGGCCTTCTCACTCCACGGCGCAGCGGGCGAAGCTTCCTCCCGCAACTCCGACAGAGTCTGCTCAGGCACGAGTTCTCGCAGCCGGGCATCGTCCAGCGCTGGCCAGGCGGTTCCCAAATGGCGACGGCTGCTCCACGGATAGTCGGCGCAGTGCGCGGCGAGGCCAGCCTCGACGGGGTTGTTCCACACGTAGCGCAGCAGGGTCACTAGGTAGGCGTCGTCCTCAACCGGAATGCTCTTGAACCGGTCCTGAAACAGGTGACCCACGCGGGCGTACTTGCGGTTGAACCACCCGGCATAGCGGACGCCGAGACGCTTGATCACCGTTCCGATCGGTTCGCCGGCGGTCTGTAGGACCAGGTGAATGTGGTTCGGCATCAGGCAGTAGGCAAGCACCGTGCACCCTGACGCCAGCCGTACCGCGGTGAGGACCGCGATGAACCGACCGTAATCGGCGTCTTCCAGGAAGATGGCGTCCCGGTTGATCCCCCGAAGCATCACGTGATAAATCGCCGACTCGCTGAGCTGGCGGGCTTGTCTGGCCATGTCTCTCCTTCGAGCGCCGTGCGTTCCGGACGAGCCAGCCTAGGCAGCAACTGAGGGTGAACCGATGGTGAGCTAGGCAAATTGTGGACAACTCCGTCCGGCCGGGTGCGTCCTTGCTCCAGAAGCCATCCAGCAGGACGATCCAACTGCTCATAACGGAACCGTCCCCGTTATGAGCAGCTAACCTGGCTGGCGCTGGCTAGCATGGGCCGTCTCGCTTGTCAGGAGTGCTTGTGAATCCGCTGGCTGCTGTCTTCATCACCGCCGCTTTGGTCTTCTACTCCGTAGGGGTGTGGGGGGAGCGAATTGCCGGGCGACTGAAGTGGTGGAACCTCGTCTTCTTCGTCCTAGGCCTGGTGTGCGACACCATCGGCACCGGGATGATGTTCGAGTTCGTCGGCGGCTTTACCTTCGACGTCCACGGGGTATCGGGCATGGTCGCCATCGTCTTGATGTTCATCCATGCCGGGTGGGCGCTGGCGGTACTGCTCCGCAAGGACGAGGCCGCCATCAAGAGCTTCCACAAGTTCAGTGTCTTCGTGTGGGCCGTCTGGTTGATCCCCTATTTCAGCCCGATGTTCGCCGCCCTGTTGCGCTGAGCCGCGAAGCCGGACGGACGCGGGCGCGGGTGCGCGTCAGTGATCTACGCGCTGCGCGATCAGGGCTTTTAGGGCCTCGGCGTCGTTGGGCAGGTCGATCACGTGGCGGGGGAGGTTCTCGATGCCGGCGAAACGGGGGTCGGGGGCGGGCTCGGAGCCGATTGCCTCGACGATGGTTTCGGCGAACTTCACCGGCAGCGCGGTCTCGGTGACGATCATCGGCACGCCCGGCTGGACGAACTCGGCGGCCACCTTCACCGCGTCGGCGGTGTGGGGGTCGATCAGCACCCCGTCGCGTGCCCACACCTCACCGATGGTCGACACCCGGTCGGCGTGGGTGGAGGAGGACGAAACGAACCCGTACCGCTCGCGCAAGCCGGCGAACTCGGCGGTGTCGGACAGGTCGAAGTAGCCCTGGGTGGGCAACAGCTCGCCGAAGAGGTGCCGGACGCGGTCGCCGTCGCGGCCGAGCAGATCGAAGATGAACCGCTCGAAGTTGGAGGCCTTGGAGATATCCATACTCGGGCTGGACGTGGCGTGGGTCTCGGCCGCTGACCGCACCCGGTAGCTGCCGGTGCGGAAGAACTCGTCCAACACGTTGTTCTCGTTGGTGGCCAGGACGAGGGTGTCGATCGGTACACCCATCTCGCGGGCGATATGGCCGGCGCAGATGTTGCCGAAGTTGCCAGTGGGTACGGTGAACGACACTCGCTGATCATCGGCGGAGGTGGCGCGAATCCAAGAGGCGACGTAGTAGACCACCTGGGCCACCAGCCGGGCCCAGTTGATCGAGTTGACCGCACCCAAGTGGTAACGCTGCTTGAAGCTGGCATCGGCGTTGACGGCCTTGACCAGGTCTTGGCAGTCGTCGAAGACCCCGTCCACGGCGATGTTGACGATCGCCGGATCGTCCAAGCTGAACATCTGCGCCTGTTGGAAGGGGGTCATTCGCCCAGCTGGGGTCAGCATGAACACGCGGACGCCTTCGCGGCCGAGCATCGCGTATTCGGCGGCCGAACCGGTGTCGCCACTGGTAGCCCCGAGGATGTTGAGCTCAGTGCCGGTGCGCGCCAGTTGGTATTCGAAGAGCTGCCCGAGCAATTGCATGGCGAGATCTTTGAATGCGGCGGTCGGCCCGCCGGAAAGGTGGCTGATCCAGATTCCGCCACTCAGTTCGGTAACCGGGACGACCTGCGGGTCGGGAAATGCTGCGCGTCCGTAGGCTTTCTCGCAGAGATTTGTCAAATCAGCGAGCGGAATATCGCCCACAAACTCCGAGATTACCGACGCTGCCAGGGCGGCGTAGCCATTGGCGTCCGGACCATTCTCGGTGAGCAGCCGACGCCATCCGGCAAGGATCGATGCGTCCACTCTTGGGTAGCGCTCGGGAAGGTAGAGCCCGCCATCAGGGGCCAGTCCGGCAAGAAGGATGTCGCCGAAGCCGGGTCGGGTGGCGGCTGAGTCGCCGCGGGTGGAGAGGTACCGCACGTCGCACAACTCTACCGGCGCTGGGATATGGCCATCTACACGCCTACACCCGAGGGTGAGACCACCGGAACGTTTATGGAATTGGGGTTGCCATTAGTGGTGGTTAACGAGCACCATTTCAAGGTGCTCGAAGTGAATCCACTGTTCGGGGAGGGGCCGGGCGGGGGTGAGGTGACGCGTCAAGCCACCGAGATCCTCACGCAAGCGCAGAACCTCGCCGACCAACTGCGTGCCGAGGCGCAGGCGGCAGCTGAGTCTGCCCGCGCTGAGGCTGCCCGGCAACGAGAGCTCAGTGATCACGCCCAGCGCCAGGTCGCGCAAGCCGAGGCCGAGGCCGGTTCGATGAAGGCCGCAGCTTCGGCGCGGCTCGAAGAGGCCCGCCAGGACGCTTTGCAGCTACTCCAGGACGCGACCCATCAGGCCGCCATGCTGCACCAAACTGCTGAACGCACCGCGGCGGACGTCGTCCTGCAGGCCCGCACTCAGGCCGAATCAGTGCTTGAAGGCGCGCATCGCCGGGTTGAGCAGTTGGAGGGGCGGGTAGCGCAGCTCGACGGCGAGATTGAGGCTCGCACTGCTGCCCGACTGGCCGAGTTCGAGTTGGAACTCCAGGCCCGCAGTGATGCCGTGGCTTCCCAGGAGGCGCATCGCCGCGACCTTCTTGACGCCGAGCTGAACGGCACGCGAGCCCACATCACCGAAGAGCTGGAGCGCGACCGCGGCGCGATGCTCGATGAGGTTCAGGCGGAGCGGGCTGACCTGGAGGCCGAACGGATCACTTTGAAGGCCGAGTTGGACGCGGAGCGGGCGGCCTTTGACGCCGAGCTGGAAGTGCTGCGCGTCGAGGCCAAGGCCGAGATTGACCGGCGGCTGATCGAAGCCAAGGTCAAGGTCGAGGAGCGGGCCGCTTTCGCTGGCGAGCTAGCCGATCGGGCTGAGAAGGAAATGGCCCTTCTGCGGCGGAAGGCCGAGAGTGAGGCCGAGGCGATCAAACGTCAGCGTCGCGGCGAGCTGGCTGATTACGTAAGCCAGGTTCGCGAGCGCACCCAACTGCTGGCGACCACCATTGAGCACAAGAACCGCGCCACCGTCGCCGAGGCCACCGCGCGTGCCGAGGACGTTGAGGCGCGCGCCAAGGCCGCTCTGGAGGCGGCCGAGGCCGAAGCCAAGCACATCCGGGCGCAAGCCCAGGAGTCCGCCGACCGGCTGCTCAAGAGCGCCCGCGCCGAGGCCGCAGCCCAGGAAACTCGTGCGCGCCGTCGGCTGGAGGAGGCTGAGGTCGGCGCGAAGCTGGTCCGCGAGCGCAGCTCCGAAGACTTGGAATCCATGCAGCGTGAGGCCTACGACAAGGCGTTGGCTTCCCGCGAGGAGGCTATTGCCGTGCTCAGCCAAGCCCGAGCCGACGCCGATACCGTCCGAGCCGAAGCCAGAGCCACTGCCGAGCGTGCCCGTGCCGAAGTTGCCGCGCTGATCAAGCGGCGCGAAGAAATCACCGCGCAGATCAAGCAGCTCTCCGGTGACCTCCAGTCCATCCGCGTCCCTGACGCATTCAACCGAGCCTCGCAAGAAATGGAAGTACACAAATGATCCAGATCCCAGGTTTTCGCACGGTCCTTCGTGGGTACGACACCACCGAAGTTGACCGCGCCATTGGGGACCTCTGCAAGGCACGCGATCAAGCCCGTGCCGAGGCCGCTGACAGCTCGCTGACGCTGGGGAAGGCTCAGGCTGCGGTCGCCCAGCTTGAGGAGCAGTTGGCTGGCTACCGCACCCGCTTGGCCAAGCTGGAGTCGGCTCGTGAAGAGCAGCCCAGCTTCTCCGACATCGGTGCTCGAATCGGACGCATGCTGGCGCTGGCTGAAGATGAGGCTTCAGAGCTGCGCACCCGTGCCAAGGCCGAAGCCGAGCGGCTGACCAGGGAAGCGTCCACCGAGAGTGAGCAGCTCAAGAGCAATGCCGAGCGCCACTCCCGCGACGTGATCAGCAAGGCTGACACCGAGGCGGCCCGGATTCTGGAGGCTGCCAAGCGGCAGGCCGACGAAATCGTTGACTACGCCGATCGCGAGGCGATGGCTCGCCGCGAAGAGGCCGAAGCTGTCTACGAGGCTCATCGGGCTCGCGCCGCGGCCGCTGCCGCCGAGTTCGAGCAGAACCTGGCCGAGCGTCGCGAAAAGGCCGCTGAAGAACTGGCTGCGCAGACCGCAGCCAACGAGGCAGCGATCTCGCGGCTGATGGAGCGGCACGACAACCTGGAAATGGAAGCCGAGACGATGCTTTCCGGCGCCAAGGAGCAGGGCGACGCCATGCTCAAGGCAGCCCGCGAGGAGGCCGTCCAGCACATCGCCGCAGCCCGCGCTTCAGCGGTGAAGATCCGCCGCGAGTCCGAGCGTGAACTCCAAGCCGCAGTGGCCCGCCGAGATGCGATCAACGCACAGTTGGCGAATGTTCGACAGATGCTGGCCACGCTCGACAACACTTCATCGTCGCTGACCAGCAAGTTGGCGGAGAGCGAAGAGGAGCAGATCGTCTCAGCTGAGGAGACCGAGTTCGCTCACGACGTCGCCGAAGCCGATAGCGAAGAGGCGGTGGCCGGCGAAGAGACCGCGGCCGAGGGGGAACCAGTCGAAGGCGCCCTCGACGAGCTGACCGAGGTGCTCAGCACCGAGGATCTGGCTGCGGTCCGCGAGGCCGAAAACGAGGGCATGGTGGCTAAGGGCCGTCGGTGAAGCATCGTTACCTGGGTAACTCCGGGTTGAAGGTTTCCGAGATCTGTTTCGGCAACTGGCTGACCCACGGTTCTCAGGTGGAGAACGAGACGGCGGCGAAATGCGTCCGGACTGCGCTGGACGTCGGAATCACCAGTTTCGATACCGCTGATGTTTACGCGAACACGGTCGCCGAGCAGGTGCTCGGTAAGGCCCTGAAGAATGAGCGCCGCGAGTCGATAGAAATTTTCACCAAGGTCTATTGGCCGACCGGCCCGAAAGGCCCCAACGATTGCGGGCTGTCGCGTAAACACATCATGGAATCGATCAACGGCTCGCTGAAGCGGCTGAAGACCGACTATGTCGACCTGTACCAGGCCCACCGGTACGACCACGACACCCCACTGGAAGAGACCATGCAGGCCTTCGCCGACGTGGTGCACTCCGGCAAGGCGCTCTACATCGGGGTTTCGGAATGGGACGCTGCCCAGATCAGGACGGCGCACGACCTGGCGCGCAGCCTCGGATTCCAGCTGGTGTCCAATCAGCCGCAGTACTCGATGCTGTGGCGGGTGATTGAAGAGTGGGTGGTGCCCACCTCGGTGGAGCTGGGGATCTCCCAGATCTGCTGGTCGCCGGTCGCGCAGGGGGTGCTTTCGGGGAAGTACCTGCCCGGGCGTCCCGCGCCGGAGGGCTCCCGGGCCACCGACGCCTTGGGTGGGGCGAACACGATCAAGCGCCACCTGAACGACGAGGTGCTCACCGCCGTCCAACGCCTAGCGCCGATTGCCGAGGAGCTCGATCTGACCATGGCGCAGCTGGCGGTCGCGTGGGTGCTGCAGAACCCGAATGTGGCCGCGGCGATCATCGGGGCGTCCAAGCCCAAGCAGATCGTGGAGAACGCGGCCGCCTCGGGAGTGGTGCTGCCCGGCGATGTGCTGGCCCGAATCGATACCGTGCTCGGTGAAGTTGTGGTGCGCAATCCGATGCTGACCGCGCAGAACTCGCCGAAGGCGCGACCCTGCTGAGGCTGTTGAGCGGTTCGCTGCGGAGATCGCGGCGGACGGTGTCAGCGGCGCTGTTGGCCGTCCTGCTGATTACCGCAATGCTCACCAGTGGCTGCACCGGCGACAGCAGCGTTCCGCCGGTGAAGGTGCTGTTCATCGGGAACAGCTACACCGCCTACAACGGTGGCATCGACGCCGCATTGCGCGGGCTGGCGCCCCGAGTTTCGGCTGCCAGCGTGGCCCCCGGCGGCTACACCTTGCGCGAACATCTGGCCGACCCGGCCACCATGGACACCCTCGATGATGGCTGGGACTACATCGTCCTGCAGGAGCAGAGCCAAAAACCCGTGTACGACTACTCCGACTACCTGGATTCGGCGCGGCAGCTCACCAAACGCATTCGCGAGGTGAAAGGCACCCCGCTACTGCTGATGACCTGGGAGCGTCCAGATTCTGCGCGGGTGACCACCGCGGCGCTGCGACGGACCACGAGCGGGGTGGCCAACAAGTTGGGGTTGTCGGTGATCCCCGCCGGAATGGCTTTCGCCGATTCGGCCCGGGCCACTCCGGCCATCATTTTGAACGGGCCAGACGGGCACCCGACCCGCGAGGGCACGTACTTGGCCGCGTGCACCGTCTACGCCGAGCTCTTCGGCAAGACTCCGGTGGGCAACACCTACACCGCCGGGTTGGACGCGGGCGTGGCCAAGTCATTGCAGCAGGCGGCGGCCAGGGCGGCCGGGCGCTGACTTCGCCTCAGCTGCGGCTCACGTCCAGCCGGCCCACGTAGAGCCAGGCGGCAGTGCCGGAGGCTAGCTCGACTGGCACCCGGGTGTAGTCAGCCGATTCATAGGCATCGGTGGCGGCCAGTTCGGCAGCGGTCATTGCGAACCGGGTGCCGTCCACGCCATCGGAGGGGTCGCCGCTGCGCTGGGCTACGGGGTGCTCGGCGATCCCCGAGACCGCCACCACCTCAGGATTGGAGATCGCCAGCAGCTCGCAGCGGTAGCCGGGCAGCCGGTCGGGCACCCCGTCCAATAGGCGTCCGTAGTTGGCCAACTGCACCTCGGGCAACCGCAGGGTGCCGTAGGAGAAGACCCAATCGGTCATTGCTCGCGGGCATAGCGCTGGACGAAGTTGCGCAGCACCAGATGCTGGCGCCCGTCGACCGCTGAGTTCTTGGCCATTTCGATCAACGCGTCCAGCTCTTCAGGGGCGAAGTAGCCATGATGCTGGTAGATGCGCATCCGGGCGGCGAGGTCCTCTGCGTCCAACTCGGGATGGAACTGGGTGACGTAGACGTTGGCGCCGACCCGGTACATCTGCACCGGGCAGGCGACGCCAACGGCCAGCATGGTCACCGTGGACGGCACCGAGGTGCACGCCTCTTTGTGGCCGACGAAGGCGTGGAAGTGCTCGCCGACCCCGGCCAGAACCGGATCGGCCAGGCCCTGGCGGGTCAGGGTGATTTCGATGGCGCCCATCGGCTCGCCAAACTCCCGATCGACGATGCCGCCGAGATGATTGGTGACCGCCCCGACGCCGTAGCACAGCCCCAGGAAGGGGAAATCGGTGTCAACGATGGTGTTGAGCAGCCGGGCCAGATCAGCTTCCACCCGTGCTTGCACCGGCGACTTGGCTTCATCGGAGATGTTGAAGGAACTGCCGCCCAGAATCACCCCGGAGTAGTCGGTCAGGTCGATCGGCGGCAGCGGCTCGGACTCCACCCGATGGTGATGGAGTTGCTCAGGCGCCAAGCCGGTGTGGCGCAGCACCGAGGCGTATTCGGCCAGGGCAGCCTCGTCGTGGTCGCGGGTGGCCAGCAGCAGGAACGGAAGCACGGGCACAGGTTATGTCCTGATCGGCGACGGCCCAATTCCCGTCCGTCCATCAGCGACACCTCGCACCCGCTTTGCGCCCCCAACTGCGCTTTGCGCCCGCTGCAGGGGGCGCAAAGCTGGGTTAGGGGCGCAAAGCGGGGCTGGGCGACGGCAACTAGGGGCTAGTTAGGCGAACGGGCTGTCCGCGCCGGTCTCTTTGAGCAGGGTCTGCAGGGCTTGCTGTGGACTGCCGGCGTCGAGCTGACGCTGGTAGCTGGCCCCATGCTCAGCCAATTCGCCGGCAAAGGCCAGCTCGCGCTCGCAGCCCAGATCGCGGGCTATTGGGCTCAGCCGCTCCAGCCATCTGGCCAGGCCCTCCCGAAGCGGCACCTCGCGTCGGTCACCGTTGGGCACGATCACCTCGGCGTCCATCCCGTAGCGGGCGGCGCGCCACTTGTTCTCCCGCACCAGCCACGACGGCAACCGGTCGACAAACTGATCCTGCTCGTAGGTGCGGGAGATGTGTTCGACGAAGCATTGGGTCAGCGCGGTCACGCAGCCAAGCTCGGCCAACGTCGGCACCGAATCGGCGGTCCGGTTTTCGACGGTCCCGAACTTCGGGGACGGACGGACGTCCCAGCGAATCTCGGCGGCGACGTTGATCATGCCGCACGCCAGCAGTTCTTCGGCATAGGCCTCGAACTCCGACCAGTTAGCCATCGGGTAAGGCAAGCCGTTGGTGGGCAGCTGCTGGAACAGCATGGTGCGCTGAGAGGCGTAGCCGGTGTCTTCGCCCTCCCAGAATGGCGAGGCGCAGCTGACGGCCAGCAGATAGGGATAGAAGCGGGCCAGGCCGCAGGTGATCGGCAGGGACTTGTCCCGGTGATCGACGCCAACATGGACGTGAGTGCCGCAGATCGCCATTTGGCGTCCCCAGTAGGCCGTGCGCTCGTCCACGAGGTCGTAGCGCGGCCCGTGGAAGCGCTGTTGGTCGGCTGATCGGCTGAACGGGTGCGTGCCAGAGCCGATTACCCCGAGGTTCAGCGGAGCCAGGGCGGTTCGCAGGGTTCGCAGCTGCTCGGCCAGATCGGCCACCGCATCTTCGACGTGGGCGTGGACGCCAGAGACCAGCTCCACCATGTTCTTCAGGTATTCCTTGCGGATGGGCCCCTCGTCGTGGGCGTCGACGGCGTGCAGCACCTCTTCGGCCATGGGGGCCAGCTCGCCGGTAGCCAGGTCGACCAGCGCCAACTCCCATTCGATGCCCACGCTCGATTGCGCGGATGGAGCAAACTCGATGAGCATGATCGCTCCTCACTATGGGGGTGCCCCGATTCTAGGCAGGGTGCGGCAAAGCGGCCATGTTCTGACTAATCGGTGCGGCCGATGGTGGGCGCCTTTCGGCGGGAGTCGGCTCGAGGCAGTGGGGGAATTGCGCCTGCGGGCTACCAGACCAGGACGATCTTGCCGACGTTCTCGCCCGATTCCAACAGCCGGTGGGCGGCGGCCACCTCGGCGAAGGCGAAGCGGGTTTCCGGTGCCAGCTTGATCGCTGAGTTGGCAATCAGCGGCCAGACTCGTTCCGCAACTGCGGTGCAGACCGCCGCCTTCTGGGCCACTGGACGGCCGCGCAGACTGGTCGCGGTGACGGTGGCCCGTTTGATCAGCAGGCGGTTCAAATCGAGCGTGCCTTTGCGTCCGCCTTGAAGACCGATTACCACCAGGCGGCCGTCGGTGGCCAGGCAGCCAACGTTGGCCTCCAGGTACTTGGCTCCCATGATGTCGAGAATGACGTCGGCGCCGGCACCGCCGGTGGCCTGGGTCACCGCCTCGGCCCAGTCGTCGTGGTAGTCGAGGGTGACGTCAGCGCCGAGGCTTCGGCAGAGCTGCAGCTTTTCGGCAGTACCGGCTGTCACGATTACCCGGGCTCCGAGGGCTTTGGCGTACTGGATCGCGAAGGTGCCGATACCACCAGCACCACCATGGATCAGAACGGTCTCCCCGGAGGCGAGGTGCACATGATCGAAGTTGGAGACCACCGTGGCGGCCACCTCGATCAGCCCGGCTGCGCTGACCAGCTCGACTCCCGGCGGCGGCGGGATGACCTGCCCGGCCGGGACGTTCACGTATTCGGCGTAGCCGCCGCCGGCCAGCAGGGCCACGCAGGGGTCGCCGAGGTGCCAGCCGCTGACGCCCTCGCCGATGCCAGCGACCGTCCCGGCGACTTCGAGGCCGATCACTTCGCTGATGCCGGGCGGCGGTGGGTAGAACCCCTGGCGTTGCAGCACGTCGGCCCGGTTCACCCCGGCCGCCATCACCTCGATCAACAGCTCTCCCGGCGCGACGCTGGGGGTGGGGGCTTCGGCGATGGTCAGATTCTCGCTGCCGCCTGGGGCGGTCACGGTGACGATGCGCATGGGTTCAGCTTTGCACGTCCCTTTGACCGCCGGGCACGGTGGGCCGTCCGGTGAGGCGAAGCCTGAGGCGGAACCGGTAAGCTAAACCGGCCTGGCGAGGTCGCATAGTGGACTAGTGCAGCCGCCTTGAAAGCGGCCGAGCTTAACGGCTCCGTGGGTTCGAATCCCACCCTCNNCAGCGGCGAGCCCGATTCGTTTGGGTGGCTAGCGGGTCACTTCTTGGTGCCGTCCTTGGGGTGGTAGGCGCAAGCGTCTTCCAGATCCTCGCTCTTTGGCTTCTTGGACGGCGAGGCCGACGGCGAAGCTGAACCACTCGGGCTGGCCGATGTGCTCGGATCGGGGCTGGCGCTGGGTGTCGCGGTGTTCGCCGAACTGGTTTCGTTCAACGACTTCTGCACCTGCGAGCGCACCTTCACCCAGTCGGGACGGCCGAACACGAAGCCGTTGTCTGGGCTCAGCACCAGGCTGCGAAGCTTGGCGTTCTTGGCCCGCAGCGCCACGTCGAGAAGGGGAAGCAGCAGTTCGCGCGGAATGTTGGTCTTGATGGTTTTCTTGCCGCTCTCAGCCACTGCCTGGTAGTTGGCCAAGATGGTGGCGGGGTCGGCCTGCTTGATCACCGCGTTGATCACGCAGCGCTGGCGCTCCATGCGGCTGTAGTCGTCCAGGTGGTAGCGACCACGGGCGTACCACAGGGCGTAGCCGCCGGTCAGATGCTTGTTTGGGCCGATTTCGATGTAGTCGCTGGGGGCCTGCTCGGGGTTGCTGCCACTGGCATTGCGTCCGCCGATCGGCACGCGATAGTTCACGTTCACCGTGATGCCACCGATGGCGTTCATGAAGTCTTTGAAGCCGTCCATGTTGACGAAGCCGTAGTAGTCGATCTTCAACCCGAGCGCGTAGCCAACCGAGACCATCATCGCTTTGGCGCCGAAGTCTTTGGTCTTGCCCAGAATGTCATTGGGTACGTGGGCAGGCACATTGCGGTACATCGCGTTCAGGAAGTACTCGGCGTTGGCGACGTTGGACGGATCGGTGAAACCGTTGGGGTAGTACTTGTGGAGCGGCGAATCGGGCGGGAACGGCATCTTGGTGGCGTTGCGCGGCAGGGTGAACAACGTGGTGGCGCCGGTCTTGATGTCGACTGAGGCGACGATGATCGTGTCGGTACGGGCACCAAGCGTGCTGGCCCGCTTCGTGCCCGAGTCGCCGCCCAGCAGCAGGACGTTCACCCGGTCGGCGCCATTCCAGGGATCGGTGCCGTTTACGTTGGTGTCGCCGCCGGATTCAAAGGTGGTGCTCAAGAAGCTGGCTGAGGTGTAAGCGACGTTGGCGCTGAAGGCCAGCGGCGCTGCCACCGCGAAGGAGAGCAGGCCCACTAGCGCGCCGCCGACGATTCGCTGCACCGCACTGGCCGGACGCGGCCGCAACGACAGGTGGGTGGAGGTGATGATGGCGATCCAGCCCAGAGCGAGCACCAGTAGCGCTGCCGCGACGCCGTACCAAAGGTTGGGGTCAGTGGCCGCAGCTTTGAGGGCGGTGGGGTTGATCATCGCGAAGATGCCAAGGCCAGCCGCGAGGGCCACCAACGCGCCGATGATGACCCCGCCAAGCACTTTGTGACCAGCTCGCCAGAGTCCGAGTCCGGGGATCACAGTGCCGGCGACAGTCCAAGCGACGGCGCCGCCGAAACCGGGTCGCAGGTCGCCGCCACTCGTCAAATCGTCGGCGGCGAGGCGGCGCCCGCGCGATGAACCGGAGGGGTTTGTTCCGGGGGACGTGGTCATCAAGAGGCCCTTCGATCAAGCTGTGACCCGCCAAGCGTAGCCGGGTGGGCCAAGATCGCCCGCCTGGGGGTCGTTGGTGGGCGGCGCCTGGGCACGGAAAGACCCGCAGCCACCGGGTGGGGGGTGCTTCAGGACCTCAGTCGTCCGACGGGTCGGGCAATCGCACCGTCTGTTCGGAGTCGCTGAGGAACTCGTTGATGCGTTCCTGCCAGGGGAACTCGGTCGGCACGCTGGGCGCCGAGGCGTCGGCGGTCGGGGTGGTGGGCGCCAGCCGAACCGACTCGTCGCTACTGGGTTCGGTGGCTGGTTGCTGTTTGGCGGCGGCCAGACTCTTGGTGGCCGCTTTGCGGCCAAACATGGTGCCCAGCAGCGTCCGATACAGCTGGTCGGGGCTGGGAATGAAAGTAACCGAGCGCAGCGCCTGCTCCTGGCCGGCCGATTCCAGCACGAACTCGCCATAACCGAACAGCTGACCCATCGGGGAACGGGCGTAGCTCATGTCAGTCACCTTCTCCAGCGGCATCATCGCCACCTTGCGGGTGATTAGGCCGTGAATCAGCACTAGTCGGCGGTGAGTGGCGCCGAACCAGGAATCTCGCCACTCGATCACCAGATAGATGCCGCGGGCCAGCACCACCAGCCACAGGATGAAAACGATATTGGCTGCATCAGCGAACTTCTGGCCGAGCGTCCAGGCCAAGGCGACCATCACGATCCCCGAGCCGACCGTGGTCAGGATCGGTTCGGCGAGGGTAATCCAGTGCTTGCGGACGACGAAAACCAGGGCTTCCTCGTCAGGAACCAGGTATTTCTCTAGGCTCCGCCTGCCCTCTTCGGGCAGCCACTGCCCAGGCACTCAGCCTGCTAAGGAGGCGAAGAACTTCCCGAAGCCTTCGACAGTGCTGTAAAGCAGGTCCCAGATGGACTTGATCACATTGGCGGCACGCTCGGGATCGCGCACGACTGCATAGACCAGGAAGATCACCACCAAGACGATCAGGATGGTCTTTAGCTTCGCAGGCATGGCACCCCCTCGAGGTCGCGACAAATGGCGGTTCGGAACACGCCACCAACTTGGACCCTACCCAGGCTGGGCAGCCTCGGTGTATCGACACGCCGCCGCGAGACGCTGCGGCGGCGATTCCGGGGCGGCGGGGCGGCGGGCACTGGGTAACAGTTCGCCTCGTCCTCAGCGGGGATCGATTTTGGCGAGCAATGTGGTGAATCGGCCGCGCTCCTGGCCGAGAGCGGCGAAGAAGTCGCGGTCGCATGCTTCGACAGCGATGACGGCCTGGTTCGCCAACGTCCGTCCGGCCTGAGTGGGGGCGAGCAGGCGCGCGCGTCCGTCGGTGGGGTGGGGCCTGCGCTCGATCAGGCCCTTGTTTTCCAGGGCGCGCAGTACTTGAGAGGTCATCATCGGGTCAGTGCCGGCGTGGTGGGCCAGTTGCTGCTGAGTCGGCGAATCGGTGCCCAGCCAGGTGAGCGAGGCCAGCAGGACGAACTGCACGTGGGTGAGGCCGAAGGTCCGCAGCGCCTGCCGCTGGGCGGCCTGCCAGGCGTTGGTGACCCGCCACAGGACTAATCCAGTGCTGTCGTCGGCATTGGCGAACTCGGTGCGCAGGCCGTGGTTCTCGCTCATGTGCTCATCGTTGCGGGCATCAGGGCTGGGACTCAACCAGGGTCACCAGCCGGTTCAGTGCTGCCGGGACTGATTCGAGGAACCCAGCGCCCAGGATGCCAGCCCATAGCCGGGCCAGTGGGCCGGTCAGGGTCACTTGGGCGGTGAGGTGGGTGCGTCCGTTTATCACCTCGGCGAGGTGCTGAAAGGTCAGGGTTGCGCCCAGCAGTTTGCTGGTGTCGGTGTACTCGCGGTCTGGAGTCAAGACGCTGATTGTGAAGGGCGTCTTTGGTCCACCCTTCGGTTTGAGCACGCCGGAGGCACCCAGTGTGGCCGGGCCGTCGAGCCGGACCCATTCGGTGTCGGTATCCCAGTCGGTCCAGGTGTTGTGGTCGATCCAGCGAGCGAAGAAGGCCGACGGCGAGGCCGTCGAAGTGGCTTGGGCTGAGGCAAGTGCAATCATGTAGGTAGTATGTGCGCATACTAAAACGAGCGCAAGTGGAATCTCTGCGACTCCGGCGTGGCGGTGGGCTGCCCCGGGCCCGCGGCGCGCTTTTGCTGCACGGGACGCTCGGCTTGTAGGCTGTCGGCGGTCTTGGAGGTGTCGCCTAGCCCGGTTTATGGCGCCCGCCTGCTAAGCGGGTTGAGGATAAAACCTCTCGCGAGTTCAAATCTCGCCACCTCCGCCACGACTTGGGGAAACGCCCCTTCCGAGCAGTCCTCGGGAGGGGCGTTTTCGGCCTTCGAGGCGGGTTCAGTCTCAGTTTCAGTCTCAGTTGGTGTCCGCCCGAGGATCTTCGGCGCTGTTCGGGCTTGTTCGGAAGCGCCCGGCGTGCAGGAGGCGGCACCACGTTGCAACTCGGCCAACGCGGCGGACGCTCCGCCTCGGGCGATGACATGCTCATCCTCCGGCCCGAGGAGATCCGCCAACTCCCCGAACGTCACGCCCTCATCGTCGCCGAGAACACGCCACCTATCATCGCCAAGCTCAGCCGCTGCATCGACGGCAAGCCCGGACAGTCGCTCCTTGCGCAAAAGGCCGGGGTGAGGCGCCGAGTCGCCGCTCACCACGCCTCCCAGCCGAGTCAGGACGCCCGCGCCATCGCAGCGTTGGCGGCGGCGCGCAAACATGCCCTCGTCGACGAATGACCGCCATGGGTAACGAACCACTCGTCCAGCCGTTCCCGATGCCGACCAGCGAGCGCCTCCGCGTCGCCTATTGGGATCTGTACCTGTCCGATGAGGGCACCGATGCCCAGAAGGATCGCCTCGGCGAAGTCGCGCTCCTACCCCGACCTTGGGACATCGCCTCCTGCCCCGATCCTGACCTGCGTCGCGACGTGTGGGAGTGGTACGAGGCCGTAGTGACCTGGTTCAACCATGAATACGTCTGGGACCCAGCCGCTGGCATGATCCCGCCCTGCTGGCCGCAGCATCCCCACCTCGTCCACGAGATCGGCGTGCTCGCCGACCAACGCCGGATGATCGCCCAGGCTCACAGCAGCAACAGCCTCGAGGAGTGGCACCGTTACAGCGTCCCCGCCTTCCTCGACCGCCTCCACGAACGTGTGAAACAGCATTGCGACGACCACCACCAGCCCTGGCCTTCTAAGGCAAGGTTCTCCCGTCACTCGGCGGACTTGGAGCGTCGGTCAGTTCAGTACGACTCCGAGGCGGTGGCTGATGCCGAGCCGCGACTCGTCGAGCCGGTGCTGCGACTGGTCGATAGAGAGACTGGACGCCCCATCAACCCGGAGACGGGCGAAGTGACCTGAATACCCGAACAGCTGGACGCCCATAGGGAGGCCCGAGTTGGAGCTGAGCAGCCCCCGGCAAACGGGACCCGCGCGAGACGCTTGGCCGGGCGCTGTGTGGGGTGCGAGAGCACCTGTTTCCGGGCCGCAATCAAACACGCGACGAAATTCTGTGGAAACGCTGTTCTTAGGCGCGTTGACGCGATAGCGTGCGCGTGGTTCACCCCCTCAGTCTGGAGACAAAGCCATGCGCACCCCGACGCCACCCGGAACCCGACCCCCCAGCGCTGAACCGTTGCGGCGAGGTTCGCACATTTCCCGAACACCCCACAGGAAGCGTCTGACCGCGTCGCGTTTCGGGCGTAGCGCAGTTGGCTTCCTCCTGCTTGGCCTCTTGGCTGGTTGTGTGGTTACGCCGCCGACGATGGCGGAGGTGTTGGATGGGCAGGCTACGGCTGAGGTGAGGTTGGCGGCGATTGGTCGGGTTGAACAGTGGCCGCAGGGGTTGTCGGTTCCTGGTGTGACGTTGGTGGCCAGGCAGACCTACACCGAGTGCAGGGAGGGCCAGAACAACTGGAAGGTGAAGGACGGCTATCGGTTGAAGTGCAGCGCGCATTCAACGGTCTATCTCGGCTGGGATGGGGACTATGCCTCCGGCCGCGACGCGATGCTGGCGGGGATGGCGAGCTTCTGCGTGGTTGACGGTCGAGGGTACGTGGACGACCACATCCCAATTGCAGAGACGGTGTTGGGGCCGAACTATTCCTGTCCGGGCGGTCTGGTGGGTCGTTCGCGCCTCCTGAGTGGTCATGCGACGGAGGTGTTGGTCACCCCTGAAAAGTGGGGAAATAGCTTCAGTGAGAAGCGTTGGGTTGCCGGGCCGCAGGGTGCGGCGTTGTTGGAGAAGTTGAGGAGCCGTAGGTGGTTGTTCGCGATGGACGTGAGTTCGGTCTTCTTCCAGGACACACCGTGACGAGGGTGCGCAAGGTGGTGGCGATTGGCGCAGCCGTTCTTATGGCCCTATTGGGGGCCGTGATCGTACTGCCAACTGCGGCACGCGCGGATGATGTGTCGGCACCTCTGGTTCGATCGCTGGTTCTGGGTGACTCGTTTTCTTCTGGGGTTGGTGGCGACGACTATGAACCCGGCCCGTGTGTCGTCTCGCCGCATTCGTACGCCGCCCAATGGGTTGAGCTCGCTAGGCGGCGAGGAGTGAATGCCGCAGCCCCTGTGAACCACGGCTGCTTTGGGGCAGTGACTGACGACTTTTACTCGGCCCAGAACGGGGGTGCTGGCGGTGTTGAGCGTCAACTGGACTACGTCAACCACACCTACGACATTGTATTCCTCACCATAGGAGGGAATGATCTTGACTTCTCGGCACTCGCCACCAAGTGTCTAGTATTTGGACGAGTCGATTCCTGGGCGTTTGGTTGTGAGGAGGAGTTCAACAAAGACCGGGCAAAGATAAACCAAGCCCTCAGTGACAGGATTGCCAACCTCCTTGTTCAGACCGCTAGCAGGCTTCATGACGGGGCGAGGGTCGTATATCTGGGGTACCCGTCTTTGGTCCGAACCGGGAGCTCCGACGATCTCGAAAAGTGTGCTGCCGGTGTTCCCGTTTGTCAGATCGAGGCCGCAGACATTTACCGCGCTGGGGAAGAATTCAAACGTCTGCAGAATGATGCGGTCACGCTGGCCAACATGCGGCTAGCGAGTGTCCCAGAGTATGCGAATCGCAATTTGGCGGTGGTGCCCGTGCTCGATGTGGATGATGCGTTTGTTAGGTCGGAGCCGGTTGTGGGGCCTGGGGGTGATCCGTCGGCAACGATGTGGGATCCGGTGGCTCCCGGGGCCACCCCACCGCGAATCGACTATTTCTGGGGTCAATGGGACGTCTTGGGGGTATTTGCTGCTGGGTACTACCACCCCAAACCGGAGGGATATGCGCGCGAGGCCGCAGTAATCGACAGGCATGCTGGAGAGGACCTATTCGGGGCGACTATCGCTGACGAAGGCGGCGTCGTGGTCGATCCTGTGGTGGGGAGGGTGGGGGAAACCCTCACAATTCATGCCAGGGACAATCTCCCCGGCAACAAGACCTACTCATGGGATTTCGACTGGAATGGCGTCCCGGATGAAACATCCACTACTCCGACAATTGATCATGTTTTCACCTACCCCCGGAACGGAGCTATCCGTGTCCTAGTGAACTACGATGGGGGAATAAAGCAGGGGCAGGGTACTCTGGCTATCACCCGCGATGGTGATTCGATCGACGCCGGGGACAACTGCCCCGATGTTGCTAACGATGACCAGATAGATTCTGACGCCGACGGCTTGGGCGATGCCTGTGATTCCAGTCCTGACGGGGGAAAGCGTGTCGGTTCGGGGAGCTTCGGTGAGCCCCACATGGTCACCTTCGACGGCCTGAACTACGACTTTCAGGCCGCAGGTGAGTTTCATTTGGTGAAGACGGAGTCTCCCTCCCTGGACATTCAGGCTCGCTTTTCTCCGTTCGGCGGGAATGCCTCCATCTGGCGCGCCGTCGCTGTCCATGCGTCCGGTGTGTCAATCGAAGTGCGCAGTGACCTCTCGGTAACTGTCGACGGTGCGCCCCTTCCTGACGATATGAATGCACTGCTGGATGGAACGCGCCTGGAACGCTCCGCAGGCAGGTTGGATTTCCACTTCCCCGGCGGTGTGTGGCTCCAGGTCACCAGCAATGGTATCGGCGTCAAGTTGCCGCCAGGCATGCATGCCGAGGGTCTGTTGGGTGACAACAACGGCTCCGCGGGCGACGACTTGCGGACGGCCTCAGGTGAGCGTGTGGATCCGCATGATCTTCGTCGGATACATGAGCGCTTCGCCGATTCGTGGCGGATTGAGGCCAGCGAGTCGTGGTTCACCTACGAGGATGGCGAGTCGACTGAGTCATTCACGAATTTGGCCTTTCCGGCTTCGGTGAGGACGCTGGCTGACTTCCCTGCAGCCGATCTGGAGTCCGCGGCCTCTACTTGCCGTTCGATGGGTGTGGTTGACGGCACTCAGTTGGATGACTGCACGTTCGACTTCCTGGTCACTGGTGATGCTGATGCCGCTGTCCAGGCCGCAGTCAACCAGGGTGTTTCAGTGGACCCAACTGCTGCACGTTTCGGTGCCGACGGGGTGCTGACGCAAGACTTCAACGGGTCAGTTGCGAGTACGTTCGCTCATCCCAACTACGTGTCTCTCACGTCGCATGACGAGGCCGCTGGCCCGATCACTACAGGGAGTCCATACGAGGGGGCTGTTGCCGGGGTGCCTCGCCATGACGCTGCTACGGCGAGCTTGGATCTCGTTGTCAAGGGGAGCTCGCTTGGGTCTGAGGGCGAGGTGTCGGTCGGACTGGACGGCCACACTTCCTTGGTTGTCGCCCTTGGCGACGACCCGCACGTCGTGTCCGGACCGCCAGGCGGTCAGGTGAACCTAAACGGTGACGGCGTTGCTCCAGACGGCACGGCGTACCGGAAGTATCGGGTGGTCTTCGCCGCGGAGCATTTCGGGTCTGCCATGCGGCTGCGGGTCGTACCAAAGGACTTGCCCGCAGGCCAGGTGCTGGCTGTTGACAACCTGAGGATTGCGTTGGAGACGCAACCCCCGCAGGCATTTATTGTCCAGCTCCCATTCACCACCGACCAGGTCGACCCGGCTGGTGGGTCGGGGAACTTGGAGACCCCTGGTGCTCAGGATGACTATCTGATCCCGATCAGTGGGGCGGATGCTGATAACAGCATCTTCTTTGAGACTGGTTGTGCACAGGCGCTCGTGTTCGAGTTGCACGCTCCCGATGGTTCGTTGGTAGCTACCTCGGATGGGCTCTGCACCCACCGCCTCTATGAGGGCCTCACCGCTGGCACCTACACCTTGTCGGTGACTGGTACTGGGACTGCGGCGACCTACTCGATTCGCATGACGCACCGGCCGCCGCCCGAGGTGTTTGCGTTGGAGGTTGGTCAGGCGGTTGAGAGCGGGAAG
>DIVW01000044.1 GCA_002428365.1 Propionibacteriaceae bacterium UBA6122
ACCTCGACCCGATGGGCGTCCACACCGGTGACTCGATCACCGTGGCTCCGGCGATGACGCTGACCGACCGCGAATACCAGTCGATGCGCGATGTCGGGATTGCGGTAATCCGCGCGGTCGGGGTAGACACCGGTGGCTGCAACATTCAGTTCGCGATCAACCCCGACAACGGTCGGATGATCGTGATCGAGATGAACCCACGGGTCTCACGCTCCTCGGCCCTGGCCAGCAAGGCCACCGGCTTCCCGATCGCCAAGATCGCCGCCCGGGTGGCCGTGGGGTACACCCTGGACGAGATCCCCAACGACATCACCGCCGAAACCCCGGCGTCCTTCGAACCGAGCCTTGACTACGTAGTGGTGAAGGCGCCTCGCTTCGCTTTCGAGAAGTTCCCCGGCGCCGACACCACTTTGACCACCCACATGAAGAGCGTGGGTGAAGCGATGGCGATCGGCCGCAACTTCACCGAGGCGCTGGGCAAGGCGCTGCGTTCGTTGGAGGACGACAAGGCCGGGTTCGATTTCACCTCGCCGATCACGGCCAGCCTTGATGAGCTGCTGACCGAAATGAGCCGTCCCCACGATGGTCGGCTGAATCTGGTGATGCAGGGATTCCGCCTGGGTGGCACCGTCGAGCAGATCTTCGAAGCCACCAAGATCGACCCCTGGTTCCTCGATCAGGTGCACCTGATCTTCGAGGTGGCCGAGGCCGTCCGCGAAGCACCTGAGCTCACCGCCGATCTGCTGCGCACCGCCAAGAAGCACGGCCTGGCCGACACCCAAATCGCCAAGCTGCGTGACCTGTCCACCGACGTGGTTCGGGGGGTGCGCTGGGCGCTCGGTGTGCGGCCAGTCTTTAAGACCGTCGACACCTGCGCGGCCGAGTTTGCCGCGCACACGCCCTACCACTACTCCTCCTACGACGAGGAGACCGAAGTCGCGCCCCGCACCAAGCCAGCGGTACTGATCTTGGGCTCGGGTCCGAACCGGATCGGTCAAGGCATCGAGTTCGACTACTCCTGCGTCCATGCCGCCATGGCGCTGCGCGGAGCCGGCTATGAGTCGGTGATGGTCAACTGCAACCCAGAGACGGTCTCCACTGACTACGACACCTCCGATCGGCTCTACTTCGAGCCGCTGACCTTGGAGGACGTGCTCGAGGTCTACCACGCTGAGGCGGCCGCGGGCCCAGTGGCTGGCGTGATCGTCCAACTGGGCGGGCAGACGCCGTTGAAGCTGGCCCAGGCCCTCAAAGACGCCGGGGTACCGATCGTCGGGACTCCACCGGAGGCCATCAACCTGGCCGAGGAACGCGGCGCCTTCGGCAAGGTGCTGGCCGATGCCGGTCTGCCGGCCCCGGCCTACGGGATGGCCGAATCAGCTGAGCAGGCCCTGGAGATCGCCCACGAAATCAGCTACCCGGTGTTGGTGCGGCCCTCCTATGTGCTTGGCGGGCGCGGCATGGAAATCGTCTACGACGATGCCTCGCTGGTCGGCTACATCGAGCGGGCTACCGATATCACCCCTTCGCGGCCGGTGTTGGTCGATCGCTTCCTTGATGATGCGATCGAGATCGATGTCGATGCCCTGTTCGACGGGAACGAGCTGTACCTGGGTGGGGTCATGGAGCACATCGAGGAGGCTGGTATCCACTCCGGCGACTCGGCCTGCTCGCTGCCGCCGATCACCCTCGGCAACGAGGTGATCGATCAGATTCGGGTCTCCACTGAGGCGATTGCTCGTGGCGTCGGGGTTCGCGGCCTGCTGAACATCCAGTTCGCGCTGCTCTCTGACGTGCTGTACGTGCTGGAAGCCAACCCGCGCGCATCGCGAACCGTCCCGTTCGTCTCCAAGGCGACCGATACCGCGCTGGCCAAGGCCGCGACGCTGATCGCGATGGGGGTCACCATCCCCGAACTGCGGGCACAGGGCGTGCTGCGTCCGGTCGGCATGGACGGCACCACCACGCTGGAATCGGCGCCGATCGCGGTAAAGGAAGCCGTGATGCCCTTTAATCGCTTCCGCACCGCCGACGGCTCCTGGGTCGACACCCTGCTCGGGCCGGAGATGAAATCGACCGGCGAAGTGATGGGGCTGGACGTCACCTTCGGCACGGCCTTCGCCAAGAGCCAGGCGGCTTCCTTCGGCAATGTGCCCACCAGCGGCACAGTGTTCGTATCAGTGGCCAATCGCGATAAGCGGCACGCGATCTTCCCGGTCAAGCGCTTGGCCGATCTTGGCTTCGAAGTGCTGGCCACTGAGGGCACCGCGCAGGTACTGCGGCGCCAGGACGTCGACGTGACCCGGATCCGTAAGGCCACCCAGGGTCCCGGCCCGAATGGGGAAAAGACGGTCGTCCAGGCCATTCTCGATGGCGAGATCGATCTGATCTTCAACACCCCGCACGGCCAGTCCCGCGATGGCAGCCCTCGAAAGGACGGCTGGCAGATTCGGTCAGCCGCGATCATGGCTGACGTTCCGTGTGTGACCACGGTTCAGGGCCTGAGCGCCTGCGTACAAGGCATTGAGGCGCTGCGGCGCGGTGCGCTGGAGGTGCGCTCGCTGCAAGAGTGGAGCGCTGCGGTACGAGCTGAGATCGCCGAGCGGAGTTGAGATGAGCCTGCCGGTTCCGGTGCTTCGCCTCGGGTATGAAAAGCTCATCCGGCCAGCTCTTTTCGCCGCCTATGGTGGCGATCCGGAAAGCATTCATGAGCGAATGATCGAGCTGCTCGCCGGCGCTGGATCCCGTCAGTGGGTTCGGTCGCTGGTGGGACTGCTCGCCGCTGCCCCTGGACGTCCCACCCGGGTGGCCGGGATCGCCTTCGGATCGCGCGTAGGCCTGGCCGCTGGCATGGACAAGGATGCCTCAGCGGTGTTGGCCTGGCGCGCGCTGGGCTTCGGCTTCGCTGAGTTGGGCACCATCACGGCGCAGGGGCAGCCGGGCAACGACCGGCCTCGTATATTCCGTTTGCCGGCATCTGGAGCACTGATCAATCGGATGGGCTTCAACAATCCTGGGGCCAGCGCGGTGGCGGCGTCCTTGGCTGCCCGGGGCATCTATCGCGGCAACGGTGCCGCCGGTTTGCCGGTCGGCATCTCGATCGGCAAAACCAAACTAGTGCCGGTGGCCGAGGCGATCGACGACTACCTCAGTTCGTTGCGCACCCTGGCCCCCCATGCCGACTACCTCGCGGTCAATGTCTCCAGCCCGAACACCCCAGGGCTGCGCAGTCTGCAAGACGGCGGCGCACTGGCGGGGCTGGTCGCCGCTCTGGTAGCCGAGGCGCAGGAGCTGGCCGGGACGGGCACCGATCCGTTGCCGATCTTCGTCAAGGTCGCTCCCGATCTGAGCTTCGATCAGTTGGATGAGGTGCTCGAAGTCTGCACGGCGGCTGGCGCTGCCGGCCTCATTGCCACCAACACCACCTTGGCCCGCAACGGGCTGGCGCCGACCGAGGCCGGGCTGGCTGATCAGGCCGGTGGACTGTCTGGGGCGCCGCTGGCCAGGCGGGCCCTCGAAGTGGTCGCTCACCTGGCCAAGAACACCGACCTGCCCATCATCGGCGTCGGGGGAATTACCGCCCCGCACCTGGCGATGGCAATGTTCGACGCCGGCGCTGCGCTGGTGCAGCTCTACACCGGTTTCCTGTACCGGGGGCCGGCCCTGGCGGCCGGAATCAATCGACTCGACCTGGATAGGCTGCACCGATGAGCGGATACTGGCGACGGCTCCAGGATGTGACCTCCGAGCGAGGTCCACTTTGCGTGGGGATTGACCCCCATCCTGGCCTGCTGCGGGCCTGGGACCTGCCGGAGACCGCCGCTGGCGTTGAACGGTTCAGCCGTCAGCTGGTGGCAGCCCTTGGTGATCAGGTGGCCGCGTTCAAACCACAGTCGGCCTTTTTTGAGGCTTACGGTTCGGCCGGCGTGGCGGTGTTGGAGCGATTGCTGGTCGATATCGCTGGCTGTGGCGCGCTGAGCATCGTGGACGCCAAGCGGGGTGACATTGGCTCCACCATGGAGGCCTATGCCGACGCCTACCTAGCCGACGGTTCGCCGTTGGCTGGCGATGCGGTTACGTTGTCTCCCTACCTGGGCTTCGGTTCACTGGCGCCGGCCTTTGAGCGCGCGCAACGCTACGAGCGTGGGGTCTACGTGCTTGCCCGCACCTCGAATCCTGAGGGCGGCTCGGTTCAACTGGCATTGACCCAGGACGGTTCGGTGGTGCAGTCGATCATCGATGCCGCGACCGAGACGAATCGCGCCTCTCGACTTCGGTCAATCGGACTGGTAGTGGGTGGAACCCACGAAAGCCTCGGCTGCGACCTAAGCGAGTTCAACGCGTCCATCCTGGTTCCGGGAATCGGGTTCCAGGGCGGCCGGATGAGTGATTTGCCCGGCCTTTTTGGTGATGCTACCGATCAGGTGCTGGCCGTAGTCGGGCGGGGAGTGATCGGTTCCGGACCGGATGTGAACGCGATGCGGGCGAAGGTGTCCCAGCTCTTGAGTGAGGCCGGTAGATGAGTCAAGCTGTTCGACACTTGATTTTCCTTTTGATGGACGTGGCGCATGACAGGCGGAAACGCTAGGTTATGCCCGTAAAAGATCCCATTGACAGCGCGACGAAGGCATTGATGTGACTATTCCGCAGCTCACCACTGAACAGCTCGAAGCCGCCCGTGCGGCCGCCACCGAAGCCCGGCGCCGTCGCGCCGAGCTGAAGGGCAAGGTTCGCACCGGTCAGTTCAGCCTCGCCGCTGCCCTGGACGCCGCCTCCGGTGACGATGTGCTCGCTCACGTGAAGGTTGTGGACCTGCTGAAGTCCCTGCCGCGCGTGGGGGAGAAGCGCGCCGGACTGGTCATGGAGCGTCTCGACATCGCCCCGAATCGCCGCATTCGTGGGCTGGGCCGGCATCAGGTTGCCGGCCTCAAGGCTGAGTTTCAGTGACAGGTGACTTAACGGTCATCTCTGGGCCCTCTGGGGTCGGCAAGGGCACGGTCGTTCACGCGTTGGCGTCCGAGCACCCCGAAGTATGGATTTCGGTTTCCGCTACTACCAGGCCGCCTCGTCCCGGTGAAGAGGATGGGGTCGACTACTTCTTCGTCAGCGAAGCAGAGTTTGACGAGCTGATCGCCTCCGATGGCCTGCTGGAGTGGGCTCTGGTTCACGGCAGCGCCCGCTACGGCACCCCGCGGGCGGCCGTGATGGCTGCGGTCGCAGCCGGCCGTCGGGTGATTTTGGAGATCGAGCTACAGGGCGCCCGCCAGGTTCGGGTTCGGCTGCCAGGGGCCCGCTACATCTTCTTGGCACCGCCGGACGATCTGACTTTGGGTGATCGGCTGCGGGGTCGCGGCACCGAAACCGAGGAGCAGGTCCAGCGCCGACTGCGCACTGCAGCTGAGGAACTGGCTGCGGCTGGGGAGTTTGATCACGTCGTGGTGAACGATGATTTAGGCCAAGCGGTGGCCGAGTTGGTAGAGTTGTTAGGTCTGTGACGGCCGCTGGCCTATTGCGCGGCCGACCCACCATCTGATCAGGAAGCCGAACTTGAGCATTCACACTCCCGAGGGGATCACCAACCCGCCGATTGACGAACTGCTGACGAAGGTGGATTCGAAGTACCGGCTGGTGCTCTTCGCCGCCAAGCGAGCCCGCCAGATCAACGCGTACTACTCCCAGTTGGGCGAGGGCCTGTTGGAGAATGTTGGCCCGTTGGTCGACATCGGTATCCAGGAAAAGCCGCTCACGATCGCACTGCGCGAGGTGAACGCCGGAGTGCTCGAATGCACCCAGTTCGACCCTGAGGCTGAGGCTGCTGCCCGCGCCGAGGCCGTTGCTGATCCTGACTTCTCCTTGGACCCCTTCACCACTGACGACCTGAGCTGAGCGCTGTCGGCATGAGCCGGATCGTGCTCGGTGTCTCCGCCGGGATCGCTGCCTACAAGGCGTGCTCGCTGTTGCGGCTGCTTGCCGAGGCTGGGCACGAGGTGGAGGTCGTGCCGACGGCCAACGCGTTGAAGTTCGTCGGTGAAGCCTCCTGGGCCGCACTTTCGGGGCGTCCAGTGGTCACTGAGGTGTTTGCGAACGCCGATCAGGTGAACCACGTCCGGATCGGCCGCGAGGCCGACCTGGTGATAGTTGCTCCGGCTACCGCCGATCTGATTTCGCGGGCCGCCGCGGGCCGCGCTGATGATCTGTTGACCAATGTGCTGCTTACTGCCAGTTGCCCGGTGGTCATGGCCCCAGCCATGCACACCGAGATGTGGCAGCACCCGGCAACTCAGGCCAACGTGGCCACGCTGCGTTCCCGCGGGACGGTGGTGCTGGCTCCGGCCGCCGGGCGACTCACCGGCGCTGATAGTGGGCCCGGACGGCTGCCTGAGCCCGCTGATCTGGAGGCTACGGCGCTAGCACTTCTGGCCGATCCGGCCCGGGCCGCGCAGTTGGCTGCTCAGGACATGGCCGGGCTGAAGGTAGTCATTAGCGCTGGCGGCACCCGTGAACCGCTGGACCCGGTGCGTTATCTGGGCAATGAATCCTCCGGCCTGATGGGCGTCGGGCTGGCGCGGGCTGCGGCCAGTCGAGGCGCCGAGGTGCTGCTCGTCGCAGCCAACCTGGCCGTGCTGGCCCCGGCTGGGGTGGACGTCGTAGCTGTCGGCACGGCTGCTGAACTAGCCCAGGCGATGACGGCGGTCGCAGCTGAGGCCGACCTAGTGGTGATGGCTGCCGCCGTGGCCGATTTCACAGCGGCCAAGGTCAGCGGGGCCAAGATCAAGAAGAGCGGTCCCGGCGGTCTGACCGTGGAGTTGGTGCAGACCGTCGACGTCCTGGCTGGCCTGGCCGCGACCCGTCCGGCTGGGCAGGTGCTGGTTGGCTTTGCCGCCGAGACCGCGGCCGATGCGAGCGAACTGCTCGTCTTGGGCAAAGCCAAGCTGGCGAGCAAGGGCTGCCAACTGCTGGTGCTGAACAACGTCAGCGGCGGGGCCGTCTTCGGCGCCACTGACAACGAAGTGATCATGGTGTCCGCCGACGGCGTGGAGGATCGGGCCACCGGTGCCAAGACGTCAGTGGCACATGCAATTCTGGACACCGCCTTGAAGTTCCGCGAAAGGAAGCCGGAGTGAGCCGTCTGTTCACCTCTGAATCTGTCACCGAGGGTCACCCCGACAAGGTCGCCGACGCGATCTCTGATGTAGTGCTCGATGAGTTGCTGCTCCAGGATCCGCATTCTCGGGTGGCGGTGGAGACCCTCGTCACCACTGGGACGGTGGTCGTGGCCGGCGAGGTAACCACCGAGGCCTATGCCGACGTGGCCCAACTGGCGCGGCAGCGGATCTTGGAGATTGGCTATGACTCCTCGGCCAAGAGTTTTGATGGCAACTCCTGCGGTGTGTTGGTATCCATCGGCAAGCAGTCCCCAGACATCGCCCAGGGCGTGGACCACGCCGAAGAAGAGCGCGAAGGGGGCTCTGGAGACTCTCTGGACGCGCAAGGTGCCGGCGATCAGGGTTTGATGTTCGGCTATGCCTGCACCGACACCGCAACGCTGATGCCGCTGCCCATCGACATCGCCCATCGGCTGGCCGAACGCCTGGCGCAGGTGCGCCAAAGCGGCGAGTTGGACTTCCTGCTGCCCGACGGCAAGACCCAGGTGACCATCGAGTACAACGGAGCCACCCCCGTCCGGGTCGACACGGTCGTGGTGTCCTCCCAGCACGTGGAAAGCGCCAGCCACAGCCTGATTTCCGCCGAGATTCAGGCCAAGGTGGTCGACCCGGTGCTGGCCCGCTACGCGATTTCCGCCGCCGGGCTGAAGACCTATGTGAATCCCACGGGCAAGTTCGTCATCGGCGGGCCGATGGGTG
>DIVW01000046.1 GCA_002428365.1 Propionibacteriaceae bacterium UBA6122
CCGAGTGGGTCGCCAAGATCGCCGAGGCAATCGCGACGATCGCTGGCATTTTGGCCCTGCTGGTGTGTTGGATCCCGGTGATCGGTCAAGCGTTAGCCGCGGTGCTGCTGATCGTGGCCGCGGTGGCTGGCATCGTGGCTGNNGTTCGCTGCCCTGGGCTGCATCGGCCTCGGCGGCCTGCGCGGTGCGCTGGGCGGGCTGAAAGCCGCTTTCGGTGCTTGGAAAGCAGCCGGCGGGCTCGCCGGACTCGGCGGACTCGGCGGCCTCAAAGCGCTGGCCGGCGCGACGGTTGGCAACCTCTTCAACGCCATCCGAGGCCTCAAGGCCGCGGCGGGAGGCCGCACCGTACTCATGGAGTCTGGTGATCAGTTCGTCCGGAATGCCGCCAAGACGCCGGAATTGAGCGGGTATCACGACGTGATCGTCCACGGCACTCCCCTCGACTTTGGCCGTACACCGACGAGTTGGGCCGGCGGCACGAACTTCGGGCACCGCGATTTGGCAAACATGTTGCTTCACGATCCCGACTACGCCGGTGGAGCGGTCCGGCTCCTGTCCTGCAAGACCGGTCAACTGGCTGATGGTGCAGCCCAGAACCTCGCCAATAAGCTAGGGGTTGACGTCCTGGCCCCAACCGACACCCTTTGGGCATTCCCCGATGGGGGGCTAGTCATCGGGCCGTTCCCCAATCTGAACACGGGCACTTTCAAACTATTCGTCCCCGGAGGAAACATATGAGTCTGCGCAATCTGGGCTTCTACAAGGAACTGCCCTACGGCGATCCCGGTGGGATCTCAATCACCGAGCAGGCGCCCTTGGACCCAGAGACGAAGGCACGAGTGCTCCACTACCTGGAGTCTGCTCCAGTGCTCGCGGCGTCTCAGGAGGTCTTTGCCGACTACTTCACTGGCGAGGCGGTGGGCAGCTGGAACGTACATACCGATGGAGAGTGGCTGTGGTACAGCGACCTACCCCACTATGTGCGCACCCACGACTCCGTCCTTGACCCAGAATTCCTGGGGCTCATTGCCGATCGAACCGAGGTTCATCTAAGCCAGGATGAACTGATCCGCATCTCAATAGACCTGCGCAACGGCATCTGAGTTGGGAACGACGACGAAGGCCAGCCCGTTGCGGTGGGGATCACCGAGGTGATCAATCTCGGACTTCTAGTCGAACTGGGCGTCGAGTTCAGCGCAATCCAGGGCAGCACCATTCGCGATTGGGTCACGCTACCCGTTGGCGAGGAAGGCTGGACCATCGGTGCTCGCGACCTGCTCGGCGGGCCGACCCTGGCCGTCGACACTGCGGGCAACTTCGCGCGCTACCACCTGATGAAGCCGGAAGCCGCCATGGCTGCCCTGGCCGCAAAGGTCGCCGAACGTCCAGAAGAACCGACACCGCTGGACGCTGGCCAGTATTCGCGGGTTGATCGTCTGGGCTGGGAGTTCGTATTTCGCAGCCAAGCGGACGGCACCGTCGAGATGTGGTCGGCGGCGAATCAACGCTGGCAACCAGGCGACCTGCTCGGGCTGTTCCCCGATCAGCCACCATTGCCCTTGATGCCGCTTTCCAGCGCTCTGGCTGAGGAATGGATGGCCCGGGCGCCCCAGAACACACCCGGCCTTGAATCGCACTATTACCTGGTTGCCACCGCCACGGGTAGACAGGCGCTGTGGCAGTTTAAAAGGCCCGGAGCACCGGAGCAGTGGCGCCGCCGAGTGGCTGGCGCGCAGCGCCTCGAGGTTCTCCCAGCGACTGAGGTCGAGGCGCTTCGGTCCGCGGGTCACCACTTCGTGGAAGTGTCGGGCGATGTCTTCCGAAGCCCGCTTGGGTTGTGACCGGCTACATGATGCCCACCGACGATGAGCTCGCCGAGAGCCTAGCGAGGGCGCGCGAGACGATTGCGAAGCTGGCAGCGATGCCACCAGAGCAGCGAAGCCACACTGTCAATCCGAAGTTCGACGGCCCGATCGGCAATATGGATGCCCCTTATTACTCCGCACGACCCGTCGCGACCGACCCGGACTGAGGGCGATAGGGTCGAATACGCCAGCCGCCCGCACTAGAGCAGGGAAATGACTTGCGCCTCAAACTTGAGCTTCAGCCCGAAAACGGCACCCTGAGCCCTATTTCAGTGACGGCCGAGGCCACTGCCACCGTTGCTGACGTAGCCGCAGCCATTCGGGCGGGCCAAACCGGAGTGCCGTGCGCGGAAACCAATCTGAGCTTGCAGATTCTCGACAACAACAATGCGAGCCTGGACGTGTTGGCGCCGCAGTCGCTGTTGCCGGAAACCAATCTGCGCTCCGGGCAGCGCGTCCGGGTGGCACAGTGGGCCGATTCGCGCCGCTTTGCCGAACCGACCGCTCCCCCGGCCCGATTGCGCATCACCGCCGGCCCGGGCACGGGTAGGACCTTCGATCTGCACAAGGGCCCCAACGTGATCGGACGCGAGGCCGACTGCGATGTGGCGCTGGAAGACCTCATGGTCTCTCGGCGCCACGCTCGGGTGATCGTCGGCGACCAGATCGAAATCGTCGACATGAACTCCGCCAACGGCGTGCTGATCGCTGATGAGTTGGTCGAGCACGCCACCCTCGGCCCCCGCGACAAGGTGCTGATCGGTGACACCGAAATCGTCGTCGAACACATCGCGCCGCCGTCTTGGAGCGCGGGTCAGGTCAACACCGAGTTCAATCGCTCGCCGCTGGTTCGTCAGCTCTACCAGGGACGCACCTTCGCCGCCCCAAAGCCGCCGGCCAAACGTCCACCGGCGAAGCTGCCGTTGGTGGCGATGGTGGCGCCACTGGCAATGGGCGCAGTCATGTACATCGTGACCCAGAGCCTGCTCAGCATCGTTTTCGTCGCCCTGAGCCCGGTGATGGCGATCGGCACCTACCTGGACCGCCGCTGGACCGAAGGCAAGGCAAAGAAGGAAGAACTCAAGCGGTTCGAGGAGGATTTCGAAAGCCTCTCGACCGAACTCGCCGAGGCCGCCGAGCAGGAGAAGGCCGCCCGCTGTGCTGAGGTGCCGTCCCTGGCTGCGGTCGTCGAATCGGGGTTCAGCCTCAATCCAGATCTGTGGCACCGCCGTCCTGACGATGACGCGTTCCTGCTGCTCAATCTCGGCTACGGCCGCACTGAATCTCGCAACGTCATCTCGCTGGCCGAGCGCGGCGAGACCGACGCTGAAACCTGGTCGAGGCTGCAGGGCCTAGTGGATGAATACGAGTTCATCGACGATGTGCCGGTGCTGGCCGATCTGAATGCCTGCGCCAACCTGGGCCTGGCTGGCGAAAGTGAATGGCTGGTGCCGGTGGCCCGCAATCTGGTCGCTCAGCTGACCTGCCTGCATTCGCCAGCCGAGTTGGTGATCGCGGCAATTGCGTCCTCGGAAAGCCAGCATCGCTGGAACTGGCTGCTGTGGCTGCCGCATGTCGGCTCGGCCCACTCGCCAATGAGCGGATCACATCTGGCCGCGACCGCTGGCACGGTCTCGTCCCTGGTGGCCGGGCTGGAGGAGCTGGTAGCCCAGCGCCGCACCCAAACGACCAAGGTGCAGGTGCCGTCGGTGGTGCTACTGGTGGAGGACGACGCTCCGGTGGAACGCGGGCGCCTGGTGAGCCTGGCCGAGGACGGACCCGAAGTCGGCGTGCACCTGGTGTGGGTGGCTGATCGCCACGAGAATCTGCCAGCGGCTTGCCACGGTTATCTGGTGCGCGACGACGCGACCGGGGCGGTGACTGCTGGCTTCGTCAAGGAGCGGCGCACCGCCGAGGTGACCCGAATCGAGACCTTCTCCGAAGTTCGGGCCTTGGAGTTGGCCCGGCATTTGGCGCCGATTCAAGATGCGGGCGCGCCGGTGCTGGATCAATCCGGCATCCCGCGCTCGGTTTCCTACCTGGCCCTAGCTGGTACCCAGCTGGCCACCGACCCCCAGGTCACCGTCGAGCGCTGGCAGGAGAACGGCTCGGTGCTCGACCCGTCCCGTGGCCGCAGCAAGACCCCGGCCACCTTGCGAGCGCTGGTCGGCCAAGGCTCCCAGGGCGAGTTCCTGCTGGATCTGCGGGCTCAAGGGCCGCACGCCCTGGTCGGCGGTACCAGCGGCGCGGGCAAGTCGGAGTTCCTGCAGGCGTGGGTGTTGGGCATGGCGGCCAGCCACAGCCCTCAGCGCGTCACCTTCCTGTTCGTCGACTACAAGGGCGGCTCGGCCTTCGCCGACTGCGTCCGGTTGCCGCACAGCGTCGGCCTGGTCACCGACCTTTCCCCGCATCTGGTGCGCCGGGCGCTCACTTCGCTGCGTGCCGAACTGCGCTTCCGCGAGCACCTGCTGAACCGGAAGAACGCCAAAGACCTGATCTCCTTGGAGCGCACCGGCGACCCCGAGTGCCCACCATCGCTGGTGATCGTGGTCGACGAGTTCGCGGCCCTGGTTCAGGAGGTGCCCGACTTCGTCGATGGCATGGTGGACGTCGCCCAGCGCGGACGCTCCCTCGGCCTGCACCTGATCTTGGCCACCCAGCGGCCGGCCGGAGTGATCAAGGGCAACCTGCGGGCCAATACCGCGCTACGAATCGCCCTGCGAATGGCTGATGAAGGCGACTCGACCGACGTCATCGACACCGGCTTGGCTAGCGAGTTCGATCCCCGAATCCCGGGACGCGGCGCCGTCCGCACCGGGCCTGGCCGGGTGTCGCTTTTCCAGACCGGCTATGCCGGTGGGGTGACCACCGATGAGCCCGAGCCGGCTCGCATCGAGGTCGAAAGCCTGAACTTTGGTCCGGGCACCGCCTGGGAGATTCCGGTTTCGCGGACGGCTTCCGAGGCCAGTGAAGAGCAACCCCCAGACATTGCCCGGGTGGTGAACATGATCGGGGTGGCCGCGGAGACCTGCCGGCTCCCCGAGCCGCGCAAACCGTGGCTGCCCGAGTTGGATTCGCACTACTCGTTGGAGGCATTGCTGCAGGCGCATGCCGACCGCACCCTGACCGGACGGCTGCTGCTCGGCCTGGCTGACGATCCGGACAACCAGGCCCAACACGCGGTCTATTACGACCCCGACACCGACGGCAACCTGGCGGTCTATGGCACCAGTGGCACCGGCAAGTCGGCGTTGCTGCGCAGCTTGGCGTTCGGCGCCGCGGCGCAGGCCAGCTTCAGCCGCACCGAGATCTACGGGCTGGATTTCGGCACTGCCGGGCTGGGCATGCTCGAGTCATTGCCGAATGTCGGTTCGATCATCGAAGGCAGCGATCAGGAGCGAGTAATCCGCCTGCTGCGCCAGCTGGTTGACCTGTTGGAAGAGCGATCCAGCCGTTACGCCGAGGCGCGCGCGGGCTCGATCACCGACTATCGCCTGCACAGTGGGCGGCAGGACGAGGCCCGGATCCTGCTGCTGGTTGATGGCTTCGCAGCCTTCCGGGAGGAGTACGAAATCTCCTCAACGCTGGGCGTCTCCTACGCCCGCCTCAGCCGACTGTTGGTGGAGGGCCGGGCGGTCGGCATTCACGTCATCCTCGCGGCGGAGCGTCCCAGCGCGGTGCCGTCGTCGCTCTCGTCCAGCATTCAACGCCGCTTGGTTTTGCGGCAGGCCGACGAGGTCGCTTACGCCTCGCTGAACATTCCCAAGGACATTCTCACCGACGCCCCACCGGGACGTGGGGTGTTCTCCGGGCAGTCCAATGAGCTTCAGGTGGCGGTGCCGACCGGATCGTCCACCCCGGCCCAGCAGGCTGCCGCGATCGACAAGTTGGCGCAGCGCCTGGTCGACCGCGGGGTGCCAAGCGCTCCGCCGGTGCAGAAGCTACCCAGCCTGGTGCAGGCGTCCGAGGTGCCCACCAGCGTGGCCGGACTGCCGGTGCTTGGCATTGGTGAAGGCGATCTGACTCCGCTCGGCTTCCCCGCTCAGGGCGCCTTCCTGATCGCCGGCATGCCCGGCTCGGGACGCACTTCGGCTCTGCTGTGGGTGTCGCAATCGCTGCGGCGCTGGAACGCCGACGTACCGATGTACTACGTCGGCCCGCGTNNGCTCCCGGGTGCACGCCGAATCGCTGTGGACTAAAACTGCGCTCGATCTGGACGCAGTCAGGGAGCTCACTTTGGAACTGAAGCCGAAGGTTGATCAGCCTGCTGGCACCGAGCCGGGACTGATCCTGGTGATCGAAGGCCTGGGCGAGTTCGTCAGCACCGCGGTGGAAAACGCGCTGGTAGAGGTGATCAAGGCGGCCCGCCGCAACGGCCACCTCGTCGTTGGCGAACAGGAAACCTCAGCCTGGGGCTCGGGCTGGCCGCTGATCGCCGAGATTCGCAATGCCCGCCACGGCATCGTGATGCAGCCTGACCCCGCCGATGGCGACATGCTCTTCAAGGAAGCATTCCCCCGCATCAAGCGCACCCAATACCCGCTGGGCCGCGGCGTCTACGTCCGCTCCGGTAAGCAGTGGACGGTTCAGGTGCCCCTGCCCGAGTGAGCGCGGCGGGCGGTCAGGATGCGGCGTAGCGCTGGCGGGCGGCTTCGCCGGTGGTGCCGATCGCCTCGCCGAGTTCGCGCCAGGACAGGTGCGCTTCGCGGGCTTGGCGGATGGCTTCGGCAAGTTCCTTCTCGGCTGTGGCGCGGCGGAACGCAGCGAGCTTGACCGCCATCAGCGGCGGCAGCGGCGCGTCGAAGTCCGCCGGCTTGGGGTCGTGGTTCTCGAAGGCGTCGGCGAGTTCGTCGGCGTGGGCGATGAGGTCAGTCAATGAACGTCGCATGGTGATCACCTGAGGTACTTGGTCCGAGCTGGGCGCAGGGCGTGGGCGATGGCGAGCTCGCCACCCCACCAGATCACGACCCCGACCTCGATGAGCGTTCCCGCTGCATCGGGGCGAATGAACATGACCATGTCGTCGGCTTGGCTGACGTGACCGATCGCAAACCGCAGAGCGTGGAGCATGTCCTCCTCAGCGACCCCGTGACGGTGCGCCGATTCCAAGATGATCGGCTCTTCCGACTCGTCAGCCACGTCGGTCCGCCCTCCATATCACAAGGTTACTTGCCACAAGGTTACTTGCCAAGCAGGCTGGGCATGGCTTCCACGTCCGCACCAGCAAAGCTGGCTAACGGATCGGACGCCACCCAGCCTGACCGTGCGCTCAGCGCGGCCGCTCAGCCGCTTCGGCGTTCCGCAGGGTATAGGCATGCCCCTCGCCATAGGTCTCGTTGAGGAGCTTCGCGGCCTCCTCGGTGGTGGTGGCCGCAATCGTGAAGCGCTCACCGGGCTGATCGTCAACCCAGATAACCCCGGTGTACTTCTTCAACAGATTCTGATCGTCATCCATCGGTCTTCATTCACCTCAGACATGGGCGAACCATCGACCAACGCCCACACACCCACCACGCATGCCCATTATTTTGCCCCCAGGGCTCTGGCTTCGGGAGACTCGGGGACGAACAACTCCACTCCGAACTCACGGTCATCAAACCAGCCAAAAGTAGCCAGCATCGCCAACTCATGTGAACGCGGATCCAGCCTGTTTAACGCTGCGAACCGGAGCGCCGGTCCGGAAGGAAGTTTCTCACTGAGTATCCGGCGAGCTGCATCCTCGACCACCGGACGGGATGACCTCGACCACGACGCAATCCCCACAACCCCAACTGCATAGAGCGTCGCGACCGCCCATCCCCACCCGCCACTATCGACTCGCACCAAGCCCGCACGCATGAAACTCATGCCGCCGTCCAAGTCGACCTCCAACTCGATCACCTCACGTCCCGCGAGATCGGCACCGCGCAAAGAAAGCGCAGTCGCCAGAGACTGACGCGAGGCGCGAATCGATGCCGATGAGGCTCGCCGCGAGATGACCTGATAGTCCGTGACCAAGACCCATAGCTCTGGCACTCCCGGCCCCCCGCCAAGGGTCGAGGTGAGCTTCTCCGACAGCCCGGCAACAGCCGCCCGACGCGACCGGTCATCAGGCGCGGCGACACTACAAGACAGCACCCAAAGACCCGCATCCAGCTCCGCTGGCCAACTTGAGGCAGACTCGAACGCGACGTCAATAGTCATAGTGCCACCCAGTGTCGACACCATCGATTGAGACGTTGAAGTGGGGCCCGCGGTTCTGTGGGTCGCCAGGCCCGAAATTGTGGCCCGCGGCATCGTCACGAATTGCAACCTTCTGGGGTCCCACGTTGAAATCGTAGTTGCTGCCCGGCACCACTTTGCCCCTCCTGTCAATGTTCGGTGAGACTTCTGGCACCTCAGACATCGGGACTCCACTGTCTCGCTTCGCTTGTCTGAACGCGCCGTTCCTACTAGCACCACTTGGAGTCCGGTTCGGAGGGGGCGCGCCGCCCCCCGCGTCCACGCCATGCAACCCCAGGGGGTCGATTTGGGTGGTGGGGTTGGGCACATAAGCGTGCGGGTTCGGTGATGGCGCCAAACCCAGGGGGTCGGCGGTTACGTACCGACCGGTGTCGGGGTTGTAGTAGCGGTTCAGGTTGTAGAACAGGCCGGTCTCAACGTCGTGATACTGGCCGGGGAACCGTAATGGCATCGCCGCATCGGCATCGGTCGCACCCCAGACGCTGGCATTGCTGGTCCAAGCCACCTCGCCTTCGGCGCTGAGCAGCCGCACCGGGGCACCGACCAGGTCGGTGACGATCGCAGCAAACTCGGCATCGACTTGGGCCTGCGACCAGCCCGCCGATCCACCAGCATCCCGGTTGGTCTGCGACTGGGCGATCGGAGTGAAACCGTCATGTTCCCAGGTGGTCGTCCGCACGCCAGCAGCACTGTTGTGCACCTGCTCAACGAGCACCGGTCCGTCCCAGGCAAACCGCCAAGACTCCACCATTGCCCCGGCACCATCGAGATGGGTCTTGCTGATCCGCCGGTTCAGCGGGTCATAGCCGTAGGTCCAACGGTGACCGTCGGGGGTGAACACCTCGGTCAGCTGATTCAGCGAGTTCCAGACGTAGCGCCAGGTCTTCGTCCCGCCAGACAACAGTCGACGAGCCCGGGTCACCAATCGGCCCGCCGCGTCGTAGGTGTAGGAATCCCGACCAGCCTGAGCTAGCAGCGTCCCGGAGTAGGTGCGCTCGCCTTGGGCCTCGGTGTTTGCGGTGTTCCAAGAAGCATCGGTGATGTTGCCAGCCGGGTCGTAGGAGTAGGTCTCCCCCGCCCCGCCTGCGCCGGTCACGGCACTGATCCGGCCAGCCGAATCCAGCGCCAACTGACGGGTGCCAGTGGCTGAGTCCTGCACCTCGGTCAGCTCGCCAGCAGCGGCGTAGCCGTAGGCCACCTGCCAACTGGCCTGCTCCCCGACCACCCCGGACGTGGCCCGCGAGGCCAGCCGTCCCATCACGTCGAAGACCGAATCGATCCGGCCACCGGCGAACTCCACGCTCGTGGCCCGACCCAGTTGGTCTAGGCCAAAGCTGACCTGCTGGCCAGCGAACTCCAGGCCCTGGTGGCGTCCGGCCTGATCCAACGACCAATCCGAGGACACCCCGGCCGGGGTGACTCGGCCAACCCGGCGACCGGCGGCATCCAGCTGCCAGGCCATCCGGGCGCCATCAATGGTTTCGGCCACCAGCCGACCTGAGCGATCCAACTCCCGGGCCAACTCGACCCCTGCCCCACGGGCATTGAGCAGTCGCCCGGCGGCGTCATAACTGAACTCGACGGTTTGGCCGTCGGCGTGGCGTCGCGCCGCCCGACCGGCCCGGTCGTAGTCGATCTCGACCCGCTCACCGGCCGCGTTGATCATCGCTGTCGTGCGGCCAGCCGCATCAAGTTCGTAGCGCGCCGCCCGGCCGTCGTAGTCGACCTCGCCGACTACCCGGCCAGCCGCATCGCGGAGGTAGCGCCAAGTGGCCTGATTCTGGTTGGTCACCGAGATCAGTCGGCACTCGTTGTCGTAGGCCAAAGCCAGCACCGAGCCGTCGGGGTTTCTGATCGAGGCCACCACATCGAAGGGGGCAACCGAATACCTGGTCACCCGACCAGCTGGGTCAACCTGCTCGATCAGATTGCCCTGACCGTCCCACGTCCACGTCTCTTTGGTGCCATCGGGGTTCACCCGCGAGAGCAGTCGGCCTTCCGCCGACCACGACAACACCCGGGTGCCCCCGGCGGGGTCGACGACCCGCACCGGATTGCCCAGCAGATCCCGCTCGATCACGGTCGACCCGGCAGCGTCGCGAGCAGCGGTCACCAGCCCGGCGGGATCACGAGACAACTCGACCATCCGGTTGGACGCATCGGTCACCACCACCTGGCGGCCACCATCAAGCCACTGCCACGATTCGACCCCACCCAGCGGATCGACCCGCTCCAGCAGACGCCCAGCCTCATCAAAACGCTGCGACGTGACCGCCCCGGTGGCATCGACGACCGCCAGCGGCAACCCGGCCGCGTCGTAGGTCACCAGCGTGGAGGCGCCCTCAGGGTCGGTGATGCTCACCATCCGCGAGGCTTCGTCCCAACCGAACAAGGTTTTGTTGCCCAGCGGGTCGCGCGCAGCGATCTTGCGCGAACTGGAGTCGTAGTCATGCTCGGTGCGGTTACCGAGCTCATCGATCTCGGCCACGATCAGACCCCGCTGGTCGATCTCGAAGCTCTTCTGGCCGCCGTCCGGGTTGGTGATCAGGGTGGTCAAGCCACCGGTCAATGGCCCCTCAAGGTAGGCATAGGCATAGCGGTAGGTGGCATCGTCAGCGTCCGGTAGCCCCTCGCTCACACACCGATCAGCCTGATCGTAGGCATACACGTAGCGCGTGCCGTTGGCATCGATCCAGCCGGCCACTCGCTCGGCCTGGTCAAGTTCGTAGCGGACGGTCGCGCCCGTGGCCGAGGTTTCGGCCACCAGGTTGGCCTGCACGAAATCGAAGCTGGTCAACGGCACCGTGGAACCACCACTGCTGGCCAGTGCCAGCGAAGTGACCCGTCCGTCGTGGCTGGTCACCACCACTTCGTAGCCGCCGTGATGCAGCACCCGGGACGGCATGCCAGCGGCGTCGCGCTGATAGCGAATCCAGTTGCCCGCGCGATCAGTCTGCTCCACCAGCCACTTGTCGGTGCCCGCACCGGCGAAGCGATAGCTCAGCCCACTGACTGGGTCGGCGGCCAGATACTCCTCGGCAGTGACTCTGCGCAGGGTCCAGCGATCGGCACTTCCCCACGGCAACGCCTCGGCGCCCTCTGCCAGCAGCGGGAAGGCCAACACTGAGGCGTCCCCGCGCACCAACGAGAGCTGATCTTCCCCGACTTCCAGCCGCTGATCCAGGCTGGAGGCCCAGCGGGCACCGAACAGGCGCCCCTGCCTGAACCCGGACACGTAGCGCCGCGTCAAGACCAGCGGCAGCTCCCCGGGCAACTGAGCATCAAGACGAGTGAAGAAGACGAACCCATTGGCAGCGTCCACCGGCTCACCGATGTCGGTGCAACGCGTGGACGGCTCGCTGCCTTTCACCTTCGACGGCAGGTTCTTCAAGGAGCCAGCAATGTCTTTGAAGGCGGTCTTCGCACCGGCCTTGAGGCCCATCTTGGCCAGGCCGCCGAGGACGCCGCGCAGCGCTCCGCCGACGCCGATGCAGCCCAGGGCAGCGAAC
>DIVW01000034.1 GCA_002428365.1 Propionibacteriaceae bacterium UBA6122
GACCGGCCAGGTCGGCGACGGCAAGGTATGGATCGTCCCGGTCGACAACATCGTTCGGGTTCGTACCGGCGAAAGCGGCGACGGGGCCATCTGAGGCCAACATCGATCGGGGGCGTCCGCAATGAGCGGACGCCCCCTTTCGTCGTTCCGGGCCCGGTAGGCCAGCCCCCAGTTACCGCAAAGTGACACCGGCCGAAATCTGGCTGTAACACGGGCCGAACTTCTACGTAACACTGCTAAGTCACGCTCACTGCCGTGTTGGAGATTAATTCCGGCGACACCGCTTGGGTCCTGACCAGCGCCGCCCTGGTGCTCATCATGACCCCCGGTCTGGCCCTCTTCTATGGCGGCATGGTGCGGGCCAAGGGCGCGCTCAACATGATCATGATGAGTTTCATCTCGATGGGCACCATTGGCGTGCTTTGGGCGCTGTTCGGCTACAGCCTCGCGTTCGGAAACTCCCTCGGTTTCGCGGTGCCCAGCGGCGGCTTTGGTCGCACCGATTACGTCGGGCTGGTGGGCAATCCGCTCGACTTCGCTGGCCTTAGCCAGGTGATGAGTCCCGAAGCCAGTGTCGGAACCATCCCCGCCCTGGCCTTTGTTGCCTTCCAGGCCTGCTTTGCGATCATCACCACGGCGGTGGTCTCCGGCGCAATCGCAGATCGCGCCTCCTTTGGCGGCTGGACGCTTTTCACCATCGTGTGGGGCACCTTGGTCTACTTCCCCGTCTCGGGCTGGGTGTTCTCCTTTGACAACTTCACCGGCGCTGGCTTCCACGGTGGCTGGATAGCCAACTGGCTCGGCGTGATCGACCTGGCTGGCGGAACCGCGATTGAGATCAACGCCGGCATGTCCGCACTGGCCCTGGCCCTCGTGCTCGGGCCACGACTGGGGTTCGGCAGCAAGCCGATGCGTCCGCACAACATGACCCTGGTCATGCTCGGCGCCGGACTGCTGTGGTTCGGCTGGCTGGGGTTCAATGCTGGTTCGGCAGTGGCGGCCAACACCACCGCTTCGCTGGCCTTCATGAACACCATGTTGGCCGCCGCGGCGGCAATGCTGGGCTGGCTGGTCGTGGAGAAGCTCCGCGACGGCCACCCCACCTCGCTGGGGGCCGCCTCGGGCATCGTCGCCGGCCTGGTCGGTGCCACCCCGTCCGCTGCGGCAGTCAGCCCAATGGGCGCAATCATCATCGGCATTCTGGCCGGTGTCGGCTGCGCCTTCGCCGTTGGCTTGAAGTACAAGTACGGCTACGACGATTCCCTCGACGTGGTCGGCGTCCACTTCGTCGGCGGGGTGATCGGCACCTTGGCTATCGGCTTCCTGGCCGACCCCAGCGCCGTCGGCGCCTTCGGAGCGTCCGGACTGTTCTACGGCGGGGGCTTCGACCAACTGACCCGCCAAGCGATCGGCGCACTGGCCGTTGGCGTCTACGCCTTCGTGGTCAGCTATTTGATCGCGTTGGCGATCAAGAAGACCATCGGCTGGCGCGTCAGCGCAGCCGATGAACTGGCCGGCATGGATCTGTCTGAGCATTCCGAGGTCGGCTACGATCTCAGCCCGGTCTACTACACCAACAAGGTCCAGCGCACCCTGGTGCTGACCAAGGACGACCTACCGGAGCCGAAGATCGGAGCGACAAGGTGAAACTGGTAACCGCGATCATCCAGCCCGAAATGCTGGAGACCGTACAGAAGGCCCTGATCCGCCATGGCGTCGGCGGCATGACGATCAGCGAAGTCTCCGGGTACGGCAGCCAACGTGGGCACGTCGAGGTCTACCGCGGTGAGGAATACACCATCGACTTCATCACCAAGGTCCGCCTGGAGATTCTCTGCGCCGACGAGGACGCCGAGGCCCTCACCGGCGTCATCGTCCAAGCCGCCCAGACCGGCCACGTTGGCGACGGCAAGGTTTGGACCGTCCCGGTCGACGACATCGTGCGGATCCGCACCGGCGAGAACGGCACCACCGCCATCTGAGCTTTCGGCGTCCTCAGGCGGGTCGGGTCAACCGGCGGCCTTGATACGCCTGGTGGCGGCCACCGTGGCTGCCCCCAGCGGCCTTCGACCTACCGCGGCCAGCGCTCTGACCGCTTCGGTGATGCTCGCCCCCGTCGTGACGATGTCGTCGACCACAATCAGTTCTCCAGCAGGTAGCTGGGCTGCTGCCCCAAACGCCCCGGACAAATTCGCGTGCCGGGCCGCTAACCCCAGCCCTGATTGGTCGGCGGGACGTCGCAGCTGCCGCAACGGGCGCACCACCTCAACCGAGACACCGGCCCGACGCAGCCGGGCTGCGGCCTGACTGGCCAAGGCTGCGGTGAAGTCAAGGCCGCGGTCAGCGACTCGCGCTGGCACCGAAGGCATCGGGGCCAGCAGTAGCCGATCGGCAAGGCCGGCCGCTGCCAGCACCGTTACCGCCACCGCAAGCCGCTCCCCCAATACCGGCACCAGCCCCAAACCACCGCGCTCCTTGGCCGCGAGCAGCAGTGCTTTCAGCTCGGCGTCGTAGCGCCCGGCTGCGACCACTACCAACTGCGGGTCTGCCGAGCCCCGCAGTACCACCGGTGGCGCGGCGCGCACGACTCGGCGGCAGTGCGCGCACGGGTTTAAGCCGGGCTCCCCGCAGGCCGAACAGCAGGACCCTAGGACGAGTTCCGCCGCCGCACCCAACAACCCTGCCAACCGCACACCCTGATTGTTGGCGGCGGAGCAGGCGTAGGTTCAGTATCCACAGGATCAACCCGGATAGGCAGCGGCACTCACACCGCTGGAACTGATCATCCAGTTGAACTCACCGTCGAAGCGGTACAGCCCACCTCCAGCGGAAACAGACATGGCCGGTCGGCCGGGCACCACCAGCAACGACCGCAGTCCGGTCGCATCGCTGGGACCGATATCGCTGAGCTGGGCACCATCCTGGCTGACCACGATCACACTGGTTTGACGGTCGACGTCGGTGCGCAGCAAGGCCAGCTCCGTGGCCGACTCCCAGCCGACGTCCAACAGGGTGACCGAATTGAGCGGCAACAAGTTCAGATTGATCGCCTGCCACCCCTCGACCACCACGGAGTTGGTGCCCCGACGCACCCGAAGCAGCCCCACCGAGGTGGTGGTGCCATGAGCCACCACCACTGCCAACCTGGAGCCGTCGGCGGCCAATTTGGCCGCCACTACCCGACCCTTGGGAACACCCTTCACCCTCAGTTTCAGTTCACTGCCGTCGTGGAAGATCAACCAGTCGGCAACCGCTGCCGCTGGCGACCAGAGATCCCCGGTTCGGGAGTAGAACGGACGCAACAGGCCGCTGCCCTCCCGCAGCACTCGGGAGCCCTTCTCGGCCACCGTGCCAGCAACCAGCTTGGTGGACGCATCGGTCACCCCAGCCCACTGGCGCGAACCACGAGCAATGGCCAACTCTCCCACCTTGGCGAATCCGGCCTGCACTTCTACGAAATCCACCCAATTGCCCTGGCTCAGTTGCCGTTGCAGCTTGTCAGCGCGAACCACATATGCCGGCCGGTCGCCAGCCACGTCCACTGGATCCAAGTCGCTGAAGCTCTGGGGAGTGAGCTCTGAACGGCCCACCTTATTGGTCCAGGCCGCACCGTTCGCGTTCACCTGAACCGTCCGCACCTGATCGAAACTGCCCAGGGTGAAGACGAGTTCGGCCAACAACAACTCCCGGCGTTCTGCGGTAACAGTGGAAGTCTCCCCACCCAGATACACCATTGCCGATCCGCTGGAGTGGAGGACGACCGAATCCACCACTACGCCCGGCGACGGACGGGCCGCGGTCAGCGGCGCCAACCACGGCGATGGGCCTTCCAGGACCGCATTAGCGGCGCGAGTCAGCGCACTCTCCCCCACCGGGAAGTACCGCGGATCGGGTAACAAGACATCTGTGCCGGTGGAGCCGAAGTACACCTCAACTGGCTCGAAGCCAGTGGCGAACAGGTAGCGCGATACCAGTAGCCCCTCCGGCGGATTCGAGATTCGCCACTGCCCCTCGTCGTCCTTAACCAAACCGAAGTCCTGGCGCAGCTGGCCCCCGGTGGCCCGATAGACCCCAGTGGCGTCCACCGCACCGGTCACGGGGGCGATCAGTACCGCAGTCTGCTCAGTTTCGGCGGGTGGGTAGCCGTCGGCATAGACCTGCACCCCAGATTCGGGGTGCCAACGATTGGCCGCCTCTGTGGTCAGATACTGCCGGGCCACCCGATAGCCGTCCTCGTAGGTGCCCATGGCGTGCAGGAAGCCCTCAACCACCAGCAGCTGAGTGGCCCCGACAGCTGGCGGCAGCGGAGCCACTTGGACGCCGTTGCTGGCACCGCCCTGTTGGGGTTGGTGATGCTCAACCGGACCGGACGTCGGCACAGTCGCACAGCTGGCGGTCAACACCAGCACCGCCAGCAATCCCACCAGGCGTTCAGTGCGTCGCACGGGGCGGCTCCTTCACTTCAGGAGGAATCGCGGGCAGCGGCGAGCGTTTGAACTTGCCGCCGGACGCGCGCGGCACGGTCAATCGGAACTGGGCGCCGGCGCCGGGCTGGCCCCAGGCGCTCAACCAGCCGCCGTGTAGGCGGGCGTCCTCCAAGGAGATCGACAGGCCCAACCCGGTGCCGCCGATTCGCCGCCCCCGAGAGGGGTCAGCTCGCCAGAAGCGGTTGAACACCTGGTTGCCCTCGGCAACTGAGAAGCCGACTCCGCGATCCCGGACGGCCACGGCCACCGCGTCCACGTCGCCGCGGACATAGACGGTGATCGGTTTGCCCTCACCATGCTCGATCGCGTTGGTGACCAGGTTCCGCACGATCCGCTGGATCCGCCGCCGATCAACCTCAGCCATGCAGTTGCCATCGTCTACCAAGGTGAGCTCACTGCCAGCCCGTCCGGCCAGCGGACGGAGCGACTCCACCTCGTCGCCGATCAGGGCCCGCAGATCGACCACTTCGAGGGAGAGCTTCGCCGCGCCAGCATCAAAGCGTGAGATCTCCAACAGGTCAGCCAGGAGCGACTCAAAGCGATCAAGCTCAGCCGACAACAGTTCTGCCGAACGTGCCGAAGTGGTATCGAAGCGCTGGCGGTGGGCATACAGCACCTCGCTGGCCATCCGGATCGTGGTCAGCGGGGTGCGGAGTTCGTGGGACACGTCGGAGACGAACCGCTGCTGGAGGGTCGAAAGGTCCTCCAACTCACTGATCTTGTGCTCCAACTCGGTCGCCATGTGGTTCATCGATCTGGCCAGCCCGGCCAGGTCTTCGGCCCCGCCAACGACCATCCGGTCATCCAGATGCCCCGCGGCCAGGCGCTCGGCAGCCAAGCGGGCCGCTCGCACCGGGCGCAGCACCTGGATGGTCATCAAGTAGACCACCACGCTGATGCCAGCTAACAGGAACACTCCGGTTGCCAAGGTGGCCTGCTGCACCACGGCCAGCGTTTGGCGTTCCTGAGTAGTGGGGAAGAGGAAATAGATCGGGTACGTCGCTCGGCCCGGGGCGATCAGTTTGGCCGCCACCACCAGCCCCGGCTCGGCGGCCCGATTGTCGGTGAAGCTAATCAGGGTCGGCGTGCTCCACAACCCATCGCCGGACGCCACCGAAGCACGGATGCTCTCGGGAATGCTGGCCGAAGCCAATCCGGCACTGCCGATCTGGGAGATTGGGGTCTCAATCACCACGAAATACTGATTGCCGGCCTGGCCGCGGTTGGTGGCGTCCCGCCCCAACCGGGTGATCCGCTCCCCCAGCGAGGTAGTGCGCAGGTCAGTGGTGGACAGATCGCGCTGCATGTTGGTGACCACTGCCGAGGCTTCGGCCACACTCGTTTGGGTCTTGCCGACGATGATCCCTCGGCTCGACTGGTCCAGAAGGAACCAGCCCGTGGCCACCAAAATGATCACCGAGGCGCTCATCGTGGTCAGCACTACCCGGAAGGGCAACGACCGGGCCCACAACCGCATCGGGTTCAGTCGGGCCGCCCAGCGCTTCATCCCTCGGTCTTCGGTTCCCCGGCCCGGTACCCAATTCCGCGCACCGTCACCACGATTTCGGGCCGCTCCGGGTCGGTTTCGACCTTGGAACGCAGCCGCTGCACGTGCACGTTGACCAGCCGGGTGTCGCTGGCATGCCGGTAGCCCCACACCTCTTCAAGCAGCACCTCGCGGGTGAAGGCCTGCTTCGGTCGGCGCGCGAGCGCCAGCAGCAGATCGAACTCCAATGGGGTGAGGGTGATTTCCTCCTCACCACGCCGAACGGTGTGTTCAGTGACGTTGATCACCAGGTCGCCGATGCCGATGGTCTGAGCGTCGTCCTCAGCGATCGGACGGCGCCGCAGCCGGGTCTTGATTCGGGCGAGGAGCTCTTGGGTCTTGAACGGTTTGGCCACGTAGTCGTCCGCCCCCGCCTCAAGCCCGTCCACAACGTCATTGGTGTCGCTCTTCGCGGTCAGCATGATGATCGGGACGCCTGACTCGGCCCGGATGTCTCGGCACACATCGACCCCGTCGCGACCCGGCAGCATCAGATCAAGCAACACCAGATCGGGCTTGTGATCATGAAAAGCTTTCAGCGCATGTTGTCCGGTGTGGCACAACGCAGGGTCGAAGCCCTCTTGCCGTAGGACGATCTGCAGCATCTCGGCGAGCGCTTCGTCATCGTCGACGACCAGAATCGTCGCGGGCGTGGCACGTTGGCCCTCCGACACTTCCACCCTCCTTGGAGCTAAGTACACCAATCCTATGCTGCCGGGCCCGACTCAGTTGAGTTCCACGGAGTCAGTCGGCCAAGTGGAATACAGGGCCAAGTCACCGCCTTGGCGACGCAGGACGCGCCGCCAGAGGGTCTCCGGGTCGGGATCGAAGGCGTCGGCTGGCACCGAGGGCACCAAATGCCACATCCCGAACTCGAGTTCACCGTCAAGTTGGCCGTCGTCCCAGCCGGCGTAGCCAGCAAATACGCGCAGGTTGCGATAGGCCCCCTTGGCGATTTCCACCGGAGTCTCCAGGTTGAGCAATCCCAGGCAACCGACGATCCGTCGCCACCCGGGCGGCTCATCGGCTTCGTTCCAGGTCTCGGCCAGGCACACCGCGCCCTGCTGGGAGACCGGCCCGCCATCGAACAGCACCACCGGATCTGAGACCAGCCCCACCCAGGGCGGCAGCGCGCTGGCCAGGTCAATGTGGCTGATCTGATTGAGCACCACGCCGACCGTGCCGGCTTCGTCAGCGTCCAGCAACAGGATGACCGTGCCATCGAAAACGCCGTCGCTGACGGAGATCGCGGCAACCAAAAGGTCGCCAGCCCGATAGTCGGCCATCCTCACCTCCCTTGCGCACAGTCTGGCACCTGCACCAAGGCGACGCCCATTCCCGAGCGGCTCGATGGCGGCACCAACGCAAGCGCTCCCCCATCCGGACGGATGAAGGAGCGCTTTCAATCAGGGGTGGAGGTGGCGGGAATTGAACCCGCGTCCTCAAGAGGTGAACCAGGACTTCTCCGGGCGCAGTCGACTAGACGTTCTACTCGGCTCCCACCCTCTCGCCGACAAGTGGTGGACAAGCCCAGTTCCATTAAAGTCCCGCACCAACCCTGGAACTAGGTCAGTGCAGCAAGCCCTCTAAATGAGGCCAGCTACCGGATCGAAGGCAAGTCCGGGCTGACCCTTCGGTCACTGCTCAGGCAGCGAGAGCGAAGTCAGTGCGATTGGAATCGGCACTTATAGTTTTCCGGGAATCGTTAACGAGATGTCCCCGGATCCTCGGCCCGCTTCTCCTGGGACTACCGTCCCAAGTCGAAACCAGTCACCCCCTGTTGAGTTGTCGCTGAACGGTTCAACGTCCAGCTTTGCAAGTTTACTCCCTGCCTACCGGCGGGTCCAACGTGCCCCCACCCGCGGCCACTTTGCGCCCCTTAGGTTGCTTTGCGCGTGCTGTAGCGGGCGCAAAGCAACCTAAGGGGCGCAAGGCGAGGACCGGAGGGACGGTAGGGTTTCTGCCATGGAAAAGCCGTTTGTTGACCCGCCCGAGGGCCCCGTTCCCGCCGACCTGGAGATCATCGACCTGGTGGAGGGCACCGGCCCTGAAGCCACCCCAGGCATGCAGGTTGCCGTCCACTACGTCGGAGTGGCCTTCTCCAGTGGCGAGGAGTTCGACTCCAGCTACGACCGGGGTACGCCACTCACCTTCCCGCTGGGCGCCCGCCGCGTTATCGCCGGCTGGGACAACGGCATCGTGGGCATGAAGGTCGGCGGACGCCGTCGTCTGGTGATCCCACCACACCTGGCCTACGGCGATCACGGTGCCGGCAGCGTCATCAAACCGGGCGAGACCCTGATCTTCGTCTGCGACCTGATGGGCGTGAAGTAGTCCTACCAGCTACCGCCACCGCCACCGCCCCCACCACCGCCGGAGAAACCTCCGCCGCTGGAGAAGGACGACCCGCTGCTTCCGAAACCGGAATCAGAGGAGGAGTAGGAGCTGGAGCTCGTCGAAATCGGCGCGCTCACCGCATTGTCGACTGAAGAGCCGAAGTCGTTCAGCTGCCAGGACAGACTGTTCAGATTCCACTGTGAGCCGGCGTACCAAACCGGTGCGACCGGCGACAGTCGGCCCAGCTCCACCAACCGCTGGCAAACCTGGGTCCAGCGCTGCGTAAGGTCGAAGGCGATGGCCCAAGGGAGGTACTTGCTGAAAATGTCCTCGCCCTCTTCGAACTGCAGCTGCTCGGCCTCAGCGGTGGCCAGGTAGGTGCGGAAGCCGATCACCTGATCGGTCAGCGCGGTCCCGACACCGCTGCGCTGACCTTTGGCGCTCCTGGCGCGGACCACTATCCAGGTGATGAACGCTGTCACCAACAGTGGCAACATGCCCAAGGCGACCAGCACCAGGCCAATGCCGAAGGTGCCAAAAAAGATCATCGCGATCGCGCCGCCGACGACTGCCATCACCACGCCCAGGAACGCCTTGATGACGATGTCACAGCCCACCATCTCCAGTGCGGTGGATGGCTTTCTGGCATACCAGCCACCGTTCTCCCCAGCCTGCTTGACGACCCCCTCGACCTTGGCGTGGGCCTCAGTCAGGCTGCCACGCACGCTGAGATCGACCAATTCGGCCCGGTCGGGATCCCGATCACCGAACAGCGCTTTCAACATCGCCTTCGCTGGCCGGTCGGTAGCCTTGGATCGATCCAGCAGCTCGACCTTCTTGTCCCCGTCGGTGTGCAGCCGGACGGCCCCCAGCACCGCAAGGCTCATCAGCGTGGCGGTCGTGTCGCGGACGTCGACCTTGCCGTCGGCCAGGTACCCGGCTTCGGCCACCGCCACCGCTGGCGGTGCGAAGGAGACTGGAATCTGGATCCTCGAATCACCCCGAACCGCCTGGGCGTCCTGGCCCGGTGCGGGCAGGACACCCGGAGGCAGACCAGCGAAACGCAAATCGTCGGTCTTGCGCCGAAGGCTGAACCAGCCGACGAACGGCACTACCAACGCGGCCAGCGTGGACAACGCAAACGAGCCGAACCCGAAGGCACCGGCGATTGCCAACTGCTCCTCGGTCACTTTGGTGACATCGTCCTCCAAAATCGGGGTGTTGTTCTTCACCAGCCCGGGCTGAATCTTCACCCCCACGGTCAGCACCTGACCCACCGCGATGTCGTTGGCCGCGAATTGTGCCAACCCGCCTGAGCTGCGGGTAGCGGTGGCGCAGTCACCCCTAGCCCCAGGGACGGCCACCGAGCAGAACACGTCCTGAGCGCCGCCCGGCACGGTGACCTCAGCGGTGGCAGCCAAGATGCGCGGCATCTTCGATCCGGTGACATCCCAGTAGAGCTGGTCGACGCCACCGGGACTGCGCACCAGCCCCAACACCCGGTAGGTCAACACGTAGGTCGCAGTCGGAGCGGACACCGTCTTGTTCGCCTCGCCAACCCGAATCCGCAGGCCCTCGGTACGTTTGCCCGAACCCTCGTAAGTGAGGTCGAGCTTGTCCGGCGCCCCAGACGGGCTCGTCACCTCGACGTGGTCAACCTTGAACAGCATGTCCTTGCCGGTGTCGGCGCCGTCCGCGCCCCGGTCGGGTTCACGTACAGTCAGCGTCCGCTCCAGCCCGTGGCGCCCAGAACTCGGCCCAAATCGCAGCACGATGGTCTCGGTGACCTGCAGGTAACCCTCGGCGTCGAGGACAGCCTGCACGTCGAAGCGGTCAAAGGTGTCGCCTTCGGTTGCGCGCGCGGGTGCCACTGGCACCAGCAGCCAAGCAACGGCCAGCAGCAGGGCGGCTAACGCCGAAAACCACCGGGCCCCATGCCTCACCTTCGACCCCGGTTGCGCTCAGCCAACTCCCTACGCGTATCTCGTTCAACGTCACGGGCGGCAATGGTCTGCCGCTTGTCCCAGTCCTTCTTGCCGGTGGCCACGGCCAGCTCAACCTTGGCGTAGCCGTCGGAGAAGTAGATGGCCAACGGGACGATCGTCTGGCCACTGGAGTTCGTCTCGCGCTCCAGCTTGGCGATCTCCTTGCGGTGCAGCAGCAGTTTGCGGGTGCGGCGGGTGGCGTGATTGGTCCAGGTGCCGAAGGCGTATTCGGGAATGTGGGCGTTGCGCAGCCAAACCTCACCGTCATCGACGGTGGCGAAGGCGTCAACCAACGACGCCCGCCCGAGGCGAAGCGACTTCACCTCGGTTCCGGTGAGCACCATGCCGGCCTCAAAGCGGTCGTGAAGGTGGTAGTCGTGGCGAGCCTTGCGGTTCTGCGCCACCAACACCCGTCCCTTGGGTCTGGGCACGGCCTTCTCCTTCTATGGCTGGATCGGATTCAGCCTAGCAAGGGGGCCCTACAGGTAACGCATGGGGTTCACTCGCACCCCATTGCGGTAGATCTGCAAATGCAGGTGGCAGCCGGTGCTCAGCCCGGTGGTGCCGACGTAGCCGACGATCTGGCCCTGCTTGACGTGCTGACCGGCCTTCACGACGACCTTCGACTGGTGGGCATAGCCGCTGGAGAGGTTGGCGCCGTACATGTGCCCGTAGCTGATGATCGTGTACTTGCCGAACCCATAGGACGTCCAGCCAGCCGAGATCACTTTGCCGTTGGCCATCGCCCGGATCGGGGTCCCGCAGCCGGCACCGAAATCGGTGCCCCAATGCATCCGCCAGTAGTGCAGGATCGGGTGATAGCGCAGGCCGAAAGGCGATCCGGCCGAGGCGTTCACCGGCTTGATGAAGCCGTTCGGGTTGGAGTAGTCGCCATCCTCACCGCTGATCTTGGCTGAGATTCGGGCTTCTTCTTGCTCAAGTTCGCGGTATTGCTTCTTGCTGGCTTTCAGCTCGGCTTCGGCCAGTTTGCGCAACTTGGCGTTGGCCGAGACCAGGGTGGAGACCTTTGCTTGGCTGGCGGCAGCCCGGGCAGCCAGAGCCTTGGTGGCGGTCACGTTAGCCGCACTCTGCTTGCGCTTCTCCGCGACCGCGGCCTCGGTGACCTGGCGTTCTTTGCGGGCACCCTCGGCCTGGGCTTCGAGCGCGCTCAGTCGCTGGAACTCCGCAGCTGAACTATCGAAGACGGTGCTGTTCCACTGAATTCGCGAGGCCAGATCGCGCGGGCTTTCGGCGCCAAGGACGATGGTGAGCCCAACCAGTCCGCTTTGGCGCTGGTAGGCCTCGCGCACCACGGTGCCGATCAGATCTCGCTGAGAGGTCACCTGGAGCTGTGCGGCCTTTTCGGTCTGGACGGCGCTCACCACGGCCGCTTCAACGACCCTCAACTGGGCCAGCAGGTCAGCGTCCACCGCTTTGGCGGCCGCCAACTGTGATTGGGCGCTGCCCAGGTCGGCCTTCGCTGCGGCCAGGGCTGCTTCGGACGCGCGGAGCTTGGCTTGAGCGTTGGCCAATGCCGAACGATCAGCGGCCACCTGTTTCTTGGCCGTGACCATTTGCTTGCGCACCTTTTCGCGTGCGTCCTTGAGATCGTCGGCACTGGCCGGGGTGAAGCCGCCCAGAAGCAAGCTGATCACCAGGGCCATCACCACCGAGGTCAGTGGCACGGCCAAGCGGACCCGGCGCTTGGCCCGAGTTTCGTTTGAGGTGGAGGAAGACACCCGCACGATTCGATCCAATCAGTCGATTAGACCCGGAGGAACCTCCGAGTCGAGATCAGGGTGGGAATGATCGACAACACGACCGCCACCCCGGCGATACTGGCCACCGTCACTCCGACGTGGCTCCAATCGACCCAGTGCTGCTGGGGGAACTGGGCTTTCGCCCCGTCCTTGATTACGAACTGCTCGATGGCCACCAAGGTCACCGACGCCAGCGCGGCACCTGCCACCGCGGCAACCAGCGACTCCAAGAGGAACGGCAGCATGATGTACCAGTTTGACGCACCAACCAGCCGCATGATGCCTATTTCCCGTCGCCGGGCGTGGGCAGCCATTCGGATTGTGTTGCCTATCTGGAGCGCTGCGGCCAGCAGCAGCAGGGCACTAGCCCCGATGGTGGCCCAACGAGCGAGGTTCAACCAGGCGAAAAGTGGGTCGAGGAGCTTGCGCAGATCGTTCACCGATTCGACTCCGGCCATCCCTGAGACGGCTGAGACCACTCCGGCGTACTTGGTGGGGTCTTTCAGCTTCACCCGGAAGGAGTCCGACATCATGTCGGGGGTCATCGTGGCCAATACCGGGGAGTCGGCGTAGATCTCTTTGAACTCGGCGAAGGCGTCTTCTTTGCTCTCGTAGAAGACCTCGGCCACCTCAGGATTGCCGCGCAGTGTCATCTCGATCGACTGCCGCTGGGCATCGGTAGTCGACACCCCTGGTTCACAGGTCACCGCGCGCGACTTGGGCGTACACATGAAGACGCTGATCTCGATCTTGTCGTACCAACGGCCCTTGAAGAGTTCAACCTGCTCGGCCGCCAGCAGCCCGACGCCGAACAGCGACAGCGAAACCCACATAGTCACCACCACGGCGAAGGTCATCGACGCATTGCGGCGTAGGCCCGACCAGGCTTCGGTAAAGGTGTGTCTCATCTGCTCACCTCCTCGGTCACGCTGGGTTCACTGGTAGCCATAAACGCCCTTGCTCTGGTCACGGACGAGGTCACCGTTGTGCAACTCGATCACCCGTTTGCGCATCTGGTCGACGATGTTGGCATCGTGGGTGGCCATCACGACTGTGGTGTCGGACCGGTTGATCCGGTCGAGCAGTTTCATGATGCCCACGCTGGTAGCCGGGTCGAGGTTTCCAGTTGGCTCGTCACAGATCAGGATTGCCGGACGGTTCACGAACGCCCGGGCGATCGCAACCCGCTGCTGCTCGCCACCGGAGAGCTCCTCGGGGAGGCGGTCGCCCTTGCCTTCAAGGCCCACTAGTTCAAGGGTCTCGGGCACCACCTTGCGGATCATTGAGGCTGGCTTGCCGATCACCTGCAAAGCAAACGCCACGTTCTCATTGACGGTCTTGCCCGGCAGCAGCCGGAAGTCCTGAAACACGGTGCCGATCTGACGGCGCAACGCTGGCACCTGCCAGGTATGCAGCCGAGTCAGATCCTTGCCGGCGACGTGGATCCGTCCGCCAGTCGGCAGGTACTCGCGCAGGATCAATCTCATGAAGGTCGACTTGCCCGACCCGGACGTGCCCACCAGGAACGCGAACTCGCCCTTGCCGATCTCGACACTCACCTTGTTCAGGGCAGCACGAGATTGACCTTCGTAGGTCTTGGAGACATCTTCGAATCTGATCACGGTTGCGCGCCAGGCCGGCTAGGCAATGGGGAAGTTTCCTTAACGCAAGCTAAGGACGGCCTGCTTGCAGTGTAGGCGCGACTACTCGGGACGCAACCTAAGCGCCTCGGCGTGTTCAGCGCTCCCCCTGCTGGCGCCGCCACCGAACTCCGGCGTCGATGAAGCCGTCCAAATCACCGTCGAACACCGCCTCGGGGTTACCGACCTCGTGATTGGTTCGCAGGTCCTTCACCATTTGATAGGGGTGCAACACGTAGGAGCGCATCTGCGAACCCCAGGAGTTGCCGCCGTCGCCCTTCAACTCGCGCATCTCGGCGTCCTTCTCGGCCCGAGCCCGCTCCAGCAACCGGGATTGCAGCACTCGCAGGGCGGCAGCCTTGTTCTGCAGCTGGGACTTCTCGTTCTGGCAGG
>DIVW01000029.1 GCA_002428365.1 Propionibacteriaceae bacterium UBA6122
CGGGCTGGTGGTGGTCGGCTTCGTCGGGATCGGCGTTTCGACGTTCTACCCAGAGCCAACGGCTAGTGGCTACGACAGCGACACCTATGACACCTGGAGGCTGGTCACCGGCATCATCTTGTTGGTGATCGCCACCCTGATTTTGGCCATCTCGCTGCTGTTGCCGTCCGGCCAGGAGGTCATCTCCAATGGGGTGCTGTTGGGCGGGGTGTTCACGATGCTGTACGCGGTCGGGATCACTATTTCCTCAGACCAGAGCATTTGGCGCTTCATCGTGGTGGCCTTCGCCCTAGTGGTGACGGTAGCGATCGGCTATTTGCGCTTCGCTCGCCGGGAGCCAGCCGCCGCGACGCCCGCAGCCGGCGCGAGCGGCGATCCGGCGCTCGCGGCTCGCCTGGAAGCCCTGGAGCAGCGGTTCGAGGCATTGCGCCGCGCCCTGCAGGATTAGCTCACCGGGACGGGGCCCTGCGGCAGCCACAAACTGACACCGGCCGTGGCCGCCGATGAAGGCGGCCACGGCCGGCACACACCCCCTCCAGGGGTTCAGAGCAGGTTGCTGGCTTCAGTCAGCACCTGACGCAAAATGCCGGTGATCTCGGCAAACTCCGGCTCGCCGATGGTCAGCGGCGGGGCCAGCTGCACCACCGGGTCGCCACGGTCATCGGCGCGGCAGTAGAGCCCGGCCTCGTACAAGGCCTTCGACAAGAAGCCGCGCAGCAGCCGCTCGGATTCGTCCTCGTTGAAGGTCTCCCGAGTGGCCTTGTCCTTGACCAGTTCGATGCCGTAGAAGTAGCCCGCGCCGCGAATGTCGCCGACGATCGGGATGTCCAACAAGGTGTCGAGTTCAGCCTTGAAGGCTGGTGCCTTTTCGGCCACTCGGGCATTGAGGCCTTCGGCCTCCATGATGTCCAGGTTGGCCATCGCCACCGCAGCCGAGACCGGGTGGCCACCGAAGGTGAAGCCGTGGGCGAAGCTGTTGGTGCCGGACTTGAACGGCTCGAACAACCGCTCCGAGGCGATCATCGCGCCGATCGGGGAGTACCCGGAGGTCAGCCCCTTGGCGGTGGTGATGATATCGGGCACGTAGTTGAAGTCGTCGCAGGCAAACATCGAGCCGATTCGACCAAAGGCGCAGATGGTTTCGTCGGAGACCAGCAGGACGTCATGCTCGTCGCAGATCTGGCGCACCCGCTCGAAGTATCCCGGCGGCGGCGGGAAGCAGCCACCGGAGTTTTGCACCGGCTCAAGGAAGACCGCAGCGACGGTGTCGGCGCCCTCGAACTCGATCATCTCTTCGATGCGGTTCGCGGCCCACTGGCCGAAGGCGTACTCGTCGGCCTGCAGATGCTCCGGCGCCCGGTAGAAGCCCGTGTTGGGCACTTTCAGCCCGCCGGGAACCAGCGGTTCGAACATCGCCTTGGCCGCCGGGATGCCGGTGATCGACAGGGCGCCCTGCGGGGTGCCGTGATAGGCCACCGCCCGCGAGATCACTTTGGTCTTGGTCGGCTTGCCGGTGAGCTTGAAGTACTGCTTGGCCAGCTTCCAGGCCGACTCGACGGCCTCGCCACCGCCGGTGGTGAAGAAGACCCGGTTCAGATCGCCGGGCGCGTAGGCGGCCAGCCGCTCAGCCAGCTCGATTGCCTGCGGATGGGCGTAGCTCCACAGCGGGAAAAAGGCGAGCTCACGGGCCTGCTTGGCCGCAGCCTCGGCCAGTTCCTCGCGGCCATGGCCAACCTGGACGGTGAACAGGCCCGAGAGGCCATCGAAGTAGCTCTTGCCAGAGCTGTCCCAAATGGTGTGGCCCTTGCCGCGAACGATGATCGGCATCTGCCCGCCGCGTCCACCAGTTTCGGTCGGTTCGTACACCGAATGCCGGGTGAAGTGGCCCCAAAGGTGATCTCTGGCGGCGGTGGCGTAGTCGGTGCCGGCGCGGGTCTGGTTGGCGGTGGTGGGCTGTTCGCTCATCTAGTTCCCCAGTCGTAGTGCTGCTTGTTCAGTTTCAGATACACAAAGGTCTCGGTGTGGGTTACGCCCGGGATCACCCGAATCTGGGTCATCAGGACGTTGAGCAACTCGGAGTCGCCTTCGCAGACGACTTCGGCGAGCAGATCGAAGCTGCCAGCGGTGGTGACCACATAGTCGACCTGTTGAATTTGGCACAGCGCATCGGCAACCGGCCCGGAATCGCCTTGAGTCTTGATGCCGATCATTGCCTGCCTAGTGAAACCGACCAGCAAGGGGTCGGTGACGGCGACGATCTGCATCATTCCGGCATCGGTCAACCGCTGGACGCGCTGGCGAACCGCGCCCTCAGATAGCCCGACTTCAGCGGCAATGCTGACGTAGGGCTTGCGCCCGTCCTGTTGGAGTAGTTCGATGATTCGCTTACTGATCTCGTCCATCACCAACGCAGGACGGTGCTCATCGAGATCGTCCCGGGAGCCCGTTCGAGGAGATGCCATACGCACGATCTTGCCTGCTGAAACCGCAGGTAGCAACTCGTATCACTACGAATCTCGGAGTAACCCACTCGAAACAAATACGGATTACTCTGTCACTCACTGACTGGTGGGGTAGCGCCCGAACGGAGGGGCCAGATGGCAGCATTGAAGAACTTGGTCGGCGGTGCGTACGTCGAGGCCATCAACTGCGCGATGGCCCACCAGCCCGCTGCTCAGGCCCTGCTCGGTGACGGAGCAGCTTTCGTCCTGGCCAGCAACAACGGGTACTTCAACCACCACCTTCAAGCCTCGGCCTCGGCCTTCGGCAAATACACCTGATGGCGCACGACAATTCCTGACAACATCTTCACCACTGACTAGGAGGGGCCATGGCTACCAATCGCGAACCTGAGTTCAACCCACAATTAGCTGCCTTCGCGCGCTCGGCGATCACCCGGCGAACTGCACTGGGCGGTTTGGCGGCAGTGGCCGCGACCGGCTTCCTGGCTGCCTGTGGCACGCCGGGTAAGGCCCCGACCGCCTCGGCCGGCGCCAGCAAGACTCCGCTCTCCGCACCGGATCTTTCCGACACCGAAAAGGTCGTCAACTGGTCGAACTGGCCGGCCTATATGGATGTGGACGGCAACAAACACCCCACGCTCGATGCCTTCGCCAAGGAGACCGGCATCAAGGTCAACTACAACGAGGACTACAACGACAACGATGAGTTCTTCGCTAAGGTGCGACCGCTGCTGGAAGGTGGCCAAGACACCGGGCGTGATCTGTGGTGCAGCACCGACTGGATGGTGGCCCGGATGATCCGTTTGGGCTACCTCCAGCCGCTGGATAAGACCAACATTCCCAATGCGGCCAACCTTGAGCCGACCCTGGCCAACGTCGAGTTCGACCCGGGCCGGGTCTACTCGCTGCCCTGGCAGAGCATCTTCGCCGGCATCGGCTACAACCCGAAGTCCACCGGTGGACGCAAGATCACCACGATGGACCAGTTGCTGCACGACGCCACCCTGAAGGGCAAAGTGACTTTGCTCACCGAGATGCGCGACACCGTCGGCCTAGTGCTGATGGAGCAGGGCAAGAAGCTGGATAGCTTCACTGCGGAGGACTTCGCAGCGGCGCTCGCAGTGATCCAAGAAGCCAAGGATGCGGGCCAGATCAAGGCCTTCACCGGGAATGACTTCCGTGACCCGCTGGTTAAGGGCGACACGGCGGCCTGCGTGGGCTGGACCGGTGACTTCGTGCAGGCGAAGGTCGACAACCCGAGCGTGGGGTACGCACTGCCGGAGACCGGCTTCACGATGTCGTCGGACAACCTGGTCATTCCGGCGATGGCGCAGCATAAGAAGAATGCGGAAAAGCTGATCAACTACTACTACGACCCGAAGGTGATGGCCGAGGTTGTTGCCTACGTGAACTATGTCGGACCAGTGGTTGGGCTCAAGGACATCCTGCTGAAGTCGGACCCGGCTATGGCCAACAACGAACTGATCTTCCCGACGGCGGAGACCCTAGCTCGGGGGCAGGTGTTCCGGTCACTGACGGTGGAGGAGGAGACTTCCTTCAATCGCCAGTTCCAGGCGCTGGTAACCGGCTAGCCATGGCAGCCGGAGTGCAACGTAGGGCCACCGGAGAACTCCGGTTGGTGGAGTTGTTTCGCGAATACGAGGATTTCGTTGCCGTCAACGGCATCGATCTGGACGTGCCGCCGGGCTCGTTCTTCGCTCTACTCGGCCCGTCCGGGTGTGGCAAGACCACGACGCTGCGAATGATCGCCGGGCTGGAAGAGCCGACCTCTGGTCGGATCCTCCTCGGCACCGAGGACATCACCAACACTCGCGCCCACCAGCGTCGGGTGAACACGGTGTTCCAGAGCTACGCGCTTTTCCCGCATCTGAACATCATCGACAACGTTGGCTTCGGTCTGCGGCAGTTGAAGGTGGCCAACTGGAAGACCAAGGCGATGGAGGCTCTGGAGTTGGTGAAGCTGGCCGATCGGGCCAAGCAGAAGCCACGGCAGCTCTCCGGTGGCATGCAGCAGCGGGTGGCCCTGGCTCGGGCGATCGTGAACGAGCCGGAGATCCTGCTGCTGGACGAACCGCTGGGCGCGCTGGATCTCAAGCTGCGTCGGGAGATGCAGATCGAGCTCAAGCGCATCCAGCAGGAGGTTGGTATCACCTTCATTCACGTCACCCATGACCAGGAGGAAGCCATGACCATGGCCGACACCGTCGCGGTGATGCGCTCAGGCAGCATCGAACAGCTGGGTACTCCGGCGGACCTCTACGACAAGCCGGCGACAGCATTCGTGGCCAACTTCTTGGGCCAATCGAATTTGTTGCCCATCGAGGTCACCTCGGTTTCGGGGGCGGTGGCGAAGGTGGTTAGTCACGGCTCTGAACTCACCGTGGAGAGCGCGAGTCTTCCAGACGGGCAGACCGCTGGACTGCGGCTTGGCATTCGTCCCGAAAAGCTGCGGTTGGTTTCGGCCACCGACAGCGTCTGGACCAACAGGTTGTCCGGCGAGGTGACAGATGTGTCATTCACCGGGGTGGCTACGACCTATCTGATCCGGATGGCGTGGGGCCAAGAGATCACAGTGACCCAGCCCAATGACGGCACCGCCCGCGCCACGCTTGGTGAGCAGGTGACGATTGCCTGGGATCCCCATCACGCCTTCGTGATTGGGGCCGACTGATGGCGCTGGTCGTCCCCGGTGTCCGTCCGGTAAGACGGCGGGCGGTGCGGCGGCGGGGTACCTTCACCCCGCTGATTCTGCTGGCGCCAGCGATGCTGTGGCTGACGGTCTTTTTCGTCGTGCCAACCTTCTCGCTGGCCTCCCAGTCGCTGCAGACCGGTGACATCGACAACGGGTTCGTGTTTGCCTGGGAGTTCCAGAACTATGCCAGTGCGCTAGGGCGCTACTGGCCACAGTTCCTGCGCTCGTTGCTCTATGCCGGCACGGCGACCGTGATTACCTTGCTGCTGGGCTTCCCGTTGGCCTGGTTCATGGCACACCGTTCCGGCAAGTTCAAGACCATGCTGCTGGTGTTGGTGATCGCACCGTTCTTCACCAACTTCCTGATCCGCACGCTCGCCTGGCAGGTCATTCTCACTGATCAGGGCTGGGTGTCCAATGTGTTCCGGGCGACGGGAATCACCGGTGTTCTGCACTGGCTGGGGATGGTTCCCAATGACTCGCTGATGGGGTCACCATTTGCGGTGATAGCTGGCCTGGCCTACAACTTCCTGCCGTTCATGGTGCTGCCGCTCTACACCTCGCTGGAACGGCTCGATCTGCGCTTCCTCGACGCGGCGGGCGACTTGTACGCCAATGGGTGGCAAACCTTCTGGAAGGTCATCTGGCCCTTGTCTCTTCCCGGTGTGGTCTCGGGCACGCTGTTGACCTTCATTCCAGCAGCTGGCGACTACATCAACTCCAAACTGCTGGGCAACACCCAGACGGTGATGATTGGCCAGGTAATTGACTCCCAGTTCCTGCGGGTGCTGGATTACCCACTCGCTGCGGCTCTGTCGTTCATTTTGATGGCCACGATCATCTTCATGGTTAGCCTCTACGTGCGGGCCGCCGGCACCGAGGAGTTGGTCTGATGAACTGGCTGCGCAAGAACCTGGTAGTGATCATCGGGTTGTTGGTGATCGCCTACATCCTGCTGCCCAACATCGTGGTGGTCATCTTCTCGTTCAACAAACCGGCTGGTCGCTTCAACTACCAGTGGAACCAGTTCTCTCTGGACGCTTGGCTGGACCCGTGCGGCAGCCCGGGTATGTGTGAAGCCTTGGGTCTGAGCCTGTGGATCGGTGTGGTAGCTGCACTGATTTCGACGGTGATGGGCACGATGGCAGCCTTCGCGTTGAGCCGCTACAAATTCCCAGGGCGTTCGGCCACCAATCTGTTGGTCTTCTTTCCGATGGCCACCCCCGAAGTGGTGATGGGTTCTTCACTGCTCACCCTGTTCGTGGCCATGGGCCTGCAATCAGGGCAGGTCACGATTTTGATCGCGCACATTCTGTTCACATTGTCATTCGTCGTGACCACCGTCAAAGCGCGCGTGGCTTCGCTCGACCCTGCCTTGGAACAGGCTGCCGCCGACCTCTACGCCACCCCGGCCCAGGCCTTCTGGAAGGTCACCTTTCCGTTGGTTGCGCCGGGCATCGCAGCGGGCGCCTTGCTGGCTTTCGCCCTCAGCTTTGACGACTACATCGTGACGAACTTCAATGCAGGCGCTACCACGATTACGTTTCCAATGTTCGTCTGGGGTGCTGCCCAACGCGGTGCTCCGGTGCAGGTCAACGTGATCGGCACGGTCATGTTTGTGGGTGCTGTCGCTATCGTCGGCATCGCCCAGGCAATTGGTTCTCGCAAACGAAAGGTCGACGCGTAAATGCGCATTCTCGTGGTTGGGGCTGGGGGAGTGGGCGACGCAGTCGCCCGCATCGCCGCCCGCCGCAGTTTTTTCGAGTTGATGGTCATCGCCGACTACGACCTCGCGAAGGCGCAGGCATCGGTAGGCGCTGCCGAGGCAGCTGGTGGGGCTGGCCGCTTCGTGGCCGCCTTCGTTGACGCCTCCTCGGCAGATTCAGTGGCCGCGTTGGCCCGCGAACATGGCATCACCCATGTGCTTAACGCGGTCGATCCCCGCTTCGTGATGGGCATCTTCGACGGCGCTTTCGCGGCCGGTGCCAACTACCTCGACATGGCGATGAGCCTTTCTCATCCGCACGCTGAGCGACCGTATGCCGAAGTTGGGGTGAAGCTTGGCGATGAGCAGTTCGCAAAGGCTGACCAGTGGGTCGCTGCTGGCCGGCTCGCGCTGGTTGGCATGGGTGTTGAGCCCGGGCTGTCGGACGTGTTCGCCCGTTATGCCGCCGATCACCTGTTCAGCGAGATCGACGAACTGGGCACCCGCGACGGGGCGAACCTGGTGGTGCGCGACGAGAACGGCGAGGAGATCTTCGCCCCGTCCTTCTCGATCTGGACCACCATCGAGGAGTGTCTGAACCCGCCGGTGATTTACGAGGCCGAGCGCGGCTGGTACACCACGCCACCGTTCAGCGAGCCGGAAGTGTTCGACTTCCCGGCTGGGATCGGGCCGGTGGAGTGCGTCAACGTCGAGCATGAAGAAGTGCTGCTGATGCCGCGCTGGGTGGACGCGAAGCGGGTCACGTTCAAGTACGGCCTTGGGGATGAGTTCATCGGCGTGCTGAAGACGCTGCATGCCCTCGGTCTGGATCGCACCGCTCCGGTGAAGGTGAAGGGCGTCGAGGTTTCGCCACGCGACGTGGTCGCCGCCGTCCTGCCCGATCCGGCCACCATCGGGCCACGGATGACCGGTAAGACCTGCGCTGGGCTGTACGTCACCGGGCTGGGCTTGGACGGCCAGCCGCGACGCACCTACCTCTACCACGTGGTCGACAACCAGTGGGCGATGGCGAACTATGGAGCTCAATGCGTGGTCTGGCAGACCGCGATCAATCCGGTGGTGGCACTTGAGTTGCTGGCAACCGGAGTCTGGAAGGGCAGCGGTGTGCTGGGGCCGGAGGCCTTCGACGCCGTACCCTTCCTCGAACTGCTCGGCGGGTCCGCGCCCGTCGGTTACGACTCGGCATGGGGCATGGAGGAAAAGTGATCGAGCAACGACGCATTCTGCGTACCGCGCTGCCCGGACCCAAATCGGCTGCGCTGGCCCAACGGCGGGTGGCCACGGTGTCCGGCGCGGTGAGTGGCGGCAACGACCTTTACATCGAAGCTGCCCAGGGCGCGATCCTGGTCGACGCTGACGGCAACCAGCACATCGATTTCGGTTCGGGCATCGGGGTGGCCTCAGTTGGCCACAGCGACCCGAGGGTGGTCGAAGCGGTCACCAAGCAGGCCGCCAGCTTTGGGCACACCTGCTTCATGGTCAGCCCCTATGCGGGCTATGTGGAGCTGTGTGAAGAGTTGGCCAAGCGCACCCCAGGCGAGTTTGCGAAGCGCTCGGCGCTGTTCAACACTGGCGCCGAAGCAGTGGAAAACGCGGTCAAAGTGGCGCGGGCCTACACCGGGCGCCAAGCGGTGATCGTCTTCGATCACGCCTACCACGGCCGCACCAACCTCACCATGGCGATGACTGCCAAGGTGCAGCCGTACAAGGACGGTTTTGGCCCATTCGCCCCGGAGATTTACCGGATGCCGATGGCTTATGCCTATCGCTGGCCCACTGGGCCGGAAAACTGCGCGGCTGAGGCGTTCGCCGAGTTCGCTTCGTTGGCCCACCTTCAGGTCGGCGAGAGCCACATCGCTGCCGTGGTGGTGGAGCCGATTCAGGGTGAGGGTGGTTTCATCGTCCCTGCGCCGGGCTTCTTGAAGATGCTGCGCGAGTGGTGCACCGAGCACGGCGTCGTCCTGGTCGCTGACGAGGTGCAGTCGGGCTTCTGCCGTACCGGTAAGTGGTTCGCGATGGAGCACGAGGATGTGGTGCCCGATCTGGTCACCACCGCGAAGGCGCTGGGCGGCGGCCTGCCGATCGCTGCCGTCACCGGTCGAGCCGACATCATGGATTCGCCGGTCTTTGGCGGCCTGGGTGGCACCTTCGGTGGTAATCCGCTGTCTTGCGCGGCGGCGCTGGCCGCCATCGAGANNCGAAGACCTTGCTGGTCGCGCGACCCAGATCGGCGAGCTGCTCACTGAGCGGCTCACTGCGCTGGCGGCAAAGTACCCCCAGATCGGCGAAATCCGCGGACGGGGGGCGATGATGGCGATCGAGATGGTGGCCGCTGACGGCTCCAAGACCCCGGACGCGGCCCTAACCAAGGCTGTGGTGGCCGGTTGCGGGCGTCGCGGGGTGCTGATGCTCAGCTGTGGCAGCTATGGCAACGTGATCCGAATGCTGCCCCCGCTGGTGACCGAGTTGGCGTTGATCAACGACGCTATGGACGTGCTTGACGAAGCCTTCGCCGAGGCCATCGGCTGACTCGCACCTTCAGCGGTGCGGGGAATCTTCGGGGCACCTGAGCCCCAGTCAACGAGAATTGGAAGAGGACTGCGATGACGCAATTGCCGAGCTCGGTGCCCACCGGATTGTTCATCGGTGGCCAGTGGCGCGATGCCAGTAATGGCGGCAAGTTCGTGGTGGAGGACCCGGCGACCGGGCAGGCGCTGGCCGAAGTGGCCGACGCCACTCCCGAAGACGGCATGGCCGCCCTCGACGCGGCCGCAGCCGCCCAGGAATCCTGGGCGCGCACTGCGCCGCGGGTGCGGGGTGAGTTGCTGCGGGCCGGTTTCGAGGCGGTGACCGCACGTGCGGAGGAGTTCGCCCAGGTGATGACCTTGGAAATGGGCAAGCCGCTGGCCGAATCCCGCGGCGAGGTGGCCTACGGTGCTGAGTTCTTGCGCTGGTTCTCCGAAGAGGCGGTGCGCATTTATGGCCGCTACTCAACCGCGCCCGACGGCGTGAACCGCCTGCTGGTTACCAAGCGCCCGGTCGGGCCTTCGCTGCTGATCACGCCGTGGAATTTCCCGCTGGCGATGGCCACCCGCAAAGTGGCCCCGGCGATGGCCGCCGGCTGCACCGTGGTGGTCAAGCCAGCCGCGCTGACCCCGCTGACCACGTTGTTGTTCGCCAAGGTGATGGAGGAGGCCGGGGTGCCGGCTGGGGTGATCAACGTCATTCCGACCTCCCGTTCGGGGGCGACCACCGCCCCGCTGTTCGCTGACCCCCGGCTGCGCAAGGTCTCTTTCACCGGCTCGACCGAGGTTGGCCGGGTGCTGCTGAAGCAGGCTGCCGATGGCGTGCTGCGGACGTCCATGGAGTTGGGCGGCAACGCCCCGTTCCTGGTGTTCTCCGATGCCGACCTGAACGCCGCAGTGGACGGCGCCTACAACGCCAAGCTGCGTAACGGTGGCCAGGCTTGCACCGCGGCCAACCGGATTTACGTCCATTCGGGGATCGCTGAAGAGTTCTCCGAGAAGCTCGCGGCCCGGGTGGCCGGCATTCAGGTAGGCCCCGGCATCGAGGACGGCACCCAGCTCGGCCCGGTGATCGACGACGACGCTTTGGTTCGGATCGGCGGCCTGGTGGACGAAGCGGTGTCGACCGGCGGCAAGGTGCTCACCGGTGGTCATCGGATGGACCGCGCTGGCCACTTCTTTGAGCCGACCGTGCTGGTGAACGTGCCGCGCGAGGCGCGGGTGCTCACCGAGGAGATCTTCGGCCCGGTGGTGCCGATCTCCACCTTCGACACCGAGGACGAGGCGATCGAGCTGGCCAACAGCTCCGAATACGGCCTGATCTCGTATGTGTTCACCAAGAACCTGGCACGGGCGCTGCGATTGGGCGAGCGGATCGAGACCGGCATGCTTGCGGTCAACGCCGGGGTGATTTCGAACCCGGCTGCGCCCTTCGGTGGGGTGAAGCAGTCGGGCCTGGGTCGCGAAGGCGGCGAAGAGGGTATCGAGGAATACCTGGAGACCGTCTACATCGGCATCGGCAACCCGTACGCCAGCTAACTCAACCAGCAGTGGGTCCGCGCCGATTACCGTCTTGTGGCAAGTTCCCTGAGCTCGTCGAAGGGTCGAAGGGCGGGGCTTCGACAAGCTCAGCCAACTGGGTCCGGATCAGCCAACTGGGTCCGGATCAGCCAACTGGGCTTCGACGGGCTCAGCCAACTGGTGGTCAGTTCCTTCAGCTCAGGTGCAGATCCACTTGGATTTCGGCGGCCAGGTCCTCAAGGTCGGCACGAATGGCGGCGGTGTCGGCATCGGCGGGCACCCGGGCCACCACGGTGGCCTCGAAGAGCTTGCCGCCGGCCATCGGCGCATCAACGGTCTTACTGGATAGGTGCTCGATGTTGAGTTGATGTCGGTTGAGGGCTGCCGATATCTCGCGGACGATACCCGGACGGTCATTGCCGATCACGGTCAGGCTGAGCATTGGCCAGTCGCCAGGCCCCTGGGTGGTGCCGGTATGGGCAGTGATCTTCAGCAGCCCGTCCAGAGAGTGGAGGGCCGCGTTGAGCGCTTGCTCTCGATCTGCGGGCACTGAGACCTCGACGATGCCAGCGAAAGTGCCGGCCAGTTCGGCCAACTCGCTGCGCTCCCAGTTGCCGCCGTGGGCGCTCACCACTTCAGCTAGCGCAGCCACCAGGCCGGCGCGGTCGTCCCCGATCAGGGTCAATACGAGCATGGGCATGTCAGGGATGCTACTCACCGGTTGGGTGCTCGGCGGCCCATCCCGGGCTGGACAGTCTCGATTTCGCTGAGTACGCTCACTGAGCGTGATCAGTAGAACCGAACAGAAGGCGCGAACTCGGGCCGAAATCCTCGCCGCCGCGCGACGAGTCGTGACCGAACAGGGCTTCGCCACCACCACCGCGCGTGAGGTGGCCGCGGCAGCCGGAGTGGCCATCGGTACGGTCTTCCTCCACTTCCCGACCATGGGCCAGCTCGCCGAAACCATGCTGGACGAAACGGTCGCGGCCGCCTTGGCGAGCGCCGCCGAGCAGCGGCCAGACGGATTGGTCGAACGCCTGGTACACGTCAGCGACTGCCTTTTTCGGGGCTACGCCGCCGAGCCGGAGCTATCGCGGCAGGTGATCGCCGGTTCGCTGTTCGAGAGTGCCCCGGGTAGCCCGTCCCAGCTGCGAATGGGGGAGTTTCGCGGCTGGGTGGTCGATGAGGTGAGTGTTGCGGTCGGACGCGGCGAGATCGCCCCCATCGATCCCGGGGCGGCCTTTCTCGGCTACTTCGCCCTCTACTTCGGCGCGCTGGTGGCCGGCCTACGCGGCGAGCTGGATCGCGGCGCCCAGTTGGCCTTGCTGCGGGCCTCATTGCAGCGCTTTTTCGCCCAAAAGGAGAACTGAGTTACATGGAAATCATCATCGTCGGCGCCGGGATCGGCGGGCTTGCCGCGGCCATCGCCCTCGCCAAGGACGGGCATCAGGTGCGGCTGGTCGAGCGCAGCGGCGAGTTCACCGCAGCTGGGGCTGGCATCGTGCTCGCTCCGAACGCGGTGCAGGTGCTGGCCTCGCTGGGCGTGTCGCTGGCCGGTGAAGGTCAGGTGCTGGCGTCCACCGAAATCACCGACAAAGCCGGACGCCGCCTCGCCAACCTTTCCCCGGCCCGGCTGGCTACCGCCCATGGGCCGAGCTACGGCATCACCCGGGCGCGGGTGCACGAGTTGCTCGCCGCGGCCCTGCCAGCAGGGGTCGAGGTGATCTTCGACGCCTCGGTTCGCAGCGTCGAAGACGACGGCTCGCGGGTGCATCTTGGCTCCTCGGCTGGCGAGTTGAGCGCCGAGGCAGTGGTGGCCGCGGACGGGTTGCGCTCTGCCGTCCGGGCCCAACTGCCGACCGGGCCGGGCGCGCTGCGCTACAGCGGGACGACGTGCTGGCGCGGCGTGATCGACTTCGAGCCCGGGCAGGTGGCTACTGAAGCGTGGGGCGGTCACACCCGAGTCGGGGTCGTGCCGGTTGGGGGTGGGCGCGCCTACTACTACCTGGTGGCCACCGCCGAGCCGGAGGCGTCCGGGCCGAGCGACCTTGCGGGGTTCACTGAGCTCTTCGACGGCTACGGCGGGGTGGCCGGTGAACTGTTGGCGGAGTTGAGGCAGGTGCCGCCGCTGCATCACGACCTGTTAGAGCTGGATCGTCCGGTGTGGGGTGCCGGACGAGTGCTGTTGCTCGGCGACGCTGCGCACAGCATGACGCCCAATCAGGGCCAGGGTGCGGTGATGGCGATCGAAGACGCCAAGGCGTTGATGCTGGCCGTCCGCGGCGGTGCAGAGGGTGCCCTGGCGCGCTACACCGCTGCTCGGCACGCCCGGGTGCGCAAAGTGCAGCTGGATTCGCGCCGCTTGGGGGAGGTTGCCCATTGGCGCAATCCGGTCGCAATGGCGGTGCGGAACTTCGGGATGCGGCTAACCCCGCAGTCGGCTGGCGACGCGACGCTGGCTGCCCTGGTGCGTCCCGGCATCGAGTTGGCGGTGGCGAAATGAGTCGCCGGGACGTCCTCGGCGCCCGCATCTTCGGCTGGTCGCTGTTGGTATTGGGCGCCGGCCATCTGAGCACCGCGGTCGCGGAGCTGGGCCGAACCCCGGACGCGGCCACTCAGCAGGCGATGGCCGCTTTGCGGCTAGCTGCAGTAGCGATGCCGGGACCGCAGCGAAACCTCGAACAGTTGATGTGGGGCTACAGCCTGTTGATGGGGCTGATGGTGATCGCCTTCGGCGCGGCCTTCCTGTGGGCGGCCAGCCGGGCGTCCGGTTCGTTACGGCTGCTGCTGTGGATCGGCGCGGGAGTGGCCTTGGCCGGGTTGGCGATCTCGGCGCTACTGATGCCCCTGCCGCCGATCATCGGCCTGGGCGTGGCTTTGGTCGGAGCGGTCTTCGGCCTCACCGATCGAGGCGCAGCTTCCCCGGGCAGCCCTGCCTTTTAACGACCTGCTCCTATTGGGGACGGTTCCAATTAGCGCAGCTCCAATTGGAACCGTCCCCAATGTGAGTGTGAGTGGTCCCCACTGCTCATATTGGAACCGTCCCCAATATGAGCAGCGCTGGTAGGGACGGTTCCCACCTGCTGCGCACGGCAACCGTCTCCAATGCGCAATGCGCGGGTGCGTGTTAGTTGGCGTCCTTAGCGGCGGGACGGGCGGCGTCGATCTTGGCTTTGGCGCCATCGAGCCAGGTCTGGCAGACCTTGGCCAGCTCTTCGCCACGCTCCCACAGGGCCATCGATTCACTCAGCGGTACCGAGCCGGATTCGAGCTTGCGGACGATCTCGACCAGCTGATCGCGGGCCTCTTCGTAGCTGAGCTCGGTCTTCTTGGCGGTCATGGCTGCTCCACTAGTTCGGTTTTGGTGACGCTGAGTCCGAGTTGGCCATCGGCCAGCCGGGCGGTGAGTTTGGCTCCCTTGGCGGTGGCGGCCACCCGATCAACTGTGCCGCCCTCAGCGTCGGAGAGGATCGCGTAGCCGCGTTGCAGGGTGGCCCGCGGCGAAAGTGCGCGCACTCGTTCGATGGTGTGGGATAGGCCGAGGTGTTCTTCGCGAACCCGGCCATTGATCGCCCGGACGAGCCGCTCGCGGCTGGCGTCCAATCGCTCGAAATGCCCGGTCAGTGATGCGGACGGATCAAGTAGCACCGGACGGCTGCGCAACTCCTCAAGGCGGCGTTGTTCGCTGACCACCCGGGTGCTGACAGCTTGGCGCACCCGGCCAATCGCGGCGGCAACGTTGGCGGCTTCGGCGGCAGCGTCCGGCACAACTCGTTTGGCCGCATCAGTAGGGGTGGAGGCGCGCAGATCGGCCACCAGATCAAGAATTGGGGTGTCGGTTTCGTGCCCGATGGCGCTCACCACCGGGGTCTTGCAGGCAAAGACAGCGCGAGCGAGGCTCTCATCGCTGAAGGCCAACAGGTCTTCGAGCGAGCCGCCGCCGCGGGCGATGATGATCACGTCCACCTCGGGGTGCGCGTCCAGGGCACGCAACGCGTCGATCACCTGCTCGACGGCCGCCGGGCCTTGAACCAGGGTGTTGCGAACCTCGACGATCGCGGCCGGCCAGCGGCGGGCGATGTTCTCGATCACGTCTCGTTCGGCAGCACTGGCCGCCCCCGTGATCAGGCCGATGCGGCGCGGCAGAAAAGGCAGCCGCTGTTTGCGGGCCGGATCGAACAGGCCCTCGGCCTGCAACATGCGTTTGCGCTGCTCGATGGCGGCCAGCAGTCGTCCCTCCCCGGACGGACGCAGCTCGCGGCATTCGAAGGTCAAACCGCCGGATTTGCTCCACACCGTCGGCTTCACCCAGGCGGCCACCACAGTGCCCTCGGTGATCGGGCCAGCAGCGTCCAGCACGGCCAGGGTGGTCGAGAGAGTGACCGAAACCTCGGCCAGTGTGTCGCGCATGGTGAGGAACTGGGTGATTCCGGAACGGCGCTTGATCTCGATCAGCTGACCCTCTACCCAGATCGGGTTGAGCCGCTCTACCCAGTCTTTGGTGGCAGCCACCACCGTGCGCAACGGCTGGGGTTGCTCAGGAGAACTGCTCAGCGCCATGCGAGCAGGCTAGCTGCTGGCACCGACACCCGCACCGGTTCGCAGCCCGCGCACCTAGACTGGGCCCATGCCAACCAAGAGTGTCGTGGTCGCTGCGCCGCGCGGGTATTGCGCCGGAGTCGATCGGGCTGTGGTGACCGTCGAGAAGGCCCTGGATGCCTATGGGCCGCCGGTTTACGTCCGCAAGCAGATCGTGCACAACCGGCATGTGGTTGAAGACCTGGAGGCCCGCGGGGCGGTGTTCGTGGAAGAACTCGCCGAGGTGCCGACCGGAGCAACCGTGGTGTTTTCCGCCCACGGCGTCTCCCCAGCAGTGCACGCGGAAGCGGCCGCGCGCGGCCTGAAGACGATCGATGCCACTTGTCCGCTGGTGACCAAGGTGCACCATGAGGTGAAGCGCTTCGCCGATCAAGACCTGCAAATCCTGCTGATCGGTCACGCCGGGCACGAAGAGGTCGAAGGCACCACCGGTGAGGCGCCCGAACGCATCACCCTGATTGAGCATCCCGAAGATGTGGACGATCTGGTGATGGCCGATCCGACCAAGGTGGCCTGGCTCACTCAGACCACGTTGAGCGTGGACGAAACCATCGAGACCGTTTCGCGGATGCGAGCCAAATTCCCGGCGTTGATCGATCCGCCCAGCGACGATATTTGCTACGCCACCCAGAACCGGCAGCAGGCGGTCAAGCAGATTGCCACCCACTCTGACCTGGTGATCGTGGTCGGCTCGCGCAACTCGTCCAACTCGGTGCGGCTGGTTGAGGTGGCCCTTGATGCGGGTGCCAAAGCGGCCTACCGGGTCGACAACGCCAAGGAAATCGACCCCGCCTGGTTGGTCGGGGTTGATTCGGTCGGCGTCACCTCGGGGGCTTCGGTGCCGGACGCCCTGGTGGCTGGGGTGTTGGGTTACCTACAGTCGCAGGGCTTCCCGCCAGCTACTGAGGAGCGGTTGACCGAGGAAAACGTGGTCTTCGCGCTGCCCCCGGAGTTGCGCAGAGACCTGCGCGATGTCAGCGGCCCCGCCTGATCGTGTTTGCCGAATTTGAGCCGGACGCCCATGGCGAGCCGGTGGCAGCGCTGGTGCGACTGGCGACCGAGATGGACCTGGACGCCTGCGCCGATTTGGCGCAGCAACGCAACGGCGGCGAACGCGGCACTTGGCGCAGTCGTCTGGCCGTGGATTTGGCCGACCCGGAGAAGCTATTGGTTGTCGTCGAGGTTGACGGTGAGGTGGTCGGTCATGCCGGTGCGGGCTGGTTGAGCTTCGATCCGGAACTAGCTGTCAACGTCAAGGACGGCTGGTATCTGACCGGCGTGGTGGTTGCGCCGTCCCAGCGGCGTCGCGGCCTGGGACGACGGCTGGTGCAGGCCCGGCTGGATTGGTTGGCTGCTCGCGCTGACCGCGCGTGGTATTTCGCCGCGGCGGCGAATCAGGCCTCGCTGCGACTGCATCGAGAGTTGGGCTTCAGCGAGGTCACCCGCAGCTTCGAGGTGCCCGGGGTGAGTTTCACTGGTGGGGTCGGCGTGCTTTGCGTCCACCATTTGCCGACCCCAGCCTGAGGCTGGCGCAGCGTTAAACCAGGAAGCGGTAGAACGGGCTGTCGGAGGAAACGACCTCGAAGGTGATCGGGCTGGCCTCCAGGCGGGCGATGAAGTCGCCCAGGGTGGTCGGATCACCAAGCTCGATGCCAACCAGGGCCGGGCCGGTTTCGCGGTTGCTGCGCTTGACGTACTCGAAGTGAGTGATGTCGTCTTCGGCGCCGAGCACTTCGTCGAGGAAGCGGCGCAGCGCACCGGGCTCCTGGGGGAAGTTCACCAGGAAGTAATGCTTGCGACCTTCATAGACCAGGGACCGTTCGATGATTTCGGAGTAGCGGGAGATGTCGTTGTTGCCGCCTGAAATGATGACCACGACCGTCGATTCAGGTTCTGGACGGAACAGGCCGAGGGCGGCGGCGGCCAAGGCGCCAGCGGGTTCGCTGACGATGCCTTCGGTTTGGTAGAGCGCCAGCATTTCCGAGCAGATCCGCCCGGTCGGCACCTGGTACAGCTCGGGCGAATGCTTAGCGACGACCCCGTGGGTCAACTCGCCCACCCGGCGCACAGCCGCGCCGTCGACGAAGGTGTCGATCTCGGCCAGGTCGACCGGATGCCCGGCGGCTAGGGCGGCGGCCATCGAGGCGGCTTCGGCCGGTTCAGCGCCGATCACCCTGGTTTCGGGGTGACGTTCGGCCAGCCAGGTGAGGCAGCCGGAGATCATGCCACCACCACCGACCGGGATCACCAGCGCATCTGGGGCGTAGCCGAACTGGTCGACGATTTCGGCAGCAACGGTGCCCTGACCGGCGATCGTGTCGGCGTGGTCAAATGCCGGCACCACGACTGCGCCGGTAGCGGCAGCTTCGGCCAGCGATGCGGCGGCGGCTTCGTCGTAGCTGTCGCCGGTGACCACCAGCTCGATCATGCCTTCGCCGACGCTGCGAATGCGATCACGCTTCTGGCGAGGAGTAGTGGCCGGGACGAAAATGCGTCCGCGAATGCCCAGCTTGGCGCAGGCGAACGCGACCCCTTGGGCGTGGTTCCCGGCTGAAGCGCAGATGACGCCAGCAGCTCGCTCTTCTTCGCTGAGTTGCGACATCAGGTTGTAGGCGCCGCGGATCTTGTAGGAGCGCACCGGTTGCAGGTCTTCGCGCTTCAACCACACGTAGGCGCCGGTGGCGGCACTAAGCCGCTCATTCAGCTGCAGCGGCGTGCGGGCCACCACGTCGACCAGACGGAGGGCGGCGTCATCGACGGCCTTGGCATCAATCATCACTGGCTCATTGTGTCATTGGCGCCGCTCGTTAGGGCGAACGCGTAACGCTGCCAGCTTTTTGGGGCGCCTACGCGTTGGGGTTAGTGGCCGCGCCTTCCAACCAGAGCGTGTCGGTGGCGTCGGCATGCGCACCGCCGGAGTCCACGTGGCGAGCCTCGATGGCTGGACCTTTGGTGATCACGTGCACCAACGCCATCGCGTGGCCGCGCCCTAGGCCGTAGTCCTCGGCCAGCCAGGCGATGATCGGGGTGGCCTTAGTGCCGGGGCCGAAGTCTTTGGCTCTTGCCTGCTCGATGAATTGCCGCGGCGTGAGCCCGGTCTTCTGTTCGATGTTGTCGAGATAAGCCTGGAATGACATGTGATCTCCTGCCGAGTTCCCGCTGCCACGCTAACCATCCGATGCCGAGCGGGGAATGCGCAGTACTGAGGACGTTATGAGCCAGCAAGGGTCAGACCGCGAGATTCCCCGCATGGAGTGCCGGCCAACGCCGAGTGGGTCGCTACCTTTGGCATCAGTTACGAGGAGAACGGACCAGCTATGGCGTCAACCCCGGTGAGGCATGACCGGGCAACCGTCATCCTGCACTGGTTGCTCGCGGCCGCTGTGACCAGCTCGTTGGTGCTTGGTTTCGTGGCGTCCCGCAGTGTTGGCCCGGCCGAGCGATCAGGGCTGCTGTTGCTGCACATCGACTTGGGGATAGCCACCCTGGTGATCAGCAGCATCCGGGCCTTCTGGTGGTGGCGGGGCAAACGTGAGCTGGAGTCGGCTAGTCCGGAGGGCTGGCAGCGAGCGACTCAGAAGGTGGTTTACGGGTTGCTGACTTTGCTGCCGCTCGGACTAGCGGCTAGTGGTACTGGCATGTTGATGACTTCGGGGATAGCCCAGGTTGCCACCGGCGGATTGGTTGAAGGGCCTCATCTAGGGCACCTGATAGCGGCCTTTCTGATGATTGCCCTTGCCGGCGTGCATATCGGTGCCGTGATGTACCACCAGCTGAAACTCCGCGAGCCGGTGGTGGCCAGGATGGTGCTCGATCGGAGTGCCGCGAAACCACGAAGCACTGCTTGAACAGTTCAAGCTTCCCCCACCCCCGAGCGGAATTTCGCGGCGGGAGGGGGCGATTGCTGCGGTCAGCTACGCGGTCTGGCTGGCCGACTTGGGCCGCGGTGCATCGGCAGCAACAAGGTCTAGCAGCGAAGGATCGCCAGCCACCGAATCCAACTCGGCAGCAGCTTCGGAGCGGGTCCGTCCGATCATCGGCGTGATCGAGGCGGCATCTTCAACTAGTTCGGCTGCCGTCAGCGAACGCACCCCGGGATCGACCGGGTTGACGTGCTCCAGTTCCTTGTCGGTGACCTTCAACTCGCGCAGTTTGCGGGCGGTCGGGAACACCCGACCTTCGATGGAACCCACAGCGTCGTTGTAGGCGCCGACCGCGCTGGTGAGCGAGCGGCCGACCTTGTCGAAGTGCTTGCCCAAGTTGCCCAACCGGTCGTAAAGCTCGCGGCTGACGTCGAGCACCTGCTGAGCCGACTCGGCGAGCGCAACCTGGCGCCAGGAGTAGGAGACCGCCCGCAGTAGCCCGATCAGCGATCGCGGAGTGGCCAACACCACATTCCGCTCGGCCGCATATTCGTCGAGTGCGGGCAGCTGCTGATACGCCGCTGCCGCCAGCGCCTCGCTGCCGATAAAGAGCACCACGAACTCCGGCGTCGCACCGCCAGCCTTGTAATAGTCCTTGCCGGAAAGCTGATTGATGTGGGTCTGGACGTTCTTGCCGAACAGCACCAGCAGCCGATCCCGCTCGGCCGGAACTTCGGTCTCCTGGGCCTCGAGGAAGGCGCTCAATGGCACTTTGGAATCGACGTAGAGGTAGCGATCTTCGCCGAGCATCACCTTCATGTCGGGACGGATCGTCGATCCAGCGGTGGTCTGAGTGGTCTGCTGCAACTCGAAATCACAGTGCTCGACCATGCCGGCCAACTCGACGGCGCGTTTGAGCTGCATCTCGCCCCACGACCCGCGGATCTGGGGTTTGCGCAGGGCGGTCACCAGCGCAGCGGTCTCTTTGCGCAGGCTCTCGCCGGTGAGCCGCACCTCGGACACCTGGCTGCGCAGTTCGGAGGCCATTTGCACCCGCTGCTTCTCCACGTCGGTGATGCGATCGTTGAACTTCTCCAGGCTCTCTTTCACCGGGGCCAAGAGCTGGGCCGTCGCCTGCTGCCGCAGTGCGGCCGACGCGTCGAGCTTTCGCTCCTGAGCTTCGATGGTCTCTGCCGAGAGAGCTTTGAATTGGTTGACTAATTGCTCCCGGTCAGCGGCGATCTCACTGGCCCGCGACACCGCAGCGTCCCGCTGGGCGATGGCGCCGGCGACTGCCGCGCGGGCCTCGGACAGTGACGCCCCGGCCTCGGCGGCGTCGGCCCGTGCCTGCGCTACCGCAGCATCGGCTTGGGCCACTTGCGCCCGAACCCGCTCGATTTCGGCTGTCTGCTCTGAAACCTGCTTGCCCTGCTGGGCGCGCGACAGCACCCAAGCGACGATCGCGCCGAGGGCGATGCCGACTACCAACCACGCTAGGAAGTCCATGTAACCGATGATCGCAGGCCGCTGTGACAGTTTCCCCACGGCTGGCCGATGGTCGGTCAAGTGACGCCGGGTAGCCTCGTCGTGATCAGTCGGGCAGCGCAGCGATGAGCTCGCGCAGTTCGGCGATTCTGGCGTAGGCGGTGTGAGTGCGCTGGGCCACTTCGGGAATGCGCTCCCAATCGAGGGGCAGGTCTTCGGCAAGGTCGTGCAGATCCAGCTTGAGTTGGCCCGCTGAGAAAGTCAGATTCCGCAGCTCCTTCTCCAGCCCCTCCCGTTCGCTCATGGCGTTCCCTTCCGAATTGCGGCCCGCATTTTGGGCGTCCTCCTTGATCCTCCTCATCCCGGCCGAGGCCTGACAAGGGGTCGCCAAGCTCGTCACACGGACGTCACACCGGCAGGCAGTGCCCTGGCGAGCGCCGCTGACGCAGCTGATATGAGAGGCTCGAACACCAGCAGAAAGGACGGACGTGACTCAGCAGCACCCACCTAGACCAGACCCGCCAGCGGGACTAGTCGAACTGCCTGGTTCCGGGTTGGCTGCCTACCATCGTCGGGGCGCCCAGCGTTGGCGATGGATAGTGGTCGGTCTGCTGGTGCTCATCGCGATCACGATTCTGGCCAGCACCGTGCCGCTGCTCACTGGATCGGTGGCCGACGTCATCGTCCTGTTGGTGATGGTGGCGCTGTTGGCGGCAATCGCCAGCACCCAGGCGATCGTTGCCCTGCACGGCTCAGCCCCAGTGTTGACCCTCGATGAGGAGCGGTTGGTTCTGCACCTACCGTTCAATCGGGCTCAGGTGCGGCTGGATTCCATCACCAAGGTGACCCAGCTGCGCCGTGACCTGCTGATCGAGGCTGCTGGCGGCATTGAACGCCACGGACGCATCACCCGGGCTCGCTGGCTGCCTATCGATGGCGCCTCGTCGCTGACGGTCGACCGGGCGGCCTTGGCCGAGTACATCAGGCGCCGCGCTGGACTGGCTGACTGAGTTCGGCGAGCAGCACCGTAGGCGCCGAGGTCGGGGTGCAAACTGGACGCCATGAACGCCGTCGACAACATCAACGACCTGGCCGCCTTCGTGGCTGCGTCCCCGTCCAGTTATCACGCGGTCGCCGAAGTGGCCCGACGCCTCGCTGTGGCCGGCTTCGCCGAACAGCGCGAGGCTGATTCCTGGCTCGGCCTGAGTGCCGGCTATGTGATTCGCGATGGCGCGATCATCGCCTGGCGCCTGCCCGCAGCACCGGACGGGCCGGTCGGCTTCCGCGTCGTCGGTGCCCACACCGATTCGCCGGGCTTCAAACTCAAGCCGCAGCCCTCGGCCTACGCCTTCGGCTTCGCCCAGGCTGCGATGGAGGTCTACGGCGGCCCGCTGCTCAACTCCTGGCTCGATCGCGAGTTTGGGCTAGCTGGACGGGTGGTGCTCCGCTCCGGTGAAGTGCGGCTGGTCAGCACCGAGTCTTGGCTGCGCATCCCGCAGCTGGCACCCCATCTTGATCGCAGCGTCAACGAAGGCCTGCACCTAGACAGGCAGGCGCACCTGAAGCCGATTTATGCCACCGGCGCTGGCGATCTGCTGGCCGGGGTGGCCGCCAACCTTGGCGTCCATGCCGATGAGATCGACGGCTTCGACCTGTTCGCCGCGGTCAGTGAGGCACCCGCGGTAATCGGCCTGGCCAAGGAGTTCCTCGCCTCGCCGCGCCTGGACAATCTCTCCAGCGTGCACGCCGGGCTGGTTGCGCTGTTGGCCGCCGAGGCCGCCGATCAAGTTCAGGTGCTGGCCTGCTTCGATCACGAGGAGATCGGCAGCGATTCGCGCAGCGGTGCGGCCGGTCCATTCCTGGAAGACGTGTTGGGTCGCCTGGCCGCCGCGCTTGGTTGGGACGGCGATGCCCGGTCAGTGGCGATTGCCAAGTCGTTCATGATTTCGGCCGACGCGGGGCACTCGCTGCACCCCAACTACCCGGGGCTACACGACCCCGATCACCAGCCGGTGCTGAACGCTGGCCCACTGCTGAAGGTGAACGCGAACCAGCGCTACACCACCGAAGGCCCAGGCACAGCCCGCTGGCTGCGAATCTGCCGGGAAGCCGGCGTGCCCACCCAGCCGTTCGTCTCCAACAACTCGGTGCCGTGTGGCTCGACCATCGGACCGCTGTCGGCCACCCGCTTGGGCATCGAGAGCATCGACGTCGGCGTCCCGCTGTTGAGCATGCACTCGGCTCGCGAGCTTTGTGGGGTGGCGGACGCAGCCTGGTTGGCAGCGGCGTTGGGGGCCTTCTACTCCGGGGCCTGAGCGCTACAGCATCGCGGCGAATAATCCCAGGCCAAAGACCACCGCCACCCCAGTGCTGAACCAGCGCCACCAGTGGCGTCCCTTCGCGATCAGGGTGGGCTTGCGCCGCAGCACGCCGATGGTGATCGCGGCAGCCGCACCGGCGGCCAATAGCGCCCACGTCCAGCCGGGAGCCTGATCCCACGGGCCATCGGCGCGGGCCAAGAAGACCAGTCCGAGCAGCAGGGAACTGTTCTCGATCAGCCCGAGGATGTCGGTGCCGCGAGCCAGCAGCCAGGCGCTGATCGCGCCGACGGCGACTGCGAAACCCAAGGCGATCAGGCCGACGATCGGCAGTCCAGGGCCGGAGATCGGATCGTCGGCGTGGGTGAGTAACGCCACGGCAAGCGAGGTTACGTCGCGGTTGGTGTTGCTGGCCACCAGCACGGCCTCGCCTGCTTCGCGATTGATACCGAGGAAGGTTCGGTAGCCGTTCGTGCCGCCGTCGTGGCCGACGATCTGGTGGCCGTCCACTTCAACAACGGCCCAGGCATAGCCGAATTTGGTGTCGTCGCCGGTGTCCCAGCGCGGGGTGAGCGCGTCCAGGCCCGGGGCGCGTCCGGTCAGAATCGCCTGGGCATAGGTGGCCATATCGACCGGGGTGGTCCAGGTGGCCGCTCCGGCCGGAGCGAAAGCATCGGAAGTCCAGGGACGCAACCGGCGGGCATTCTCCGACAGGCCGACCAGGGCGCCTTCCGGAATCTGGTCGGGGACCGCCGCGAAGGTGGTGTGGGTCATACCAAGGGGAGTCAGCAGGCGTTTGGTCACGTAGCTGCGCCAATCAGGTTCCCCGGCCGCAGCAGCCAGCCCGTGGCCCAGCAGGGAGGCGCCGAGATTGCTGTAGGCCATGGTGCCGCGGGTCTTCATCAGCTCCAGCTTCGCTACCTCAGCCATCAGCGTTGGGTAGTCCATGGCGTAGGGATTGGTGTTGGCGATCATGCCGGGGATCGCCCGCAGGATTACCGAGGGCGGTAGCGGTGGCACCCCGCCGCGATGCGAGGAGAGCTCGGCCAAGGTGACGCCACCGATGGGGCTGCCGGCCAGCTCAGGCAGGTGAGTGGCGAGTTCGTCCTCGGCCCGTACTTCACCACGGGTGATGGCATCAGCCAGCAGCAATCCGTCGTAGGTCTTGGTGATCGAGCCCAACTCGAAGGGGGTGTCTTTGGTGGGGGTACGGCCGTCCATTTCGCCCAACCCGGCGTGGCGAATCGTGTCTTTGGTGATCACCGTCACGCTGAGGGTCTGGTAACCGTGGGGGTCACCGACGAGGCGGCGCACCTGCTCGGCCAAGGCGGCGTCCCCGGTGGTGGCGGGGCCGAGTTGGATCGTTCGCGGGGCGATGACCAACGCCGCCCCGAGGGTCAGCAGGGCGACCGCGAGCACGATCAGAGTGGTCTGCATTTTGCTCCTCACAGGTCGCCGCCGGCGACCAGACAGGTGTAGAGGGGCACCAATCGGTTTCCGGGGATCTCGTAGTGGCCACGGTTGGTGGCGCGCAGCCAGCCCGCGGCCACTAGGGCGCGCAGGTGGTGGTAGACCTGCCCGGTGGTGCCGATTCCTTCGGTGGCCGCCAGTTCGGAGACGTCCTGGACGCCGCTGGCAATCTGTTGCAGCAGGGTGAGGCGCACCGGGCTGCCGAGGGCGGCAAAGGCGGGGGCGAGTTCGGACCAGTTGACCCGATTAACCTCAGAGGTCGGCACGCCGTACTGCCAGCTCACGGCCTGCCCATTCACCGGAATGATGCCGGTGAACAGGACGGCGCCCTCACCCTCAGGTAGGTGTTTGGCCAAGGTGTTCAGCGCCCAGAAGGCGTCCTCGGAACTGGGCGGGGCGCTCAGGGGTGGTTGCTCCTCGAGTGCGGCCAGGCGGCGCTCGATGTCGTCCAATCGGCTCATGGGACGATAGTACGTGATTACGTAGTTATTGCAAGAGCGTCGCGTTGGCCGCTAGATCGGGACCGAAACCACCCGATCCACCGGCAGCGGCGCGTAAAGGTGTGGGAAGCCGTCCTCGACCAGCACTGGCAACTCGTCCTGAGGATCAAGGCGTAGCAGCACCAGCTCGTCGTCGGTGAGATCGGCGTAGAACCGTTGGCGGGTGCCAGCGAGTTGGGCGGCGAATGAGAAGTGCACGAAGCCAGCCTCCTCAAAGTGCTGACCGCGGGCGGAGTAGGGGTAGTGCCCGGACGCAGTGGCCTGCTGCCAGAGTTCGCGAGGGCTGAAGTGGTAGATCGGCTCAGTCTGGGGGGTCCCAGCCACCGGCAGATCGAGCGTGAGCAGGTCGGCGCGCAGTTGGTCCGCGTTGTGAAACAGGATCGCGGTGAGCCCGGACGCGCGCGCCGCGGCCACATTGGATTCCATATCGTCGATGAAGACGGCCTGGCTTGGCTGCACCCCGTTGCGTGCGCACGCCAGGGCGAAGATCGCCGGATCGGGTTTGGCAACGCCTTCGAAGCCGGAGACCACCAGGGTGTCGAAGCGTTCGAGCGCGGCGAACCGGGTGCGGATCGCCGGGAAGGTGTCCGCTGACCAATTCGAAAGTGCACCCACCTTGATGCTGTGTTGATGCAGCTCGGCCACGAGTGCCCACACTCCCGGCACATACCCGGGGATGGACAGTCGGTTGAAGCGCCGATAGGCCAAGATCGCCTCAGCGTCTTCGGGGAAGCGGGCACACCACTCGGCCTCAATGTCAGGGTAGGTGCGGCCGTGGTCAGCTTGCCGATTCCATTCGGAGAAGTTGACCCTCTCCATGAACGCCGGCACCTCGGCACTCGGGAGCACCTGCTCAAAGGGGCGCTGCGGCACCCAGTCGAGCACCACCCGTCCCAGATCAAACAACACCACTTCGAAGTTCACTGTCTAAGTACACCCGTCAGATGGGCAGGGTTGCGGGCTATCTCGCCGCAGGATCGCGTGTAAGGCTGTAAGTCCAGCCCAATGGAGGTGCCTGAATGCAGAAGATCGTGCCCAACCTGTGGTTTGACCACACCGCAGCCGAAGCCGCAGCGTTCTACGCCGCGGTGTTCCCCAACGCGCGGGTCACCGACACCCAGCTCTATCCAGACGAGGGCCTGCTCGATTTTCAGGCAGAGTTCGCCGGTAAGGAGATCACCGTCAGTTTCGAGATCGACGGTTACCGCTTCATCGCAATCAATGCTGGCCCGGAGTTCAAGGTGAACCCGTCGGTGTCGTTCATGCTCAACTTCGATCCGTCCCGCGATCCGCAAGCACGTGAGCATCTCGACCAGCTTTGGGCCTCGCTGGCCGCAGGTGGTCAGGTGCTGATGCCGCTGGGGGAGTATCCGCACAGCCCCCACTACGGCTGGGTGCAGGATCGCTACGGCATCAGCTGGCAGTTGATCCTCAGTAATGCCGAAGGTGAGCCGCGTCCGTTCATCGTGCCGACAATGCTGTTCTGCTCGACTGCGCAGAATCGCGCCGCTGAGGCTGCCGCCTTCTACGTGGACACTTTCCCTGGTTCACGGATCGGCACTGACGTCCGGTATCCGGCGCAGGCGGGTCCGGCGACGCCGGGCAGCGTGATGTTCACCGACATTGAGTTGTTCGGCCAGTGGTTTGCACTGATGGACGCCTCAGTTGAGCAGGATTACACCTTCAACTGCGGGGTTTCGCTGATGGTCGAGTGCGACGATCAGGCCGAGCTCGACCGCTACTGGGCGGCGCTGAGCGCGGTGCCCGAAGCTGAGCAGTGCGGCTGGTGCGCCGACAAGTTCGGCTTGAGCTGGCAGGTTGTGCCAGCCAAGTTGGGCGATCTGATGCTGACCGCCGATTCGTTCAGCAAGCTGATGGGGATGAAGAAGATCGAGATCGCCGCCTTCGGCTGATCCTGTCCGGGTGGACGCCGGCGCGCTTTGGCCCGGCGTCCGTGACCGAGTTCGGTCAGGCCGAAGGGGCCCAGTAGCAGCGGACCGGGGATTCGATCTGGCCGGTCTTCTTCAGTTCGGCCATCGCCTTGTCGACCAGTTTGCGATCGAGGCCGGTGAGCTCGACGACCTTGCCGGCATTCAGCGGCGTTCCGGCCGTCCGCATGGCCTCGAGTACCTTCTCCGCGTCACTCATTCCGCTCTCCGTTCCAGCTAAAAAATTTTCCGTCAACCTAGCGCGGCCGACGTTCCGTCGCGACTCGGCACCGACGTCGCGGGCATTCGACCCAGGCGGGGACTAGTAGGATTTCCCCTCGTGGCTCTAACGATCGGCATTGTCGGGCTGCCCAACGCGGGCAAGTCCACCCTGTTCAACGCACTCACCCGCAACAACGTGCTCGCGGCGAACTATCCGTTCGCGACCATCGAACCCAACGTTGGCGTGGTGGGCGTGCCGGATCCTCGACTGGCGGTGCTGGCCAAGATCTTCGGCTCCGAGCGCATCCTGCCGGCGACGGTGAGCTTCGTCGACATCGCCGGCATCGTGAAGGGCGCCTCCAAGGGTGAAGGCATGGGCAACGCCTTCCTGGCCAACATCCGTGAGGCCGACGCGATCTGCCAGGTCACCCGGGTCTTCCGCGACCCCGACGTCACCCATGTGGACGGCGAAGTGAACCCGAGCAGCGACATCGAGACTATTCGCACTGAGCTGATCCTGGCCGATCTGCAGACCCTCGACAAGGCGCTGCCCCGGGTGGAGAAGGAAGCCCGGATCAAGAAGGAGAAGCAGCCGCAGTTGGCGGCTTTCCTTGAGGCCCGAGAGGTGCTCGATTCTGGCGTGGGCGTCCATGCCGCCGGGCTCGACCTGGAGCCGCTGCGGGAACTGTTCCTGCTGACCGCCAAGCCCTACTTGTACGTGTTCAACTGCGACGCCGATGAGCTGGCTGATGCTGAGTTGAAAGAGAAGATGAAGACGATCGTGGCTCCGGCTGAAGCGATCTTCCTCGACGCCAAGATCGAAGCCGAGCTGTCTGAGCTGGAGCCCGAGGACGCTGCTGAGTTCCTGGCCGAGATGGGTATCACCGAGCCCGGTCTGGACACCCTGGCTCGCGTTGGCTACGAGACCCTCGGCCTGCAGAGCTACCTGACCGCTGGCCCGAAGGAATCCCGAGCCTGGACGATCCACAAGGGCGACACCGCTCCCGAAGCCGCCGGTGTGATTCACACCGACTTCCAGAAGGGCTTCATCAAGGCCGAGATAGTTGGCTTCGACGATCTGGTGGCCACCGGTTCGGTTGCTGCTGCCCGTGCGGCTGGCAAAGCCCGTATGGAGGGCAAGGACTACGTCATGGCCGATGGCGACGTGGTCGAGTTCCGGTTCAACGCCTAGGCAGCCGCATCGCGCGCACCGTCGCCGGGCTACTGCTCATATCGGGGACTCATATCGGGGACGGTTCCAATTAGCGCAGCTCATGCTGGGGACGGCTCCGCGGCGCCATTGCTGGTGTTGTACGGCCCGCCATCTCGCGCCAGCCTTTGAGTAGCTCAGATCGTTAGAGTTGTTCTGAGAAGCGCAGAGGAGGGGTCCGGTGGCGAGGCCGACATCGAAGGAGACCCTGCTCGAAGCGGCGGACTCGGAGTTCGAGAAGTTGTGGGGGCTGGTGAATGCCATGACCCCTGATGAGCGGCAGTCATCGTTCGACTTCGGTGGCGACGCCGGAAGGCGGGAAGACCATTGGGGTCGAGACAAGTGCCTGCGCGATGTGCTGGTTCACCTGCATGAGTGGCACAAGTTGATGCTCGTGTGGGTCGAAGCCAACCGAAGAGGGGAGTCGAGACCCTTCTTCCCCGAGCCGTACACCTGGAAGACCTACGGGACGCTGAACGTGGAGCTGTGGCGTAAGCACCAGTCGACGCCCCTGGAGGAAGCGGAAAGGCTAGTCCGATCCTCGCATGATTCGCTGCTGTCGCTGGTCCAGCAGTTCAGCAGCGAAGAGCTGTTCGAGAAGCAGTATTTTCCCTGGACTGGGACGACGAGCCTCGGCGCCTATTGCGTGTCAGCAACTTCCAGCCACTACGACTGGGCCCTGAAGAAGCTTCGCGCTCATCTCAAGATATTGCGGGCCCAACGAACCGTCAGTTGAAGTCCCAGCCGGCGATGCGGTGGACGATCGCGGACTTGGGATAGGTGCCCGAGGGTGCGCCGACTTCGAAGAGGTCGACCATCAAGAAGAGTGGGTAGGTCGGTGCTTGGTGAATCGTGCGGAGGCGGACGCCCTCGCAACCGATCACGGTTTCGCCGGCGCCCCAGATCACCGTCCAGGTGTGCGGTGTGTCGGCACCGAAGGGCAGCGTGACCTCGGTCATGTCCGAGGTAAGTCGGGGGTCGTGGTGTGCCTTTAGCCCTGATCGGGCCGTGGTGGTTGGGCCGACTGGCTGTGCGTCGATCTCAAAGATGCAGATTTCACCGCAATCCTCGTCGCTGAGATGCTCGGTGCCGACCAGCCAGGCCGCGGTCATGCAGCCATCGTCCAGTGATGGCGTCACGGTGAGATCGATGCGCCCCTGGGTTGGTGTCCAGAGCAGTTGCTGCGGCGTGGTGGTACGGACGACGAGCCCGTCCGGGCGGTGGCGATGGGTGCCCTGGGTAGACCCGATCGGGCCGGCGAAGTTGCCGGTTTGCAGGTTCGACACCCGAAGAGGTGCATCCTCTGGGCGCCAATCGAGTTGATCCTCCTCGATGCGGAGCTCGATTCCCTCAGGGGTGATTCGGTAGCGGGCAGCGGACCGATCTGGGGTCGTCCAGTGGGGTAGGTAGTGCGGCGTCCATCGATCGGATCGCAGACCATCGGTGAATCTGTCATCGATGTCGCCGCGTCGCTGCGGTGGTGCCGGAAGTCGATCAGCAAAGCCCTGCATGGGACGCATCTTGGCACGCAGTCGGGCGAACGGCTCAGTGGTAGGCGAGTTTGGCGCCAGTAGCGCCGTCAGCGGGACGGTGGCTTGATCGGCGGATCGGGCACTTCGCCATTGGCAACCGCCTCGACCCAGTCGACGTCAGCGTCGGGAAGGTAGGAGCCGCGGACTTCGCCGCCTGCGCGCAGGATCTCGGTGGCGATGTCATGGCGAAGTTCGTCGCCATTGTTAGCGATCAGCCATTTTTGGGAGTCCCGCCGCAGCATCGGCCACCACGCTTCGATACCCATGCGCCATTGTCACACCCGTTTGGCGCGGACGAGTCGTCCACGGGCCAATTCGCGCTGCACTACTTCCGGGTGAAGGTCAGATGGGTGACGCCGCTGGGGGAGGCGACGACCTCGACGTCGTAGCCAGCTTCGATGCCCTCCAGCCCGTCCCAGAGCCGGACGCCGCGGCCGAGCACGATCGGCACCACCACGATGTGCATGAGGTCGACGAGCCCGGCCGCGAGGAAGTCGCGCACGACACTCGGCCCGCCGCCGATCCGGACGTCGAGCCCATCGGCGGCTGCTCGGGCGATTTCCAGCGCGGCCCCTGGGGTCGTGGCGAGGAAGTGGAAGGTGGTGTCGCCGTCCATCTCGATGGCTGGCCGCGGGTGGTGGGTGAGCACGAAGGTCGGCGTGTGGAAGGGCGGATTCTCACCCCACCAGCCTTTCCAGTCGGGGTCGTCCTGCCAGCCGGGCGGCCCGAACTTGTTGGCGCCCATGATCTCGGCGCCGATGCCCTCGTTGTTGCGCTGGGCGAACGCGTAGTCGATGCCGGTCGAACCGGCGGGATCCCAGAAGCGCGTCGCCATCATCCAGTTATGGAGGCGCCGGCCGGCGTGACCGAACGGGGTCTCCAGGGTTTGCGGCTCGCCGGTGGCGAAGCCGTCCAGTGAGATGGCGAAGTTGTGAATCCGCGTCCGAGACATCGCGCTCCTCGATGGGCATCGACTTGCAGGCCAGCGACTGTACCGGCTGCTGGCCCGGTCCGACCGGCTCAGGAGGAGGATTACCAAGGCCTCATCGCCCGGTGCCGGCAATAGTGATCGCGGTGTCCGTCCCCGGAAGCAGGTCACGGCGGCGGCGCCGAAAACCTCGCCACCAGGGCGAACTGGTGCCACGATTGCAGGATGGGATCAAAGAAGCGCCCGAAACTCGACAACGACCTCTACGAAGCTGAACTCACCAAGCTCCAGGCCGAGCTGGTCGAAATGCAGGAATGGCTGCGCACCAGCGGCAATCGCCTCGTGGTGATCTTCGAAGGCCGCGACGCCGCCGGCAAGGGCGGCGCGATCAAGCGGATCATGGAATACCTAAACCCACGCGTGGCCCGCATCGTGGCGCTGCCAGCCCCCACCGAGCGGGAGCGGACGCAGTGGTATTTCCAGCGCTACATCGAGCACCTGCCGGCCGCCGGCGAGATCCGCCTGCTCGACCGTTCCTGGTACAACCGGGCTGGAGTTGAGCGGGTCATGGGTTACTGCACGGCCGCGGAATACCAACGCTTCCTGCGTCAGTGCCCGATCTTCGAGCAGATGTTGGCCGAGGACGGCATCATGCTGCGCAAATACTGGTTCTCGGTTTCCGGCAAGGAGCAGGATCGTCGGTTCCGCTCGCGCCTCACTGATCCGATGCGCCGCTGGAAGCTGTCACCCACCGATCTGGAATCACTTACCCGCTGGGAGGAATACAGCAGGGCGAAGGACGAGATGTTCGTCCACACCGACCTGCCGGGCAATCACTGGCGCGTGGTCGAGGCCGAGGACAAGAAGCGGGCCCGCATCAACATGATCGCCGACCTACTGGCTTCGGTGCCCTATGAGAAGGTCAAGCGCCCCCACCTCAAGCTGCCAAAGCGGCCCACGTCCACTGGTTACCGCCGGACCGAACGCGACTTGCAGCTCTACGTGGACGACTTCGCGGCTTCCCTCGAGCGTTCCGGCAAACGGCCGAAGAAGTACGTCGATCCCGAGGACGAGGATCGGCACCATCGCTCCGAAGCCAAGCTCGTGCCCAAGCCCGAACCCAAGCCCGAACCCAAGCCCGTGCCCGAGCCCGTCGCCCCGACGCCACCGGAGCTTCCGACGCCCGCCCGGGCCATAACACCGACCACTCCGGAGCCGAAGGTGGGAGAGGCCGTCACCGAGCCCTGAGCCTCAGGACGCCTTGCTCGCCGATTCTGACCCGACGCCCGGGCCATCGCTTGGCAAGGCGAGCGTCAAGGCCTCAAGGACCTGCCGCTGGCGGGTCAGGAAGGCAGCCTCGTCCAGGTGCTTTCGGCGCAGCCAGGTCGTCACCTCGGTGCTGCACTTGCTGGCATTGCACGACCGGCAAGCTGGCACCACGTTCGCGAGGGTGTAGCGGCCACCGTTGGCGATGGGGAGCATGCAGTCTTTTTGCAGCGGCCCACTGCCCTTGCCGCAGTAGGCGCAGCCACCCCAGGCTTCGACCAGCCCCGCCCATTGAGCGGCGGTGAGGTCGTGGGTCAGCCGACCCAGGCGGCGTTTGCGACGCCGGGCGTACACCTTTGCTCGACCTCCAGCCATACCCGCCATTCTGCCCCCGGCGGTTTGCGTGGCTCAGCGCAACACGGCCAACAGTTCGTCGGCGGCCTGTTGGAACTGCCGGTGTGCCACCTTGGGCAGACCTGGGTCGAGGCTGAGCTCGATGACCGACTCACCGGAGCGGCGCACTCGCCGCCAGGAGCCGACATCGGTCAGTCGCCACAGGGCCACCCCGCCAGCTGCCTGGGCGAAGGTATAGGGAGCCTCCCCAAGCGGATGGCCCGGCGATCGCGGCCAGCCGACCTTGCGGTAGCTGAGGAAGGCTTCATCGAAGGTCGACAGCAACAGGGCGTCGCGCGCCCGGTCGGCCGGACGGGGCGAGGGGGAACGCCACAGCTGTTCGCCATCGATCGCCACCATCTCCAAGCCAGCGGCTGGCAGCGCCTCCCGGGCTTCGACCAAAGTGATGCCGGCCCAACGGTTGAGGTCGCTGAGGGCCACCGGGCCGTGCCCGGCGCCGAAGCGGGCCACCAGCTCCGCAATCAGCTCCTCTCGAGGACGGACGGCCGTGGCCGCAACCACCTCGTCAAGCAGGGCGTAGTGGTGCTCGGTGGCGAACACCGGCGCCGAACAGATCAGCGCGCGCAGTTCGGCGATCAGGAGCAAATGGCCCACCCGTTGGCCGAAGAGCGCATCCTTGGCCAACACCTCAGCCGCCAAAAATGCCTCGCCGAGGGCGGTGCGAGTGGCGAAGCTGCGCCCGGTCAGCCGCTCGGTGATCACGGCCAGCCCCGCGGAAATGAGCTCGGGGCTCAGGCTGAGTTGGCGGTGGCGCGAACCCATGCCTGACTCCACCTTGGCCGAGGTGGCCGCCAGTAACCAACGCAGGTCTTCGGCGGCCACGTAATGCCAGGTTGGCCGTAGCACGTGGGTGCGAATCAGTTGGCCCGCGGCCACCGCCTGCAGCACCGCGTCCTCGTCCGTGCCACAGCGCAGGGCGATCATGGCCCGCGCGATCGGCGCATCCTGAGCTTGGACGGCCAACAACTCCCGCACCACTTGGACCGGGTCGCCAGCCAGCGGGCCAGTCAGGCGCTGATTGGCCAGGCGCTCGGCCAACACCTCGGCCGAACGCATTTCAGCCTCGGAAACCAGCGAAGAAGACGGCGAGCGCGAAACCGATCACCGAAAGGATGATTCGCACCGGACGCAACGGCGGCACCCACGATTCGACCGCGGTCCACAGCGCAAACGCTGCCAGCGCGAGCCCCAGCGGCAAACCAATTGCGGGCACCGGGTACTGAAGGTAGTTGAGGACGGTCAAACCGATCAGCGCTAGCCCGCCGAGGAACTCCAATACGCCCCGGGTTCGGCGCACCACCACGACCCAAGTGGCCACGGGCATCGCGCGGCGGCCACCAGCAGGGGAGTAACCGATCTTGCTGATACCGGTAACGACGAACCACAAAGCCGTGACCAGCGCGAGCGCAAGGTCCAGTCTTATCGAGCTGAGTACACCCACCGTTCACCCCCTTCGGCGTGAGAAGTCTAGGGGGCGAAGGCGCCCTATGGGCTAGGAATCATTCACTGTTATCTGGCGGTGGCACAATCATCGGTATGTCCGCGCCGTCCAGCCCAGCTGTCGGGCTGAATCAGGCCTTGGGCCATTGGCTGGACGCCGACCTGATCGCCTGGCCAGCCGGCCTGCTCGGCGGGTTCGCGCCGGACGCCCTGGACTGGCGCCTGCACTGGTCGCAGGATTGTCATCTTGATCCGGCGGCCGCCGAGCCGGTGCCCTGGGGCACCTGCGGTCTGGGTTTCGACCCGCGCGGCGTACCCGATGCGGAGCGGGCCCGCTTTCCGCACTTGAGTCAACATTTGGCGCTGCGGCTGCCGCCGACCCAACTCGAACACGTGCCGGCGATGCTGACGGCACGGCTAGCGGTCAGCGTCCATCATCCTTCGGGACGGCTACTGCGAGCCGGCGGGCTGCAGCTTCCCGGAGTGCTTGATCGGGTCTACCCCGCAGCCGTCGAGGCCGAGTTGGGCCCGGTTTGGGCTGATGGCATCCCGACGTTGCGGCTTTGGGCGCCGACTGCCCGTGAGGTTTGGCTGCTGCTTTGGGCTGACGACGTGCATGTACCGGCTCAGCGAGTGGCGATGCAGCGGGCTAGCGATGGCACCTGGGCGGTGACCGGTGCGCCGGATTGGGTCGGGGCGCGCTACAAGTTCGAGGTCACGGTTTACGTGCCCTATTACGAGCGGGTGCTGGCCAATCAGGTGACCGATCCGTATTCGCAGGCGCTCACCGTGAACTCGACCTATTCGGTGTTGGTTGATCTGAGTGACCCGGCCTTGAGGCCGCAGCAGTGGCTCACCGCCGCTGCGCCCGCGCTGGAAAGCCCGGTCGATCAGGTGATCTACGAGCTGCACCTGCGTGACTTTTCCGTCCACGATTCCACGGTGCCAGCTGAGTTACGTGGCAGCTTCCTGGCTGCGACCGCTGACAGCGACGGCATGGCGCATCTGCGGCGATTGGCCGGTGCTGGGCTGAACACCGTCGGCCTGTTGCCCCTGTTCGATAACGCGACAGTGGAGGAACACCCGGCTAGGCGCCAGCGTCCGCCCAAGGACCTGCTCAAGCAGCTGCCGCCCGACAGCCCCGAGCAGCAGCGACTGTTGTCAGCGCCGAAGGGCCGCGACGGCTTCAACTGGGGCTATGACCCGTGGCACTATTTCGCCCCCGAGGGGTCATTTGCCTCCACTTTGGCCGCCGCGGACGGAGCCGGACGGGTGGCGGAGTGTCGGGCGATGATCGGGGCGTTCCACGCCAGCGGGCTGCGGGTGGTGCTCGACCAGGTCTTCAATCACACCGCGCATTCGGGCCAGGACGCCAAAAGCGTGCTAGATCGGATCGTGCCGGGCTACTACTACCGGATGAATGCGATCGGCGAGATCGAGGATTCGACCTGCTGCGCGAACGTGGCCACCGAGCACGCGATGGCCGGCAAACTGATGGTGGATGCCTGCCGGTTGTGGGTGAAGCATTACAAGGTGGACGGGTTCCGCTTCGACCTGATGGGCCATCACAGCCGAGCCAACCTTGAGGCGGTGCGAGCCGGTCTGGACGGGCTCACCCTGGAGGCCGACGGGGTCGACGGCCGGGCCATCACCATGTACGGCGAGGGCTGGAACTTCGGTGAGGTGGCCGACAATTCCCGGTTCTTCCAGGCGTCCCAGGGGCAACTCGATGGCACCGGCATTGCCACCTTCAACGACCGACTGCGGGACGCGGTGCGCGGCGGTTCAGTGTGGGACGCCGACCCGCGCGGCCAGGGTTTCGGCAGTGGCCTATTTGGCTCCGACAATGGCACCGGGGCTAGTGGCGATCGGGTGACCCAGGAGCAGCGGTTGGCCTGGTACACCGACCTGGTGAGCCTGGGTCTGGCCGGTAACCTGCGCGATTTCCGGTTCCACTCGCTGTCGCGAAACAGTGAGCTTCGCGGTGCGGAGCTGGATTTCGGCGGTCGTCCGGCCGGTTATGCCACCGAGCCCGCTGAGATCGTCAACTACGTCGACGCCCACGACAACGAGACCCTGTTCGACGCCTTGACCCTCAAGCTTCATCCGGCTACTTCGATGGCTGATCGGGTGCGGCAAAACTCGGTCTGTCTGGCCTTGGCCACTCTTGGTCAAGCGCCGGTGTTGTGGCACGCAGGCACCGACATGCTGCGCAGCAAGAGCTTGGATGCGAACTCCTACAACTCTGGCGACTGGTTCAACTTCCTGGATTTCTCGATGCGCGACAACGGCTTTGGGGCCGGGCTCCCGCCGGAGGCAGAGAATGCTGAACGCTGGCGTCTTTACGCTCCGCTGTTGGCCGATGCCCGGTTGAAGCCGAAGCCGGAGCATCTTCGCATCGCCCACGAGGCAGCGCTGGAGCTGCTGCGGGTGCGCTCATCCTCCCGACTGTTCCGGTTGGGCAGTGCCGCCGCGATCAAGGCGGCCGTGACTTTCCCAGTGGCTGGCACTTGGCAGCACACTCCTGGCACCATCGTGATGGCCATTGAGCCCCCCACCCAGTTCACCCAGATCCCTGAGCTTGTCGAAGGGNNCTTCGACGGGCTCAGCCAACTTGGACGCAGACCCCTTTGCGGCCGCCCTGATCGTGTTCAATCCGACGGCTTGGCTGGTGCGGCAGAGCCTGCCGTTGGACTTCGCTGGCTACCAGCTGCACCCGGCGCAGGCTGGCGGTGCCGACCCGGTGGTGAAGACCTGCGGCCAGGGAGCCGATTGGGTCAGCGTCCCCGGACGGACGGTGGCAGTCTTCGTCCGTCCCGCGGTTGGCTGAGCGGTCGAACTCGCCGAAGGCGGCCAATTTCGCACTCATTCCGTGGCGATGGCGCAGGATTGTTGCTGACCGAATCACCCACCCTTGAAGTCTTGGCAGGAGCAACGAATGACTAATTTCGACGCTGGGTTTGGCGCGCTGGCTGGCGTATTCGCCATCATTTCGATCGTGTTGGCGGTCTGGCTCTTCGTGGCCCCGCTGATCATCACGATTCAGCTGGCCGGGGTCAATCGCAAGCTGAAGGACATGCTGGCCCGCGGGCAGGCCATGCCGCCGCGGATCTAGCGCGGGCGGCCCGAGGGCTAGATTCGGCCATGCCAGACGAGGTAACCGACGGGGGTTTTAATGGCAGGCAATGGAAGTGCGGCTCGATTGGCCGTCCTGATCGACTCCGATAACGCCAGCGCTCAACATCTGGATCAGTTGTTGATTGAGATCGCAAAGTATGGGCGGGCCAGTGTGCGCCGCGCGTACGGCGACTGGACCTCGACCCGGCTGGGGTCTTGGAAGGCTGAGCTGCTGACGCACTCGATTCAGCCGATTCAGCAGTTCGCCTACACGGTGGGCAAGAACGCCACCGATTCGGCGCTGATCATTGATGCGATGGATCTGCTGCATGCCGGCAATCTGGACGGGTTTTGCCTGGTCACCAGCGACAGCGACTTCACCCGGTTGGCGGCTCGGATCAGAGAGCAAGGCCTGACTGTCTTCGGGTTCGGTGAGAAGAAGACGCCCAAGCCATTTGTCGCCGCGTGCGACACCTTCGTCTACGTGGAGAACCTGGCCAAGCCGACGGCGGAGGCGAAGCCGGCGGCGAAGGCCGCCTTCACCCCGGACGAAAAGCTCAATCGGTTGCTCAGTGAAGCGGTCGAGGTGGCTGGTGGCGATGATGGCTGGGCCCATCTCGGCGCTGTGGGAAGCAACCTCTCCCGGCTAGCCTCAGATTTCGACTCCCGCACTTGGGGCTTCAGCAAGCTGAAAGACCTGCTGGACGCCCATCCCGACTATCAGGTCCAGTCGCGGGCTGCTGGTGAGGGCAAGAATCCGGTGGCGATGGTTCGCCGCAAGCAGGCGCCCAAGTCCAAGCGCGGCCCAGCGGCCTGAGGGTTTGCGGCCAGATGGACAGTGATCGTTCACCTAGATGCCCTAGCGTCAAAATGTGACTGACCTGGGCCCCCCGCCGCTGGCTGCTGCGATCATCGACCGTCGCGCCCAGGCCTGCGCGCCCAGAACCCTGGTTGAGGTGCTGCGCGCCACCGCCGACCAGTTCCCCGAATCAGCGGCCATTGAGGATCCCGACGGCACTCTCACCTACGCCGAACTCATCGCTGAACTGGCCGCGGCGAGTGCGCGGCTCCGTGCTGCCGGGGTACGCCGCGGCGACCGGGTTGGCGTCCGGTTGCCCTCGGGTTCGCGGGAGTTGTACCTGGCCATCCTGACGGTATTGGCGGCTGGCGCAGCCTACGTGCCAGTGGACGCAGATGACCCCGAAGAGCGGGCCGAGCTGGTCTTCAGCGAAGCTGGCGTGACCGGCGTGCTGGGTGTCGGCGGCTACGCCGCGCGCACGACCTTGCCAGCCGCAACTGAGGCGCCGGGTGATCCGCAACTCGACGATGACGCCTGGGTGATCTTCACCTCCGGCTCCACTGGGACGCCAAAGGGAGTTGCCGTCAGTCACCGCTGCGCGGCTGCCTTCGTGGACGCCGAGGCCGGCCTCTTCTTGACCGAGGCCCCTCTTGGGCCCGGAGATCGGGTCTTGGCCGGGCTCTCGGTGGCCTTCGATGCCTCCTGTGAAGAGATGTGGCTGGCCTGGCGACATGGCGGCTGCCTGGTGCCAGCGCCTCGAGCGGTGGTGCGCAGCGGGGCCGACCTTGGCGGTTGGCTGGTTCGGCAGCGAATCACCGTGGTCTCCACGGTGCCAACCCTGGCCGCGCTGTGGCCAGGCGAAGCGCTGGAGCAGGTGCGACTGCTGATTTTTGGTGGTGAGGCCTGTCCGCCCGAGTTGGCCGCCCGGCTGGTCGCTGATGGCCGGGAGGTCTGGAACACCTATGGGCCGACCGAGGCGACCGTGGTGGCCACCGCCGCCCTACTGGACGGAGTTTCGCCGGTATTGATCGGGCTACCGTTGGCCGGTTGGTCGGTGGCCGTGGTGGACGCCGCCCAGAACGTGGTAGCCCCCGGCGAGGTAGGCGAACTGGTGATCGGTGGGGTTGGCTTGGCCCGCTACCTCGACGCTGAGCGGGACGCCGAGAGGTATGCGCCGCTACCGGCACTGGGCTGGGAACGGGCCTACCGCACCGGCGACCTGGTGGCCATGGAGGCCGCCGGATTGTCTTTCTACGGCCGCGCCGATGACCAGGTGAAGGTCGGTGGCCGTCGAATCGAACTCGGTGAGGTGGAGTCCGCGCTTTCCGCCGTGCCAGGGGTGGAGGGCGCCGCGGTCGCCGTCCGGCGCACGGAGGCCGGGGTGCCGATGCTGGTGGGCTATGTGTTGACCAGCGATGGTTTCGACCGGCGCGAGGCCCGGAAGCAACTCGCGCAGCGCCTGCCAGCGCCGCTGATCCCGCTGCTGGCGGTGGTCGATGAACTGCCAGTTCGGACTTCCGGCAAGGTCGACCGCGACGCCCTGCCGTGGCCGTTGCCCGAAGTCGTGGAGGAAATCACCGAATCACTCACCCTTTTCAAAGGTGAAGAAGCCTGGCTGGCCAAGCAGTGGTTGGCGGTGCTCGGCACCCCGGTGTTCGACCGGCAAAGTGACTTCTTCGAACTCGGCGGCGGCTCACTGGCTGCGGCCCAACTGGTGTCGCGAATCAGGGAGAAATCGCCGGAGTTCAGCGTGGCCGGGGTCTACGACCACCCGCGGCTCGCGGCGATGGCTGCCGCAATGGCGGCCACTGAAGTGGACGCGCCGTGGCGGGAGTCCTTCAGCAAAGCCAGCGCCACCCCGCTGGTCACCCGCTGGGCCCAACAACTTGCTGGAGTGGTGCTGTTCATTTTCTCCGGCGCCCGCTGGCTGGTCTATCTGCTCACCGCCAGTTGGCTGCTGCGGTTGGTGCCCGGTTTCGAGTTCCTGCCGGTGGTCAACGGCTGGGTTTTGCTGGTCGGGCTGGCGGCGTTCGCGCTTCCGTTCGGTCGGATGGCGATTTCAGCTACCTGCTCAAGGCTGCTGCTGGCGGGAGTGAAACCGGGGGACTACCGGCGTGGTGGCGCCACCCACCTGCGGCTGTGGCTGGCCGAGCAGATCGCTCACCAGGTCGATCCGGTGGGTTTGGCCGGCGCGCCCTGGGTGTCGCTGTACGCCCGGGCGCTGGGGGCCAAAGTTGGCCGCGACGTCGACCTGCACACCATCCCGCCGGTGACCGGCATGTTGGAGATCGGCGATGGCGCTGCGATCGAGCCGGAGGTCGATTTGGCCGGCTACTGGATCGACGGCGACACCGTCCGGATCGGCGGCATTCAGATCGGTGCCCATGCCAGCGTTGGGGCTCGCAGCACCCTGGCTCCGGGAACTCGAATCGACCCGGATGCCGAAGTGGCGCCCGGTTCGGCGGTATTTGGCCGGGTGAAATCCGGGCAGCTGTGGGCTGGCTCGCCCGCGGCCCGTGCCGGGGAGCCGAACAAGCATTGGCCAGCTGAGCGGCCGGCGAAGAGTCGGGTGTGGGTGGTGGCCTTTGCCGCCTCCTCGACGATGCTGGGGCTGTTGCCGATCCTGTCTTTCGCGATCGGGGCGTTGGTGGTCGCCGCCGGGATGCGCGGTGCCCCCGACGTGGCTACCGCGGCAGTGCGCGGTCTGATTTGGCTGGTGCCCGGGGTACTGGTGACCGGGCTGGTGCTGGTGGCGGCGGTAGTGGTAGCGGTGCGCCTGTTGGCCATCGGGCTGGAACCGGGCACCTACCCGGTGCGGAGCCGAATCGGCTGGCAGGCCTGGACCACTGAGCGCTTGCTGGATACGTCGCGCACCCTGCTGTTCCCGCTGTATGCCAGCCTGATCACCCCGGTCTGGTTGCGCCTGTTGGGGGCGAAGGTCGGCAAACGAGTGGAGGCGTCCACCGTGGTGTTACTGCCCAGCCTGGCCACGATCGAGGATGGTGCGTTCCTCGCCGATGACACCATGGTGGCCACCTATGAACTGAACAACGGCTGGCTGCGAATCGGCCGGGTGAACATCGGCAAGCGTGCCTTCCTCGGCAACTCCGGCCTGGCCAGCGCTGGCCACACCGTGCCGAAGGACGGTCTGGTGGCGGTGTTGTCGGTGGCGCCGGTGAAAGCCAAGGCCGGCTCGTCGTGGCTGGGTTCGCCAGCGGTGCGGTTACGCCGAGTGGTCGTGGACGGAGACCTGGAGCGCACCTATCGACCGAGGCTGGGCCTGCGCTGGGCGCGTGGGCTGTGGGAGGCCAGCCGCATCTTCGCAGTGTTCACCACTTGCCTCATCGGTCTGGGGGTGGTGCTCAGCTTGGCCTGGCTGGTTGAGCTGGTTGGTTTGGCCTGGACGCTGGCCCTGTCGGGAGTGTTGATGTTGGTCGCCGGCGTGGTCGCAGCCGCGATCACCACCGCGGTGAAGTGGTTGGTCGTCGGCCCGATCCGCGCCGGTGAGCACCCGCTGTGGTCGAGCTTCGTTTGGCGCACCGAAGTGGCCGACACCTTCACCGAGATGGTCGCTGGACCGTGGTTTGCCGGCCCGAACAGCGGCAGCCCGGCCCTGGCGTTTTGGCTGCGCAGCCTGGGCGCGAAAATCGGCCGAGGGGTGTGGTGCGAGACCTATTGGCTGCCCGAACCCGATCTGGTCACCCTCGGCGATGGCGCCACGGTCAATCGTGGTTGCGTTGTGCAGACCCACCTGTTCCATGATCGAATCATGAGCATGGACGAGGTCAGGATCGAGCGCGGCGGCACGCTCGGCCCGCACAGCATTGTGCTGCCCGGCGCCACGATCGGCGCCCACGCCACCATCGGGCCGGCGTCCCTCGTGATGCGCGGCGAGACGGTGCCGGTGGGTAGTCGCTGGAGCGGTAATCCGATTGGGCCCTGGCGGGCGGTGAAGGTTCGCAGCTACCAGGCGGATCAGGCATGAGCGGCGACCGCTACGCGCCCACTAGTGGTGACTCCGACATCAGCGTGCTGAGCTATCAGCTCAAGCTTCGCTACAAGGTGGCCACCAACCGGCTGGATGCTGAGGCCGTGCTCAACGTGCGAGCCAACACTCGCCTGGTCGAGTTCCGACTCGATCTGGTCGGGCTGACCGCCTCCCGGGTGCGGGTGGACGGTGCCAAGCGCACCAGTTTTCGTAACGGTGCCCGCAAGTTGTCGATCCGTCCGGGCCAGGCGATCGAGGCTGGGACACAATTTGAGGTGTCGGTGCGTTATGCCGGGCGCCCCGAGCCGCGGAACTCCCGCTGGGGCCGGGTCGGCTGGGAAGAGCTGGCCGACGGCGTGCTGGTTGGCTCCCAGCCGGTGGGGGCTCCGACCTGGTTCCCCTGCAACGATCTGCCCGGTGACAAGGCGAGTTACCTGATCGAGCTGACCTGCGAAGACGCCTACACCGTCGTGGCGCCGGGGCAGTTGATCGGACGGGTGCCGGCGTCCGGGCGCACCACCTGGACCTTCGACCAGCAGATTCCGACGGCCAGCTACCTGGTGGCGGTTCACATCGGGCGCTATCGCAGTGATCCGCTGGCCTTGGGGTCGGTGCCGGGCAGCGTCCATTACCCGGCCGAGTTGGCCCGTCCGGTGGCGGCAGAGTTGGCCGGGTTGCCAGCGATGATGGCGCTCTTTGAGGACTGCTTTGGCGCCTACCCGCTGGGTCGCTATGACGTGGTGGTCACCCCGGACGTGCTGGAGATCCCGCTGGAGGCCCAAGGGATGGCGGTCTTCGGCGCCAACCACCTCGATGGCAGCCATCGCGAGGAGCGGCTGGTGGCCCACGAGTTGGCCCATCAGTGGTTCGGTAACAGCGTGGGCCTGCGCCGCTGGCAGGACATCTGGCTGAATGAGGGCTTTTGTTGCTATGCCGAGTGGCTGTGGTCTGAAGCTAGCGGTGGACCGAGTTGCCAGCAGATGGCCAAGCAGCATTGGGCGCTGCTGGCTGAGTTGCCCCAGGATCTGGTGTTGGCCGATCCGGGCGCTGAACTGATGTTTGACGACCGGGTCTATAAGCGCGGGGCGCTCACCCTGCACGCCTTGCGCCGCACCGTTGGTGATGACTGCTTCTTCACCATCTTGCGAAGTTGGGTGGCCGCGCGGCATCACGCCAGCGGTATCACCGAGGAGTTCATTGCGCTCGCCGAGGGCGTTGCCGATCAGGATCTCGGCCAGCTGTTCGACCAATGGCTGCGGCAACCGGCGCTGCCGAAGCTGTCGGCCCGTGGCCGTCCCTGAGTTGTCTCAAACTGGTCCCCCGGTCGCCCAATCTTCAGAACCCGCCAAACGCCCCCGAAACGCGGTCTCGCTACCGAAATATCGGGGGCGGGGGCTCGCTTCGGGGGCGAACCAACTGCGCCAATTGGGGACGGTTCCGTTTAGCGCAGTTGGGGACCGAACCAACTGCGCCAATTGGGGACGGTTCCGTTTAGCGCAGTTGGGGACTGTTGGGGACTGCGCATATTGGAACCGTCCCCAATATGAGCAGCGCACATTCGAACCCCTTCAGCGCCAAGCGAGGCTGATCAGGTAGCCCGCTGGGCCGGCGATGTTGGCTAGGTGGTAGGAGGCCGGGTCGGATTCGATTTGGGCGGCCTCGGCTTCGAGCCGGACTTGTTCGGGGGGCACCCGCAGGCCGCGTCCATCGGCTTTGAGGACGGCCTCGATTTGGGTCCAGCGGCGCAGGGCTGATGCTGGTGGTCCACCGATCAGCTTGACCAGATCGGGGACGCGTTCGGTGGCTTCGCGTGGGATCCGTGCGGTGACGGGGTCGCGCTCGGCGTCCAGGCCCAATGCGGCGACCTTTGAGGTGGCGGCAACTGCGGCGACCACTAACCCGTCGGCATAGGACACGCTCACCACTGCGGGGTGATCAGTCACCGATACCGGCCCGTGCGGTCCGCCGCAATGTGGGCAGGTGGTGGCATCCAGGTGGGGCACCAGGTCGGGCTTGAGTTCGCCGAGCAGCCGGTGCAGCAGCGCGCGTCCTTGCCCGAAGCGGACCCCTTTTTCGGCAGGCAGGCCAGCGGCGCGGGCGGTATCGAGAGGCCCGAGCTGAACCGGTGAGGTGTCGGCGGTGTCAATGGGCGCCCAGCCAACGAGCACCTCGCCAACCCAGACTGACTGCCCAATGATGCTCATGCCAGCATCAATGCTGTTCGTCGGGGTGTTTGCGGTGTCGCTTGAGTTCGCCGCGGCGGTGCTTACTGGTGAGCCTGCGTTCGATCGAGCCCCGACTGGGACGGGTGGCGCGACGCGGTGGGGGCGGTGGTGCGATCGCTTCGCGCAGCATGGCGGCTAGGCGTTCGCGGGCCTCGGCGCGGTTGCGGCGTTGCGACCGGAATTGGGCGGCGTCAATAGTGAGCACGGTGCCGTCCAAACGGGTGGCGAGTCGACGTAGCGCCCGCTCCCGCTGCAACTCGGTCAGCGCTGCCGAGGCGGCCACATCGAAAGAGAGCTGCACCCGGGAATCGGCGGTGTTCACGCCCTGCCCGCCCGGACCGGAGGCATGCGAGTAGCGCTCCACCAGCTCTCCAGCCGGGATCACCAGGCCTGCCGGGACTCCCGGCCCTGGTGCGATGCGCACGTCAAACACCCGATAACCGTAGCCACAAAGCCGCCCATCAGTTCCCTGAGCTTGTCGAAGGGTCTACCTGGTGAGGCTTCGACGAGCTCAGCCAAC
>DIVW01000026.1:0-108255 GCA_002428365.1 Propionibacteriaceae bacterium UBA6122
AGTCGGTGGTGTTGACGCTCTGCCCACCTGGACCTGAAGAGCGAAACACGTCGACCCGAATGTCACCTTCAGGGACGTCGATGTGGTCGGTGTCCTCGGTGACGGGGAGCACGTCCACACCGGCGAAGGAGGTTTGGCGGCGGCCCTGATTGTCGAAGGGGCTGATTCGTACCAGCCGGTGGGTCCCCTGCTCCACCGACAACAGGCCGTAGGCGAAGGGCTCCTTGATCGCAAAGGTGGCCGACTTCAGGCCGGCCTCTTCGGCATAGGAGATGTCGTAGACCTCAGTGGCATAGCCGTGACGCTCGGACCAACGCAGATACATCCGCAGCAGCATCGCCGCGAAATCGGCCGCGTCCACTCCCCCGGCCTCGGAGCGAATCGTCACCAGGGCATCACGCTGGTCGTACTCGCCAGACAGCAGGGTGCGGATCTCGAGCGCCTCAATATCGGCACCGAGGCCCTTCAGCTCGCGCTGAGCATCCTCCATGGCGGCCGCGTCGGCTTCTTCCTCCGCCATCTCGATCATGATCGCCAGATCGTCCACCCGCCCGCGCAATGAGGTGAGCCGGTCAACTTCCGACTGGAGCCGGGACAGCCGCGAGGTGACCTGCTGAGCGCGGTCCTGGTCGTCCCACAGGTCCGGTGCCGCTGCCTGTTCGGCCAAGTCGGCAATCGCCGCCTTCTTGGCGGCGGGGTCGAGCACTGTCTCGATCGACGTCAAAGTTCGATCAAGGTCGGCCAGAGCGGCCTGCAGGTCTGCCACAGTCACAGCGGTCAACTCTACCCGTCCTTGAGGGTTGCGAGCGCGATCCGGCCGCTCGGTCCCCATTCCGGGGGACTATATGAATGCATCACCCGCAGGAATTACCCCCATATGTCCCCCCATGGGGGACTGGTTAGTCCCCCCAGTGGGGGACATCCGATAGGCAGATAGGGAGAAATGGAGAAAAACTAGAAGAACTTGCGCAAAAACCCTTGCGCACTCCCGGAACCGCTGCGCTAAAGTACGTATCGAGGCAAGAGGTTCCCCCCGAGCCCTAGCCCCAAAGAGAACTCCGGTTCCCCCCGAGCCGGACTCGCTGCCCCCCGGCAGTGCCCGCAGAACTCTCCCGGTTCGTGGCGGGCTCCTTCCCTGTCTAGGGCCTGACTACGCCATTCACTCCCACAAGGGGTGCAGCACGCCTGCAGCCATCAGCGGCGACCCACGCCCGGATCGGCGACCAACCACAGCCCACAGACGTCAATACTCATTAACTCCGGTCAGGTTGCCTGCATCGGTGGTACCACCATTCTTCTTTAGTCAACTAGGCGGACGCACGCCAGGACGGCCTGACAGAATCCTCAACAAATGGCGCAGGCGGATCGCCTTGAACTCCTAAACGCACATTTCTGTCATAGATGCCGCTAACATTCAGCACGATAATCGGATTTAGTGCCGAACCCTTCCGCCCCACAATTGAGCAAGCCCCCGCACTCAGGAGGCCCGACTCGCCAACAAGGCGCTCACTAGGGGTTTTACTCACGGTCCCGCGTGTCGGCTCCGACACGCCGGTCACGATGGTCCGGGTAAAAGGGCATTCAGACACCACCGGGGGTATACGACTTCCAAACTGCCACCGCAGGCGGATCCAGGCGATTGAATCGTCGATAATCACTCGTCTACGGCCGAAGAACACCTAATCAAGGCGGGTTTGCCGACCCAGGGCTCCGCGGCGGCGTCCGCCAGCGGTTACCAACACCCGCCGAAAAATACCCTCCGGAGTATCCGCGGGACGAAGCACTGCCTCGACTCCTCTAAGATGTCTGCCCGGGGCGCATAGCTCAGTTGGTTAGAGCACCTCCCTTACAAGGAGGGGGTCAGGGGTTCGAGTCCCTTTGCGCCCACCCCGGCCGGACGTGACTCAGTCGGCCACCAGTCGGTCGACTGGCTAACTCGCCGAAGCTAGCGGCGCGACCCCTTGGGCCGCACCAGCTTCTGGGCCTGCCAGGCCTTGGAGACAGTGACGGTGTTCGCCAGGGCCAGGCCTGCGGTTAATGCCGCCTCGGCCAGATCTGCGGGATCGACATAGCCATCACGCCCCACCCGCGGGCTGAACAACCACAGATAGCCGCTGGCACTCAGGTCAGTGAGGGCGTCGACCAGTCCGTCACCGAGGTCGCCGTCATCGTCGCGCCACCACAGGAGCACCACGTCAACGGCCTCGATGGCCTCATAGACAAAGTCCTCGCCGAGGGAGTCCAAAATGTCAGTGCGCAAGGCGTCATCGACATCGGAATCCCAGCCAAGTTCTTGAACCGCCGAACCTGGGCCGATCCCCAGTACGGCCGCGGACGACGTTGACGCCGCTCCGGGCGCAGTACTCACGCTGGTCTACCTACTTCCGCTCTTACCGAAAAGATGGATTCAGCCTGCCAGATCAGACCCGCAGAGAAAAGCGCAGCCGCTCACGAGTCGCCGCCGACTACCCCAGAGCTGCCGGCCGAGACGTCGTCCAAGCGGTAAAGCTCGGCCGCCCTGGCTGGCCAACTGGAGTCAACTTCGCCAGCTTCGGCCAGCTTCTGCAGCGTGCGCACCACGATCGAAGGACCGTCAATGCCGAAGAACCGCCGCGCGGCCGCCCGGGTGTCAGAGAAGCCGAAGCCGTCCGCGCCAAGCGAGGCGAAGGGCTGCGGCACCCAGTTCTGAATCTGATCCTGCACCCCGCGCATGTAATCCGACACCGCGATCACCGGGCCAGGGCGTCCGGCCAGCTTCTGGGTCACCCAGGGCAACTCGATCGGCCCGGGCACCTGACGGAAGCGCTGCTCGTCGTAGCGCAGGCCATCCCGGCGCAGTTCGTTCCAGCTGGTGACGCTCCAAACATCGGCCACCACCCCGAAATCGCGCTTCAGCAGTTCCTGGGCCTCCAAAGCCCACGCCACCCCGACACCGGAGGCCAGCAACTGTGCCCGCTTGGCGTCGGCGTTAACCCCCTCAAAGCTGCCCTCAGCGAGCAGGTGGAGTCCGCGGACGATGCCGTCAACGTCGACATTCTCCGGCTCAGCAGGCTGAATGGCCGGCTCGTTGTAGACGGTCAGGTAGAAGATCACGTCTTCGGGCGTCTCGCCATACATGCGCTGCAGGCCAGCAGCCATGATGTGGGCGATCTCGTAGCCATAGGCCGGGTCATAGGCGACCACTGCCGGGTTGGTCGCGGCCAACTGGTGGCTGTGACCGTCCATGTGCTGGGTACCCTCGCCGGTCAAGGTGGTCCGCCCAGCAGTGGCGCCGATCAGGAAACCGCGGCTGAGCTGATCAGCCGCCGCCCAGATCGCGTCCCCGGTGCGCTGGAAACCGAACATCGAATAGAAGACGTAGATCGGCACCAGATGCACCCCGTGGGTCGCATACGAGCTACCCACAGCGGTGAAGGCGGCCATCGAGCCGGCTTCGTTGATCCCCATGTGCAGAATCTGGCCCTGCGGGCTCTCCCGGTAGGCCAACATCAGCTCGTTGTCGACCGGGGTGTAGTTCTGCCCGTGCGGGTTGTAGATCTTGATCGTCGGGAAGAACGAGTCCATGCCGAAAGTACGGGCCTCGTCGGGAATGATCGGCACCACGTGCGCGCCGAACTCCTTATCGCGCATGAGGTCCTTCAGCAGCCGCACCCAGGCCATCGTGGTGGCCACCGGCTGGTTGCCCGAGCCCTTCCGAACCGTCTCATAGGCGGACGGCTCCGGCAGCTTCAGCGCCTTGGGCTGGTTGCGCCGCTCGGGCACCCAGCCGCCAAGGGCCTGGCGGCGCTCCAGGGCATATTTGACCCGCTCATCGGCCGCGCCGGGATTGACGTACGGCGGCTGATAGGGGTTTTCCTCCAGCACCGCATCGGCGATGGGGATGTCCAGCCGATCGCGGAACTGCTTCAGGTCGTCCAGCGCCAGCTTCTTCATCTGGTGGGTGGCATTACGGCCAGCGAAGTGGCTGCCCAGGAAGTAGCCCTTGATGGTGTGGGCCAGGATCACCGTCGGCGCACCCTTGAACTCGGCCGCGGCGGCGTAGGCCGCGTAGACCTTGTTGAAGTCGTGGCCGCCACGGGAGAGCTTCCAGATTCGGTCGTCCGACCAGTCTTCGACCATCTTCGCGGTGCGCTCGTCGCGGTCGAAGAAATGCTTGCGGACGTAGGCGCCGTCGTTGGCCTTGAACGTCTGGTAGTCGCCATCGGTGGTGGTGTTCATCACATTCACCAGGGCGCCCTCGGCGTCGGCGGCCAGTAGCGGGTCCCAGCCACGGCCCCACACGACCTTGATCACGTTCCAACCGGCGCCGCGGAAGAAGCTCTCCAGTTCCTGCATGATCTTGGAGTTGCCACGCACCGGGCCGTCGAGGCGCTGCAGATTGCAGTTCACCACGAAGGTGAGGTTGTCCAGGCCCTCATAGGCGGCCAACTGCAGGGCGCCCCGGCTCTCCACCTCGTCCATCTCGCCGTCGCCGAGGAAGGCCCAGACCCGCTGCTCGGAGGTGTCCTTGATGCCCCGGTTGGTGAGGTACTTGTTGATTTGGGCCTGGTGGATCGCGTTGATAGGGCCCAGGCCCATCGAAACAGTCGGGAACTCCCAGAAGCTGGGCATCTGGCGCGGATGAGGGTAGGACGGCAGCGCGCGCACCGTCCCATTGACCAAGTGGCTCTTCTCCTGACGGAAGCCGTCCAACTCGTCCTCGCTGAGCCGCCCCTCAAGGAAGGCGCGGGCGTACATGCCCGGGCTGGCGTGGCCCTGGAAGAACACCTGATCACCACCACCTGGGTGGTCCTTGCCACGGAAGAAGTGGTTGAACCCAACCTCGTAGAGCGTCGAGGCTGAGGCGTAAGTAGAGATGTGGCCGCCAACGCCGACTCCGGGTCGCTGGGCGCGATGCACCATCATTGCGGCGTTCCAGCGCACCAACCGACGGAACCGTCGCTCCAGGTCCACATCGCCCGGATAAGGAGGCTCGACATCGGCCGGGATCGTGTTGACGTAGTCGGTGGCCGTCAGCGCTGGCAGCCCCACCCGTTGGCTCCGCGCCCGCTCCAGCAGCTTGAGCATGATGTAGCGCGCCCGATTTCGACCGTCGGTGTCGATCATCAGGTCGAGCGACTCCAGCCACTCGGCAGTCTCTTCGGAGTCGATGTCGGGGAGATTGGTCGGCAATCCGTTCAGGATCGCGTCGGCGGAATCACCGGTTGCCACTGTTTCGTCGCCTTTCGGAGGTGTCGCACAAGATCGTCGTGCTTTGTCAGACCATATCGGCCCGCACTCAGCCCAACCCCGGCGCTAGCCCACGGCATTCCCGCTACCCGCTGCCAAATCAGCAGTTCCTACCCCCCGGGGAGCCCGACGAGCACCAATCGGGACGCCGACCCGGCTTCCCCGACGATCGGTGCCCGACAGCCTTAGGATCAAGACCATGACCTTCGCCGAACTGATCGACGCCGCCGAGGCGGACGGCGCGGCCGCGTTGCGCGAAATACTGCGACTCGCCCGCGCTGCGTCCCCCGAAGCCGATGAGGGCGTCAGCTACGGCGTCGCCGCTCTGCTGCACCAGGGACAGCCCTTGATTGGCATTGGCACCAATGCCAAGGGCTACGCGCTCTTCCCGTTCAGCGGCTCAGTGATGTCCGTGGTGGTCGACGACCTGAACGGCTGGCGAGTCACCAAGGGCTCGGTCGGCTTCGACGGCACCAAACCGCTACCCAGCGAGGTGGTGGAGCGGATCATCGGCCTGCGCCTGGCCGAGATTGCCCAGCGAAAGTGACTCCGCAAACCACAGCCGCCGAAAGAGCTTGGTGGCCCTCAACTGAAGCCCGGGCGGTAATCGCCAAAGACCTGACCGAACTCTCCGCCGAACTGACCACCGCCGCACTGGCTCGTATTGCCGACCAGCACCCTTGGTTTGCTCAACTGGAGGCCGAGCACCGCTCCTGGGTGACCTTGGTGGCCCGCTCCGGCATCGACGGCTTCGTCACCTGGTTCACCTCCGGTGGCGAGGGTGATCCTGGCGCGCTGTTCGCGGCCGCCCCTCGCGCCCTCACCCGGCGCATCACCCTCAACCAGACCGTCGACCTGGTGCTGACCACTATCGAAACCGTTGAGGAGCGGATCGCCGAGTTGCCAGCAGACGAGCAACTTCCGCTGCGAATCGGCATCCTGCGCTACTCCCGGGAGGTGGCCTTCGCCGCAGCCCGGGTCTATGCCCGTGCCGCTGAGATCCGCGGCGCCTGGGACGCCCGCCTGGAGTCAATGGTGGTGGACGCGATCATTCGCGGCGACGCCGATGAGTCGGTGGTTTCGCGGGCCTCAACCCTTGGCTGGGTCTCCCCCAGCCCCGGAGTAGCAGTGGTGATCGGACCGACACCGGCCGACCCGGGGGCAGCTGTGGAGTCGATCCGCGCCGCGGCCGGTCGCAACTCCTTGGATCTACTGGCCGCCCAGCAGGGTGATCGGCTGGTGCTGGTGATCGGCACCAGCGCCACCACCACCGATCAGTTGGTCAGCCTCGTGGCCGAGTTCGTCGACGCTTTCGGGCCCGGCAATGTGGTCGTCGGCCCGATCGTGGCCAGCCTGATGGACGCCGCTGGCAGCGCCCGCAGCGCTCTGTCCGGCCTACGCGCCGCCCGCGCTTGGCCAGATGCCCCTCGTCCGGTGGCGGCAGAGAAGTTGCTGCCCGAACGTGCGCTGGCCGGTGACGGCCACGCTCGCCGCGCGCTAGCCGGGGAGCTTTACCAACCCTTGGTCGCCGCTGGCGGTGATCTGGTGGCCACCCTTTCGGCGTATTTCGACACCGCTGGATCGATCGAGGCGACCTCGCGGGAGTTGTTCGTCCACGCCAACACCGTCCGTTATCGGCTGCGGCGGGTGCAGGAGGTAACCGGCTATTCACCGACCGATGCCCGCGACGGCTACGCACTTCGGCTGGCACTGAGCCTTGGACGGCTCCTCGACTGACGGAAGCCACAATCACCTAGTGGGTGAACGGACTTACCAGCGCCTTGGTTTGTAGGTTTCCTACAAATCGCGCCCCCGGTTTTTCGTGGCGTCCGACGCCGGGTCTGCGTCCGAGATTCGACACAGTGGTCTCGTGCTCGCAATCGTCGCGCCCGGACAGGGCGCCCAAACCCCAGGCTTCCTCGGCCCGTGGTTGGCTGAACCCCGTTTCGCCGACCGACTTAGGTGGCTCTCTACAGTCGCTGGCCTCGACCTGGCCTACTACGGCACCGAAGCTGATGCCGAAACCATCCGCGACACTGCGATCGCTCAGCCGCTGTTGGTCGCCGCCGGTTTGGTGACCGCCCTTGAGCTTTTCCCCCAGCCTGCAGACGGCTTCCAACGCACCGGCGTGGCCGCCGGTCACAGCGTCGGCGAGATCACCGCGGCTGCCGCCGTGGGCATCCTTTCGGCCGAACAGGCAATGGTGTTCGTCCGGGAGCGCGGCCAACAGATGGCCGCCGCGAGCGCAACCGTGCCGACTTCGATGATGGCCGTGATCGGTGGCGACGCCGACGAAGTAATGGCAGCCATCCAGGCAAACGGCCTCACCGCCGCGAACAACAACGGCTCCGGCCAGATCGTGGCTGCTGGCACCGTCGAGCAACTCGCCGCCTTGCAGGCCAACCCGCCAGCGCGGGCTCGGCTGATCCAGCTTTCGGTGGCTGGCGCCTTCCACACCATCCACATGGAGCCAGCAGTAGCGCACCTTGCGCAGCTCTCGCGGGCCATCACCACCCACGACCCCCGCACTCGGCTGCTCTCCAATGCCGACGGCCAGGTCGTCCAGTCCGGTCGGGAATACCTGGGCCGCCTGGTCAAGCAGGTGGCCAGCCCCGTCCGCTGGGACCTTTGCTTGCAGACCATGGCCGACCTCGGGGTCACCGGGCTGCTGGAGTTGCCGCCCGCTGGCACCCTGGCCGGCATCGCCAAACGCAACCTCAAGGGCGTCGAGCTGTTCAGCCTCAACACCCCCGATCAGATTCCGGCGGCGCAGGAGTTCGTCGCCAAGCACGGCGACGGCGCTTCAGTAAGCCTGTTGAACTCCACCCCCTCCTGGATGCTGGTGGTCTCCCCCGGTAAGGGCGAGTTCCACGCTGCTGAAGGCGTCGACGTAGGGGTGCGGTTGGAGACGGGCGCCGCGATCGGCACCGTGTCCAACCTTCGCAACACCATCGAGGTGGGCATGGCCCACCCCGGCACCATCACCGAATGGCTGGTGGAGGACGGCGACCGGGTGGCCCCAGGCCAGCCGCTGATCCGCCTCTACCCAGCCCACGACTCCGCAGGAGCAGCCTCATGAGCCTCAAAGCCAGCACCGGTGCGCCTTTCGCCCGGATCCTCTCGGTCGGTTCTGCCACCCCGTCCCGGGTGATCGACAACGACTACCTGTGCCAGTTCATTGATTCCTCCGATGAGTGGATCACTCAGCGCACCGGCATCAAGGAGCGCCGCTGGGTGGGCGAAGGCGAGAACATTGAGACCCTTTCGGTTGCCGCCGCCACCAGCGCCATCGAGCGCTCCGGGGTGCCGTTGGACCAGATCGATGCGGTGATCGTCGCCACGATCTCCCACTACGAGCAGACCCCGGCGCTGGCCCCCAAGTTGGCCCACCAGCTCGGCCTGGGTGACGCCGCCGCCTACGACATCTCCGCAGCCTGTGCTGGCTTCAGCTATGGCCTCGCCCAGGGCGAGGCCATGATCCGCGGCGGGCAGGCCACCTACGTCCTGCTGGTCGCGGGCGAGACCATCTCTGACATCACCGATCCCACCGATCGCAGCACCGCCTTCCTGTTCGGCGACGGCGCTGGCGCGGTAGTTCTCGGCCCCAGCGAGACCAACGGCATCGGCCCGGTCGTGTGGGGATCGGACGGCGGCCAATACGACGCCATCCGGATGAACCACACCATCGGCAGCGGCGTCAAAGCCGGGGTGTTCCCCACCATTCAGATGGACGGTCAGGCCGTATTCAAGTGGGCCACCGGCTACATCGCCAAGGCCGCTCGCCGCTGCCTGGACGAGGCGGGCATCTCCCCCGAAGAACTGGACGTGTTCATCCCGCACCAGGCCAACAACCGGATCACCGACACCCTGCTTCGCTACCTGAAGCTGCCGGAGAAGGTTGTCGTCGCCCGCACCATCACTCACTTGGGCAACAACTCCGCCGCCACCATTCCGATGGCGATGGATGCCCTGCTCACCAGCGGCGAGGCCAAGAGCGGCCAGACTGCCCTGATCATCGGCTTCGGCGCTGGCCTGGTCTACGCCGGCCAAGTGATCACCCTTCCCTGAACCACCGGCTACTGCCGGAATCGTTGCAACCCAAAAAGAAGAATGAAAAAGGAGAAACAGATGGCCACCACCGAAGAGATCCGCGCTCAGCTCGCTGAACTCGTCAACGAGGTAGCCGGGGTCCCGGTAGAGGACGTCCAGCTGGACAAGTCCTTCGTTGACGATCTTGATGTCGACAGCCTGGCCATGGTCGAGATCCTCGTCGGCTGCGAGGAAAAGTTCGGCGTCACCATTCCCGACGAGGAGTCCAAGAACCTCAAGACCGTGGGCGACGCCGTCGCCTACATCGAGGCGCACAGCTGAGCTGAAGCCTCTTGCGCGGCTCGGCTGACCAAGCCGTAGTCGGCACCACTCATCGGGCGCGCCGGGACCGCCACTCCTGGTCTCGGCGTGCCTAATGACCGGCAAATCCACACCCATCCAAACGGAGCACCATGACTGAGATTGTGATCACCGGACTCGGCGCCACCACCCCGCTGGGCGGCGACGTGGCTTCCACTTGGGCAGGCATGCTTGCCGGCCGATCGGGCGTCAGCCTGATCACCGAAGAGTGGGCCGCCGAACTCCCGGCACGGATTGCGGCAAAAGTGGCCGTCGACCCCTCCGAATTGATCGACCGGGTCAAGGCCCGACGTCTGGATCGCTCCACCCAACTGGCGCTGGTCGCCGCCCAGGAAGCCTGGCGCGATGCCGGCTTCGACTGGGACGCCGAAGAAGGCGTGGACGTCGACCCCCAAACCTTGCTGGTCTCCCTGGCCAGCGGCATCGGCGGCCTGCACTCGCTGCTGAACAACTGGGACAACCATCGCGACAAGGGCTACCGCCGGGTCAGCCCCTTCACCATCCCGATGCTGATGGCCAACGCCCCGGCCTCCAATGTGGGCATCCAGATCCATGCCAAGGCCGGCGTGCACACTCCTGTCTCGGCCTGCGCATCCTCAAACGAAGCGATCTCCTTGGGCATCGACCAGCTACGGCTTGGTCGCGCCGAGATCGCCGTGGTCGGTGGCACCGAATCCACCATTCACCCGCTGCCGATGGCGGCTTTCGGCCAGATGCAGGCGCTCAGTCGCCGCAACGATGAGCCCGAGCGCGCCTCGCGTCCCTGGGATCGGGACCGGGACGGTTTCGTCATGGGCGAGGGCGCCGCGGTGCTGGTCATCGAGACCCTCGAGCACGCCCTGGCCCGCGGGGCCAAGATCTACGGCACGCTGGCCGGTTCCGGGATCAGCGCGGACAGCCATGACATCGTCCAGCCCGATCCGTCCGGTGCCGGGCAGGCCAAGGCCATGCAGAAGGCGCTGGCCAACGCCGGGCTGACCGCTGGCGACATCCGCCACGTCAACGCCCACGGCACCTCCACCCCGCAAGGCGATCTGACCGAGGCCGGCTCGATCCGCAACGCACTGGGCGCGGCCACCGATCAGGTGGTGGTGACGTCCACCAAGTCGATGACCGGGCATCTGCTCGGTGGCGCTGGCGCGCTGGAGACCATCGCCACGGTGATGGCGCTCCACGACCGCCTGGTGCCGCCGACGATCAACCTCGAGAACCCCGAGCCCGACCTGGGCATCGACATTGCCGCCAACGTCGCCCGTCCGCTACCCGACGGCGACCTGGCCGCGCTCAACAACTCCTTCGGTTTCGGCGGCGCCAATGTTGCGGTCGTCGTAACCAACGCCAACCAGACCGCCTGAGGACGAACATGACCGCGACCCTTCCCACCGGCGTTCGCGGATTGCACGGCAACATCCCGCTGTGATGCGGGATAGCACCACCCCCTGAGCCCGCTCTCTGGGGGGCGCGTCGCGACTGTTGGGACGGCGCGGTTCGCAGCTGTCGGCTGGGTTGCCTGACAGCGACGGACCCCGACCAGTCGCAGACTTGCGCCCCCCAGGGACGGTCCCATGCCGAACTGCTCCTAATGGAACCGTCCCCAATTAGCGCACTGTGCGGAGGAACCGTCCCCGTGAGCCGCTCGTCGGGGACGGTTCCCCTGAGCAGCTCAGGGGGACGGACCCGGTGGTAGTTAGCCGACGTGAAGCCAGCGGACGGGAGCGCCTTCAGCAGCCTTGCGGAAGGCCTCCAGTTCGGAGTCCCAGGGTGCGCCCAACAGGTCGGAAACGGCATCAGCCAGCGGACGGCGTCCCAGGGCGTCAGCCAGCACGGCCTGCCGCAACCGATCCTCGTGAACCATGATGTCGCCGTGGGGTCCGATGACGGCGGAGAAGACGCCCAATCGGGGCGTGTATGCCCACCGCAGGCCTTCATTGCCAGGGCTGGGCTCTTCGGTTACTTCGAAGCGAGCCAGCGCACAGCCGCGCAAGGCGCTGGCCAGTTTCGCGCCAGTGCCGACGCTGCCTTGCCAGGAGAACTCGGTGCGCATCACCTGCGGCTCGGCGGGCTGCCACGTCCAGTCGAACTCAACTGGGTAGCCCAAAACGGCACCCACTGCCCATTCCAGGTGCGGGCGCAGCGCAAGATGCGCGGAGTGGATCGCGATGATCCCGCGCGTTGTATTCATCGGTGTTCCCCGATCTGGTGGCGAGATTTACCTTCCCCAGCAACCTCGTCCGATCAGGGCTTGGACTCATTGTGCCGCAGGTTTGGTCAACCGACCAGCCGCGACCCGCCCGCGATTATGGCCAGCGAGCGGCCAATGAAGCCATCGCCAAAGCGGCCACCACAGCGAAGAACAACGCAATCCCGGCGTAAAGCTCGGTGATCTCCTGCGCCTTCTTGGTGGTGCCCACCTCGTGGGCAATCGCCTGGTAGACCTGCTTGAGTTCGTCGGAGGAACCAGCGGAGAACTTGTGGCCCCCCGACAGCTTGGCGATCTGCTCCAGCTCGTAGTGATTCACCGGTACCGGCTGGCGCTGGCCATTCGACTCGACATAGCCGTAATCGGTGCCGTAAGCGATGGTGTAAATCGGAATGCCCTGCTTCTTTGCCTCCCGCGCACCATCTTCAGAGGGACGCCCGGAGTTGGTGGAGCCGTCACTAAGCAGCACGATCGCGCCGGGGGCGATGTCGTCGGGGTTGTTCGGGTCGGCTGGCGCCTGGGCGATCGCGTCCAGGGAACTGAAGATGCCGTCACCAATAGCGGTGGACGGCGCCACCTGCAGATTCTGAATCGCCCCGGTCACGACCGCGTGATCGGAGGTGGGCGGCACCACTACCGCCGATGAGCCGGCGAATCTGACCAGCGCGACGTTGAAGCCGGCCGGCATCATGTTCACGAACTCAACGGCTGCGGTCTTGGCGGCTTCCATTCGGTTGGGCAGCACGTCGGTGGCCAGCATCGAGCGCGATACGTCCAACGCGAGAACTATGGTGGCCCGCTCCTTGGGCACGTCCACCTCACCCTTGGGTTGGGCGAAGGCGAAGTTGAGTGAAGCCAAGGACAGGATCGCCGCCGCCACCGCCGCATGCCGTTTCCACGACTGCTGCTTGGGCAGCACCTTGTCCAGACCGGCGATCGAGCTGCCGCCGCGGGCCCGATTGCGGCGCCGCTGCAGCAAGAACAGGTACAACCCGATCAGCAGCGGAATGAGCATCAGCCACCAGAGGCGCTCCGGGCGCAAGAAACCGTCGGGGATCATGGCCAGCGCGCTCCCAACGAGACCGCAGCGAGCGCGGCCACCACGGCGAAGGCCAGGCCGTACCCGGCCCACAGCGCGGTGGTCTCCTTCTTGGTCGGCACCTGCCCCACCTCGCTGCGAATGTTGCTGTAGACCTTGTCCAACTGGCCCAGATCTTCAGCGGAGAAGGCCTGCCCACCGGTAGCAGTGGAGATGTCGGCCAACAACTCCCGATCGGGCGGGACGGTTTCGCGCTTGCCGTCGAGATCGACATAGCCGTTATCGGTCCCGTAGGCGATGGTGTAAATCGGCACCTTGGCCGCTTTGGCATCGGCCGCGGCCTGGGCCGGGGCCCGGCCAGCGGTGTTTTGTCCGTCAGAGAGCAGCACCACCGCACCAGGTGCTGGGCCCTCACCATTTTGCCCCTTCGGCGCCATCTGCAGCGCTTCGAGCGAGGCATAGATCGACTCCCCCACTGCCGTGGACTGCGCCAGCTTCAAGCTGCTGATCGCCTGGCGGGCGGCCGCCCGATCCAAGGACGGCGGCATCCGCACCGACGGGCTGCCCGACAGGCCAACCACGGCCACGTTGTATTGCGGCGGGAGTGATTCGACGAACTTGATCGCGGCGGCCTTAGCCGCATCAAGCCGGTTTGGTTTGATGTCGGTGGCCTGCATCGAGAGCGACACGTCGATGACCACCACCACGGTGGCCCGCTCCCGCGGCATCATTTCGATCCCCTGGGGTCGCGACCAGGCGATGCTCAGCGCGACCAGGCTCAGCAGCGACAGCGCCACTGCCAGATGGCGGCGCCACTGCGACTGCTTGGGCACCACCCGTCCCAGAATGGTGGTGTTGGTGAAGCGCATCCCCACCTTGTTGCGCCGCTTCAGCGCGAAGACGTAACCAGCGATCAGCAGCGGCACCAGCAACAGCACCCAAAGCCGCTCCGGGTTGGCGAAAGAGAACCACTCCCACATCAGCGACTCACCCCAGTTTGCGGCTTGTGCAGGGTCGCGGCGGTACGCCGGTAAGCCAGCACGAAGCGAGCGATGTCGCTGACCCAGTCCGAATCGGTACGCAACTGGATGTGGGCAGCCCCGGCGCGGCGTAAAGCCACCCTGATGCGCTCCCGCTGGGCAGCGGTGGCGGCGTTCATCCGTTCCCGAGCCGCCGCATCGGAGGTGTTCACGTAACGCGAAAAATCGGTTTCGGGGTCGCGGATCAGCAAATCGCCAACGTCAGGAAAGTCGATCTCATGGCTGTCGACCACCTCAACGGCCAGCACCTGATTGCGGATCGAGAGCTGGCGCATCGGGCGCTCCCACTCCGGTGCCACCTCAGGATCAAGCTCGAAATCGCCTGGGGTGAGGAAATCGGAAACGACCAGGCGCATGCCCCGGCGCTGCTCGCTACGTCCCATCCGCTGAATGCCGGCGGCCAACGAGTACGGCCCGGTGGCGTGGTCGGGAACCATCGGCTCGGTGAGCATTTTGCGCAGCAGCCCGTACAGCGCGGTCCGTCCGGAGCGGGCCGGCAGTCGCTTCAGCTGTTCTGGCCGCATGATCAGCCCGCCGAAACGGTCGCCCATCCGCTGGCTGAGGAAACCGATGGTGGCCACCGCAGCAATGCCCAGGTCACGTTTGGTGACCCCTTCAGTGCCCCAGTTCATGCTGGGGGTCACATCGAGCAGGGCCCAAATCTCCAATTCCCGGTCGGCGATGGTGTCGCGCACATGCGGCGTGGTGGTGCGGGCGGTGACCGCCCAGTCGATCTTGCGGACGTCGTCCTGCCCGGGCACGTATTCGCGAGCGTCGTTGGTTTCCGACCCGGGGCCGGGCAACAGACCCTGGTGGTCGCCGTGCAGGAAGCCCTCCAGGCGGCGGACGATGGTCAGTTCCAGCCGACGCAACGCCGCCTCCGGTGCCAGCTTGCTCAGCGGAAGCGTGGACGCGGTGGGCGCGGTGATGACCGAGGACACCGCCCCGAGGTTCTCGGGCGGTGGCGCGAAGACGGGAGCTTGGCTCACCGGCGATCAGCCCTGCGGCTGGTAGCGGTGCTGGCCCTGGGCGGTCTGGCGCTGCTGGGTGTTCCACACCGGCGTGGGCGGCGGCACCATGGCCAGCAGGCGCTCCACGACCTGAGCGGAGGTGATGTTGTCGGCCACCGCATCGAAGCCGAGCACGATGCGGTGCCCCATCACGTCCTTGGCCACAGCCTGAACGTCAGTGGGCAACACGTAGTCGCGGCCATGGATCAATGCCAAGGCTCGCGCGGCAGCGACCAGACCGAGGGTGGCTCGCGGGCTGCAGCCGATCTGGATCACCGAAGACAGATCGGGCATGCCGAACTCCTCGGGGCTGCGGGTGGCCAGCACCAGGCGGACGACATATTCGGCCACCAGGTTGTGTACGAAGACGTTGCTGGCCAAATCCTGCAACTGGCGAACCACTTCCGGGTTCAGCACCGGCTCGGCGTTCGGCGGCTTCACGCTCATCCGGCGCAGGATCTCGAACTCCTCATTACCGCGCGGGTAGGAAACGTCCACCTTGAGCAGGAAGCGGTCGCGCTGGGCTTCGGGCAGCGGGTAGACGCCCTCGGATTCGATCGGGTTCTGGGTGGCGATCACGATGAACGGCTGCGGCACCGGGTAGGTCTGGCCACCGATGGAGACCTGCTGCTCTGCCATCAGCTCCAGCATGGCCGACTGCACCTTGGCTGGGGCGCGGTTGATTTCGTCAGCTAGCACGAAGTTGACGAATACCGGGCCGAGCGCGATGTCGAACTTTTCGCTGCGCGCCGAGTAGATGCGGGTGCCGACGATGTCAGAGGGCACCAGGTCAGGGGTGAACTGGATTCGGGAGAACTTGCCCCCGACCACCGTGGCGAAACTGCGCACCGCCAGGGTCTTGGCCACCCCAGGCACGCCTTCGAGCAAACAATGGCCCTTGGCAAGCAATGACACCATCAATCGCTCGACCATATGCTCCTGGCCGACGATGACCCGCTGAACCTGCTCGATCGCCTTCCCCAGCAGTTTCGCCGCTGAGGCGGTGTCGGCTTGGGTGACGGGCATGGCAGCGGGCGTCAGCGATGCTGACGGGTCGTTGCTCAAATTGGTCACGTGGACTCCTGATAATCACGAGTGGACTTGCTGCCCAGGCTCCGCCCACGATACCGGGTACACCGAAACGTCCAGGACCTGCCCGGCGGCAAATTCTCACCAGCGCGCCGGCTTGGCTGGTACGGCACAATGGGGCGCGCAGCTTTGAGGCATCAACGATGGGACGAAATGAGCGAATCGACACCCGGCGAGCCGCCGCTTCTGTCGCCGCTGCTGCCCGCTGATCCGCCGAAGGTTGGTGACTTCTGGCTGGACGCGCGGCTCGCCGCCTCGCCTTCGGGAGTCGCCTTCATCGCCCACGATGACGTGAATACCTCGACGATGGTGATCTTGCTGTCTGAGGGTGCTGCCGGTGATGCCGGCGCCCGGGACCGCTTCGCCGGTGCCGTCAACGAACTCCACATCGACACTGTCGTGGCTCGTGGCGGTCACGGTCAGGACGGCGGCCGGCTGGGAAACCGCTTCCGCGACGAACCTGATGATCCGCGAATCGGCGAGGACGCTCCGGCCACGCCCTGGGTGGCGCTTGCCTATGACGCCTCCCCGGCGTCCTTCACCGAGGCCAGCCGGATCCTGGCCGAAGTGGATATGTCCCTGCTCGGCCAGAAAGGGCAGGCCGCTGGCCCCGACTACCGGTTGCATTGGATCGACTGGTCAAAGCCGGGCATTGCCAAGGTTTGGCCGTTGCCGTGGCCGGGCCGTCATGATCGATCAGGATGGCTGTCGATTCTGGCCTCTTGGTTGTTGATGCTGCTGCTATGTGCGCTGGCGATCCTGATCGCCATTTTGATCTTCCAGGATTCGGCCACTGAAGAGCCGCCACCACCGGTGCCTACCAGTGCCAGCCCCACGGAGCCGGAGTCGGCCTCACCGTCCCCGGAGTCGGCCTCACCCTCGCCAGCTTCGGCATCGCCATCGCCGAGCGATTCAGGGGCGTCCCCGTCGAAACAGTCGGTGACCCCGTCCCCGCAGACGGCCTCACCCAGTGGCGGCGGCTCCCCCACTCCGAACTCCAAGCTGTGAACCGACCAAGGCTGATCGCCACCGACCTGGACGGCACCTTCTTACGTCCGGACGGCACCGTCTCGGCCATCAACGCTGAAGCTGCGGCCCGGGCCAACGAACTTGGCGTGCCGTTCGTGATCGCCACCGGACGCCCCACCCGCTGGTTGGGAGTGCTGAATGAGTTGGCGACCGCCCATCCGCAGGTGATCGTCAGCAATGGCGGCGCCGTGGTTGAACTGACCACTGGTCGCCCAGTGCACCAATTCCCACTGGATTCGGCCACAGCCTTTGCGGTGGCTGATGCCCTGCGGGCGGCGATCCCGGGCATCACCTTTGGTTTTGAAACCGGCGTCGGGTTTGGCTGCGAGCCAGATTCGCCGTCGCGCCAGCGCAGCGAACCCGGCCATCACACCGGCACACTCGCTGAACTGAGCGAAACGCTGGGCGCGGTGATCAAGCTGCTGGGCTTTCATCCAGACATTCCTTCCGAGCAGCTGACTACCTTGGCCGCCGCGGTGATCGGCGATCAGCTGAACCTCACTCACGCCTCGGTCAGCCAGCCCTACGGCATGATCGAACTCACCGCCCCTGGAGTCTCCAAGGCCAGCACTTTGGCGCTGGTTTGCGCCGAAATGGGCATCGCTGCCGCAGACGTGGTCGCCTTTGGTGACATGCCCAATGACGCCGAGATGCTCACCTGGGCCGGTCAAGGTTTCGTGGTAGCCAATGGGCACCACTCGATGAAGGTCTGCGGCTTCACCGAGGTGCCCAGCAACGCCGAGGACGGCGTCGGTCTCACCATTCTCGAGCTACTCAACTGACAGTTCAGTTCCCTGAGCCCGTCGAAGGACCAACCTGGACGTCGCTAAAGGCGGTCTTCGGCACGAACAACAGCGCCACTGCTGCGGCCAAACCGGTGGCCCCACAGACGATCCACACGGTGAGGTAACCGCTGAAGGAGCCTGCGGTTTGCGCCGCCGTCCCGTCGGCATGAGTGGCCAGCGCGATCCCGAATACCGCCGAGGCGATGGCCCCACCAACCGTCTTCACTGAGTTGGTCAGGCCGGTGGCCACGCCTGTTTGCCCGTACGGCGCTGCCGACGCAGCTGCGGCTGGCAGGGCGGCCACCAAGGCGCCCGATCCGAGCCCGGCGATGACCATGTTGGTCAGCGTCTGGGCGTAGGTGGCGTGGAAGGGCACGAACAGCAGATAGCCCACGCCGACCATGGCACTGGCCCCAACCAGGGCCCAGCGGGGGGTGATGAACTTGGTGACTACCGGCAACAGCAGCGCACCGATCGCCAGGGTCAGCACGTAGGCCCCGATCAGGATCGAGGTCTGGCCGCTGGTGGCACCCAAGCCGTAGCCCAGCGCCGGGTCGGTGCGGGCGTAGGTCGACAGCGGTGCCTGGGCGCCCAGCACGCTAACCCCGAACAGTCCGGCGGTCAGGAAGACTGGCCACAGCGCCGGATTGGCGAACATCCGCACATCAATCACCGGGTCGTCGTGGCGAAGCTCCCAACGGATGAACGGCACGAACAGGGCCAGGCCGACCAGCAATACGGCCCAGACCAGGGCACTGCCGGGGCCCTGGACGCGCAGCAGGAACAGGCCACCGGTGAAACCCAGCAGCGCGACGGCCACCAGCACCAGGCCGACGACGTCGAAGCGTCCACCGTGCAGGTCAGGTGACTCTTTGACCCCGAACAGGATCACGAAGAAGCAGATCACCACCGCGATGGCCGGAAGCCAAAGCAGGTAAGGCAACGGCATTACTTCGATCAGCTGCCCAGCGGCCAGGGCGGCCGCGATCACCCCAAACTCCAGCGCACCGACCAGCAGTCCGGCGGCGCGGCGAGTGAGCACTGCGGGGTGGCCGGTGGCGCGGGCCCGGGAGTAGATCAGCGCAGTTTCCAGGGGCAGCCAGACGATATAGAAGCCCTGCAATGCCCAGGCCACCAGGAACAGCCAGAAGTTGCCGGTGAGCGGCATGAGCAGGCTCGCCAACGCGGTAATCGCAGTGGAGACCAGCAGCATTCGGCGATGGCCCACCATGTCACCGAGTTTGGCGAAGGCCGGAATCACGATCGCGGCCACCATCAGCTGGGCACCTTCAAGCCAGTTGACGTCGGCGTCCGGCACCCCGAAATGGCGCGCGATGTCGGTCAGCAGCGGGGTGTAGAACCCTTGAATGACGCCGCTGGTCAGCTCGACGATCACCAGGAAGCCGACCACCATTCCCAGTGGGCCGAAGCCGACCTTGGGAGCGTCGGTGACCCGCGACTCACTCATCTTTTCCCCCTCCGGCCTCCAGGCCGCGTAACAGTGCCCGATAGAACCGCTCGCCGCGGCGCAGGCTGTCGATACTCACCCACTCGTTGGTTCCATGGACGGCGGCGCGCTGACCGGCGTCCATGGCCAAGGGGGCGAAGCGGTAAACGTTGGCGGTGTGGCGATGCCAATGCCGTCCGTCGGTGGCCGCGGTGGTGAGGTAGGGCAGCGCGGCGACGCCGGGGTAAGCCTGGGCCACCGCTGAGCCGATCATTGACCAGGCGGCATTGTCGGCGGCCGATTCGCTGGTGGGCTCATCAGCCTCGACGAGTTCGACGGCCACCAGTGGGTCGGCGATGGCCCGCCGCAGCCGGGTGAGCACGCTGGTGCTGGTTTCGCCGACGTTCACCCGAATGTTCAGCATCGCCGAAGCCGCCGAGGGCAGGACGTTGGCGCTGCTGCCACCGGACAACATGGTCGCGGCCAGGCTGGTGCGCACCATTACCGCCCCTTCGGCACCGATCAGTGGCAGCAGCCGGGCAGTTAGCGCTGGCACTTTGGCTGCAGCCCGGTAGATGTTGGCGTATTTGGGTTCGGCATGTTCGGCGATCTGGGTGAACAGTTCGCGCACCGTTTTGGGCATTCGCACGCCGAACGGGTTGCGGTTCAGTCGGGCCACGGCGCGAGCCACGCGGCCAACTGCGGTCAGCCCGGACGGCGCCGAGGCGTGGCCACCCTCACCGGTGGTGCTCAGGCGCACCGCCATCACGCCCTTTTCGGCCAACCCGATCATGGCGAACCAGCCACTCACCCCTGGGAACGGGATCTCGGTGATCGCGCCGCCTTCATCCAGCACGAACTCCGGCGCCACTCCCCTTTCGATGAGGGTCTCAGCGATCAGCCGGGCCGCGTGGCCGTGGTCTTCTTCGTCGCCGCCCAGGCAGAGCAGCACCTCGCGCGGCGGCGTCCAGCCTTGCGCGAGCAGGTTCTCCACTGCCTCGAGCAGGGTGCACAAGGCGCCCTTGTCGTCCAGGGCCCCGCGGCCCCACACCTGGTCGTCGATGATGCGGCCTTCGAAGGCCGGCACCCGCCATTCGGCCTCCTGACCGGCCACCGGCACCACGTCAAAATGGGCCATCAACACCACGGGAGCGGCCGGGCTCGGCTCGGCTGGCGCCCAGCTGAACACCAGACCCAACTCACCGATCCGCTCCAGATTGAGGTGGCGATGCAGCAGCGGGTACTGCTCGGCGAGCAGCGCAATGAATTCCTCAAAAACGGCCAGCCCGGTCTCGGCTCTGCTGGCCGAAATGGTGGGAAGGGCGATCATCGCCGCCAGTCGCTCCCCGATCCCTGGACGGGCTGGCGTGGCGTCCGCGGACGGCGGCCATGAAGCTTGCATGCGCGCAGCCTAAACCCGGAAGTGACGCGGCGTTAGCGGGCCCGAAGGACGGCCATCGGCGGGGGCGGCGAGGCAGTTGCGGTTAGGGTCGAGGAGTGACCCAACCCAGTCAGGTGAGCGAACTCAGCCAGGTGATCGCGGCCGCGAAGCGGATCGTGTTCTTCGGCGGTGCCGGCGTCTCGACCGAATCGGGCATCCCCGATTTCCGCTCTGGCGACGGCCTCTACAGCCAGCAGACTCACACAAGCTTCGCCCCCGAAGAGGTGCTCAGCCACACCTTCTTCACCCGCCACACCGCCGAGTTCTTCGACTACTACCGGCGCAACCTGATCTACCCCGATGCCAAGCCGAACCCGGCCCACCTGGCCTTGGCCCGGCTGGAGGCGGCCGGCAAGTTGAGCGCGGTGATCACCCAAAACATCGACGGGCTACATCAGGCGGCCGGGTCGAAGACGGTGTTGGAGTTGCACGGCAGTGTGCACCGCAACTCCTGCCTGCGCTGCGGGCAGCGCTATGACCTGGCCACGATCATGGCCGCCGATGGCGTGCCGCTTTGCCACTGCGGCGGCACTATCAAGCCCGATGTCGTGCTGTACGAGGAGCCGTTGGATTCAACGGTCTGGGCCGCGGCCAGCTACCACCTTGGTGAGGCCGACCTGCTCATTGTCGGCGGCACCTCGCTGGTGGTCTATCCGGCTGCCAGCCTGGTGCAGGCGTTCCGCGGTGCTCAGCTGGTGCTGATCAACACCCAGCCGACGCCGATGGATCACCTGGCTTCACTGGTCGTGCAAGCTCCGATTGGCCAAGCCCTGGGCGCAGCCGTCGCCTGAGGACGGCTTCTACCGACTTCCACCCCAGATTGCCCGGCCAGCGGCCAAGATGAAGTGGTGAGCGCCGAACAGGTAGTCGTGGACGGGCATCGCCTCGCCCTCACCAACCTCGACAAGGTGCTCTACCCCGCCACTGGCACCACCAAGGGCGAAGTGATCGCCTACTACGCGGCGGTGGCGCCGGTGCTGCTGCCGCACCTGCGGCAACGTCCGATCACCCGCAAGCGCTACCCCGATGGGGTTGGCGGCGAGGCGCCGAACGTCTTCTTCGCCAAGAACCTGCCAGCGGGCACCCCCGATTGGGTGCGGCGCTACCCGATCAAGCATCGCGACGGCTCGCACGACTATCCCGTGGCCGACGACGCGGCCACCCTCACCTGGTTGGCCCAGCTGGCCGCCCTGGAGTTGCATGTGCCGCAGTGGCGTTTCGCCGCCGACGGCACTGCGCTGCCACCGGATCGGCTGGTATTCGATCTGGATCCCGGTGAGGGTGCCGGGTTGGCCCAATGCGCTGAAGTGGCCCACTGGGTGCGCGAACTGCTCGACGGCGCCGGGCTGACCGCCTTCGGCGTAACCAGCGGCAGCAAAGGCATTCACCTGTACGCCCACCTCGACGGCAGCTTGGATGCCGAGGGCGCCAGTCAGGTGGCCAAGCAGGTGGCCCAAACGCTGCAGGCCAGCCATCCCGAGCGGGTCACCGCGGTGATGCGGCGCGCTGATCGGGCGGGCAAGGTCTTTCTGGATTGGAGCCAGAACAACGGCAACAAGACCACCGTCTCGCCCTACTCCCTGCGGGGGCGGGAGCGGCCGTGGGTGGCCGCGCCGCGTACCTGGGACGAGTTGGGCTCGCCCGCTTTGCGCCAGTTGGAGTTCAGCGAGGTGTTGGCGCGCCTGGCCGAACTCGGTGACCTGCTCGCTCCCCTGCTGTCAGCCGACGGGCCCGATCGGCTGGCGGCCTACCGTGGGTTGCGCGATGCGGCCAAGACTCCCGAACCGGTGCCAGCGGCGGCCCCGGCGGCCAGCGCGGGCCGCTCCTTCGTGATTCAGGAGCACCACGCCCGCCGATTGCACTACGACTTCCGGCTGGAACGCGACGGCGTGCTGGTGAGTTGGGCGGTGCCGAAAGGACCACCGTCCGATCCGCGCACAAACCACCTGGCCGTGCACGTTGAGGACCATCCGCTGGCCTATGGCGCCTTCGAGGGCACCATTCCCAAGGGCGAATACGGTGCGGGCAGCGTCCGCATCTGGGATGCCGGGGTCTATGAGCTGGAGAAGTGGCGTGAGGGCAAAGAGGTGATCATCACCCTGCACGGCTGCCCCGATGGTGGGCTGGGCGGCGAACCGGCCAAATTTGCCCTGATTCACACCGGCGCCAACGACTGGCTGATTCACCGAATGCAAATCTCTAGTCCCCTGAGCCCGTCGAAGGGCCAGCCCGCAAGTCCCCTGAGCCCGTCGAAGGGTCCCCTAAGCCCGTCAGCCAGTTCCCTGAGCTCGTCGAAGGGCCCGACACCCAGTTCCCTGAGCTCGTCGAAGGGTCAACCGATCGCCCCCATGCTCGCCGTGTCGGCCTCCCCCACTTCGGTGCCCCAGGAGTCGCAGTGGGCCTTCGAGATGAAGTGGGACGGGGTGCGCGCCATCGTCACCATCGCCGACGGCACGGTGACACTGACCAGCCGCAATGGCCGCGAGGAGACGCTGCGCTATCCCGATCTACTGCCCGACTTGGCTGGCCTGGGTTGTGCCAGCGCAACGCTCGACGGCGAAATCGTGGTGCTCGATGCCAATGGCGCGCCCGATTTCGGGCTGCTGCAGCCGCGCATCAACCTCACCGGCCAGGCCAACATCGCCGCAGCAGCCAAGCTCGCTCCGGCCCAACTGATGCTGTTCGACCTGCTCGAACTCGACGGCACCGCGCTGCTGGGGCTGGCTTACGAGCAGCGCCGGGAACTGCTGGAGCAGCTCGTGCCCGCCGAGCTGGGACGGCTACACGTCCCGCCGGTCTTTGACGGCGATCTGGCCGCAGCCCTTGATGCCAGCTCGGCCTTCGGGCTAGAGGGCGTGGTGGCCAAGCGCCTGGGCTCGACCTACCTGCCGGGGCGCCGCAGTGAAGCTTGGCTGAAGATCAAACACCGCCGCTCCCAATCGGTGGTGATCGGCGGTTGGTGGCCAGGCGAGGGCAATCGCGAAGGCCGGGTTGGGTCATTGCTGGTCGGGGTGCCTGAGGGTGAAAAGCTGCGCTACCTCGGCCGAGTCGGTTCTGGGTTCAGCGATGCGGCCCTGACTGAGGCCGAGGCCCTATTGGCTCCGCTGAGCGCTGAGGTTTCCCCCTTCACCGAGGTGCCGGCAGCTGATGCCAAGGGCGTCCACTGGACGCGTCCGGTCTTGGTCGGCGAGGTGCAGTTCAGTGGCCTAAGCGCCAACCGGCGGCTGCGGCATCCGGTCTGGTTGGGCTGGCGTCCCGAACTGAAACCAGCCGACGTCCACGACGAGTGACCCTTCGACCCTTCGACAGGCTCAGGGAATTGGGTGGTTGGCTCAGGGAACTGGGTGGTTGGCTCAGGGAACTGCGCTCACGTTGGCAGGATCTCTACCCCAGTTGGCTGAGCTCGTCGAAGCCCCCATGCCCACGTCGACCCCTCCACCCTTCGACAGGCTCAGGGAACTGGGTGGTTAGCTCAGGGAACTGTGTCGACAGGGTCAGGGAACTATGGCTTTTCAAGTCAGGGACAATGGGCCCATGGGATTGTTTCGAACTGGCTTGGACGCCCAGGCGAAGGCTGAGTTGCGGACGTTGTTTGGCGGACGGGTCCGCCCGCTGGCCTCGGCTCGCAGCGCCGAGGGCGCCGTCGTTGGCCTGACCGACCAGCTGGTCTACCGCACCGCTGACGGCTGGGTGCAGTTGGCCTGGCACGAGATTGAGCATGGCGGCTGGGATCGCAACACCCAACACCTCACCTGGGTAGGGGTCGACGGCGCGACGGCCGAATTGGAGCTGGTCAATCCCGGTCGGCTGCCGCAACTCTTCAAGGAGCGGGTGAACGCGACCGTCGTCTACACCAAGTCGATGCCGCTGGCCGGTGTGGGCAGCGCGGTGATTAGCGCCCGTCGCGATCTGGCCCACCCGGATGCGCCGCTGGTTTGGCGGGCCTCCCCCGGTGACGCAACCGAGGTCGAGCAGGTCGCTGCCGATCCGGCGGTGGTCAGCGAGCTGGCTCGGCTCCGCGCCGAATACGACCTGCGCTGAAGTTCTGGTAACGTTTCGCACCGCGACATGCGATCCCCTGTAGCTCAATTGGCAGAGCGTCGGACTGTTAATCCGTAGGTTCCTGGTTCGAGTCCAGGCGGGGGAGCTTTTCAAGAACGGCCCTCTGACTAGGCATTGCCTCTAGCCAGAGGGCCTTCTGCTTGCTCCCCGCAAGCAACATGCGGGCAATACCGACCTCATCGGCCTGCCGGAACGCCGAGTCGTTGGCCAGATGATGGCTAGCTCGAGTTCGCGGTCGACACTCCGCTCGACCAGCAAAAGGTAGGAAGTCGCGGATGGCTGGATTCACGAACGCCTTGAGTCTTTCCCGCGTTCACTGGTCAGGAAGTCGGTGGTCGAGCCCGGGTAGCGGGTCGCCAGACGTCCCACAACCTACGGCTACACCTACGCCAATGAGCCGAACCTGGTAGTCGACCCCCGCGGCGGCACCAACTCCTACTACCGAGACGAACTCGGCAGGGTGTATTTCGCTGGTACGACCCCACCCTCGGCACCTTCCTCACTCGAGACACCACTACTAGGGCACTCACCAACGCGGGTGCGCTCAACCGCTACGCCTTCACCGACGCCAATCCCATCAACCAGATCGACCTCACCGGACACGCACCGACCATCAACCCCTGGGACGACGCACTCAAGAGCCTCGTACCCGCCTTTGTGGCGGTTAGCGAGCTCACTGCAAAGGACTTCACCATCATGTGGGGAGTGGCGGGCGCGAGTGCGCCTGAGATTGCCGCAGGGACGGCCGCCACGGTCGAGGCGGACGCGGCATTGGGGCTGGGCCTCCTCGCTGCACCCGAGCTGGTCGTTGGGGCCGCGTTCTTGATCGGCGTCGGCGTGCTCGCATCGGCCGTCATCAGCGCGTCCCAGGGCCAGCAAGGCTGGGTTCAGGACCCCGGTGAGTACTACGACCCGGGAACCACCCAAAGCCGGTCTTGGACCGCCAGAACGCAGACCAGAACGACAACTCACAGCCCAACGGTCACTGTCAGCATCACCAACGGCATCCGAACCACCACCCAAACCACCTGGGCTACTAAGTACACGACCCGCACCACCACCTACTCCAACGGCAGCACCACGACCCAATCGGCTACCAGCCGTATCGTCACCGCCCAACAGGCCTTCTCCGAACCAGTGATCAACGCCAACCGGCCGGGTTGGACACTCACCCAAACAGCGCCCACCACAGGAGGAGTCACCACCCCCAACCGGGCGCTCTCCACCGACGCCGGCGACTGCGGCATCGGCGGCTCCATCGCATCCTGCCAAACGCCGTCCCGAGGGGCAGTCCAATGCGCCGGGCTCGACGCGACGGCCCAGCTCTGCCAACCGGCCGAACCAGCGCCCGGCTCACCCGGCGGCGTCCAAGCCAACCTCCCCCACCAACACACGGGCACCACCCAAGGCAACACCTCAACGACCACAAGTGAATCGGCAGCACCTCCCGAGCTCGCGACCGGAGGGGGCGGTGCTGCCATGCCCCCAACCACACCGCCAGGCAACAGCAACTGCGAACAGGACAACCCAGACTCCAGCGGCTCAGATGCCACTAACAACGGTCAGTACCGCGGCGGTCGTCATGGCGATCTTCGAGGAGGTAACGGAATCGAACGGCATCACATGCCCGCCAACGCCACCAGCCCGCTCGAACTCGCCAACGGTCCAGCGATTCAGATGGACAAGCTTGATCACTACCGAACCGCCAGTTGGGGGCGTAGCGGAGATGCCCAGGCTTATCGGGAGGCGCAGTCGGGCCTCATCAGCCAAGGCTGCTTCGACGACGCAGTACAGATGGACATCGACGACGTGACGGGCAAGTACCCCGGCAAGTACGATCAAGCTATTCTCGAAATGATCGACTACCTTGGTGGCTTGTCTTGAATATTTCCATTGGCCCCGAGTTGAGCATCGGTGATCTTCGTATTGGCACCCCGCGGATACAGGCGCGCGCCCTGTTAGGCACAGCTGTCACCTTCCGACGCACGCCGGATGCGCCTGAGACCGACCACTTTGCGGCAGACGGGCTCCTTCTCACCTACGAGGGCGACCGAGTGACGTTCATCGAAGTAGTTGCCCCTGCCTCGCCCACGATCCTTGGGGTGGAGTTGCTCGGGGTCCCTTTGCCACACGCTCTCGGTGAGCTTGCGAGAGTGGGCGTCGTGGGGCACTTGGACGCGGATGGCGCCTTCCTCCCAGAATGGCATGTCGGTCTCTACTCACCCGAGGGAGTGGTCGAAGGCGTTTCGATCGGCGAATGAGGTTTGCTTCGCACGAGTTCGGATCCGACATCCTCAACACCGCAGGCTGAGGCGCCACCGCTCATCTTGACGCAACCTTGACCTGCGCAACCCTTCTGTGAGCACCACAGGAGTGATTACGTGAGTGCTATGGAACTGTCGACCTACCGGCGCCACCCTGGGATCCTCCGGCTGCTGGCTGTGCTGGTGCCACTGCTCGTGAGCGCGGCGTTGAACCCCATCCTGGATCTCGTCCCTAAGAGCGCGGCGGCGCTGGTCCTGGTGCTCTTTGTGGTGGCAGCCGCGGCCACCGGCGACCGGCTCGCGGGCGTGCTCGCCGCGGCTTCGGCAGCGGTCGGCTTCGACTTCTTCCTCACCCAGCCCTACTTCCAGCTGCGAATCGACAATGTCGAAGACATCGAGTTGGCGATCCTCCTGCTCCTCGTCGGGTTGGCAGTCAGCGAACTCGCCTCCTGGGGTATCCGCCAGAGTGCCACCGCCACCGAACAGGCCGGGTTCGTCCAGGGGGTGCTCGAAGCCGCCGACCTTGCCGCTGGCAGCACTAACGCTCTCGACGGTCTCGAGCGGGTAGCTGAATCCATCAAGAAGGTGCTCGGAGTAGAGCGAGTCAGCTACGAGTACGGCGACCACGACGCTGGCGCGGCCGTCATCCAGCGGGACGGCGCCATTCGCTACCGGGGCAAGACGATTGACGTCGCCCTGACCGGCCTGCCCAAAGGTCCCGACGGCTACACCACCATCCCGGTAGTCGAGCACGGCGCCGAAGTTGGCTACTTCCGAATCGTCACCTCTGCCGACGTCCGGCCTAGTCGCGACGCACTCCGAGTGGCGCTGCTGCTCGCTGGCCAATGGTCGCTGCGACCACTGCCCAAACAACGGGAAGTCCGAACTCGCTGAAGCAGACCACAGCAAGGTTTCGGATCCGCAAGACCTGCTGCTCTCAAGCCAATTTGAGTGCCCCGTTACTCTCCTTTGCAGCACCGATCCACGGGCAAATCTGCCCTTGGACGCCCGCCCTTTCCCCGTTCCTAGGGGATCCCCCCGAGGGCCATGATCGGGAGCGGGTGCATTAGGAGGTCAGAAACATGGCAAGACCCAGATTGACTCGCGCCCTCGCGGCATTGGCGATGATCGCCGGCACACTGATAGCGGCTCAAAGCTCGACACCGGCGGCGGCGGCGCCAACCAAAGTGGCACCAGCTGTGGTGCCGATGGCGGTTCCCTCGGTGAAGGCAAAGCAGATCGCCAGCGGCGGATTCCACAGTTGCGCCTTGACGGTGGAGAACCGGCTTCGTTGTTGGGGCAACAACGCCTACGGCCAGTTGGGTAACGGCACCACGACCAACGCGTTGGACCCCGTACAAATAAGCGTACTGCCCAACGTGAAAGCAGTCACCGCCGGCGCGAACCACACCTGCGCACTGACCACCGACGGCAAGGTGTGGTGTTGGGGGGCGAACTTTCGGGGCGAATTGGGCAATGGAACCACCACGAACGCCAGCAAACCGGTGCAGGTAGCCGGGCTGAAGGCGAAGTCGATCAGCGGTGGCACCTCCCACACCTGCGCGGTGACCACTTCGGGCAAAGCTAAGTGCTGGGGCTACAACCTCAACGGCCAGCTCGGCAATGGCACCACCAACGACAGCTCGGTTCCGGTGCAGGTCTCCGGGCTCACGAAGAAGATCAAATCGATCGCTGCCGGCGGCTACCACAGCTGTGCGGTGACCACCAGCGGGAAGGTGAAGTGCTGGGGATCGAACAGCCAGGGACAGCTGGGCAACAACAAGACCGTCAGCTCCCGCGTCCCTGTCTCGGTTTACAAGCTAGCTGCCTCGACGGTGGTGAAAGCTGGGCTCCACACCACCTGTGCGATCACCAAGAAGGCAGCGGCCAAGTGCTGGGGTCTTGGCATCGACGGGCAGTTGGGCAACGGCAAGCTCACCAACTCGGCCAAGCCAGTCGGCGTGAGCGGGCTGTCGAAGAAGGTGAAGAAGATCTCGATCGGGGTGTCCCATGGCTGCGCCGTGCTTACCACCGGGACGGTCAAATGCTGGGGCGACAACTTCTACGGCCAGCTCGGTAACCGGACCACCACTTCCACCGTGGTGCCGGTGACGGTGTTCGGCCTTTCCAAGGCAGCGAAAGACATTGGCACTGGCATCTCCAGCAGTTGCGCAGTCACCAAGATCGGTGGGGCCAAGTGCTGGGGCTATGGCGGGCTTGGGTCACTGGGCTACGGCGGCACCGCTGATCAGGTCGCCCCGGTGTCAGTCACCAAGCTGTACTGACCCGCATTGGTTGTCGGGCGTCCCGCCAGGCGTCCGGCAACCCTTCGCAGCCTGGGTGGTGCCAGCTACTGATTGACGTCTGCGGTCTGAAGTTGCCACATCGTGGCAGCGATCCCGGCCACAAAGGTTGCGGCCAACACGATCAGACTGCCCAACGGTAGCGTCTCGATGGGGGCGCTCACCGAGCCGATCAGGATCGGCACGATCGACCACGGAAACCAGGCCGCCCACCCGGTGTGCCCAATGACGTTGCCGAGCAGGAGCATTCCGAGCGCGAAACCGACCGGCGCCAGGTAGCCGCGCGACCACACCGTCACCAGCGCCACCATCGGCGCCAAGAGGTAGGAGATGCCGGCGACCAGCAGCAGGTTGCCGAGCAGAGCCCCGGCGGCCGTCCCGGTAATCCCCGGCAACCGCATCCCCAGACCAACGGTAAGCGCCTCTACATAGACCACCGCCACGATGAGCAGCCACCAAAGCGCAACCACCAACAGCTTGGCCGCCACGAACACCCGCCGCGGCACCGGCAGGGTCAACATGACCTTCGCGGTGCCGTCGCTGTATTCGCGACCGAACACGTAGGCGGCGATGAACGCCAGCAACAGCGTGCCGCCCAGCCCAATCATCAGGGTCAGGTAAGAAGCGTAGGAGGCCCAGTTGGCTTCGATTCCGCTGAGGCTGGCCTTGGTGCCCAGCAGACCGAACTGGGCCGCCCGCCCTGGGTCGCTGACTATCCACATGAACAGGGCCAGGAAGAGCGGCCCGGTCATCAAGGAGCCGAGCGTGACCCACGGGGCCAGAGTGCGGCGGAGTTTGCCGAGCTCGCTAGTGAACACTGCCGCGAACATCACTGGACGCTCCCGTCGGTGCGAGCCAGGAAGTAGCGCTCCAGCTCCAGGGTCAGCAGAGCGTCCGCGCGCTGCTGCTCGGTGAGTTGCTCGGCGCTGAACGCCCGCGCCGCGGCCACCAGGGCCGCCCGGTCGAGTTCCTCCACGAGCCGCCCGTTGTGCACGATGCCGATGCGATCGGCCAGATGCGCTACCTCGACCAGAATGTGGGAGGAGATGAAGACAGTGGTGCCTAGGTCGTCTGCCAGCGAGCGCAGCAGTTCGCGGATCTCCACGATTCCGGCCGGATCAAGACCGTTCGCTGGCTCGTCCAACACCAGGAGTTCTGGGGCGGCCACCAACGCCCGGGCCAGCGCGAGGCGCTGCTTGTTACCCAACGAGAGCTGCCCGGCCCGGCGATCAGCGGCGGCGCTGAGGCCGAGTTGTTCAATCACCCGGGCCACTGCCACCGCCGGTGCTCCGGTGAGTCGACGCTGCAGTTCGAGATTTTCCCGCACCGTCAGATTCGGGTAGGCAGTCGCGGTTTCAACCAGCGACCCAACCCGGCGCAGCCAGGACGGCTGATCGAGGCGAACCTGGTGACCGAAGATGCGCACCTCCCCCGCGTCCGGCCGGATTAGCCCCAGCAGCATCCTGATGGTGGTGGTCTTCCCAGCACCGTTACGGCCGAGGAAGGCGTAGATCTCGCCCTGCCGCACTTCCAGGTCGAGGTCGGCCACGGCAATCACGTTGCCGTACCGCTTCGTCAGGCCTCCGGTGGTGACCACTGCGGCCGCGCTCATGGCGTCACCGCCACACCCAGGGCGCGGTAGGCCAACGACAGCGCCTTTTCCAGGGCTTCAGGCATCTCGGCCATTGGAGTGTCGGCCCGCTCGACGCTTTGTAGTCCACCCAGCACGAACCACGCTGCCGCGTTGGCATCGGCCACCACCATGGAGCCTTCAGCCACGCCTTGGGCGACGATGTCGGCTACCAACACGAAAAGACGCTGGGCCAAGGGCTCGGTTAGCCGGTCATGCAGGGCCTGGTTTTCCGGGCGATGCAGCAGTTCGGCCAAAGCGGAGTTGGCCGGATCAGCGGCGAGCGCGCTCAGCGCGGCGACCAGGCTTTGCAGACGCTGCGGCGCCGAGACCTCCGCACCCGAAATGGCGGCCGCCAGCGCCGTCCCAACTTCGGCGACGAACTGCTCGGCGACCGCGAGCAGCACATCGTCCTTGGAGTCGAAGTACAAATAGAAAGTGCCCTGGGCGATGCCGGCGGCTTTGACGATGTCAGAGACCGCAGTGCCAGCGACGCCACGCTCACTGAAGACCCGCGCGGCCGCCCCGGCCACTTCAGCACGCCGGACGGCCCGATCTACCCGTGGACGAGGGCTCATCTCACCTTCCCCAGAATACTGACTGACATTCAGTCATCATTCACCCGAGCCGCTCCGACGTCAAGATCGGTCGCCCCTAACGTCGCCGTCCGGCCTACTTCGCACTTACTCCCCCACTCCGTCAGGCGTCTACTGGTAAATCTGCGCTACAGCGTCCCCAGAAGCCCTATTCACAGAGCCCTCATAGGGAGCATGATCGAAATTCGGGTGCGACAAGGAGGTCAAAATGCGAATTCCTGCGCTTTTACGCGGCCTAGCCGCGTTGGCTATGTTGAGCGGTTCCCTAGTAGTGGCCCAAGGTGCCACGGCGGTGGCCGCCCATCCGGCAGTAGCTCCAGCAGTAGCCCCGTTAGCACTGGCCGGAGCAAAGGCCAAAGATCTAACCGCTGGCGAGTTCCACAACTGTGCGGTGACCACTAAAGGCAAGGTGCGTTGTTGGGGCCTCAACTCCGCCGGCCAACTGGGCAACAACACGCTGACCGACTCCAACGTGCCGGTGGAAGTGGTCGGACTCAGCAAGGTGAAGTCCGTCTCTGGTGGCTACGCGCACACCTGCGCCCTCACTACCTCGGGAAAGGTCTACTGCTGGGGCGGCAACAACATGGGTCAACTCGGCAACAACACCACGGTGAGTTCCAAGGTGCCGGTGCAGGTGCTCGGCATCGCCAAGGTGAAGACCATCTCGGCCGGCTGGTATCACACCTGCGCGGTCACCACCAAGGGTGCGGCCAAGTGCTGGGGCTACAACGCCTCGGGCCAGTTGGGTAATGGCACGAACACCGACACCCACCTGCCAGTGCAGGTGAGCGGGCTCACCAAAAAGGTGAAGAGCATCAACGCCGGAGTGTCCCACACCTGTGCGCTGAGCACCGCGGGCAAGGTGAAGTGCTGGGGCGACAACTTTTACGGCCAGTTGGGCACCAACAACAACACCAGCGTCAATACCCCGGCTGCGGCCTACAACCTGGCCAAGTCGAAGTCGATGAAGGTTGGCGCCCTCACCACCTGCGCTATTACTACCAAGGGTGCCGCTAAGTGCTGGGGCTACAACGCCAATGGCCAGTTGGGCAACAACACCCTCACCCATGCCAAGGCTCCCACCGGGGTGACCGGAATGAGCAAGAAGGTGAAGCTGATCGCTCCGGGATACCTGCACACCTGCGCGTTGACCACCAGCGGGAAGACCAAGTGCTGGGGCGACAACTCCTACGGTGCGCTGGGCAACAACACCCTGACCAACTCCAAGGTTCCGGTGACGGTTTCCGGGTTGGCCAAGTCGAAAGACCTCGGCACCGGGCTGTACTCCAGTTGTGCGCTCACCACTTCAAGCAAGGTCAAGTGCTGGGGCTACAACGGGGTCGGCGAGTTGGGCAATGGCACGAACACCAACGCAAAGATGCCGGTCTCGGTAGTCAGTCTGCCCTGACCTCGAGCGAAGGGTCGGGTGCCGGTCGCTGCCGACACCCGGCCCCTCGTTGCCGCCATCGAGGGTGAGGCCCTATTCACAGAGCCCTCACAAGGAGGATGATCGGAATTCGGGTGCGACAAGGAGGTCAAAGATGCGAATTTCTGCGCTTACGCGCGGCCTGGCCGCGTTGATGATGTTGAGCGGTTCCCTAGTAGTGGCCCAAGGGGCCACGGCGGTGGCCGCCCATCCGGTAGTAGCTCCGGCAGTAGTAACTCCACAGGCATTGGCCGGAGCAAAGGCCAAAGATCTAACCGCCGGCGAATACCACAACTGCGCGGTGACCACTAAAGGCAAGGTCCGTTGTTGGGGCCTCAACTCGGTCGGCCAACTGGGCAACAACACCCTGGCCGACTCCAATGTGCCGGTGGAGGTGGTCGGGCTCAGCAAGGTGAAAGCAGTCTCTGCTGGCTACGGGCACAGCTGCGCTCTCACCACTTCGGGCAAAGTTTGGTGCTGGGGCTACAACGCCCAAGGCGAGCTCGGTAACAACACCTTGGTGAATTCCAAAGTGCCGGTGCAGGTGCTCGGCCTCGCCAAGGTGAAGACGATCTCGGCCGGCTGGTATCACACCTGCGCGGTCACCACTAAGGGGGCGGCCAAGTGCTGGGGCTACAACGCCTCGGGCCAGCTGGGTAATGGCGCAACCGTCAACGCCCCCCTGCCGGTGCAGGTTAGCGGGCTCACCAAGAAGGTGAAGAGCATCAATGCTGGCTACGCGCACACCTGCGCACTGACCACGGCCGGCAAGGTGAAGTGCTGGGGCGAAAACAGCTACGGCCAGCTGGGCACCAACAACAACACCACCGTCAACACCCCGGCCGCGGTTTACAACCTGGCCAAGTCGAAGTCGCTGAAAGTTGGCGCTTTCACCACCTGCGCCATCACCACTAAGGGTGCAGCGAAATGCTGGGGCTGGAATTCCAGCGGCCAGCTGGGCAACAACACCCTCACCGATGCCAAAGCCCCCACTGGGGTCACCGGCATGAGCAAGAAGGTAAAGCTCATCGCGCCGGGATATGTGCACACCTGTGCGCTGACCACCAGCGGGAAGACCAAGTGCTGGGGCAACAACTCCTACGGCGCACTGGGCAACAACACCCTGACCAGCTCCAAGGTCCCGGTGACGGTTTCCGGCCTGGCCAAGTCGAAGGACCTCGGCACTGGCCTGTACACCAGTTGCGCGCTCACCACCTCAGGCAAGGTGAAGTGCTGGGGCCTCAACGCGGTTGGCGAGTTGGGCAATGGCACGACCACCAACGCAAAGATGCCGGTTTCGGTAGTCAGTCTGCCCTGACCTCGAGCGAGGGGTCGGGTGTCGGTCGCTGCCGGCACTCGGCCCCTCGTTGCCGTCACCGACGCCGGGTGCGGCGGCGTCCGTCCTAGTCAAAGGGCACTTTTGCCGCATCACACTATCTTCACATTCGCCGCATGGGGGCTTCATCGCAGCTGCGTAACTTTTGGATCGTCACCAACAACGATCCAAGGAGGATCCCATGAACACCTGGAAGACCCGGACGGCCGCAGCCACGGCAATCCTGATCGGCCTGGGCCTGGGAGTAACCGCAGTCGCGACCGCGGCCCCGACTCCCACCCCGACCCCCACTCCGAGCACGAGCACCGCGACGACCACCGTGGACGCCGCCGTAGCCAAGCAGCTGGCCTTTATGCGTGAAGAGGAGCGGCTGGCCCGCGACGTCTACACCGCGATCGCCAAGCTCTACCCCGACAATGCGACCCAGTTCACCCGGATCGCCCTCTCCGAGCAGCGCCACTTCGATTCGATGGGCCTACTGCTGAGCCGCTACGCCCTGGCCGATCCGTCGGCGGGTCTGGCTGCTGGCACCTACGCCGATCCGGCGCTGACCCAGCTCTACAACACCCTGATGACCCAGGCCAAGGTCTCCTTGACTGAGGCCTACAAGGTTGGGGTGGCTGTCGAAGAGACTGATCTGGCTGACCTGAAGACTGCGCTTGCTGGCAACGTCCCGGCTGATGTGAAGGCCGTCTACACCAACCTGCAGGCTGGCTCGAACAACCATCTGGCCACCTTCTCCGCCCTGCGCGACGGCAAGACCGTCGGAGTCGGCAACGGCACCGGAATGCAGAATGGCCGCGGCTGGAACAGCCCCCAGGCCACTCCGGGCTCGACCACAACTCCGACTGCTGGCCAGGGCATGGGCCGCGGGCCGGGTAACGGTGCCGGTCAGGGAGCAGGACGGGGCGGCAGCCAGGTCCGTCCGGCTGATTGCCCGGTCGCTTGATTCACCACTCGATTGGTGGGGTGCCTGCGGGCACTCCACCAGTGGGGTGTCTAGGCTGATTTCGGATCCACTGATAGGGGCTGGCATGGCAAGACGGGTTCTGATCGTCGATGACGAGCCGGGCATACGTAGGGTCCTGGCCGCCTATCTGGAGGCTGACGGCTTCGAAGTCGTCCAGGCCGACACTGGCGCCGAGGCGTTGCGCCGGGTGCTGGACGCCGCCGAAGCGATCGAGTTGGTGTTGCTCGATGTCGGCCTGCCCGACCTGAACGGCATCGAAGTGCTCACCACCATTCGGGCCAAGTCGAATGTCTATGTGATCTTGGTCACCGCGCGGGCCGAAGAGGTCGACAAATTGGTTGGTCTCAGTGTCGGCGCCGACGACTACGTCACCAAGCCGTTCAGTCCGCGGGAGGTCGTTGCCCGGGTGAACACGGTGCTGCGCCGGGCTCGGCAGGAGGCGCCGGCCAGTGAGCCGACCGAGTTGGTATTGCGCTTCGACGGGCTGAGCATCGATCCGCAGCGCCGCGAAGTGCTGGTGGCAGCGATGCCGGTGGAGCTTTCGGCGCTGGACTTTGATCTGCTGTGGGCGTTGGCGAACTCGCCGGGACGGGTCTACTCGCGGGCTCAGCTGCTGGAGAAGGTTTGGGGTTACGACTTCTACGGCGATGACCGGGTGGTCGATGTGCACATTCGCAGTCTGCGGGCTGCCCTTGGTGACGACGCGGCCCGTCCGGGCATCATCGGGACGGTGCGCGGGGTCGGCTACAAGTTCCTGCCACGAACCCAGGAGGCGTGATGAACCGGCTGAGTGTGCGCTTGGTGATCAGTCATGTGTTGGTGGCGTTGATCGGTGGCGCAGCTACCTTCGCGGTGGTGCGCTGGTTAGCGCCAGCACTGTTCGATGAGAGCTTGCGGCTGGGGCCTGCCGGTGGCACTGGGCGTGGTCCCGGAGCTGGTCAGGGCCAAGGGTCTGGCGGCGTGCTGCGCGACCAATTCGCGGCCGCGATTGACCAGGCGCTGCTGATTGGCGCGGTAGTAGGTGTTGCGGCGGCGGCGATTTTCGGGGTGTTCGCGGCTCGGCGGGTGATTCGCTCCTTGGGGACGGTGCGGGCGGCCACCCGCGAGTTGGCTAAGGGACGCTACGACTTGGCCGTCCCGGAGCCCAAGGAGGCTGAGCTGGCCGAGTTGGCTGCTGATGTGAATCAGCTCGGCGCGGCCCTGGCCCAGACCGAGACCACCCGAATGCGGCTGTTGGGCGAGGTGGCCCATGAGCTGCGGACGCCGCTGACCGTGATCGACGGCTACGTGGAGGCGATGATCGACGGTGTGCTGCCGTCCAGCCCGGAGAATCTGGAGCAGATCAGCGACGAGACCCGGCGGCTGCGTCGCTTGGGCGAAGACTTGTCCTCGCTCAGCAAGGCCGAAGAAGGTCGGCTGGGTTTGCAGTTGGCTTCGGCCGATGTTGGCGCGCTCGCGGTGGCGGCGGCAGAGCGGCTGCGTCCGCAAGCTGTGGACGCCGGCGTAAAACTCGAGGTGCACTCCCCCGCGGCCGGGCTGATCGCCTCAGTTGATGCCGACCGAATCGCCCAGGTGGTAACCAACCTGGTGGGCAACGCGCTCGGCGCTACCGAAGCCGGCGGGACGATCACCGTCTCGGCTCGCACCGAAGCCGACCAGGTGTTGATCGAGGTCGCCGACACCGGCGTTGGCCTGGCGCCCGACCAGCTGGAGAAGATCTTCGAGCGCTTCTATCGCGTTTCTGGTTCTGGGACCCTTCGACAAGCTCAGGGAACTGAAAAACCAAGTCAGGGAACCGAATCATCGCCCGATACAAGCTCCCTGAGCTTGTCGAAGGGTCAAACCGGCTCTGGCATCGGACTCACGATCTCCCGCGGCATCGTCCGTGCCCATGGCGGCGAGCTGACTGCATCGTCGGCTGGGCTTGGCCGCGGCGCGACCTTCACTCTTGCGCTACCAAAGGCGCCCTGACAACGCCTGAAGCACTCCAGCTGAGCATCACCTAGGTAATCTTCGCGTCACAATTTGAGTGATGATAACGCTCTCATATATCGTCTGTGGCTGTTAAGTTCCGATGCACTGAATCCGCTGATCCAGCACCAAGCTGAGCGGACGGCGCCGGATGTTCCTGGGGGGGATCAGTAGTGACTTCGTTTCGCCTAAAAGCCATGTCCGCGACCGCGGGCCTCATCGGCTTACTCGCTTTGGCTTTCAGCCCGCTGGGGACTACCCCTTCGGCCGCAGCAAGCGCCGTCAACCCGTTCACCGGGATGGGATTCACGATCTATGCCGATGGGAACGCAACCCTCGACAACGCCGAGCTTGAAGGTTCGGTGGCCGCGACCGGCACCTTGACCACCTCGCGGGGCAACTTCAACGTCGCGCACAAGATCGCCGGCGAGGGCAACTACACCATCCCGCTGGTCGATGGCGTGCCGACCCGTTTGCTGGCAAACAACTTCGTTTCCTCCACCTCTTCGGCTTCGATGTTCAACATCACCAACGCGGGTGCCACCTCGGGCACCAATGAGGCCGACGGCTCAATCAAGTCCGTCAGCACCGCCGGTTGGACCGCAGCCCAGCGCAGCAACTACGTCCGGGTTCAGCCGGATTCGTCCAACACTGATTTCGTGATCGATCTGCAAACTCGACTCTGGGCCGACGCGGGCATCAATGGGGCCGATGAGCTTGCCCGCATCAAGACCGTCGAATCCTCGGTGGGCGCCTACGTGAACCCCAGCCTGACCTCAGCCAACACCTGCCTGGCGACGCTGCCGGGTAACGCGGTCACGGTGGGCGGCAGCCCACTGACTTTGTCCGGCTTGTCGACCACTGAGGCCAACATCGTCGACTATGCCCAGATCGCTGGCAACGAAAACTTGAAACTCGCCGAATCGAGCTACCACCCCACGGCCACCGCACCACTGGTGATCCAGGTACCCAACGGAACGACCAACATCGGCGCGATCAACATCGAGGGTTGGGATGCTTCCGCTGGCGCTCAGCAGTCTTATGCGAGCTACATCCTGCTCGACCTTTCGAAGGTGACCAACGACGTCACGATCACCGGACTGAAGATGGGCGCCATCTACGCACCGAACTCCGATGTGACGATGAACCTCACCCAGACCTGGAATGGCCAGGTGATCGCGAAGAACTTCGTCGCCAATGGTTCGGGCGAGTTGCACGATCACGTGTTCGGCGCCTCACTCACCTGCGCGGCCGCAACGGCCACGAACGGCAAGTTCGCCATCGCCAAGACCGTGACCGGACTCGGCACCGGCGTTGACCCAGGCAGCTTCACCTTCCACTACACCGTCAACGGCGGCACCGAACAAACAGCCACCGTCAACGCCGGCGAAACCTGGACCTCCGAAGCCATCGAAACCGGTGCCACCATCGTCGTCAGCGAAGTCACCCCAACCGCACCGACCGGCCACACCTACCAAGGACTCACCCTCACCGGCACCGGCATCACCGTCAACAACGGCACCGCCACCCTCACCATCGGCGACGCCACCACCACCACCGTCAACGCCACCAACGCCTACGCAGTCGTCAGCGGCGGCGGCGACTCCAACGATGACACCGACAACTCCGACGGCGGCGACTCCGACGGTGGGGACGATCTGGCCTACACCGGCACCGAGCTGGTCGGTCCGGCCCTGGCGTTTGGCCTACTGGCCGTGGGCGTCGGCGCGCTGCTGGTCGGCGCTCGCCGTCGGCGGTCCTGAGCGGGACGGTTGGGCTCAGGCGTCCTCGCGAGCGTAGGACGCCACCAACTCTTTTTCCTGCTCGAAGTTGGGCAGGAAGACGGCGATGACGACCGTCCCGATCACGATGGCGATCGCGCCGACGAGGTAGGCAGCCCAGGCGCCGTTGACCAGGCTGTGGGTAGCGGCGGCCACGATTTGGTCGTGGTACTGCGGGTATTGCTCGGCCACGCGCAGCGCAGAGGCGTAGGAGGCCTGCAGCGCGTGGGTGACTGAATCGCCAATGTTCGCGGCTTCACCAGTGGCCTCGATCTGGCGGCGGAAGGATTCGGCGAACCCGGCGGCCAGGATGGCGCCGAGAATGGCCTGCATGATCGATCCGCCGAGGTCACGTTGCAGATCGGAGGTGGCCGAGGCCATGCCCACCTTCCGCACCGGGGTGCTTTCGGTGAGCCCGCGCGAGGCTGGCGTCATCGCGAAGGCCGCCCCGCTACCGATGGCCAGGAAGCCGAACCCAACCAGGGCATACGGGGTGGTCGGGTTCCACAACAAGGTGGTCAAGAAGCCGAGTAAAACGAGGCTGTAGCCAACCAGCATGGTCGTGCGCGAACCGCGGGCTTCCAGCAGCCGCGCTGACAACGGCGAGCACACCAGAATGCCGACCGCCGAGGGGACGATCGCCAGGCCGGCTTGCAGCGTGGAGTAGCCGAGGATGTTCTGCATGTACTGCTGGCCGACGAAGAGGGCGCCCATCAGCGAGCCGAACACGATCGTGCCGCCTACTGCTGGCACCCAGAACATGCGTCGGCGAGCGACCTGCAAGTCGTAGAGCGGATATTTCGCGCGCAGCTGCCGCCAGGCGAAGGCGGCCAGCAGCAGCGTCCCGGCCACTAGGAGCGACACGCCGAACATCGTCTGGCCCGGCGCGAACACCATGCTGATGCCGAGGACGAGGCCGGCGACCGCCAACGTCGAGAGCACTCCCCCAAGGTGGTCAACCGGCTCGGTGGATTCCTCCACATGCGCTGGCACATACACCGCCACCAGCACTAGGGCGATCACGGCAATGGGGGCGGCGATGAGGAAGGCCGAACCCCACCACCACACGGTGAGGACGAGCCCGGCGAGCACCGACCCGGCCACTGAGGCCATCGCGCTCACCCCAGACCACAAGGCGATGGCCTTGGTACGGGCGGGTCCGGCCTGCCATAGGGCGGTGATGAGCGACAAGGTGGTCGGAAAGGCCATGCCTGCAGCGATGCCGGTGAATAGCCGCGCGGCCATCAGCATCTCGATCGAGGCGGAGTAGGCCGACAGGAAGCTGGCCACAACCGTCAGCGCGAGCCCGGCCAGCAGCAGCTGTTTGCGTCCGTACCGGTCGGCGATGGCGCCGAAATAGAGCACCGACATCGCCAGGCCCAGCGAAGTGCCGACCGCGACAATGTTGAGCGCGGTCTGCGAAGCCCCGAAGGCATCGCCCACTTCAGGCAGGGCGACGTTGGCAGCCGCAAGATTGATATTGCACACCAGCGCGCCAAGAGTGAGCGCAGTGAGCACCAGGCCAGCCCGGGAAGGCACATCGGTTCGGGGGGCGGCGTCCGTTGGGGTGTCGGTCACGCGTTCACCCTAGCGAGCACCAGCCGCCGTTCGCCGGGTTTTGCCGCACGCCGCCCCGCGGGATAACTTGGCGCGGACGGCACCTTGGGGGCGGTAGCTCAGCCGGTCAGAGCAGGGGACTCATAATCCCTGGGTCGCGGGTTCGAGCCCCGCCCGCCCCACTCCCCTCGCCGCCTTGAGCACACACCCCACATGACGTACACTTTTCTGTACAGGAGAGGGGTTGCCATGAAGACACTGAGCTACACCGAGTCCCGCGCCCGCTATGCCGAGGTGCTCGACTCAGTCGTCAACGACCGCGAAGAAGTGGTGATCACCCGCGCCGGCCACGAATCGGCCGTCATCGTCTCCTTGGAAGACTACGAATCCCTCAAGGAGACCGCCTATCTGATGCGCTCCCCCGCAAACGCCCGCCGCCTGCTCGACGCTATGGAGCGCCTCGAAGCTGGACGCGGCCAGACCCACGACCTGGTCGACGCCGACTGACCATGCGCCTGGTTTGGGACGAGAACGCCTGGGAGGACTACCTGTGGTGGCAGACCCAGGACCGCCGGGTGCTAAAGCGGATCAACGCCCTGATTCAAGACATTGCCCGCAACGGCAACGAAGGCATCGGCAAGCCCGAAGCCCTCAAACACGACTTCGCCGGTTACTGGTCACGCCGGATCACTGACGAGCACCGCCTGGTCTACAAGGTCGCAGGTGACGAGATCCGCATCGCAGCCTGCCGCTACCACTACGGACGGTGACCTCCCCCGCACCGACTCGCTTTTTCTGTTCGACGTAATGTTTGGCACAGACCGGAGCTGGGGAGCTCCATAACCCCTTGGTCGCGGGTTCGAGCCCCGCCCGCCCCGCATAAGCGAACGAAGGAGTGCGACGGGTGCGCTGGCCGGGATGGAAACGCTGGGTGGTCGGCGGAGTCGTGTTCGCACTTGCGGCGGTCCTGGCACTGGCCGGACTGCTGTGGGAGGGCGTGGTGCAGGCCAACAACCCATCGAGGGAGCGGTACCCGGTGTGGGGTGTCGACGTGTCCCGCTACCAGGGCGAAATCGACTGGCCGGTGCTCGCCGGGCAGGGCATCGAGTTCGCGTACATCAAAGCGACCGAAGGTAGCAGCAGCATCGACCCCCGGTTCGCCACCAACCTGGCTGGCGCCACCGCCGCGGGGCTCCGGGTCGGCGCCTACCACTTCTTCAGCTTCGAGAGCCCCGGAGCGACCCAGGCCGACAACATCATCCGCACCGTCCCGGTCAACACCGGCATGCTGCCGGTCGCGGTCGACTTGGAGTTCTACGACGATTTCTGGACCAATCCCGCACCCGTGGCGGACGTCCGACGCGAACTGGTCGACCTGTTGGACCGGCTCGCTGCCCACTACGGCACGGCGCCGATCATCTATACGACCGTGGATGTTTACAACCGCTACATCGCCGGCACGTTCCCAGGCATCGACATCTGGATCCGCGACATTTGGCGGGAGCCGACCCTGGCCGACGGACGAGCGTGGCGGTTCTGGCAGTTCAGCGAACGCTTCCGGCTCGAGGGCTACTCCGGTGAGGAACGCTACATCGACCTCAACGTCTACGCAGGCGACCGTAGCCAATGGGAGCAGTACCGGCGTTGAGCAGCTCACGCCTGCCAATCGGCCAATTTTGGCAACGCTGAGCGCAGGCCGGACGTGACCCGCTGGCCCGCGCGGCCGCTCAGCCCCTGCGCCCAGCCCGCTCGGAAAATTTGTCCAGCACGTTGATTGCATCCTGGGCAATGAACACCCGGTCGCGCTTCCGGTCTGTAGATTCAGTGAGCACTCCAGCGCCAACGGCTTGCTCAACCGCACGCCGGGCGGCGGTGCCGGATACCTGAAGCTGCTGCTCGATGAAGGCAACGCTGACCGCTGGCTGGCCGATCAACAGGTTCAACAGCCGCCTGCCAGTAGAACCGGCGCGCACTTGCATCACCTCAAGCCACCCGGTGCGAACCTCGGCGAGAGTGTCGACCAACCACCTGCCATCAGCCGCAGCGCGGGCACTCGCCTCGCACAACTCCCGCACTATCTGGGCGAAATCGCCTGCCCGGTAGGCCGTGAGCGCGGCGAAGTAGGACTCCGTGTCAGCCAGCAGCCCCGCCGAAATCGGGACGGTCACCCGGCTCGTGAGTTCGCTGTGCCGCAGCATGGCGTGCAGCAGCGCCCGTCCGGTTCGCCCATTTCCATCAGTGAACGGGTGAATGGTTTCGAACTGGGCGTGCGCCACCGCGGCCTGGACGAGCACCGGCAGGTCGTCACGCCGCAGGAAGCGGGTCAGGTCGTCCAGGTAGTGCGTCAGTCGGTGTGCGTGCGGCGGGATGAACGTGGCACCGTCCGGGCTCAAACCGGACGCTCCGATCCACACCTGCACCTCGCGCCACCGACCGGCCTGCGGGTCGCGTCCACCCAGCAGCGCGGAGTGCATGGCCAGGATGGAATCGGCATCGAGATCGTCAGACAGCCGGATGGCAGCAGCCATCGCCCGCACATTGCGGGAGACCAGTTCGGCATTCTTGCTGGCAGTGCCACCGAGTTCGGCGATGGCCAGCTGCCGCGCACCGACGGTGAGGTTCTCGATCTGCGATGAGGCTGCCGATTCAGAGCGCAACAAGACCGACTGCATCGGGGCGATGTCTTCACTGCCAAACTTCGCCGACACGTACGCGTCGAGCTTGATGATGGTGGCTGCCGCGTCTTCGGCTTCAGCGGCCAGCCCGCTGGGGATGTCGAAGTCAACCTCGGCAATCTCAACCGGGATCGCCGCCTTGTAGGCGGACGGCAGCGCATCCCGCTTGCGCCTCGAAAGCGCCTCAACGTCGTAGTTGGGGTGCCACGGAAGCGTCTCGGTGGTGATCGGCCCAAACTTGCGCAGGGCTGACTCAGAACCCGCCGCGTGTTGCTTCGTAAGCTTCACCATGAATCGACGTTAGCACACGTTAGCGGCCTAAGGTGTGCTAACGGACGTCGGTAGCACACCTTAGCCAGCCACTCACGGCTCGATGCAGCGGGCCGGGTACTCCCCCGACGACCTGGTTGCGACCCTGCCAAGACGGCCATCGTCTGCAGGCATGGCAATCCACCTAATCACCGGAGCTGGCTCGGGAATCGGCGCGTCACTCGCCCAGCGCCGTTGAGTGGCTGATTGACAGCTACCTTGGTGGATCCTTGACACTCCCTGAAGGCGGGGGCTGAATGGGACAAAGCAGCGGTATCAGGCTTTGTCCGCGGTGATCGCTCAGGGGTGAGACGGCGATTGGTGTGCTGCCCGGCCTGGGGCGTCGCGTCAGACGGTGGATGCCCGGTTGGCGAAGCACGAGGTTGACGGGTTTGAAGGCCAGGCTGATGGTTCGCATCGCCTTAGGTCGTTTCCTCATGGACGGCGAGCTTGGGGTGGCCTTGGTTTGGCTTCGGTGGCACCTCTGGGCGGAAGCGGCCCACCTAGCATTGTCGCAGCGCAATCTATTGTCCTGCGCGTCCTCATGCTCACAACGCGACAAGAACCTAGTATCGCGTTCATGGCCCAGGAAATCGAGCAAGGCGAGACCTCGCTACAGATGCACCCAAATCTTCTCGAGGTGTCCGGAATCGTTCAGTTGCTGCGGGGTTGCATCATCGCTCAGGCGTACACCGTGCCGAACGATCTAGCCGCCGCCATTGCCCTAACCCCATTGGGCATAGACATGAGGGACGAACTTCGCGCGCGCCACCGACGCACCCGACCCAACGAAGCGACGATGGCGGTTGCCCTCATGATCGGCATCGGAGACGAACTGCTCATCGACCCAGTGCTTACTGACGTCGAGGGGCTTCGAATAGCGATGACCGCAGAAATCAAGCGGAAAAAACTGCTATTCCCCGATCCCTACCAGCGAGCATACGCCGAAGAGTTGTTTTTAACTTACGAATTCCAGAGCACTATCCCAGCGGCAGCCGCGCTCCGCTTCCTCAAAGAAAGGGAACAGGGGGTCTATCAGGTTGGCAGATCCACAGTCGGCCCCTGGGGGTGCATAGAAAGCGATCAGTTCCGCGTACTGGAACCCGAACGTCACATTTACGGGTTCCACTGCGAAAACCAATGGTGCAACCGGCTTCACCCATTCAACCTCGAGACCGCCGAGAACGCTCCGATCAATCGAGCCCAATCTGAAATCCGTCCGATCCTAGAAGAGTATCGTCAGAACATTTCCCATCAGCGACTGCGCGAGTTCCGACTCGCGAATGCCAAACAGTTGCTGGCGGATCCGTTCATTGACTCGTCGCAGCTCCTAAATTTCATAGGAGATGCGTTATCAAACGACGAACGCACGAACCTCGCCGCAACCGCCCTCGGAGCCATGCTTCGAGCTTCACCATCTTCGCGTGCCCGAATTTCATCGGTTTCTTCAAGAGTCCTCTCAGACCCGTTGAAGTTCGTCCGGGAACTAACCTTCGGGGAGGTCATGCAATTGCTTCACCTAATGAGTGACGACGCCTTAGTGCGGAGTATCGATGAAGCAGCCGCTTCGGGATCGCTCCGAACCGAGCCAGACCTGCGCCGGACCGCAAGGGTTGACAGGTGGCCCCATAGCCCGTTCACTGCGGAAGTCGGGACAAAGGGCCTTCGCTTCGCCGTAACTCCGGATCGGGAGAACGTCACCCTCGGACAACTTCTTCATCGGGTTTACGTGGATAGCCCCAGCGACCTTGCATTCGCCCTTGACCGCCCCTCAAACGAACCTCTTGACTCGCTTATCTCTTTCGCATTCCAGACGATGGACGTCGAAGCCGTTGCAGACGGATGTCTGATCAATGATCGAAGGGCGGCCGCAGCTGCGTGCGACCTTCTCCACATCGATGTCGGAAACAGGACTCGGGCGGAAATCGCTGATCTATTGAAATGGCGACTAGGCCTTAAGGACGAGGTGGAAGCAAGCAAGTCTCACACGCTCATGTCGGCCATCGAGCATTACCTAGGAGCGCCGGCCGAAAGGAGCGAGGAAGACAAACGCGGAGATCTTTCGAACATATACGTGAGCTTAGAGACTGAACTCATGCTTGCCATCCGGTTTGCGGAATGGGCTCTCACTTCCGACCACTACCTAAATGAGCCTCGATTCTCGCTTCGACTTCGGGACCTGCCGCCCAATTCGCGATTCCTTGTCGGTCGCGATGGCCGCGCCCTTTCATCTCCCCCGACTTTCCAGCCTTTGGCCTCCTCCTTCGGGAGATTGGCTGATTGGCTGGAAGGCACTGCCCCCGAACTGCGCGAAGTGGCCACACTACCCGCCTCAACAGTCGCGTCCGGGCGCCCATTCTCATTTCAACACCTCTCGATTTTTCATGATTTGACGCCTGAATCACGCTCCTCGGTCCTGGAATCGCTACGGGCGGCGACTCGGGAGTTTGATGATAGGGACGTCATCTCGGTGCGAAATTCAGGGCCCGGGCATGGTAACAATGTGTTTCCTGACGATGACCTGATCAGGGTTGCACTCACCCACGTCCGGCGAGGAATCGACACCCTTGCCAAGAGCGGCCTCACTCCGGTCGTGTACGAACGGACTTCAATGAGCAGCGGGCTTCGTGGGCAAACTGAGACCACTTACCAGGCGTGGGTCGGGAGCGTCTCGATTCGGGTGCCGTTTTGGCCGCTCGCGCCGGGTCTTCCTAGCTCATCGTCCCATCTCGTAATTGTTTCGGGCGCTTCCGGTCCAGGCTGGGGGGAAGTGCGGTTCACCGTGCCGACGGGCGATCGTGGCGGCTCCAGGTGGGAGAGCTGGCCACCTCGTCGACGGTCCGAAAGACACGACGACTGGGATGCGACATCCGGTGCTGCGGAGGCGTCCAATGAGGCACGTCCGCTGACCGGCTAGGGGCGGAACTTGGACCCGAAGGCACCCAGGGCTACGGCAGAAATACCTGCCGTTCTTGCGCCGAGCCCCTGAACCCGGCGGTCATCCACCCCTGTGGTCAGTGGCATCCCGGCCGAGTGCGTACGGGCTGCTGGTGAGTGAGCCCGTGCCCAGTTGGAACGCCCGAACATCCAAGACTTCGCCTTTGAGCGGTCCAGACAATCGCCTAGTGAAGGTGGGGTAGCTGGTTGGGCGCCCGTACAGACCTGCTCCAGAGGATTGGCGGACCCGTTCAACGCCGGCCCCAACTGCCACCAACGCATTGAATGGATGGCGGCTCGTCGGGAGGCGGCACAACCATCGAGGGCCCCAACTACGTGAACGCGTACCGTCCCCCTCAAGACCCGGGTCCTCCCCCGACAAGTCGGTTGTGGCCTCCGCCAAGACGGCCATAGCCTGCCAGCATGGGAATCCACCTGATCACCGGGGCTGGTTCGGGAATCGGCACAGCGCTCGCTGGCCGCCTCGCTGCGCGCGGCGATGAACTGCTACTCGTGGCCCGCAACCAGCGGCGGGCCGATCAGCTACGCCAAAGCTTCGGCGGTGCGCAGGTCATCGAGGCCGATCTGGCCAGCCCGCAACTCGAGGCCGCCCTGCTCGAACACCAGACCCCTGAGCGGCTCGACTCGGTGATTCATGCCGCCGGCATCGTGGCACTCAACCCGGTGGCAAACCTGTCAACGGCCGAGTTCCTCGACACTCTGCTGGTCAACCTGGTCTCCCCCATCGCGCTCACCCGCTGGGCCCTGCCAGCGCTGCGAGCCGCCCGAGGCAGCGTCATCTTCGTGAATTCAACTGCGGGCCTAAACGCCAACCCGCACTGGGCTTCCTACGCCGCCTCGAAAGCTGGGCTCCGGTCCGCCGCCGATGCCCTACGAGCTGAGGAAGCCGCCAACGGCGTCCGGGTCACCACCGTCTTTCCTGGACGCACCGCCACCCCGATGCAGCAGGCCGTCCGCCAGCAAGAGGGCGGCAGCTACGACCCGTCCGACTATCTCGACCCGGTCACGGTGGCGATCGCGATCATGCAGGCAATCGACCTGCCCCGCGACGCCACCATTCCCGAGATCACGCTGCGACCCGGCCCCTGACGTCCGCACTCACTTGATGCCAGAGGTGGCAATCCCCTCGATGAAGTAGCGCTGCAAGAAGAGGAACACCACCAGAATTGGCGCCACTACGACGGTCGCACCAGCAAGCAGCAGACCGTAGTCGCTTTGGTGCTGACCATTGGCGACCAGCGCGAGCCCGACGGGCAGTGTGTAGGTCGATTCGTTCACACTGACGACCAACGGCCACAGGAAGTTGTTCCAGGACCCTAGGAACGTCAGTATGCCGAGCGTCGCGAAGGCTGGCACCGCCAGCGGCAGGTAGATCCGGAAGAAGACCCCGAGCTCGCTGGCCCCGTCGATTCGGGCCGCCTCAGCGAGATCCTTGGGCAGGCCGATGAAGAACTGCCGCATCAGGAACACCCCGAACGGCTGCACCAGGAACGGCAGCATCAGCGCTGACAAGTTGCCGATGAGATGCAGGTTCGCCGCCAAAATGAACTGCGGAATGAACAGCACGAGCCCCGGAATCATCAACGCGCCCATCACTGCGCCGAAGACGATCCGCTTGCCGGGGAAGTCCAAGCGGGCCAGGGCGTAGCCGAGCATCGCGCTGAACATCAGGTTGGCCGCCACGACGACCACAGCCACCACCACCGAGTTGATGAAGTAGCTCCCGAAGGAGGCCTTCTCGAACAGCAGCACGAAGTTGTCCAGGCTGGGGTTCTGCGGCAGCCAACTGGGCGGGGACGCCATGAGCTCGGAGTTTGGCTTGACCGAGCCGAGCAGCATCCAGACGAAGGGCAGCATCACCATCGACAGCAGCACTGACAACAGGATGTAGAGCCACCAGCGGGTCTTGGGTTTGCTAAACATCAGCCCTTCTCCCTCGTGACTCGGAACTGAATGATGGTCACGATCAGGATGACCAGGAAGGTGAGGTACGCCATCGCGCCCGAATAGCCCCAGTTGCCGAAGCCGAACTGCTGGTAGGTGTACATCGATGCCGAAAGCGTCGCGTTGAGCGGGCCGCCCTGGGTCATGACGAACGGCTCCTCGAAGAACTGCAGATACCCGATCGAAGTGGTGACCAGGACGAACAGCAGCGTCGGCCGAAGCGCGGGCAGGGTCACGTTCACAAACCGCTGCCAAGTGCCCGCTCCGTCGAGAGCGGCCGCCTCATGCAACTCCCACGACACGCTCTGGAGACCGGCCAACAAGATGATCATGGCGTTCCCGAAGTTCCGCCAGATCGACATGATGATCAGCGAAAACAGGGCGGTGTTTTCGTCCCCGATCCAGTTTGGGCCCTTGATGCCGACCACGGCCAGCATCTGGTTGATGATGCCGAAGTCGGGCTGCAGCAGGAACCGCCACACCACAGCCACCGCAACGATCGAGGTGATGACCGGGGTGTAGAAGCCCAGCCGGAAGAAGCCGCGCGCCTTGGTGATGCCCTTATTGAGCGCCACCGCAACCGCCAGGCCAGCCACGATCGTCGCCGGGACACCGACCACCACGAAGATCACCGTGTTCAGCGCCGCCTTGCGGAAGATCGGGTCGCTCACGGCCCGCACATAGTTGTCGAAAGCCACGAAGTTCACCCCGAACGGAGTCTGGACGTCATTGCGGCTCATATCGGTGAACGACATGTACATCGACTGGATCACCGGCCAGGCCGTGAAGACCAGAAACAGGACGATGAACGGGGCCGAGAGCAGCAGCCCCGCGCGGGCCTCCGCAGCGTTCCGGGTGGTTGCCCGCCCGGAACGCTTGGAAGCCCGCTTCCGCCCGGCGCTAACCGAGTTGGAGTTGGCGGTCATTGCTCAGCCCATGCCCACCGATGTGGCCTGCTGTTGGAGTGCCTTCAGTGAGGCATCCGGGTCAGCTCCGGTTCGGGTCACCTTCTCCACAGTCGAATCGAACTGCTTGGCGACCTGCTCCCAGGTGGCCACCGACGGTGGGGCGTAGGCGGTCTTGAGCTGCTCGGCAAACACGGCAAACTTCGCGTCCCCGGTGACCGCCGGATCGGCCAGCGCGGTCTTTACGCTGGGCAGGTCGCCGATCGTCTTGAACCACTCAACCTGGGTTTGGGACTGGGTCAGGTAATCCACGAGCTTCCAGGCGGCATCCCGGTTTTTGGTCGACTTGAACACTGCCAGGTTCGAGCCGCCGATGAATGAGGCGCCCGACACCTTCGTTGGCATCGCGAAGACGCCGTAGTCGTCCTTGCCCATCTTGCCGGTCGTCTCCACGCCGGACATCATCCACGGGCCCGAGATGAACATGGGCACCTTGCCCGAGGCGAAATCGGCAACGAGGGTGTCGCCCACGGGTGCCTTGTTCGCCAGTCCTTCGGTGAAGAAGTCCTGGTAGAACTTCAGCCCCTCGACGTTCTTGGGATCGTCGAAAGTCCAGCTCTTGGCGTCATCAGTGTTGATCTTCCCGCCAGCACTCCACATCAACGGCAGCACCGTCTGCCACGAGCCTTCGCCGCCCGGCAGCATGCTGATGCCGTATTTGGCACCACCCTTCTCCTTCATGGCCTTGGCCATGGCAAAGAACTCGTCCCACGTCTTCGGATCGGTGGTCACGCCGGCCTTAGCGGCCACGGCCTTGTTGTAGTAGACGACGCGAGTTTCGACATACCAGGGCACCCCGAGCGAGGTGCCGTTGACGACGGTGGTCTTCTGGGCACCCTCCAGGAACTTGGTGCTGTCGAGGTTCGACGGGGTCGGGTCGATCTGTTGGGCGAGTTCGGCCACCCAAGTTGTGCCCACCTGGGCGACGTCGGGCAGCACATTGGCGGCTGCCGCACTGACGAACTTGTCATGTGCTGAGGACCACGGAATCGAGGTCACGTTGACCTTGACGCCCGGGTTGGCAGCCACGAACTTGTCGGTGACCGCCTTGAGCTCGTCGCCTTCGGCGCCCATGGCCCAAACCTCGAGGGTGCCGCTCGCGGCCGCCGCAGTGTTCATCGGGCTGCCAACCCCGCCTTGGGCGTTGGTGGTTTCAGCTCGACCGCAACCGGTGATGGTCAGGGCCAGCGCAGCGGCGCCTGCTATGACGGCGTATCGCTTCTTCATTTCGTACTCCTGTTCGTGGGGATGAAAATGCAGCCCGGGAACTGCGAGGGACGCCGCAGGGGCGTGTTAGTCAATGCCAACCGACGGGTCCGGCGGCAGCAGCCGCTCGACCCGGGGACGACTTGCGTCGAGGGCAGTAACTAGGTGGGGATGGCGGCGGAAGCGCCGCCTTGAATTCGCGCGAAGACACGGTCACCAATGCCCGGTGCGACCCTGTTTGAAACATGTTGGCAAGCACTGGAAGCAGTCGCGCGGGAGATGGGCACTGGGACCTCCTTAGTTGGTTCGGTCCACGGGAGTGCGTGTGGGGTCCATCCGGCCGGGAGTTCACCTGGCCGAGGCGCGAAAGCCACTACATCCGTTATCAACGACTATCCGGCACACCCGATGGGTAAGCAATACCTACAACGACTGAACTGCGAATCAGCCCAGGACGACCTCAACTGGTCCCGCCCCGACATCGGCCAGCGCCACTGAGACCCCCGGCGTTCGGTACGGGTTCGTCAGGGCGACTGCCGGGAGTTCGCGATCATCGGCCAGCACCCGCACACCGCCGCCGTCGGCGCGCACCCGGAACCGGAACTCGACCAGGCGACCACCCAGCGGGACGGACGCCGTCAGCCCGTCCAGTCTCGGGTCGAGCACCGGATCAACCTCGAGCCGGTCGCCGCGTCGCCGCAGCCCCAGCAGGCACCCGACGACGATTCGCAGGAACAACCCCGGCCCAGACGAATACACCCGCCAACCACCTTCGAGTGGCACGCGACCAGCCATCAGGTCTGGGTAGTGCTGGGCGGCGTCGTACCGGTCACCGAACTCGCCGTCGGAGGAGGAGTAGTAGCACGTGGTTTGCCGGGGTCGGGCTGCGGCGACCCGCTCGGTCAGCCCAAACGGGCAGGCCAGCAGTAGCGCGTCCAGGAGCCCGGTTGCGTCCCCATAGCGGGCCAGCGCCTCGGCGTAGCGGAGGTGGGCGTGGGTGTACATGAGCCCGATCTCGCGACCCCAGAAGGTGGCCGCTTCAGCCCGCTTGAACATCCGCAGCGGTCCCCCGCGATAAGCGGTGGGCTGATCGAACAGGTGCGCACCGTCCGGGCCGAGCAGGTGCTCGCCCAAGGCGTCCAAGTGGGCCCTTGCCTCCGCTGGGGTGAGCAGGTCACCGGTGATCGCATGAATCCACGGCAGGACGCCATAGGTCAGGCCGGTCGTGGTGTCGCGCGGGTGGACCAGTAGCGCCGTCGGCACCCCCGAGGCGTCATCGAAGACCCCATAGCCAGCGAGCAGGCCGTCGACGAGCAGGTGTTCGCGGATCGCCGCCGCGACGGCAGCCGCCTGCGCCCGGCACCGGGCCACGAGCGCCGCCGCCCGCTGATCGGCGGGCACGACGGCAGCGAGTCCGTCGGCGAGCACAGGCAGCGCCTGGGTCGCCAGCACGGCCGTCCACGTGGACGTCATCCGCTCGGCCAATCGGGAGTCAGCCGGTTGGAGGGAGTCGTTCCAATCGCCGTGGCCATACTTGGGCAGCGCACTTCCCGGCACCGTCTGAGCCTCGATGAGCGTCAGCGCCCGGGCGAGATGATCGAGCACGGACGCCACTGGCGTGGCCGTCCCGTCGGCAGCGACGAAGGTCACCGACTCTGCCAGCAGGGAGGCATCACCGGTTGTCAGCAGGTAATCGCCGACGGCAAGCAGCGGCCAAAGCACGACGTCGCCATGTGAGGTGAACTGCTCCCAGTAGCGCTTCGGCGGCAGGAAGTCGAACGCCTGCGGCCAGTCACCACGGTCGTTTTGGCCGGCCATGATGGCCACGATCACCGCGCGCAGGGCGTCGGTGGCATCAAGGGCAGTGAGCAGGCCTACCGGCCCCTGCGACACGTCCCGGGTGCCCCAGGCGCCGCCGGTGTATTGCTCCAACCCGCGCGGGGAGAGGTAGTGGATCAGCGCATTTTGGGCGAACCACGGCAGCGTCGCGTCGAGGGCCTCGATCGCCGAGGCCAGCGGCCCCGCGACCCTAAGCCGCGGTAGGCCGACCAGGGGTCGGACCTCAGCGGCGACGACGGCCTCGGCCGCTGGCACCAGGTCGGCGGTCAGCGTGAGCGTGAGGTCACCGGTCGCGTCCAGGGTGAGCCAGGGCAGGCCGCGGGAGTTGCCGTCGGCGAACAGCGGGCTGTCGTCGGCCGCCGTCGCGGCGCCGTCCCAGGCGATCACCGCGGTGCCGCCCTCGGCGTGCACGGTGGCGGAGCCGGGGGTATGGGTGACCTCGGGGCATTCGGCGGCTGCGCCGTCGTCGCCCCCGGTAGCGAGGTGGGCGGCGACCAGCAGGCGTGGACGCCGACCGTGCAGCGTGCGGAACTCGATGGTGAGCGCGTTTTCGGCATCGGCGTGTGCGGTGACCTGAAACAGCGATCCCTCAGTCGCGTAGAGCCAGCGCGCGCGGCTGGGGAGCAGGCCCCAGGCACTGGGTACGTCCAGGAGCCGCCAGCCGTCGCCAGCATCAGCAAACACCCGCAGCCCATGGGCGCGTTGCAGGCCGAGATAGGTGCGGCGCCCGGAGATCAGATTGACCCGCGCCACATGGCCTTGGGTCACCTGGGAGGCAAACAGGCCGGCGAGATAGACCGTGCTGGTCAGGGCGTCAGTGCTGGGGGTAGGCGCGGTGGGCGTCCGCAGGACGTGGCCGTGCGGACGCAGGACACCCCGCTCCTTGTGGCCGGAGGTGAAGGCTTCCCCCGCGTCGCTGACGAAGGACCACCAGCCACCCTCGCCCTCCTCAAGCAGTCGCGCGCCAGGTCCGGCGAGCCGGGCGAGGTCGGCCAGGGAGAGGTCGTTCACCGCAAGGGCGGGGGCACTGGTGAACAACGAGGCTGAGTGCGCCTGGCCGCCCGACGGCGATAGCACCGGGGCGGCTGCTTCGGGCAGCGCGAGAGCCACCGCGGCCAGGCTCGCGTCCGCGGGACCGGTCGCTTCAGGATGGTCGGCGCGCAGGATGCCAAAGAAGCCGGTCGTCCAGACTGCTCCAGGAGCTACCTGCGCAGCGGTGCTGGCTAAGGCGGCCAAGGTGTGTTCGTGCTGGCGGCGCTCGCTTGGCAAGTCGTGGCGGCCGAGGCCGACCAAGGAGGGCAGACCGTCGGCGCTGCGTCCAAGCAGTTGAATCGCATCGGTCGCCCAACCCGCGGTCGAGGTGGTGGAGCCCAGCAACGCCCAGGGCTGGCGCTCCCCCGGCAGGTTCTGTCGGATGGCCACCGCGCTGCCCTGCGGCGTCTCGACCGGGGTGAGATCGAGATATTGGGCCACGTAGTACTCGTTGATGCGGACGCCCGCGTAGGGCTTGAGCGCCACATCGGCGGCCCAGACCGCGTCCAGGGTGACCGGTTCGGGCCTGGTGTTGCGCACGGCGAGGTGCCAGAACCAGGCGGTCTCAGCGGCCGACGGCGCCAGGCGCAGCGCCCACTCCAGCCCATCAGCGCTCCCGAAGATCGTCGCGCCGCTGGCATCGACCACGACGCGCGAGCCCGAATTGGGCCCGGTGAGCGGCTGGACGTCGGCCGTCCCGTCCGGTCGCAGACGGCGCACCCACAGCCCGCCAACTCCGGGCTCCAGCTCGCTGGCCGGGTATTGCAGGAGCGAAAGACCATCAACATCGAAGCGCCGCAGCGCCCCGGTAAACGTCAGCTCTGCGCTCAACCGCCCGGCGCTGAGGTGAACGGTGGGGGTGACGCGCGGTGCTGGCATGCTCTCAGGTGTAGACCCGTCCAGCCATACCGGCAAGGCCCAGGGCGATCCTGCGTATCAACGAGACCGATTCGATCACGCGAATGGGTCGACCAGTTCAAGCCCGGCAGCTACCTCGAAGTCGCGCACATTACGGGTGGCCAACTGGTACCCCCCAGCCAGGCAAATGCCAGCGATTTGGGCGTCGGCCAGCCCCACCGGATGGCCTCCTGCGACAGCCTCCGCCAGGACCCGCGCCGCCTGCTGAGCGGCCGGCACGTCATAGACGACGATCGCTTCGTCGAAGGCCTCCACAAGCTTGCGCCAACGAGTCTCCAGGCCTCGCCTTCGCTTGCCCGCAGGCAACCTGCCAAGACCAAACTCGATCTCCTCAACGGTCACCACACAGATCGTGAGTTCGGCCGCCCCAAGCGCGGACGCCCAGGCGAGCACCTGGGAGTCAGGCGCGTCTTTCATGAACTCCGACACCACATTCGTGTCAGCGACGATCACCCCAGGTCCACTTCTCGCGACAAATCCGTGCGCTCAGGTAGCACGAGATCTACGCCGCCGACCTCGGCCACCGCGCCACGCAGTGCCATAAGGAAGTTCTCTTCGGGAGTATCGACCGCAGCTCGCAGAATCGCCCGCACCTCGGCCTCCACCGAGCGTCCGTGCTTCGCCGCGCGCCCGCGCAATCCCGCATGCGTGCGCTCGTCGAGTTGCCTGATCGTCAGGGTGCTCACCGCGACCACCTCCTGACAGCAATGCTAGCATCGAGCTCGATGATGTACATCGCGCGCCTACCTCTGTACATTTACTCCATGGCCAGCAGCATGAGCGTCGCGGACGCCCGCCAAAACCTTGCCGAAGCGATCAAGCGCTCCTCCGATGGCCCGGTGTTCATTGAACGCCGTGGACATCGGGCGGCGGTGCTCATCAGCCCCGAAGAATACGAGCGGCTGCTCGATGCCCTCGAAGAAGCCGAAGACGCAGAGGCCTTCGATGAAGCCATAGCCGAGGAAGGCCTGAACATCCCTTGGGCCAAGGTGCGGGCCGACCTCGGCTGGGTATGAGCTACCTCGTCGAACTGCGACCGGCGGCCGTCCGCGGGCTGGAGGAGATCCATCCCCAAGAGCGCGGACGCATCCAGGGTGCCATCGCCCTGCTCGCCCACGACCCCCGCCCGCCGAACGCCAAGGCACTGCAGGGCCGTCCCGGCTTTCGAGTCCGGGTGGGCGATTACCGCATCATCTACACCATCGAAGACGGCGTGCTGCTGATCGTCGTGGTGACCATCGGGCATCGTCGCGAGGTTTACCGTCAGTGACCGCCAACGGCACCTCACCGGGACGCTCGGCGGGGATCGCCTTCAAGCCAAGTTAGCCAGTGCATGCCCACCATGAGCGAATGGGGCACCCCGGCTAGCTGGCCGGCTGCGGAATTCGCAAGCGAACCTCGTCCAGGAACTCGCGCACCGGACCTTCCCCGATCCGCTTGGGAATCACGTAGGCCTCAGCTGGCCCTACGAAGATAAAGGCGTGGTCGGAGTCCTGCTCAATGCGGTCGACTTCCTGCCATCCCACGCTGGAAGTGCCAGCGGGCGTCGCGTCGTGGACGCCATCCTCGTCGAACCACAACCGACAAGGCCCCGGGACGCCGAGCCCGCCCGTTTTGGCCAGGTGCATCGCGCTTCGCTTGGTCACCCAGAGCCAAAGCTCGGGCCACAAGAGCCAGAGGATCAGTGCGACCACAGTGCCGATCACCAGACCCTCGATCACCAGGCCCACCATCGCCGACGGCAAGGCCAGCGCTACAAAGGCGAGGAGGCTCATCCAGATTCGATAGACCTCGCGTTGCTGTTTCATCGCTGGAGCCGTCCGGAAACCATGCAGGTTGTACGCGACCAAATCGTCGGCAGTAAGTTCAAACTCCAACACGCGCCACTCCCCCAGCCCCGGATCGCCGCCGACACAATACCGGCGCCTAGGAGCCCCCGCCCGACTAATCAATTCTCGTTTCAAGAACCGGGCAGAGCAGGCACCCAGCCCCGCTACCCATCGCTTTCACGGCAGTACTGTTCAAAGATCCGCTCGAACGCACTTTCGGTGATGACCGGCAGCCCATACGCCCTAGCCTTCTCGGCCTTACCCGAAAGGGAATCCGGGTCGGAGGCCACCACTACTTTGGTCTTCTTGGTGACGCCGCCATGTTCCAGCCCCGCATCAGACAGGGCGTCAATCCAGTCCTCCCGGGAGCGCTTGGTGTCTCCGGTGATTACCACTCGGTCGCCAGCCACCAGCTTGATTTCTTGGACGGCCGGGCCCGGTATCGTCCGCAGACCAGGAGTCAAAGACCTAGCCAACGCCTCACCACCGAGCCCAAGGCAGGCCGCCACTCGCTCCAAGTCGCGGCGTTCCTCCGCCGTCACGACACCATCCGCCAGCGCCACCGCGCCCATGGCATCCAGGTAGCGTCCGTGCAGCTCATTGACCTGTTCCCGGCTCAGTCCAAGGTCAGCCGCCACCCCAACTAGCGACTGCTCCTCATGCAGTGAGAGGTGCTGATCCACTAGCGCTCGCCCCAACACCTCCAGGTAAGAATCCGCCGCCACATCGGCGACTCTGGGCATTCTCGCCACAATGCCGTCGAGCCACGCATCCGGGCGGCGCTCGCGCGCTGCCGTCCGCTGCACCATTCGGGCCTCAGGTGGCTGCCCGTTGTGGACCGGCCAGGGGTAGCCAGCACAGTGCGCGTTCGTGGTCCACCAAGGCTCGGGGCGACCGCACCGCGCGATGAACGACCCCAGCAACTGCGCGGTCGCCCGAGCGTCCCCGAGAGCCGAGTGTGCGTTGTCGAGCTGAACCCCCGCGGCCGAACAGCAGTCCACCAGGCGTCGCGAGCGCGCCGCGTAAAACTGCGGCGCCAACTCCATCGTGCACAGGGACGGGAGCGGCAGCACACCAATCGGGACGCCAGCGCGCGCGAACTCGGCGGCCAGGAAGCTGGTATCGAAGCGGGAGTTGTGCGCGACAATCGTTCGTCCGGCAACTGATCGCAAGACATGCGGTGCAATCTCGGCAAACAGCGGCGCTTCGATCACGTCGCGAGCCGTGAGGCCGTGAATATGAGTAGGGCCAACATCTCGCTCAGGGTTCACCAGCGTGGCCCACTCCCCCTCAATCTGACCGCCATCGGAGACGTAGACGACCCCGATTTCTACAATCCGGTCGTGCTGCTTTGGAAACAGCCCGGTCGTCTCCAAATCGATAACGGTGTAGCCAGCCACATCCAGCTCCTTTGCCTGCGTGGCCGCAGAATATCGAGCACTGTTCTCGCTTTGGCCGCGACCCGCCCAATACCCCGGCCATGCCGCAGCCTTCAAGCCGGACGACCAGCGCGGCTAAGAGGCCACCGGCCCAAGCCGTCCGCCAGCGCCGCTGTCGACGCGCGGCTCTTTCAGCTCGACGAAGATCGAGTGGGTTGGGGTGAGGCCGATGTTGGTGCCGGAGTGCTCCTGGGCATCAAGCCACCGAGCTTGGAAAGCTGGCAGCTCGACCTCGACCTCATTGGTGGCCGACCGAAGACGCCGACGAAAAGAACTCAGCGTGACCATGACGCTGTCAGGGTGGGAATGCGGTTGGGTCTGATCCCCCGGCTGGTCGAGGTACTCCAGCACCCGCACCCGCTCATTCTCGAAGAGCACCCGGTAGAGCTCGGCATTGTTGACGATCGGATCAGTCACAGCAAGCCTCCTTGTGGTACGTGCATACCATCGTGGTATGCGAGTACCATATTGCCCATGGATGTCACAGCCAATGGGTACAACGACTCCACTGGACGCACCCGCCAGAAGGCCCGCACCCGCGAGGCCCTGATTCAAGCACTGCAGACGCTGCTGCAGAGCGGGGCGGATCCATCGGTAGCGCAGGTGGCCGAGGCGGCTGGCATCTCGCGAACGACCGCCTACCGCTACTTCCCCGACCAGCAGGCCCTGCTGCACGCCGCCCTACCCGAAACCGGTCTGGCGACTTTGCTGCCTGCGGACGCGCCCGCCGATCCGGCGGCGCGGCTAGCGCAGGCTCTGGACGCGCACCTGACCTTCCTGCGCCGCTGGGAGCCGCAGCTTCGCGCGGCCCTGCGCGCCTCTCTGGTACCTGGCGCCGCACAGCCAACACTGCGGAGCGGTCGGGCGGTCACCTGGTTTGAATCCGCCCTGTCACCGCTGGCCGCGCAACGACCCGAGCTCGATCTGCACCAGTTGGCCCTTCGCCTGCGCTCGGTGGCTGGCATCGAGCCGTACGTCTGGCTGACCGGAGTGGGCGGGCTGAGCCCCGATCAGGCCTGCGAATTCATGAGCGCAAACGCGTTGGCAGTGTTTGCTGACGCGCTGGGCTCCGACTGAACTCAGGGGCCGCCATGCCCCCTGCCACCAAGCAGCACCGCGAGCAGCGGCAACGCTGAGACGCCTAGCAGCACCTGCCCGAGCACCGGCGAGGTCGCAAACAGCATCGCGCCGGCCAGCACCAGACCGACGAACACCACCGCATAAGCCAGCCGATTCATGGTGCGATTCAGTTGGCGCACCCGTAGGTCGAGCAGTGGCGTCCGGACGGACAACTCGCCGCGCTCAGCGGAAGTCAGCACCCGATCAGCCCTAGCCGGGAGCGCAATCAGCGTTTGCACCACTTTGGTGCCTTCGCTCTTGATGGTGTCCCAGTCCGTCCCACCACCCTCGCCGGAGATCAGCTTGGCCGAATACGGCGCCAGCGCCACCCACAAGTTGAATTGCGGATCAAGCCCGGTACACATGCCCGAGAGCATCGCGATGCTGCGGCCCAACAACAGCAGGTTCTCCGGCAGCTGGAACGGCATGCTCACCATCAGGTCGCGGAACTGCAGCCCGAAGCTCAGCATCTCCTCATGGCTGATGTCGCGCAGATCGCCCATGGTCATGCCACCGAAGCGGTCGAAGACCTGAGCTGCGGCCAACTCCAACAGCCGCACATCGGCGGTGGGCAGCAGCACGTCCAGCTCCTGGAAGGCCGCGACCAACCGGGACGCGTCCTGCAGGGCGATCGCCAACATGGCCTCCCGCAACCCGTCGCGCAGGTTGTCAGCCACCCGTCCCACCATGCCGAAGTCGATGAAGGTGAGCTGGAACTCTCCCGGTTCACCCACCGGCGCCACGAACAAGTTGCCCGGGTGCGGATCGGCGTGGAACACCCCATCTTCAAAGATTTGCTGCAGGTAGGTCGCCACCAACTTGTGCGCCACCTCGCCACGATCGATGCCGGCCGCAGTGATCGCCTCGTAGTCGCCGATCCTGATCGCGGTCACGTCCTCCAGCGTCAACACCCGCTGGGTGGTGTGTTCCCAAGCCACCTGAGGCACCCGGATGCTGGCGTCCTCACCGAAGACTTCGGCGAAATGCCCGGCGTTGCCCGCCTCGGCCACATAGTCGATCTCGGCCAGCGTGGTGTGTGCGAACTCCTCCACCAGCGCGGGCACATCGGCCCGCTTACTCACCGGCTTGTAGCGAGTCAACCAGCGGCCCACCCGGCGCAACGCGGCCAGGTCGGTGGCCACGATCTCTTCGATATAGGGACGCTGCACCTTCACCACCACTTCGGCGAAGCCAGTATCGGCAGCATCTTCGGCCAGCAGCACCGCCCGGTGCGCCTGACCGAGCGAGGCCGCCGCCAACGGCTCAGCTTCAAAACTGGCGAACACCTCGCTCAGCGGACGGCCAAACTCGGCTTCAGCCTTGTCGCGGACGTCGGCGAACCTGGCTGGCGGCACTTCGTCCTGCAGCCCGGCCAGCTCGTCGGTGATCTCGGCTGGCAACACGTCCAGGCGGGCGGAAAGGAACTGGCCGACCTTGATCATCAGCCCGCCCATACCGATCGCCATCGCCCGAAAACGGGTGGCGGCCTTCCGATTGCGCGCCAGCCGCGTCCGGTTCGACCAGGCCACCAACCCCAGCTTGGGCAGCACGATCTCCCAATAGATGAAGCTGGCGGTGACCAGGCCGAAGAAGGTGACGATGCGTCGGTAGCGGGCCTGCAGTTTCGCAGGATTCATCGACGCTCAGTCCTGGGCGAGCAGCGAATAGATCTGCTTGCGGGTGGCATTCAGAATCTCCACCGCAGCCTCGATCTTCTCCTTCTCTCCTGAACGACCCACCTGCATCACCGCAGAGGCCAGCCTGGCCCCGGAATCGCGCAGCGCGAACACGCCATTCAAATCGCCTACGGCCGCAGCTACATCCCACGGCGGGGTCTCCTCAGCGAGTTCGGCAACCGCAGCCTTGCCGGCGTCAGTGAGGGCGAACACCTTCTTGCCTCCGGTTTCGGTGGCCTCGATCAGGCCTTCATCGGCCAGCAGCTGCAGGGTCGGATACACCGAACCGGCGCTGGGACGCCAAGCTCCCCCACTACGCTGGCTGAGCTCCTGAATGATCTGGTAGCCGTGCATCGGCTTTTCGGCCAGCACCTTCAGAATCGCCGCGCGGGTATCACCGCGCCGGACGCGAGTCTGCGGGCCAAAGCTGCCGGGCCCTACGCCGTTGAAGCCCCAATCGGCCAGCTTGCGTAGGAACACCGTCGGGTCTGCGACGAACCCTGCTCCATGAGTATGTGACATTGCGAACCTCTCTCACGAGTCATATTGCGATATGTCGTTAACTATCGTAGCTCAGGCGCCAAACGGCCATCGGCAAGTTTGCCCGGTGGTAGCGTGCATAGCATCGGCCGCGGAGCAACGTCGCCCCGGCCGCACCCAAGGAAGTGGAGCCATGAAGCAAGCAGATTTCCAGCTGGACACCACCGTTCGAGATGGGGTGCTGGAGATCAGCGCACGGGGCCGGCTGATTCTGGTCCATCCGATGGCGAACCGCGGCACGGCCTTCACCATCGAAGAGCGCGAGGCGCTGGGATTGTCCGGCCTGCTGCCCAGCCGGGTCACCACCATCGAAGAACAGCTGCGGCGTACCTACGCCCAGTACAGCCGCTCGCCTTCGCCGCTGTCGAAGTTCATTTACTTGGCCCAACTGCGTGACCGCAACGAGGTGCTGTTCTACCGGCTGCTGAGCGAGCACCTGGAAGAAATGCTGCCGATCATCTACACCCCAACCATCGGGGAGGCGATCGAGCGGTTCAGCCACGAGTACACCGGCGCCCGGGGCGTCTTCCTCTCCATCGACCACCCTGACTTGGTCGAACAATCCCTTCGCGATTTCGAACTGGACGCCGACGACGTCGACCTGGTCGTCGTGACCGACTCCGAAGGCATCCTGGGCATCGGCGATCAGGGGGTCGGCGGTTTCCAGATCGCGGTCGGCAAGCTCAGCGTCTACACCGCAGCCGCCGGAATCCACCCCCGGAGGGCCATCCCGGTGGTGCTCGACGTTGGTACCGACAACCTCGGCCTGCTGAACAGCGACCTCTACCTGGGCGAGCGGCATGCGCGGGTACGCGGCGAGCGCTACGACGAGTTCATCGAGTTGTTCGTCAACACGGTCAACAAACTGTTCCCCAACGCCCTGCTGCATTGGGAGGACTTCGGCGCGGCCAACGCCCACCGCATCCTCAATCGCTACAGCGACGAGATCTCCACCTTCAATGACGACATTCAAGGCACCGCCGCAGTGGTGCTGGCCGCAGTACTGGCCGCCGTCCGGCTCACCGGCACCCGGCTACCCGAACACCGGGTACTGATCTATGGCGCTGGTACTGCCGGGGCCGGCGTTGCCGACCTGATTCGGGAGGCCATGGGCCGCATGGGACTGCCCGCCGATCAGGCCTATCAACAATTCTGGGCCTTCAACTCGAAGGGCCTGATCGTTGCCGACAACCCTGGCGTCAGAGATTTCCAGCTCCCCTACGCTCGCTCCCGCGCGGAGATGGCCGACTGGGACGTGGCCGATCCGCAGCGAATCAGCCTGATCGAGGCCGTCCGGCAGGTGCGGCCCACGATCCTCATTGGCACCTCCGCCCAGCACGGCGCCTTCACCGAAGAGGTCGTGCGTGAGATGGCCAAGCACTGCGAGCGTCCGATCATCATGCCGCTGTCGAACCCGACCAGCCGCTGCGAGGCCCACCCCGGCGACATCCTGGAATGGACCGACGGGCTCGCTCTGATTGCCACCGGCAGCCCCTTCGGCACGATCAAACACGGCGAGGTCTATCACACCATCGCCCAGGCCAACAACGCGCTGATCTTCCCCGGACTAGGGCTTGGAGTCTCGGTTGTCCAGGCAAAACGGGTCAGCCCTGGCATGATCTACGCCGCTGCTGATGCCTTGGCTGGCTTGATGAACGAGTACCGCCCCGGGGCATCATTACTGCCGTCGATGGCCGACCTGCGCCTGGTCGCGGCCACCGTGGCCAAGGCCGTCGCCCAAACCGCCCAAGACCAGGGTCTGGCCCGACGTCCGTTGACCAACCCGATCAACGACATCTACCAGCACATGTGGAAGCCCAGGTACCCGAAGCTGGAGATCAAGCCGCCCCGGCAGCCCTGATCTCGACCCCGGCTACGACCCGACGAGCGCTTCGGCGATGAATCGGGCCGATCACCGCCCAGACCCATCGACCCGCACCGGGAGCGAATCTGATTCCGGTGGTTAGGCGCCGCCGCCCATCAATCGTGCGCGCCAGGATCGTCGCGGTGCCGATTGAGGTCGGTTGCACCATGTGCAGCACCTCTTTGGAGCTGTCCACCACCGCCCACTCCCCCGGACGCAGTGCAGCGCGGCGAAGGTTGGTCACCCAGGTGGGCATGCCCGAGAACGCCACCCCGAGCCAAGCTGAAGGCTCAGCGACCTCACCGATCGGCTCGGCCGACTCCACACAATCCAGGTAATCGAAGGCATCCGCTGGCAACTCTGGCTGCCCTGGTCTCGCTCCCGCGTTTCGCATCCCGACCTCCTACGCCATATTGCGATATGTCGTTAAGTATCGTAACGCAAGGGGTCGCGTCAGGCACAGAGTAAAATTCCGGCATGAGCTCCATCACCACCTGCCCCAGTTGCAGCACCAAGAACCGCGTCCCGGTGGCCTCTGCCGGACGGCCGCAGTGCGCGTCCTGCCACCAGCCGCTTCCGTGGCTGGTGAATGTCGAGGACGCCGATCTTGACGCCGCTCTGAAGACCAACGTGCTTGTGTTGATCGACCTGTGGGCCCCGTGGTGCGGGCCCTGCCGCATGGTCGCCCCGGTGCTGGAGCGCCTCAGCGTGCGTTATGCCGGGCGCATCAAGGTGGTGAAGGTCAACGTTGACAACAATCGGCGCGCCTCGGCCCGCTTCGATGCCCAGAGCATTCCGACCCTGGTGATGATGCGCAACGGCGCCACCGTCGAACGCATCGTCGGCGCCCAGACCGAACCGGTACTGGCCAAGCGAATCGACGCTCTGCTGGCCTGAGAGCCGGGCCAATATGTCCCCGGACGAGGACTGATATCCCCGCCGTCAGTTAGTTATGGTCCAAGCACCCGCTTGATTGTGATTCCCCCCATGACTGATTTTTTCACCGGGGCATCGGCCAATGGCACTGGATTGGCCAGCCCCATCGAACCGCCGGCGCCGCCGTATCCGGCCAGCGCCGACGGCCTCGACTGGCTGCGCCAACTCAACTGGCGCCAGTTCGAGCAGCAGATCGGCCAGGCGTACCGCGCGCAGGGCTATGAAGTGCTGCCGATCCCCCACAGCAACGACTTGATCCTCGCCCGCGCCGGGGAACGAATCGTCATCCTTTGCCAGCAGTGGCGCGCCGCCGAAGTTGACGTACAGGTGGTGCGTGAGCTGCCTGCCCTGGTCGCCGCCCATCGAGCCACCTGGGGCGTGGTGATCAGCTCTGGTGAGTTCACCGCCGAGGCAAGGAAGCTGGCCAAACAGACTCGAACCACCCTGCTGGACGGCCCCGCTGTCGCCCAGTTGATCGCAATTGGCCAGGTGAGCCAGCCCAACGTTGGCCCGCCGCTCAATCATCCCTCCCCGGTGCCGCCCCCGAGCCGACCGACTGCACCGAACCTCCAGGCCATCGCCACAGCCAAGACGGTTCGGCAACGTCCCGGCTGGCTGAAGACGGTGGTGGTCGGGCTCGGCATCTTGGCACTGGTCCTGACCGTGGTCGGGATAGCGGCGGCCGTGGCCGCCAGCATGGGAAGGCCGGCCGTGACCAACACCGTCGCGGCACCGGCACCGGCCGCGGCAGCCACCGTCGGTTTCGGTCACCAACCGATGGACATCGCCTTCGACGCCAACCAGGGCCGCCTGTATACCGCTAACGCTGGCAGCGGCGACGTCACCGTCCTGAACTCCAAGTCACTCCAACCGCTCCAGACCATCAACGTGGCTGGCAAGCCGATCGCGGTGGCCGCCGATCCGGCCAACCACCGCCTCTTCGTCGCCGATGGCGCGGCCAACAAGATCTACGTGGTCGATACCGCGACGGCCAAGACCACCTCGACGATCAAGACCCTCGCCAAGCCGAGCGACCTGGCCTTCGATGCCAGCCGGCAACGCCTCTTCGTGGCGAGCAGCACTGGCAAGTCGCTGACCATCTTCAACACGGCCACCCTCACCCGACGCGGCCAGATCGCCACCGAAGGTGCGCCTACCTCAGTTGCGCTTGATTCGGCGAGCCACACCGTCTTTGTGCTCACCGAGCTCGAGGTGACCGCCTACAACGAGTTCTCCCTCACCCGAATCCAGAGCATTCCGGCTTCCCTGGCCACAAACATCGCGGTGGATTCGTCCAAGCATCGACTCTTCATCTCCTCGGCAAACAGCGTCTACGTGAAGGACTTCGCCAAGGGCACCAGCCAGACCTTCAGTCTCGGCGGCGCGGCTGGCTCGCTGTGCCTTCAGCCGGGCAAGTTTGTGGCCTATGTGGCCGACCCCAGCACTGACCAGGTGCAGAAGGTCACCCTGAAGTAGCCGCAGCTCTTCAGGTGTCCCAATCCAGTCGAATACCCAGCTAGGCTCATCGAGTGATCCGAAAAGGCATAGCCGCCATCTTCTGGCGCTTCAGTCGCTGGACGCTGCGCAACGATCCGCAGCCCGATGTTCCGCGAATCCTCATCGGCGCTCCGCACACGTCCAACTGGGATTTCGTGCTCATGCTGGCGATCTGCTGGCAGTCGGGGGTCTCGGTCAAGTGGCTTGGCAAGCACACGCTGTTCACCAGCTGGCGCGGGCCGATCATGCGGGCCCTGGGTGGCATTCCGGTGAACCGGGACAACCCCGGCCGCATCGTCGATGAGGTGCTCGAACTGCAGAAGAAGGGCTCTTTCTCGATCGCGATCACCCCGGAAGGCACCCGCAGCGCGCGGAAGCAATGGAAGTCGGGTTTCTACCGCATTGCCCAGCTCTCCGGCCTGCCGATCACCCTCGGCTACGTTGACCGCACCACGATGACCACCGGGTTGGGCCTCACCTTCAACATCACCGGCGACCCGAAGACCGACATGGACGTGATCCGGGCTTTCTACGCCGACAAGTCTGGTTTCTACCCCGACCGGACCACCGTGCCGCGCTTAGCCATCGAGAACCAGGGCCGCTGATCCGCGATTCCCAGCTAGATACCTACTCGGGACGACAGATCTGGCCGCGCGCTGCTGCCTGCACTGTGAGTCCAAACAGCACCGCGACAGCCACGGTAGTAAGCGCCAACAGGGCCATAGCCAGCCAGTCATAGCGCAAGCCACCGCCCGCGGTGGAGGCGATCAACGCAACAGTGACAGCCGCCAGCGGGAACGAGTAGGCCCACGAGCTCATCGCGAATGGGATTGAACGCAACGCAGGGGCTTGCACCAGCAGCAAGATGACCTGGAACACCGCCACCCCGAGCAGCACCTTGACCAGCGCATCGTCCCAGCTGCCACCCATGCTCACCCAGGCCAGCGCACCAACCGAGGGCGGTGCAATCAGGATCGCCAAGGTTGGTGCCAGTCGGGGCGGCAACGTGCCGGCGGTGAACAGCCGCGAAAGCACTATCGGGAACAGCCCAAGGAAGTAGATCGCCCCAACCCCGAAGAAGTACCAGGTCACCGCCAACGGGGCCAGGCCAACACCGGCTATTGGTGCGATCAGGTTGCCAACCGCCGGAATGAACCAGGCTGGATGAATGTGAATCTGCTCAAGGGCTGCATCAGCAATCCAGGTGCGCACTACCCAAAGCGTGATCGCGAACTGGGCCAGCGCCCCACCCCACCAGATCACTGCGGCCACCTCAGGCAGCCAACCCTGAAAGGCCACGGCCAACACCAACAGCGACACCGAGATGGTGGCGGTGAAGGCCACCTTGACTGGGTGAACCCAATCGGAGCGAGCGTGAGTGGGGTGCCGCACCGCCTTGAGCAGGTAGCCAATGGCCACTGCCACGAACATCACTGCCGCAAGCACTGCCAAGCCCTGGCCAACCGCAGGCCCGAAGCCCCACAGGCTGCCAGCGGCCCGCCAAGCGACGGCGAGCCCGGCAAGGCCCATCACCATGGCGAACGCGCCGACCGGCAGGTAGGCCAGGCTGCGGGCTTCGGAGGTTTCAGAGGTGGTCATGGTGCTCCCTAAAGGGCGGTCAGCAAGGTCTTTCAGGCCGGACGGATGACGGCCAGCAGTTCGGTGGCGTCGATCAGCAGGTAGTCGCGCCTCTCCAAAGTGATCGAGGTGCCCGAGTACTGCGGGAAGAGCACCAAATCGCCCACCTTGACCTTGATCAGCTCTTCGTCATCACCGATGGCCACCACAACGCCGCGCTGCTGGCGCGACCGGGCCGTGTCGGGAATGACCAGGCCACTCGCGGTTACGGCCTCTTCCTCGGGGATCTCCAGCAGAACTCGGGGGCCGAGGGGTTGCACGGTTTCACTCATAGAAGTCTTCCTTTCGATAGCAGTCAGCGCGAACGAAGCCCCAGCATCGCATCGATGCGTGGCTTGTCGAAGCCCACGATGGCGCGGCCGTTGATCTCGATCACCGGCACCCCCATCTGTCCGGTTTTGCGAACCAGATCAGCGGCAGCGTGGCGATCGCGGCTCACGTCGACTTCACGGAACTGCACCTGACGTTCACGCAGGTAGGCCTTGAGTCGGTGACACCACGAACAAGTCGGGGTGGTGAAAACCAGGACGCGGGGCTTGGCGGGAGTTGCTGACACGTTGCTCCTTTCGGCGCCGATCTTATACCCCCGGGGGCATGGGCATTACTCCAAGGATCTGGAGTCCGCGGACCCCGGTTGCCCATTTGACAATGATTCTCATAATCATGCAGTCTGCGGCTATGAAGAAGCTCTCTGTAGGACTCAGCCTCGCGGCCGCCTTCGCGCTCGCCACTACTGGGTGCAGCTCTGCACCCGCCAACCCCAGCGCCTCCGGCTCGTCAACCACCAAAGTGACCGTGCTCGGTGAGGTCTATCCCCTGGCTTGGGTCGCCAGCCAGGTAGGCGGCGACCGAGTCGAGGTCGGCCAGATCGTCCCGGCCGGCGCCGGTGCCCACGGCTACGAACTCTCACCGGCCCAGACCGACCAGATCGGCAAGACCGGCTTGGTGATCTACGTCGAGTCACTGGCCGTCTCCGTTGACGAAGCCGTAGCCGAAGCAAAACCCGCAGCAACGATCGACCTCGCTACGGTGATACCCACCCGGCCAGCAGTTGCCCACGACGACGCGGCCGAAGAGGCTGAGCACGAAGCCACGGAAGAAGGCCACGAGGCCAGCGGAATCGATGCCCACATGTGGCTCAACCCAGCGACCATGCCCAAACTGGTCACCGCAGTATCCACTCAGCTAGGCACGCTCGACCCAACAGGCAAGGCCACCTACGAGGCAAACGCCGCCGCACTGAACGACAAGTTCACCAAGCTGGATGCTGAATACAAGGCAGGCCTTGCCTCGTGCAAAGAGAAGACCGTCATCATCACCCACCCAGCATTTGGCTACGTCACTGACCAGTACGGTCTGACCCAGGTGGGCATCTCTGGCTTCGACGAAGACACCGAGCCATCGCCTGCCCGCCTCGCCGAGGTCAGCAAGGTGGCTAAGGGCGCTGGTTCGTCCACGATCTTCTTCGCCAACACTTCCAGCCCGAAGATTGCCGAAGTGCTTGCGGGTGAACTCAAGCTCAAGACCCAGGTCCTTTCCACTTTGGTTGCAGCTAAGGACGGTCAGGATTACCTCAGTCTGTCTGCGGCAAACCTGGTCGCGCTGCGTGATGGCCTTGGCTGTTCCTGACTCCCAGCCAGCAAAGGCTCGCGACTTCCTCGGCCCAGTCTTCCGGGCCGAGGAAGTAGGCGTTGTCCTCAGCGGCCAACAGATCCTCTTCGGGGTCACATTTGACGTCGATCCCGGCGAGGTCGTGGCCTTGCTGGGCGCCAACGGGTCCGGCAAGTCGACGATGGTACGTGCGGCTCTGGGCGTGATTCCGATGAGTTCGGGCACCGTTTCCGCTTTCGGGAGCCCATTGGGTGTTGGCACTGATTGGTCGCGCATCGGCTACGTGCCACAACGAATGCCGGCCAGCACCGGCATTCCCACCACCGCCTGCGAGGTGGTGCGGGCCGGAATGCTCTCCGCAGGACGGCTACGCACCGGCTCTAGACGCCAGGCAATCGCGGCCCTGGAGGTCATGGGCATGGCTGATCGGGCCTCCCAGCCAGTGCAGCAGATGTCTGGTGGCCAGCAGCAACGGGTACTGATCGCCCGAGCACTCATCAGAGAACCCGATCTACTTTTCCTCGACGAGCCGACTTCAGGGATCGACCTGAGCACTGTGGAGACTCTCGTCGACACCATCGACGTGATGCGACGCGCCGGTACCGCAGTGGTGGTGGTATTGCACGAGACCGAACCTTTTGAGGGCCTCATCGATCGTGCCATCGTGCTGCGCCACGGGCGGGTGGTCCACGATGGGCCACCGCCACCCGCGCGCGCCGCCCATGCCCTGCCCGGGCACGTTCATGGCCATCCGCATGCCGGGCCCCGCCGTTGGCGAGACCGCCTCGGTCTGGCGATCGGAGACCAGGAATGATCGAACTCCTTGGTTCGGCGCTGATGCAGCGCGCCCTACTCGCGGCGTTGTTGGTCGGGGCCACCGCCCCGATAATCGGCACCTATCTGGTTCAGCGACGCTTGGCTTTGCTGGGCGATGGCATTGGCCACATCGCCCTCACCGGCGTGGCGGCTGGCTGGCTTGCGGGCGCGCTTGCCGGGTTGGCAACCCCTGAAGCCCTCGCCTTACCCGGAGCAGTAGCAGTGGCCGTGCTCGGTGCGGTCGGCATTGAATGGGTCAGAGCCAAAGGACGAATCACCGGCGACGTCGCGATGGCCATTCTGTTCTATGGCGGTATCGCTGGCGGCGTCCTGCTGATCAAGATAGCTGGCGGCACCAGCGCCAGCCTGATGACCTACCTGTTCGGGTCTATTGCCACTGTTTCCGTGTCGGATTTGTTGTGGACGACCGCGCTAGCTGGGTTGGTGCTCACGGTGAGCTTTGGACTACGTGGTCCTCTGTTCGCGGTGAGCCACGACGAGGAGTTTGCCAAGGCCAGTGGACTACCAGTGCAGCTATTTGCATCGGTACTGGCCGCCCTCGCCGCCCTTACGGTCACCGTGTCGATGCGCGTAGTCGGGCTGCTCTTGGTCTCGGCGTTGATGATCGTCCCCGTCGCCATCGCTCAGACCATAACCAAGTCCTTTTCGAGCACCATGGCGATCGCCAGCGCGATCGGCGCCGCCGTGAGCGTCGTCGGCCTCAGCATCACCTATTGGCACGACCTGCCACCAGGGGCCACCATCGTGGTGCTGGCGATCGGTCTTTACGCGGCGGGCTCGCTGTTTCAGCGCTTCCGACGCCAGCCGACGCCGAACACTGACCCTCACCCCGATCTGGACGACGATGTCACCGTCCGCGACACAACGACGCCCTTCCAGGAGCCACCGCCCTAGAACAGTCGCGGCTCCAAGTCGACCCGCACCACCGGGACGGTGGTGAGCGCCCGGCAAGGCCGAGTTAGGCCACCACCGCTGTGCCCGAGACTCACTCCGGACGCGGCCAGCAGTTCAGCCACATTGGTCGCAGCCACCCGCTTAGCCAGGGTGATCGTGATTTCTGCTGCGGCCCGGGCGTCGGCCAACGCGTCATGGTGGTGGTCAAGACCAACCCCACATTCGGCGGCAACAACGTCCAGAGTGTGGGCGGGCAGTTCCAGATGGCGGCGGGCCAGTACTAGCGAGCAGGCGTAGTCGAAGTCGAGTTCGCCGAACCCGCCTGCCGCTGACGCTTCCTGCAACGCGTTCACGTCAAACGAGGCGTTGTGGGCGACCAGTACCTGGCCAGCGATCTTGGCTAGCACTTGGGGCCAGACGTGATCGAAGCTCTGCTGACGCAGAAGTAGTTCGGTGGTGAAGCCATGCACTTGGCCACGGTCAAAATCGACCCAGGCGTGCCCGGAGGGTGGTTGGAGCATTCTGCTCCATTCGGCGGCAATCTGGCCGTCGTTCACCAACACAACTCCGACCTGACAGATCGAGCCTCGAAAGGAATTGGCGGTTTCGACGTCGACCGCCACAAAATCCAGTCCCATGCTCAACCTCCGCTAGCTCGTCAGCACCCGTCGATCCCCACCTTACGTCAGGCCACCCTGACAAAATGGGAACCCAGGTGACTGAGTTGTGGCTGGCTATGAAAGGCAAGTCCGACTAGGTTCGCCGCATGCCTGACTGCCTGATCGCCACCCGCACCGGCGACGTCGCCCTACTCACCCTGAATCGGCCCGAGCGGCGCAACGCGCTCAACATCGAGCTGTGCGACGCGATTCGCGAGGCCGCGGCCGATGCGGCCGACGCAGGCGTGCGAGCCATCGTGGTTACCGGCGAGGGCAGTTCGTTCTGCTCCGGAGCCGACCTCAGTGAGGTGTACGGGCAGGCGTTCATTGATGCCCTCTATGGCATGCTGCACGGCCTGGCCCAGTTGCCAGTGCCGCTGATTGCCGCCGTCAACGGACCGGCCATTGGTGGCGGTGCCCAACTGGCAATCGCCTGCGACCTTCGGGTGGCGTCCGCGGCGGCTCAGTTCGCGGTGCCGACGCCCCGCAATGCGCTGGCCACCGACGCCTGGACCATCCGGACCCTGGCCGACATCGCTGGGCATGGGGTAGCTCGGCGTCTGTTACTGGCTGCGGAGACGTTCGATGCCGAGGCAGCACTGGCCGCTGGCCTGGCTGATCGCCAGGGAGATTTGGCGTCCGCCTTGGCTTGGGCAGCCGAAATCGCCACCTTCGCCCCGCTCACGCTGGCCTACAACAAGCGGGTGCTGAATGGCTGGGCCGAGCCGGACGAACTCGACCAGCGCTACGCCGAGATCTGGGCCAGTCGCGACGCCAAGGAGGCCGCCGCCGCCTGGACGGAGAAGCGCCTCCCCCGCTTCAGCGGACGTTGAGCGCCGCACCGTATGATCTTCGCAGCGACGACCGCGGGAGGGGCGGAGATGACCGAGAATGCGGCACTCAGTGGCCTCTCCAACGCTTCAGCATCGCTGCGTCAGGCCGAAAATGACTTGGACGCCGCCGTAACCAGCGCGCGCGAGGCCGGCCTCAGCTGGGCCCAGATCGGCTCGGCATTGGGCGTCAGCCGGCAGTCGGCGCATGAGCGCTGGGGGCATCTGGCCCGCGGCGGGTGTCAGCGGCGCGACTGCGATTGCCCGTCCCATGACCCAAGCCAGTGTCCGTGCGGGCATGGCCCCGGCAAGGGGCGAACCGCCGGCTAGGACTCAGCCGTGCCCGTGAGCCTCACTGTCGGCGCACGGCTTGGCTCCGAGCACTCGACCGTCCAGGTAGTCGGTCACGGCTTGAGCTACCGTGCCCGCCGCGCCAGTGGCCGTCGCGATGCCGAACTGCTCAAAGAACTGGATCGCCCGTCCACCCATGCCACCGCTGAGCATCACCTCGGCGCGCTGTTCGCTGATGAACTGCGGAATCTCGCCGGGCTGATGGCCTTCCAGGAAGGGATTGGCCAGGCTTTCCACACTGGACACCTCAGCCGCATCAACGTCGAGCACCACGAAATACGGGGCGTGCCCGAAATGCTGGGCGACGGGGGCGGCCAAGCCCTCGTCGGTCATGGCGGTTACTGCGATCCGCATCTGCTGCCTCCTGTGCTGGCGCGCCCGGTGGCGCAGCGTCATCATATGTCAGGTTTGCCTGACGGTGGCTCTGGGCGCGACAAAGACGAGATGGCCACCAGGTGGTTGACCCGGTGTCCCGGAAGCTTGATGTGCGTTTTTGGTGCCTGGAGCAGGCCGAAACTGAACCCGCGAGACCCCGTGTTCGAAAGTTGTCGCTACGACCGGCCAGAAAGGCGCCTCAAACAGCAAGAAACGCACACCCCACAGGTGAACCCGTCGACGCCCACCAGCCAGCGACGAATATCGCGCACGAGCTCCCCCTGCCCGTGAGCCGCGCGGAGGAACCGTCCCCGCGAGCCGTCCGGAGGAACCGTCCCCGGTGAGCCGCTCATGGGGACGGTTCCGGTGAGTGTGAACTGCTCATATTGGGGACGGTTCCGTTATGCGCAGTTGGAACTGCTCATAACGGAACCGTCCCCAATATGCCAATATGAGCAGCGTCCCCAATGGGAGCAGCGGTCAGCCAAATAGTCAGGACTGGGGCAACCCGGCGGCGGCTAGCAATTCCAGGGCCCGCTCGATCGGGTCGAGCTTGAGCACGAGTAGTGCTTGGCCACCACCAGAGGCCAACTCGGCGTAGAGGTATTCGACGCTCACCTCGGAGTCGTCGAAGATCGCCAGAATGTCGGCCAAGCCACCGGGACGATCCGCTACCTCGACGCCGATCACCTCAGAGATTCGGGCGGTGTTGCCGAGCTCATGAACCGCCACCAGGGCCGCGTCGGCATCATCGGGGATGAACCGCAGAATGCCGAACCGGTCGGTCTCGGCCAACATCAGTGCCCGCAGGTTGATGCCGCGTTCACCGAGGTGCCGAATCACTGGGGCCAGCTTGCCTTTGCGGCTTTCCAGGAACACCGAAACCTGCTTCAGGATCATCGCCATCTCCTCACGCGCCCGCGGTCACAGTTCGCCGGTCGACGATCCGTTTGGCCTTACCTTCACTGCGTTCAATGGTCTTGGGGTTGACCAGTTTGACCAACGCCTGAATGCCGAGGGCGAGCTTCAGCTCGTGCTCGATCTTGCGCTCCAGGGCCAGAATCACCTTCACCTCATCGGAGAACAAAGCCTCGGCCATCTCGACCTCCACCTCGAGAGTGTCGAGCACCCCTTCCCGGTCGACCACGATTTGGTAATACGGCTCGACGCCTTCGACGCGCAGCAACACCTCTTCGACCTGCTGGGGGAAGACGTTGACGCCCCGAATGATCAGCATGTCGTCGTTGCGTCCCATCAACCGATGAATCCGCCGCGAACTGCGCCCGCAGGCACAGGGCTCATCGATCAGGTAGGTGATGTCGCGAGTGCGGTAGCGCAACACCGGGGTGCCGGTGCGGGTCAGCGTGGTCAGCACCAACTCCCCCACCTGCCCGGCGGGCAGCACCTCACCAGTTTCGGAGTCGATGATCTCGGGGTAGAAGTGATCCTCGAAGACGTGCAAACCGTTCTGTTCGGTGCATTCGGCGGCCACCCCAGGCCCGATCAGTTCGGTGAGGCCATAGATGTCGTAGGCCTTGATGCCGAGTTTGGCCTCGATATCGGCGCGCATCTCTTCGCTCCACGGCTCAGCCCCGAAGAAGCCCATTCGCAGCGGTCCGGCGGCCACGTCCAGGCCCTGTTCACGGGCGTACTCGGCGATGAACAGCGCATAGGACGGCGTGCACAGCAGCGCGCTGGTGCCGAAGTCAGTCATCGTGTTGAGCTGACGGAAGGTGTTGCCGGAGCTCATCGGTAGCGTCATCGCGCCCAGCGTGGTGCCGCCGTAGTGGCCACCCAATCCGCCGGTGAACAGCCCATAGCCGTAGGCCACCTGGACGATGTCGTCACTGGTCACCCCGCCGGCGTCGAGGGTGCGGGCCATCACCTCGCCCCAGATGTCCAGATCGCCGCGGGTATAGGCCCCGACGACCGGCTTTCCGGTGGTGCCCGAAGACATGTGCACCTCGACGATGTCGGCCTGGGGCGAGGCGAACAACCCGAACGGAAACACCTCCCGCATGTCGTATTTGCTAGTCAGCGGGAGTTTGGCCAGCACGTCCAGGCTGGTCACCTCTGTTGGAGCCACCCCAGCCTCATCCAGCCGGTCGCGGTAGAACGGCACCTTGTCATAGACCAGCGCCACCAGGGCTTGCAGCCGCTGCAACTGAAGTTCGCGCAGCTCAGCAACCGCGAGAGTCTGGACGTCCTCACTCCACATCAGCGGCCTCCATCAATTGCGCGGTGGCTAGCTCGCGACCGAGGTCGAAGGCTGCCTGGTTGGCTTCGTAGCTGCCCCGTGGCGAGAGCGCTTTGAGCGCCTGCTGGAGATATTCGGGGCCCAGATCGAAGAAGACCGAAGTCGCCCCAAGCAGGGCGGTGTTGCGCACCTTCAGTGGCACGCTGCGCCGAATGGCGCTCAGTTCCACCCGGACGACCCGACCGAACAGTCGGCTGATTTCGGCTTCCAGCCCGTCGGGGTACTCGCTCAACCCGACCGGCAAAATCGGTTCGGCGAGGTAGCAGGCCGCCGCACCGGGACGCGCCCACCGCGACCAGCGCACCAACTCCATCGGCTCCATCGCCAAGACCACATCGGCCTGGCCGTGATCGATCACCGCTGAATACACCCGCTCACCGAAGCGGACGTGGCTGAAGACCGGCCCGCCGCGGCGCGACATGCCGTGGATCTCGCTCTTCTTCACATCCATCCCGGCCAGTGCGGCCGCTTCAGCCAGGACGTCGGAGGCCAACACGATGCCCTGGCCGCCGACGCCGACCATCAAGACGTTGAACACGCCGCTCATTTCTTGCCGCCCACCGGGTTGAGGTAGATCAGTTCTCGGCGGGCCGACTTCTTGTCGTCCAGCTTGTCCAGGCGCTTCAGCTTCTGGCCTTCAATCAGGCACAGGCCGAGCACCACCAGCAGCCGCACGCCGTGGCGCTCGGCGAGGGTCTCGATTGCGTTCGAGATGCCGCCGATGTCGTAGGCGTCCACCATGCCGATGTTTTCGGCCGGGATGCCGAACGACCTGGCCAGCAGTTCGTAGTCGACGCTGAAGGAATCTTCGCGGCCCATCCGTTCCCCGCTCATCGGGTTGGGTTGCATGCCGGTCATGGCGGTGGTGCCGTTGTCGAGGACGATGTAGAGCCCGTCGCGTTTGTTCCACACCGCGTTCAACAGGCCGGTGATGCCGGAGTGGGCGAAGGTTGAATCGCCGATCACCGCGGCGATTTTGCCGCGCTGTTCGGCTGGGGCCACGATGTCCATGCCCTGGGCCATGGTGATCGAGGCGCCCATATCGAGCAGGGTGTCCATCGCGTTGTACGGCGGCAGGACGCCGAGCGAGTAGCAGCCGATATCGCCGGAGACGATCATGCCCAAGCGCCGCAACTCGTTGAACACATGATCGTGCGGGCAACCAGCGCACAAGCCTGGCCACCGCGGCGGCACCGCGAATGATGGCTCGACCACCGCTGGCGCCTCCCCCAGCCCGAGGCCAGCGGCCACGATCGCTGGGGTGAACTCGCCGATGGCCGGGAACGCGTCCTTGCCGATGCAGGCGATGCCCCACGCCTTCAGCTGAGTTTCGATCACCGCGTCGAGTTCTTCGACGACATAGAGGGTTTCGACCTTCTCGGCGAAGCCCTTGATCAGTTCCGGTGACAACGGATGCACCAGGCCAAGCTTGAGCACCGGGACGTCCTCGTCGACTTCGCGCACATAGGTGTAGGGAATGCCGGAGGTGATGATGCCGACCGGCGCCTTCGCGCCAGCGTCCGGTTCACCGGTGGGCCATTCGATCCGGTTGGCCGGGTGGGTGGCTGCGTCGGCGGTCAGCCGCTGCATGCGCTGCTCCACCACCAGACGCCGCTTGCGGGCGTTGCCGGGAATCATCACGTACTTGCCCGGGTCGGAGACGAAACCAGGCTTGATTGGTGCCTCACCACGCACCGGCCCACCGTCGGGGAAGGGCGCGATCAGGCTCTTGGAATGCGACAACCGGGTGGTCATTCGCAGGAAGACCGGAGTGTCGTAGGCCTCGGACAACTCGAAGGCCAGCTTGGTGAACTGCCGGGCCTCTTCAGAGTCGGACGGTTCCAGCATCGGCACTTTGGCCGCGATCGCGTAGTTGCGGTTGTCCTGCTCGTTTTGGGAGGAGTGCATCTCGGGGTCATCGGCGGTGATCACCACCAGCCCAGCCCGCACGCCCAGATAGCTGGCGGTGAACAGCGGATCGGCGGCCACGTTCACGCCGACGTGCTTCATCGTCACCAGGGCGCGTCCGCCGGCAAGGGAGGCACCGACGCCGACTTCGAGGGCAACTTTTTCGTTCACCGACCATTCGGTGTAGACCTCAGGCTGGGTGGCCAGGGCCTCCAGGATCTCGGTGGACGGGGTGCCCGGATAGCCACAGCCGACCGCAACCGCGGCCTCCCAAGCTCCGAGGGCAACCGCTTCATTGCCGGACAGCATTCGCGTGCGCAAGGCGTAGGTCCTCTCTCTACTACGCCGCGTAGTTTAGGCCGCCGATGCTGCCCGGACGCACCGCGACCGCGGGCTTCCCAAAGGGTGGAGAAAGTGGCGCCGATAAGGGGTGAAGCAGATCGGGGTTACTCGGTGATCTTGGCCATCACCAGCTCGTCGACGGGCTGGCCGTCCACGACCAGGGAATGGCGGCGCACGCCTTCAGCGGCATAGCCGCGCTTGGAGTACAGCCCGATGGCGGGCAGATTGTGCGCCATCACCGTCAACTCCAATCGGGTGACCCCGACGCGGGCGGCCCACTCATCAATGGCGGCCAACAACTTGGTGCCCACACCCCGTCCGCGGGCTCGGGGCAGTAGGCCCATCACCACTTCGGCGCTGTGTTTGTTGCGGCGGTAGAGGCCACGCTCGGCATGGGCGAAGCCCACCACCTCCGAGCCTTCACCAGCCACCAGGTAGCAGTCGCTGCGCAGCCGCAGGTCGGCCAGCCAACCAGCGAACCGGGCCACATCGAGGCCGCGCTCGCCGGGCTCAAGCATCATGAATCTGGTCTCTTCATCCAGCTCATTGAGCATGCGCAGCACTGCCGCCGCGTCACTTAGCTCGGCATCGCGGATGCGCAGTTGGTCGACTTGCCCGAAAATCACCCGCTAATCCTGACCTGTGAGCCGAGGTTTCGTCCACCATCGGCGGTCTCGCGGCGCCTCAGAAGCGCTTGGGAAGGCAGCACTTACGCGCAGTGCTGGTGCCTGTGTACTAGTTGGTCAGCTAAGTAGGCTGCGACTGTGCCGAACCGCGCTGCGAATCGACGGCCCCCTCGACCGGGCTTGTGGGTTGGCGCGCTCACGGTGGTGCTGTTCATCTTGAGCGCGACTCTTGGGCAGCCTCCCGCCCTCACCGAGTCCGGCCCAGCGGCCTACCTCCCCGCCGACGGATTCCGGGTTCGGTTCACCAACGGCACCGATACCCGGGCCAGTGAATGGGCAGTCGACGAGTCCGCCTCGCTGGCCCAAGCGGGCCCCCTGCATTTCGCCACCTCACTGACCCTCGGGCAACTCGACTGGGCAGCTACACCGGCCGCCCGGCTGAGCACCGTGGTCACCAACACTGCCGGCCAGGCGACTGGTCGCGCGGACGACTTCTTCACCATCGGCTCCGGCGAGGTGCGAGCCACTGTCGAGATGGACGGAGCCGGCAGTTCACGCATCTTCTACCCCGGCCTGCTCGAGCTCGCCTCAACGATGGCTGCGGGTCGCACCTGGGTCTCCGATGGCACGGTGTGGAACCTTCCGGCCACCGGCAAAGACGTCACCACTAGCTACCACGCCGTCTACACCGCTTCCAGCCCAACCACTCGTGATGGGCTCGCCCGCCGTTGCCTGGTGATCAACCGGCAACTCACTATTGGCGATACCGAAGACCCACCCACGGCAAAGACCTGGTGCCCAGGGCTCGGCATGGTGGCGTTCGCCAACGCCCGCGGCTCTTGGCAGGCAACCACCGCTGCCGAAGAGTTCACCGTCGCCGCCCCGGCTGAGTTCGACTGGTCAAGTGCGGAACGGCTCCAGTTCAGCCGTCACACGATCAACGAGATCGGGAAGGGCATCATCCAGGTGTCACCGTTGAATCCGCCAACCGCCCGTCCTGACGGCACTGCCGTGCTGGTTCAGGGCATCTGGGGTGACGTGCTGGGGCTCAACCTGAGGGCGGAACCGGTCCAGATCACCTGGCGAGCGCGGCCCGGCCAAAACAGCACCACGTCGGCTGCCTTCGATGACCGAACGTTAGTTGCCAACACCAGCCGGCAGTTGGTCGCCTACGACAGCAACGGGCGTTGGCTATGGCAATCGGCTCTGCACGACGTCGCCATCGTGGCCCCAGTTCGGCTGGCAGGCAATGCTGTCGTCGCTACCTTGGACGGCTCGGTAACCGCTTACGATCTGGCCTCCGGCGCCGAAGTCTGGTCCCATCGGCCCGGGTCGGAAATTCGAGTTGGGCTTGAAGTCAGCGGTGATCGGGTGGTCGCCGCCGACCAAGCTGGGGCGCTGACCTGTTACGACATCAACGGGGTTCAGCGATGGTCTGCAGCAGTGGAGCCAGCGAGCGTGCTCACCATCAGCAAAGGGTCTGATCCGGTGGTGGTCACCAGGGAGGCCGGGTCGAATTGGCTGAACGCCTATTCGCTCACCGATGGCCACCGCGTGTGGCGGGTACGCGATACATCCTCCGCGAAAGAGCTCTTCGCCATGGACGGACGGGTAGTGGCCCGCGGCAATACCGTCACCACCAGCCTGAACCCGGCCACTGGTGCCACCGACTGGGTTTGGGGCGGAGGCCGGACCTTTGCCGGCGCTGGCGGCGGGGACCGGGTGTTGCTGCTCGCGAGCGACCGAGTGATCCTGCTGGACGAAACCGGTCGGCAGCTCAAAGAGTGGCCGGTCTCGGTTGGTGTGCTGGAAAGCGCGGCCTACCTAAGCGCAGATCGCGGCGGCATATTGGTCTACGGCCCACAGGGGATCAGCTTGGGGGTGTTGCCGTGAACTCGGCACTGACCGAAGTTGTTGAGGCTGGGCGTGATGTCCTAAAGACCACCTTCGTGACCCCGGTGGCTGAGGGACGCCCGAGGCCGAACGAATGGCCCCACGGCCTGCGCTCAGTGGGTTGGGTGTCCGCCGGAGCCTTCATGCTGCTAATGATCCTCACCCTGGGGTCTGGGTGGCTGCGCCAAGTTGATGGACTGATCTACGGTTCGAATGACACCGGGATGACGATGCCAAGCTTGGCCGTCCCGGTGATGATCACCGCGGTGGTGTTGTCCTTCGCGCTGGCGATCACCGCCACCATCCGCGCACCGTGGTGGGTTCGAATTGGGATTCTGACGCTAGCGGCGATGGGGTCCTTCTCCTTCTACGCCTTCGCCGCGACGAACCCGCCGCAACTGGCCCTCACCGCCGCAGCCCTGTTGGCGCTTGCCATTTTCATTATTGTCCGATCCTTCCGCGTCCCTTCGTGGTGGGAATTCCCGACGGTGCTCGGGTTGCTGATCGCGGCGCTCGTCGCGCCGTGGCTGTTCCCGGGACAACTGGCAGTCGGAATGGATTTCCGGGTGATGACTATCGAGGGCGCAATCTCGATGCTGAGCATTCTCACCCTCCCGGCCCTCATGGTGGCCGGGTTTGCCCCAGCCCAGATCGTGGTCACCGGAGCGCAGGCGATTGCTGACCGGCCAGTTAGCCGCGGCCTGTTCTGGACGGTCTTCGGCATCTCGGTGGCCGCTTTGACAGTGTCGCTGGTGCTCAGCGCCTTCAGCGATTCGCCACCAACACCGGGCGGCCTGTCCGCAAGCCTGGTCACGCTTCTGCTGGTTGCCGGAGTTGTCGCGATCCTGCTGCGACAGGCGAAGTTGCGGCGCCCGCCAGACCCTGCCGATCTGCCCGAGGCCTGGAGTCACTGGGTGTACGCATTCGCCGCTATCGTGCCGGGCTTCCTCGTCCTTGGCCTACCAATCAGCGTCCTTGCAGTCGCCGCATCCAGCTTCAACCTGACTGCTTTGGCCGACATCCTCAACCCCGTGTCCCTGGCCATTTCCCAAGGAAACCTCGACCTGTACTGGCGTGGCGGCACTGCGCTGCTCGCCTTGATCGGGGCCTGGCGATTTGCCGCCCGCGACCGCCTCACTGAGGCGGTGATGTTCGGCTCCTACGGCGTAGTGACCCTGGTGGCAGTGACAGGACGAATCGGCGGGTACAGCTTCCTTCTGGACCGTTCCGCGGCCGCCATGGGACTCGTCGCGGCTGCCGTGGCGCTTATTGCCACCGCAGTGCAGTTGGCCCGGCGCCAATTTGATCGCAACCGAGCAACTGGCGTTTTAACCGTGCTGCTGCTGACCCTGCTCTACCCGCACCGAGATGCCCTCTCCGATCCGATCAGCGCGGTGCTGGCGGTGGCCCCGGCGGCGCTGGTCATCTTCGGCCTTGCGTGGCGCATGGTCACCGAAGCCCAGGTCACCTACACCTCCTCAGCAAGATACCCACAGTCAACCCGGGTGTTGCTGTTCATGGCCAACTCCCTCTTGGCTGCCACCGCTGTCGCCTTCACTGCGCTAACCCGAGCAGCCGGAACCCAGCTGGACCCGACGACCTGGAGCAGCCTGGGCGACATACTGCTCGGCGAGCCGCTGTACGTGGCCGGGCTGGTGACCGGCCTGTGGCTGATGCTCCGCCCGCGGGGTGCCGGTGAGGCGAGCGAGCAGCTGACCGATGAGCACTACGACTCCGAAGAGGTCGCCGCTGAGGAAGCTGCCGAAGAGGCCGCCGAACCCGACTACGGCCCCTGGACGGTAATGCCCCCCACCTGGCCACCGAACGCTCCCCCGCCGCCGAACGCTCCGCCGCCACCTCCCTAGCGCCAGCAGTCGGTGGCTCTTGGGCGGCTACGTAGGCTCTCAACTGTGCCCAGCCGAGCCGCAAGCCGACCTCCTTGGGGCCCAGCAATCTGGGTTACCGCATCGATGATCGCCTTGATCTTGCTGCTCGCCACTCTCGGGCGTCCGCCCGCGCTCAATCAACTAGGGCCAACGGCCTCCCGTGGGACGGGAACCCAGACCGATCCGTCCAGTTGGGGGGCCCTGGGCGATTCGAGCCTTGGCGAGCCGCTGTTCCTGGTCGGCCTGGTGACTGGCCTTTGGCTGCTGCTGCGCCCGCACCGCAGCGGTGAGGTGAGCGAGCAGCTGACCGCTGAGCGCTACGACTCTGAAGAGGTCGCCGCCGAGGAAGCCGCTGAAGCGGCGGCGGCGCAAATCACTCCTGGTTGGAGCCCGAATATCGCGGCCCCCAACCCGAACCAAATATGGCCGCCGCCGCCAGGCAATTACGGCTAGACCTTCGAGAGCACTGTTCGTTTTTGAAGCCGAATTTGCCTACCGCCAGATGTGACCTGGCTGTGTGCATTCTCTGAGCACTTCGGCCCGGCTCGCTGGCGACTCCTCGCCGGCCAGCCCGGCCGGTACGACACCTTGCCGACTTGCGGACACCCCGGCGCCACCGTGGCCGGGCGGCTCTTTGTTAACTCAAATGGAGCGTCCCCAGAATGGGTCACGATTCACCCACTAAGACCGAATAGTCCCCTTCCGGGTGACCTCACCGCGCTCATTACCCTTGTTTTCAGGTCCCCTAACGGGTGACCCAACGCGCGTATTTGAGAATGTCCGCCAAATCCTTTGACACCGGCGTTGAGATTAAGCGAATATTTGCAGCGCACCAACCGAACCCGCACCCGTGTCCAACCCCCCGACCCTAGGAGACCACCATGGGGAGCCTGCCAGCCAAGGTCCTCGGCACCGTCATTGCGAAGAGTGAGCGCGGCGCCACCGCGATTGAGTACGGCATCATGGTCGCCCTGATCGCGGCCGTGACCGTCGCTACCGTCACCGTTCTAGGCAACAACCTCAGCGGTCTTTTGCTCCGCATCGCCGCCCAGCTCTGAGTCCAATCAACTCCTGGGTCGCCAACTCGGCTTGCTTTTACCAGTAGGCTGCACAACGGAGCGCATTAGCGTCGTCCGTCCTGCTAACGGTGAGGGTCACCAATGAAGAAATGGTCGGTAGCAGTTTTCGTGGCAGCAGCAGGATTGGCGTTCAGTGCCATTCCGGCCCAGGCCGCCCCCACTGACATCGCTCCGCTTCCCGAGCCGACCACTCCCAGCAGGATCAAAGACACCACCCGGACGATCCTGGTCACCTTCGACCAGTCGCAGCAGAACCCGAAAGCTTCGGCTGAAGCCGCCGTTGCCGAAATCGCCGAGGCGGTCGCGGGCGCCTCGGTCACTTCGGTAGAGCCAGTAACCAAGACCATCGTCGCGGTCACCCTCGACGCCGACCTCAGCACCGCCGAGGCCGCCAGCATCGAAGCCCAGGTCTCCCGGGTGCGCGGCGTCAAGGACGCTGACCAGGCCACGACCTTCCACCCCGCCGACACCGACTACGAAAAGGGCCTTTGGGGCATCAACGCCGCCATGGGCAAGTACAGCGTGGCCGCGGACGCCGCCTGGCCCACCACCACCGGCACCGGCGTGATCGTCGGCGTGCTCGACACTGGCATCACCGCCCACCCCGATCTGACCGGTTCATATTCCAGCGTTGTCGGCGGCAATGTGATTGCCGGCTACGACTTCATCGACTATCTGGGTGCTGGTGGCCGAACTGATCTGGGCGGGGACGGCGATGGTTATGACGCCGACCCGACCGACGAAGGCGACTACTCCTACGACTCGAACGGCCAACTGTCACCGTCCTCCTGGCATGGCACCCACGTGTCCGGCACTATCGCCGCGGTACGCAACGACTCCGGCGTGGTCGGGGTAGCCCCCGGCGCCCAGATCGAGCCGCTGCGCGTCCTTGGCTGGGCCGGTGGCACCGAGCCCGACATCATTCGCGCCATCTACTGGGCGATTGGCTCCCAGTCCTACAAGCCCGACGGCACCGCGCTGCCGCTGAACCCCAACCCGGTCGATGTGCTGAACCTCTCCCTGGGCAGCAATGACAAGAAGCCGTGCAGCGCTGCCATGCAGAAGGCCGTCGATGCGGCCGCTGCCAAGCGCATCCCGATGGTCGTGGCCGCTGGCAACTACAACGTGGCGCTGTCGAACAGCTCCCCGGCCAACTGCAAGAACGTAATCTCGGTCACCGCCAGCACCTACACCGGCGGCAAGGCCAGCTACTCCAACTACGGCACCGCCGCCATGCCGGCCACCATTGCCGCCCCCGGCGGTTCGGGCGTCCACACCGCCTGCCCCGGCAGCGTCGGTGAATGTGGCGCCATCCTCTCGACCGTGAACACCGGCGCCACCGTGGTTGGAGGCCCGGCCTATGGGTACATGACGGGCACCTCGATGGCCGCCCCGCACGTAGCTGGCGTGGCTGCGCTGCTGAAGGCCAAGAACCCGTCCTGGGGTCCGGCCCAGATCGCCGCGGCGATGCGCGGCTCAGCCAACCGGATGCCCAGCTGCACCGCCGTCACCTGTGGCACCGGCGTGGTGAACGCCCCCAACGCGCTCAAGGTGAGCAAGTTCTTCAGCCTGAAGAAGAACCCCTCGATCTCGGGTAAGTACAAGGTTGGCAAGAAGCTCACCGCCAAGGTCGGCTCCTGGAGCCCCAGCCCCACCCGGGTCACCTACCAGTGGCTGCGCGACGGCAAGATCATCAGCGGTGCGACCAAGTCGAAGTACAAGCTGGTCAAGAAGGACAAGAAGAAGAAGATCTCGCTTCAGGTCACCGTTTTCGGCTCCGCCGGCTACGCCTACCGGATCGCGGTTTCGTCCTCGCACAAGATCAAGTAGCTGACCAGGGCGTACCCCGCCTCGACAAGCACTTTCGAGTTTCCACTGGACTGCTGGCTGCCCACTGATGCAGCTGTTACAGATGTGAAACAATAGAGGTGCTGCGCTCTGCGCACAGTTAGGGGGGACGCCTTGCGGCAAAGGCTCCTGTTGGCAGCGGCAACGCTGGGAGTCGGAGTGCTCTCAGTGGTCTTGGTCGTGTCTGCGATTCCGCAGGTGCCAGCAGCTGCTCCCCTACCCAGCGAGCCGCCGGTGGCCGCGACTGCGGTCAACGCCCGCTCGGTGGCCCGCATTCACTCCACCAACACCGACACCGTGATCGTGGCTCTCCGCAAGAAGGCGGCCAACCCGGCCGCCGCTGCGGTGAGCGCTATCCGCAAGGCCGCCTGGAAGGTGGCTGGGGCGAAGGTCGTCAGTTCCAAAGCCCTGCGCGCGGACGCGGCCACCGTCACCTTGAACAAGTCGCTCACCCGCAAGCAAGCCGACCAGATCGCGGCGGCGGCCCAAAAGACCGCCGGGGTTCGCTACGCCGAAGCTTCGGTGAAGTTCTACCCCACCGAAGCTGGCGGCGATGACTACTACTGGAACATCGATCAGATCAACGCCAGCGCCGCTTGGGCCACCGCCAACACCGAAGGCGCCCCTGACGTGGTGGTCGGGGTTATCGATACCGGCATCGCCGACAACGCCCTCCTGCCCAAGGCCCTGCTGCTGAACACGACCAACGGGAAGGTCGGCGGCACCACCATCTCCGGCACCACCTGGCCGGGGCTGACGGTGAAGCTGAATTACACCAGCGGTGGGGACGATTCCAAGACCAAGGAGACGCAGGCCAGCCTCGAAAGCGGTAACTGGTCGGTCAACCTCGACTCCATTGCTGACGACACAACCACGCTCTACGCCTCGGTCACGGATGCTTCCCAGACGGTCACCACCAACACTGAGGCGGTGGTGAACTCTTCGACCAACCTGAAGGTAGACACCCCCAGCAACGGCAAAACCTTCACCGGTACCGTCGACACCGACGCGATCGTCACCGTGAAGGTGAAAGATGGCGACGCGCTTTGCACCGAGGGCGTGGCCGTAGCCGCAACCGTGCCAGACACCAGCAGTTGGAACTGCACCATTACGCCGGGTCTGGCCCACGCCACCGTCGTCGAAGTCACCGCCATCGATGCGCTGGGCAACACTGCCACCGAGACGATCACCGTCGATGCCGAAGTGACTCTCAACGTTGACAAGCCCAGCGATGGCAACACGATCACCGGCACCACCGACCCAGGCGCCACCGTGACCTTCACCCAAGGCACCACTGCAGTGTGTGACAACCAACGAGCCGACGCCGACGGGAAATTCACCTGCAGCCCCGCCTTACGGCTGACCGACGGCGCCGAGGTGACGGTCACCACCACCGATCCGGTCGGCAACTCTGCATCAACAACTGTGAAGGTGAATGCGTCGGTCAATCTGACCGTGGTGACCCCTAGTAATGGGTCGAGCTATTCCGGCACCGTCGATGCCGATGCCACCGTCACCCTCACCTACCCCGATGGCGCCACCCAGTTGGCCGACGTCAGCGATGGCACTTGGACGGTGTCCTCGCCCGCGTCCGTCCCGGCCCATGACGGCGAGGTCACGGTGACTGCCAGGGACGGGCAAGGCAATCACGACTCGAAGATCATCACTGTCGACAGTTCAGTCCGGCTGGTGCTGAATCCGAGTAGCGGCAAGACCCTTTCCGGCGTCACCGACCCCGGCGCCACTGTGAGCTTCGCCGTCGGCACCACCCCAGCATGTAGCGACAAAATCGCGGATGCCGACGGAGAGTTCAGTTGCACCCGCAGTCCGAGGCTGGCCGACGGCACCGCAGTGGTGGTCACCAGCGTTGACCCCTTGGGCAACACCACCTGGGCCACGCTCACGATCAACGCCGCAGTTCACCTCACCGTCGTAACGCCCAGCGACGGCAAGACCTTCTCTGGCACCGCTGATACCGATGCGACGATCACCGTGAAAGTGCACGAAGGCGACACTCTCTGCGACGACCTGGCCACCACCGACGGCACCTGGGCCTGCACCACTGCGAGTCTCGACGATGGCACGGTCATCGACGTCACCGCCACCGATGACCTCGACAACACCGAGACTCAACAGATCACCGTGGACGCTGCCGCGCCGTCCCTTGAAGTCAGCCCCAGCAACGGCGCCACGATCTCTGGGACCACCGACGCTGACGCGACTGTGCAGGTCAAGGTCGTTGACGGTGAGATCCTCTGCGCCGACGCTACGGTGGCCGCCGACGGCAGCTTCCTTTGCACTCCAAGCGAGCCGCTGGCCGACGGTACCGAAGTTGCGGTGACCGCCAGCGATGCCCTGGGCAACACCATCGAATACCAGCTCAGAGTGAACGCGTCGGTGAACCTGACCGTAGTCAGCCCCAGCGACGGCAAGACCTTCACCGGCACTGTCGACACTGACGCGACCGTGACGTTAAAGGTGCACGATGGCGACCCGCTTTGTGCTGATGGCGTCACCGTGACCGAAACCGGCAGTTGGAGCTGCCTCGTTAGCCCAGGGCTGGCCCACGACACTGTCGTCGACGTAACCGCCACCGACGAGATGGGCAACACCGGCACCGAACCAATCACAGTTGATGCAGCCGTGAGTTTGGTGCTCGACCCCAGCGACGGAACTTCGATCACCGGCACCACCGACCCTGGCGCAATCGTGGCCGTCAGCGTTACCGGCGAGAACGCACTGTGTGAGGCGCTCACCGCCGACAACGATGGCAAGTTCACCTGCACGCCCAGTGAACAACTGCCCGCTGCCACCTCGGTGACAGTGACCAGCACCGACGGAGTTGGCAACACCACCACCGGCTACGTCACCACCGATGATGGCTCAGCCAACGAAGCCGACCCGTCAGGCTCGGCGACGCCGAACGAGGTCGGTGCGGCCGAGACGGGCACGGTGCCACCGGTCACCACCGTCCCTTTGACCAGCACCACCGTGGGCTCGGGCACGGTGCTGCCCGGCTATGACTTCGTCTCTGCGTCCACCACCAATGGGGACGGGGACGGTAACGGACGCGACGCCGACGCCACCGACCCTGGAATCCAGCTCTACACCGATCCTTCGCAACCGCGGTCCTCGCATGGAACCCACGTAGCTGGCATCATCGCCGCCAATGGCGGCAGCACCCTTACCGGAGTAGCCCCCGGGGTGAAGATCCAGCCAATCCGCGCATTGACCTCGGCCTCCGGCGGAAGCATGGCTGATGTTGCCGCAGCCATTCGCTGGGCAGTCGGCGAACCAGTGGCTGGCGTGCCGGCCAACCCCTACGCCGACCAACTTGACGTGTTGAACCTCTCCCTCGGGGCAAAGACATCCTGCTCCGTCGAAATGCAGAGCGCCATCGATGCCGCGATCGCTCATGGCACCACCGTTGTGGTGTCCGCTGGAAACGACAATCAGTCGATCACCAACGTGTCTCCGGCGAACTGCAGGAACGTGATTGTGGTGACCGCAGCAGACAACGGCGGAACTCGCTCGACCTATAGCAACTGGGGCACGTCGGCTACGAGCGGAAGTGCGCTGGTCGCAGGCCCGGGGGGCTCAGGCAACAGCACCTCGACGTGCTACGCCTGGTATCCCATCGGTTATCAAGATCTTGCAGGGGAATGCACCGATCAAGTGGTCTCGACTGTCGCCGGGTCGTGGATGCCGAAGTTCGGTACCTCGATGGCAGCCCCCCATGTCGCTGGCACTGCCGCCCTGCTGATGTCCACCAACGCCGACCTTGGCCCAACCCAAGTTGCGAAAATCATCCAGCGAACAGCCACGCCGATACCCGGCTGCGCCACCGGGGTGTGCGGTACGGGCATCGTCAATGCAGCGGCCGCCCTCGCCGAGGTGGATCACCCTGACACGGCTGTTTCCGCAGCCAATTACCCCGCCATCGGGGTCCAGTCGGTGATGAGCCCGCACAGCACAGTCGGCAATGTGATCTCAGTTACCGCGTCCGGTGGTTACCCCAACTTCAGCTACCAGTGGTATCGAGGCAGCGCTCCTATCAGCGGCGCCACCAAGACGTGGTACCAACTCGTCGGCTCCGACTACGCCCAAGTTGTGTGGGCCAAAGTCACCACCGCTGGTGGCGGGCCATCAGTGGCCAGTTCGAAGACGAGCGTGACTGGCAAGGGCTCGATGTCGTTCCTCGCCAAGCCCAAGATCTCCGGCACTGTGAAGGTTGGCAAGAAGCTCACCGCAACGGCCAGCTACACCCCCAGCTACGCCCACGCCAGCCCGACCTTCCAGTGGTACCGCAGTGGCAAGAAGATCAGCAAGGCCACCAAATCCACCTACAAGCTGACCAAGAAAGACCGCGGCAAGCGGATCACCGTGAAGGTCACCTTCAGGGCAACCGGCTACATCACCATCTCTAGGACTTCCGGTAAGACCAAAGCTGTCAGGCGCTGAGCCGCGTCCACCGCGAGTCCTCCGTGAGTGGACTGTCGGCCGGGCCGCACCCAGGCCTAGCCTGAAAGCCCGGCCCGTTCTCAGCCAAAGGCGACCTGTGCACAACTTCAAGACCTCCTGGCGCACCCTCAGTACCGCAGCTAGCGCGCTCGCGCTGGCGGCAGCCGCCATCATCGTCACCCCGGCAGTCGCACCATCGCTGAGCCCCACCGCGACCGCAGCGGCCACCGGCTGCACTTCCGCCCCGTTCGTGAGCTCACCCAAAACCAAGAGGTGGTATCGCATTCCGGCGATCGTCCGCACCGGCTCCGGCGCGCTGATCGCCTTCGCTGAGCGCCGCGACAACGACTCAGTCACCGACCGCGGCAACTACGACCTGGTGGCCCGCACCTCCACCGACGCCGGCTGCCACTGGGGCCCCATGCGATTAGTCGCTGACTACGGGCGCAACCACATCTCCAGCCCAGTGCCAATCTGGGACCCGGGCACCAACTCGGTGCTGCTGTTCAGCTCGTTGCGCAATACCAAAGACAAATACGTTGGGCTCTTCCTCCAACGCAGCTACAACGACGGCGCCACCTGGACCAACTTCGCCGCCGGCCAGATCACCCGCCCCACCAAAGGCTGGAAAGGTGGCCTACAAGGCCCCGGGCACGGCCTCGTGCTGCAATACGGCGCGGCCAAAGGCCGAATCATCTTCCCGATGGGTTACGTCGTGACCAGCGGGAAGACCAAGAAGTACGGCACCTACGCGCTCTACAGCGATGACGGTGGCAGCACCTGGCGAATCGGTTACGACCGGCTCTCCCCCGGCAAGCTCCAACTCATCGAAGGCACCATCGCCGAGCTCCGCGACGGACGGCTGCTGGTCAGCTACCGCGACAAGCGCAAAACCAAGCCCGGCACCAACCGGGTTTCGGCCATCTCCACCAACGGTGGCCTTTCGATCTCCTCCTACCGCCAAATGGCCGGCGTCAAGACCATGGCCGTCGAAGGCAGCCTGCTCCAAGCCAGCGGTGCGGGCGCTCCCCTGCTGTTCTCGGGGCCGTCCTACATCAAGACCAGGAACCTGACCATCCGGCGCGATATGCGGATCTTCATCAGCACCAACGGCGGCTTGTCCTGGCGAAAGGGTCCGCTGATTGGCGGCAAGGCCCGACCGGCTGCCTACTCCGATCTGGTCGAGATCAACGCGTCCACCGTCGGCGTGCTCTACGAGACCGGCAAGCGCAAGTGGCGCGAGCGGATCGAGTTCGTCCAGGTGCAGCGCAGCGCGCTCACCTGAGCCACCTGCCAGCCGAAGCGGCCCCAATCTCGGACGGCGCTTCGCAATCGCGACGCCAGCCACCAAACTAGGGCGGTGCCCACCGACCCGCCCGCCACCGACACTGTGCCAAACGCTGTGATCGCCTACCGGCGGATGATCGTGGCGCTGATGGCTGGCGGGCTGGCCAACTTCTCCCTGATGTACTTCGTCCAGCCGCTGCTGCCACTACTGGTGGACGTCTACGGCATCACCCCAGCCGAGTCCTCCCTGGCGCTTTCGGTGACCACCGCCACTATCACCGTCGGCCTGCTGATGGCCGGCCCACTGGCCGATCGATTCGGCCGGGTGCAGGTGATGCGAGCCTCGCTGATCGCCTCCGGCCTGTTCGGGCTGGCCGCAGCCTTCGCCCCCAGCTGGGCCGCCCTGCTGGTGCTGCGCGGCCTGCTCGGCATCACCTTGGCCTGGTTCCCCGCCGCCGCATTGGCCTACCTTCGCGAGGAAACCCCGCCGGGAGCCCACGGACGCGCCAACGCCGCCTACATCGCTGGCACCGCCGTCGGTGGGGCCACCGGACGGCTGCTGCCCGGCCCACTGGCAGCGCTCGGCGGCTGGGTCGCCACCGCCACCACGATGAGCCTGATCACCCTGGCCGCTGGCCTGGCCCTGTGGCTGTTACTGCCGCCGTCGGCCACCTTCCAGCCCCGCAAGGCCGAACTGCGCGAAGTGCTGCTGGGCACCATCACCGCCCCCTTCGACCGGGTGCTGGCCTGGCTGTGTCTGGCGGGCTTCACCAGCATGGGCGCCTTCGTGGCGGTCTATAACGCCGCAGCCTTCCGGCTCCAGGCGCCACCCTTCGAGCTCGGTCATGCGGCCGGCTGGGTGTATCTGGCCTACCCCATCGGCATCGCCGCGCCCTACGTCCTGCGCCACCTTTCTGAGCGGGACGGCCGCGGCCACACCACTGCCCTGGGCGCTGCGCTGCTGATTCTGGGCGTCGCGATCACGTCCATTCCGACCCTGGCCACCATGTTCGGCGGGCTGGGCCTACTCACCTTCGCCTTCCTTGGCGTGCACTCACTGCTCAGCGGCTGGGTGGTCGATCGCGCCGCCCGCCGCAATCTCGGCAACGCCCAAGCCTCCAGCGCCTACCTGCTCGCCTACTACCTCGGCAGCACCGTGGCTGGCGCCCTGGCCACCCTGACCTGGCAGCAGGTCGGTTGGGTCGGCGTGGAGACGCTCACCCTCGGCCTAGCGGCGGCCACTTTGCTCGCCGTCCTGCTCGCCAGTCGCTTCGATCGCAACCCAAAGGTGAGCCTCGGCCAGCAGCCGACGCTGCTATAGCTCACTGTGGGGGCGGCGCCGCCGACCACTGCGGCTAGGCTTTCCCTCGGACGCCTTGGGGGGATACTCGGCGGGAAAGGACGGCCGTGGCACTGGCAGTACGCGCAGTCGGGCTAGTTAAGACCTTCGGCGAGCTGCGTGCGGTCGATGGAGTGGATCTGGAGATCCCGCAGGGCAGCTTCTATGGCATCGCCGGGCCAAATGGGGCCGGCAAGTCGACCACCCTGCGGATGCTCACCGGGCTGCTTCGCCCGGACGCCGGCTCCGCCGAAGTTGGCGGCGCCCAGGTGTGGCCCAACCCACTGCAAGCCAAAGCCCTACTCGGCTTCGTCCCAGACAATCCAGTGCTGTTCGAGCGCCTCACCGCACCAGAAATGCTGCAGTACGCCGGGCTGCTACGCGGCCTTGATCCGACGGTGATCGCTGAACGATCAGCCGAGCTGCTGCGCGTCCTCGACCTGGACGACTCCCGCGATCGGCTGATCGCCGACTTCTCCCTCGGCATGCTCAAGCGGGTCGGCCTCGGCGTGGCCCTGCTGCACAATCCGCGGGTGATGGTGTTGGACGAGCCATTCGGCGCCCTTGATCCGGTGAACGCCCAGGTGATCGAAGACCTGCTGCAGCGCTTCCGCGATAGCGGCGGCACCGTGGTCTTCGCCAGTCACGTGATGGACGTGGTGCAGCGGCTGTGCGACCGGGTGGTGGTGATCGCCCACGGCCGGGTGATGGCTGAGGGCACGATTGCCGAGATTTCAAAGGGACGCAACCTGCAAGACGCGTTCGTCGAGTTGGTCGGCGGTCGCGATCTTGAGGAAGGCGAGCTGTCGTGGCTCTCGTCCTTGTCCGACTGAGACTGATCATCGCCGCGCGCGCCCGCGGAAACAGCCCCGGCGCCACCTCCTACTACGCCACCAGCTGGGTGATCGGCACAGTTTTCGGGCTGATCGCCGGCACCGGCACCGCTATTTTCGTCTCGGCCCCGGACTTCGGCAATGTGCTCCTGCTCGGCTCCTTCGTCGCCTTGTCGGTGCCGTGGCTGCTCGGCCCGATCTTGGAACCGACCCTGGCCGACGGCACCGTCGACCCGCGGCGTCTGGAGCAGTATCCGCTGACACCCTGGCAACAGGTGAGCGGCCTGCTGATCGGGGCCCTGCTCGCCCCCACTGCCACCTTCACCTTCTTGTTCGCGGCCGGCTCGGTGGCCGCCTTCGGTCAGTCCGTGCCGTCCCGGCTAGTGGCGCTCGGCAGCGCCGTGGCCTTCACGGTGATGTGCGTGGCGGTCTCGCGCGCCGCCCAGGCAGTGTTGGCCGAATCGCTGCGCTCGCGCCGTGGCCGCGACTTCGCCGCCCTAGTGGCCGCGCTGATGGTGCTGGGCATGTACGGGCTGGCTATGCATCTGCGTACCACCATCGCCTCCATCAATGCCCAGCTCGCTGGCCCGGTCGGCCAGGTGGCCGCCTGGATGCCGCCAGGAGCGGCCGCCCAATCGATCATCGACGCCCGTGACGGTAACTGGGCCGACTACGCCGCCCGAATGGCAGTCGTGCTCGGCACCATCGCGCTGGCCATGGTCGTGTGGGCGTGGGCGCTGGGACGCCGGGTGCGCGGCGACATTTACAGCTCAGGGCGCGGCTACCGGCGAAGTGTCGTCGAAGTGATGCCGCTGATTCCGGTCGGGCTGCGAGGCCTGCCGTCCGGTCCGACGACCGCGGCCATGGCTCAACAGTGGCGCTACTTCTTCTTCCGCTCCCCCAAGGCGATCCAGACCCTGATCATTCCGCCGGTGATGGGCATCATGGTGGCTCACTCCACCTTCTCCGGGGTTGGCATTCCCGTCCAGGCCGCAGCCTTCGCCGCCCTGGCAGTGGTCGTGGGCAGCTTCAACGTGTTCGGTTACGACGGGCCCGGCTTTCGCTACCTGATCGCCTCAGGGGCGCCGCTTTCGAAGATCATGTTGGGCAAGGTGACTGCCCCCTTGCTCTACCTGGTGCCGATACTTGTTGTCTTCGCTGCGGTGGAAGGCCTGCTGCAGGGTCTGCCCGAACAGATCGGGATCGCGATCATCGCCGGCTTGGCCGTGATCATCACCGGGGTCGGGATCGGCGCCCAATCGAGTGTGCTGAACCCCAATGATCAGTCGCGCATCGGCGTCCCTCGTCAAGGCATGTTCTTGAAGGTTTTTGCCTGGTTCAGCGGCTTTTTCGCGGTCACCTCGGTTGGCGCGGCCGTGTGGCTCATTCTGGTTGGCCGGATCGGCGAGGAGCCCACCGCAGCCCTGGTGCTGCTCGCCGCCATCGGACTAGCCGTGGCCCTGGTGTCCAAGGCTGGGCGGCGCATCGACAACGATCCAGAAGACCTGCTGACCCGGTTGGCTCCGGCCGAGTACTGAGGTCCCGAGACTGGGCTCAACCGGCCAACAGCCCCGGTGCCGCCGCGTCCCTGCCTAGCACCTGCCGTAGGCGTTCCAGGCCCCGTTGCTCCAACCGCCGCACCGTAGACAGGCTCACCCGCAGCCGCGCAGCCACCTCCGCGCGGGTTTCGGCCACCACGTGGTCGAGTCCGAAGCGCCGGCGGAGCACTTCAGCTTCGTCGGTGGGCACCAGGGCCAACAGCTCCCGCACCTGCGAGGCGAACAGCCGCTGCTCGGGCTCGGCACCGATCTGGTCGGCCAACCGTCCCACCTGATCACAGCTGTCGAGCGAGACCGGGGCTCGATGACTCAGCAGGGCCCTGGCCCACGCAGTCGGACGAGCCAACTCCGCGGCCAGCTCTTCGGCACCGGTCTGGCGACCCAACTCCTGATCCAACCGGGCCCGCACGCCGTGGGCGCGACGCACTTGCACCGCGCGGCTCACCGAAAGCTCCATCGCACCGAAGCGGGCCGCGCCCACTTCGATTAGGTGCTGCCTGATCCGAGTGACGGCATAGGTCGAGAACCGTCCGCGCTCACCGTCGAAGCGCTGCAATGCCCCAGCAAGGGCCACACAGCCCTCCTGGAACAGCTCGTCCACATTCAGCCCAGTGAGCCGGGATTCTGCCCCGGCCAGCTTCCAGACCAGCCGCAGATTGGCCAGCCAGAAATGCTCCCAGGCTCGGCGTCCTTCGCTGGCTAAGGCCCGCAACTCAGCCTCGGTGGCTCGGAGCGGACGCTCACCGCTGGCCAACAGGTGCTCAGCCAGCACCCCGGCCTCAATCGTGCGGGCCAATTGGCGTTCCTCGGCCGCGGTCAGCAGCGCAATTTCGGTATTAGAGATCATGCGCCGAGCCTGCCCGGCCAACAGCCCAGAATCGCCAGTTTGGCAGGGCTGTGGATGGCAACACTTCGACAACATCACCTCCCTGCTGCGGCTCACAGCCCCAGCGCTGACCGCTGGCTAGGACCATCAGCTCCCAACGGAGTGCTGGGCACGCGACGGTCCCGACCGCTACTGCGCTAAATGGAACCGTCCCCAATATGAGCAGCTCCTACTGCTCCTATTGGGGACGGTTCCATTCTGAGCAGTTACAGGGCGGGGCCGCTGGCTAGGGCAATCAGCTCACGGCGATCGGATTCGAGGCTCACTAGGCGGGCGAACATCTTGTTGTAGGCGGCCTGATCGGCTGTCGGATCAGTGCGCTGCAGCTTCGACTTCAGTTCAGCGATCCGCCGAGCCAGGGTCTGCACCCGCAACAGCGCGCTGTACTCAGCGGCATAGGCCTGGGTGGCCTCCCGCAGCACCGGCTCGACGGCCAAGGTAATCACCAGTTGCTCAATCACCGGATCGGCGTTCGCCGCTACCACCCGCTGCGTCCAGCTGCCCGAACCGTCCTCGGCCGCCAACACAGCCGCGAACAATGCGGCATAGGCCGGGTCGGTGAAGTCTTCGATGCTGAGCTGATTCCAGGACGGGCCAAACAGCTCCGGCGATCGCAAGATCAGCCGCAGCGTGCCCCGCTCGGCCTCCAACCGACGATCATTGGCCGGGGGCGGACGCAACGCCTGGGACGGTGCCTGGTCCACTACCACCGGCTCGCTGCCCGGCTCGGGATGACGAGCCCGCTGGGCCTGGACGGCTTTCACCTCGCGACGCACCTCGTCGGGATCCATTCCGATCAGCTTGGCCAGCTCACGGATATAGCCCAGCACCAGACTGTTGTCACGAATGCTGCTGACCAACGGTGCCGCAGCCCGCACCGCGGCCAGGCGCCCATCGGCCCGATCCAGGTCGTAGCCGGAGATCACATTGCGCATCACGTAGCGGTACAGCGGCTCCCGGCTCGCCACCAGTTCGCGCACCGCAGCTTCGCCCTGTTCCAGCCGCAAGTCACACGGGTCAAGCCCACCTGGGGCCACCGCAACATAGGTCTGAGCGCCAAAGTTGGTGTCACCCTTGAACACCTTGATGGCCGCTGCCTGGCCAGCCGCGTCCCCGTCGAAGGTGAAGATCACTTCCCCGCCGCTCACCTCACCAGTGCCCAGCAGGCGTTGCAGCAGCCGGGCGTGATCGTCGCCGAAAGCCGTGCCACAGGACGCGACCGCAGTATCCACCCCGGATAGGTGGCAGGCCATCACGTCGGTGTAGCCCTCGACCACCACCACCTGGTTCTTCTTGGCGATATTGGTGCGGGCCAGGTCGAGGCCGTAGAGCACGTGCGACTTCTTGTAGACCGGGGTTTCGGGTGTATTGAGGTACTTCGCCGGCATCCGGTCATCATCGAAAATCTTGCGGGCCCCAAAGCCCAGCACCGAGCCGCCAGCGTCCCGGATCGGCCACAGCACCCGGCCCTGGAAGAAATCCCAGCCCTGTTCGCGAATCAATCCGGATTTGACCAACTCGGCGTCATTGAAGCCTCGGTTGCGCAGATGGTCGCGCAACTCATGGCCGCCGGTGGGAGCAAACCCGATGCCGAACGTCGCCGCGGCGTCCTGGTCGAAACCGCGCCCGTCGAGGAACTGGCGCCCCGGTAACCCGGCGGCGCCCATCAGTTGGCCGGTGAAGAACTCCGCGGCGAGCTTGTTGGCCTCCAACACCCGTAGTCGCAGCCCCGGCTCAACCCGCGGCCCGCCCTCGGTGTAGCGCAACTGCACCCCGCAACGGTCGGCCAGATACTCCACCGCCTCGGTGAAGCTGACGTTGTTGATTTTGCGGATGAAGTCGATGACGTCGCCGCCCTCACCACAGCCGAAGCAGTGGTAGTAACCCCTGGCCGGCGTGACGTGAAACGACGGCGTCTTCTCATCATGGAAAGGACACAGGCCAGTCAGCGAACCGCCACCAGTGCGGCGCAAGGTGAGGTAGGTGGCGACCACATCCTCGATCCGAGACCGTTCGCGGACGGTCTCCAGGTCCTCGGGATTGATCAGTCCAGCCACGGCCGCAGTCTAGGCCACCGCACCGCGCGGCACCGCTGGCAGCACCCGGTCGAACGCAACTGGATCAGGCACCCCGACCGATACCTCGCGGCAGCCGGTCCGGATCCCACCCCAGCAGGGCAATCGCGGTCTCGAAGGCGAACCGGTCGGTCATGCCACCGACATAGGTCACCGCCGCCCGCACCCGGTCAGCGGCCGTGGCCTCGGTGCGCTCCAACTCGGCCGGCAGCGACCCGGCATGCCGGGCGTAATGCTCCACCAGGGCCCGCAAGACCTCGATCACCGCCACCGACTGGGCCACCGATTCCGGCCGGGTGTAAATGCGCTCATAGTTGAAGGCACGCAGCGCGGCCAGCGCCTGGGCCGGCTCAGCCGCCATCCCCACCTGGCCGGTGGCCGCCGTCGCCTCGATCACCGAGCGGACGAAAACCCCCAGTTGCGCCCGGCGGGTCCGTCCGGCCACCTCGGCGATTATCGGCGGCAGCTCATCGGTGCTGACGATGCCAGCGCTGGCTGCGTCCTCCAGGTCGTGGGAGCAGTAGGCGATTCGGTCGGCCCAGCTGACGATCTCGCCCTCCACCGTGCCCGGCGTCGGCCGTGACCAGGAGTGATTGCGAATGCCGTCCAAGGTCTCGGCACACAGATTCAGCCCCGTCAGCACGACGTCGGCCCCCCACGGGCCATGGTCGTAACCCTCTTCGATGAACGCGTCGAAGGCGTCCTCGGAGGCGTGCCCGCCGGGGCCGTGCCCACAGTCGTGTCCCAGCGCGATGGCCTCAGCCAGCGCCACATTCACCCCCAGCCCGCGAGCGATCGACGTGGCCACCTGGGCAACTTCGAGGGCGTGAGTCAAGCGGGTGCGCTGATGGTCGGTGGGATAGACCACCACCTGGGTCTTGCCAGCCAGCCGGCGAAAGGCGGTCGAATGGACGATCCGGTCCCGGTCCCGTTCGAAGCAGGTGCGCTCCTGGTCTGGCTCTTCGGCGATGGCCCGCTGCCCGGCACCGATGGCCAAGGTGGCGCCACCGCTCAGGTGCTCGGCCTCCCAGGCCTCGCGCTGCTCTCGTAACACCGGCTCGCCGAGTTGAACCGCCGAGCCCGGATCAGCATGCGCCCGGACCACACCATCGGCGGCATGCCCGGCCATCGTTTCGGCCCAAGCGACGGTGCGCGGATGCAAATCAGCCATGAGCCAATCTTGTCAGTTGCAGCGCCCCGGACGGCACCTGCACGCTGGCGGCTCACGTACCCAACCCAGGCAATATCGTGCAGCTATGGCACATCCCCCCGGCCCGCAGCCAGCCGACTCTCAGCAGTTGGGGTGCCAATGACTTCGAGATCGGTCAGGACCGGGCTGAGCCTCGGCACGATCAGTCTGGTTATGGTGACCCAGGCCGCTGTCACCATGCTCACCTCCCTTTGGCTTGCCCAGGCCACGATCGACGTGGTGTTGGCGTACTTCGGCCTGGTGTCGTCCGGCGTCTTTGATTTCGTTTACGTGGTGGTGCCCGACTTCCCCACTGCCATCGTCGCCATTTCACTCACTGTCATCGTGGCCAGCGTCCTTGGTTTCACCGGCTGGGGCCTTGCCATCGCCGCTGCGGTGAGCAACTCCGGTCGCACCCAGGCGCGGGTGGCCATCGTGATCGGCGTCCTGGTACCCATCGCGTCCGGGGGATATCTCTGGTTCGCCGGGACGGACCTCCTCACTCGCCTTTCTCCCTAGGCGCGCCCACAGCCCCTTCGTCGGGCTTGGGCGGACGCCTGGACTGGAATATGGTTCAGCCATGTCAGACCAGTACGGCCAGTCGCCCTGGGGCCAGGCCCCGCAGCAGCCCCAACAGCCCGCTGGCGGCTACCCAGCGGCCCCACCGCCTCCGGGCGCGGTGCAACCCTGGGCGCAACCGGCCCCCGGTGGCTACCCACAGCCCTACCAGCCGCCCGCTGCCTACGGCGCGCCGCCAGCACTCGAGCGGCCACGCAGCCCGATCCTGGGCGTGATCTCGCTGGCCTTCATTCTGATTGCCACCGCGCTGAGCGGCTACGGCGCCTGGTTGTTCACCAACGTGATTTCAGCATTGGCGATGTCCGGCTACTCCAGCTCCTACGGTCAAGCCGAGATCGAGGATGCGATGCGCTGGCCGATCAGCCTCATCGGGATCGCAGGTTCAATCGGTGTCGCCGCCTGGATCGCCGCCATCGTGGCCACCGCGACCAACCGCGGCCGAATCCTTGGCGTCATCGGCATCATCTTGGGAGTGCTCGCGCCGCTCGGCGTGTGGACCTACATCGTGATGGCCTTCGCCCAGTTGGCCGAAGGCATTCGCTGAGCTTCGCAGCGGCTTACCTAATCCCGCGGGCTGAACCCGGGCGCTAATCCACTAGCCTGAGTCCATGTCTACTTGGGGTACCGAGCCGTCGCAGAATCCGCCCACCGGGCCTTCCGGGGAAGCCACCCCGACTCCGCCGACCTACGGCGCTCCGCAGCCCAATCCCGGCTACCCGCCCAACCAGGCCCAGCCGCCGTACGGCTACCCCCAACAGCCTTACGGCCAGCAGCAGCCTTACCCCACTCAGCAGCAGCCTTACGGCGCTCCGCAGGCGCCTTACGGACAGCCGCAACAGCCCTACGGCCAGCAGCCTTACGGCGCACCCCAGCCCTACGGCACCCCGCAGCCATACCCGCAGCAGGCCGCTCCGGCGAAGAAGAACCCACTGCTGGGACGCATCGCACTGGCACTGGTGGTGGCCACCGCCGCGGTGGCGACCTACACCATGGGGCCGCTGATGACCGTGATGGGCCAGCTCATCATCGCCACCGGCAGCACCGATGTGGACTCCGACGTGTTCACTGAGGCCGTGATGTCCTCAGCCTCCGGGCCGGCCGCACTGTTCCAGCTGTCCAGCATGGTTGGCACGGTGGCGATGATCGTCGGCCTGATCGCCGGGATCATCGGCCGTGGCCGCGCTTCGGGGTTCATCGCGTTCGTCCTCGGGCTGCTGACGCCGGTGATCTACGTGATTTACGCGGTCATCGTGCTCATGCCCGCGATTCAGGCCGTCAGCTGACTCGGGCCTAGCCGCCCGAGACGTCGCATTCGGCATCGCTGATGTCGTCATCGCCAAGAGTTTCCGAATCCAGCCAGCCGTAGGGCACGGTCACCCGGTCCCGCGGCGCCCCTTGGCGGCCACGAGGGGACGCCAACTCGGTGGTCGGGAAAGGCTGGTCGGCAGCGGTGCGAGCCAGTAGCGCGTCCAACTCAGCCAACGAGGAAACCATCGCCAGACCGCGGCGCAACTCACCGCCTAGCCCGAAGCCCTTGAAATACCACGCCATGTGCTTTCGCAGGTCGGTCAGCCCGTGCTTCTCCCCGTACAGCTCGGTGAGCAGCTCAGCGTGACGACGGACCATAGCGGCCACCTCGCCCAACCTCGGCAGCGCGCGCTGCGTTCCGCCGCTGAAGGCGGTAGCCAAATCGGCGAATAGCCAGGGCCGACCCAGGCAGCCGCGGCCGATCACCACGCCGGCACAGCCGGTTTGCGCCATCATCGCCACGGCGTCGGTGGCCTCCCAGATGTCGCCATTGCCCAGCACCGGCATCTCGACCGCCCCGACCAGTTCGGCGATAGCCGACCAGTCGGCCTGCCCGGAGTAGGCCTGCTGCACGGTGCGCCCATGCAGGGCGATCGCGGCACAGCCGCTGTCCTGGGCAATCCGGGCGGCATCACGATAGGTGAGGTGCTCTGCGTCGATGCCCAGCCGAGTCTTCATGGTCACCGGCACGCCATAGCGATCAGCCGCAGCAACCGTGGCCCGCAGAATGGCGCCCAGCCGATCCCGCTTCCAGGGCAGCACTCCCCCGCCGCCCCGCCGCGTCACCTTCGGCACCGGACAACCGAAGTTCAAATCAACGTGATTCACCCCGAAATCGGTGCACAGAATCTCGGTGGCTTTGGCCATCACCGGTGGGTCGACTCCGTACAACTGCACCGAGCGGACGGTCTCCCCCGGATCGAACCGCAACATATCGGCAGTCTTGGGGTTGCGTTCGGCTACCCCACGAGAGGTGATCATCTCCGACACATACAAGCCCGGGGCCGCGCCGTCGCCTCCCAACACCCGCTCGGCCTGCTCGCGGCAAAGCTGGCGATAGGCCGCGTTCGTGATGCCTGCCATCGGTGCCAGCACGAATGGTGAGGCGAGCTCGATTGCGCCTCCCGAGGGCGCCCTGAGCGTCAGCGACTCACTCACCGGCACCTCCAAAAACTGGTTGAACAACGAAGGGTCAGTCTACGTAACCTCCCCCAGGTTCTGGTCACCACCGTGATCGGCAGGTTTAGGCTGGAACTGTGCACGAGCACCGCCAGGTTCTTGCCGCCATGTCGGCGTTGCCGAGGAGGGACTACCTCCCCGCGGATGTGCGCGGCCAGGCGCAGCTCGATGAGCCGCTGCCGATCGGGCACGGAGCCACCAACTCCCAGCCATGGACGGTGCAGTTCATGCTGGAGCTACTCCACGTCCACCCCGGTGACAAAATCCTCGACGTTGGCAGCGGCTCGGGCTGGACGACCGCGTTGCTGGCCCATCTGACCGGACACACCGGTTCGGTGGTCGGGGTCGAGCTGGAGCCAGAACTGGTGGCGATGGGCCGAGCGAATCTGCCCAAGCGCCTCACCTGGGCCCATATCGAGCAGGCTGATCCCCACACCCTTGGCGTGCCCCGCGGCGAACCGTTCAACCGCATTCTGGTCTCGGCTGATGCTGGCGAGATCCCCATGGAGTTGGAGGAGCAGCTTTCGGTCGGTGGCCGCATGGTGGTGCCGGCCGCCGGGGTGATGTGGGTGGTCGATCGCGAACACCACGGGCTGCACCGGGAGCCGGTGACCGGCTACCGGTTCAACTTCGTGCCCTTACAGCACGCGGCGCTGCCGAACTAAGCCTCAGCAGCCGGGCAGGCGAGCGGCCAAGTAGGACTGCAACTGATCTAGGGCCACCCGCTCCTGGCTCATGGTGTCGCGCTCGCGCACGGTCACGGCCTGGTCTTCGAGGGTGTCGAAATCGACGGTGACACAGAACGGCGTGCCGATCTCGTCCTGGCGGCGGTACCGGCGACCGATCGCCTGAGCGTCGTCGAACTCCACATTCCAGAACTTGCGCAGATTGGCCGCCAGATCGCGAGCCACCGGGGAAAGGTCGGCGTTGCGAGACAGCGGCAACACCGCCACCTTGACCGGCGAGAGTCGCGGATCCAGCTTCAGCACCGTGCGAACGTCCACCCCGCCCTTGGTGTTGGGCGCCTCGTCTTCGGTGTAGGCCTCAATCAGGAAGGCCATCAGCGAGCGGGTTAGGCCAGCGGCTGGCTCAATGACATAAGGCAGGTAGCGTTCGCCGGTGGCCTGCTCGAAGACGGTCAGATCAACGCCGGAGTGCTTCGAATGGGTGCCCAGGTCGAAGTCGGTGCGGTTGGCGATGCCTTCCAGCTCACCCCAGCCATCCCCACCGGCGAAGCCGAAGTTGTACTCAATGTCGACGGTCCGCTTGGAGTAGTGCGACAGCTTCTCTTTGGGGTGCTCGAAAAGGCGCAGGTTCTCTGGTTTGAGGCCCAAATCGGTGTACCAGGACTGGCGGGTGTCGATCCAGTGTTGGTGCCACTCTTCGTCGGTGCCGGGCTTGACGAAGAACTCCATCTCCATCTGCTCGAACTCCCGAGTGCGGAAGATGAAGTTGCCCGGGGTGATCTCGTTACGGAAGCTCTTGCCGACCTGGCCGATGCCGAAGGGGATCTTCTGCCGGGCGGTGTTTTCCACATTCTTGAAGTTCACGAAGATGCCCTGGGCGGTCTCGGGACGCAGATAGTGCAGGCCCGATTCGTCCTCGATCACGCCGAGGTAGGTCTTCAGCATCATGTTGAAGTCGCGCGGCGCGGTGAACTCGCCGAGGTTGCCGCACTCGGGGCAGTTGATCTCGGCCAAGCTCCCGGGCGCGTGGCCCTTTTTGAACTCGAAGTTCTCTTCCAACTGGTCGGAGCGGAAGCGCTTGTGGCACTTCAGACACTCAGTCAGCGGGTCAGAGAAGACGCCGACGTGGCCAGAAGCCACCCAGACCTGGCGCGGCAGGATGATCGAGGAATCCAGGCCAACAACATCGTCACGGCCCTGAACCACCGCCCGCCACCAGGCGCGCTTGATGTTCTCTTTCAGCTCCACACCGTAGGGGCCGTAATCCCAAGCCGCCTTGGTGCCGCCGTAGATCTCGCCACAGGGGTAGACGAACCCCCGGCGCTTGGTCAGGCTGATGACATTCTCGAGGCGGGTGGCCATGGAAGTAACTCCTCGTCGTCGCGACATGCTGCCCGGCTGGCAGCCCGACCTAGCCTACCGTTGCGCGCGGCTGGTTCTCCCCGACCTCATCGGGTTCGGCATAGGCGCTGGGTTCGTCGATGGCCAGCGAAAGCAGCGGAATCAGGGCCAACTTGGCTGGGGTGCCGTTGAAGGCCCGGCGGTAGTCCCCCACCTGCTCCCAGTGGCTGACGATGGCCCACAGATTCGGCTCGTCCAGGTTCTGGACGAGTTGGGCCCCAAGGCAGCCACCGCTGGCGGCGAACTGGGCTACGGCCACTTCGGCGTCCGCGCGAAACTGGGCTGCCGCTGCGGTCTCCACGCGAAACCTGCTGATCGAGATCACCGGCTCATGGTAGCCAGTTTGACCCGCCGTCCAGAAGTAGCTGATAATCGTTATCATGAAGATGAAGCTAGGGACTCCCCTGATTGCCCTGTTCGCGACGGCGCTGGCCCTAACCGGCTGCAGTTCCGTCGGCAGCGCACCCACCACCGGTGCCACCAGCAAGGTCACCGTCACAGTGGCCGCCTACCCGCTGCAGTTCCTCACCGAACGCATCGTTGGCGAAGCCGGGACGGTCACAAACCTCACCCAGCCCGGCGCCGAGCCGCATGACCTGGAGCTCACTGCCAAGCAGATCGCGGAGATGGCCGCCACCGACGCGGTGGTCTACATCGCCGGCTTCCAGGCCGCAGTAGATGACGCCATCGCTTCCACTCCGCCGAAGCTGGCCATCGACGTCACCGCTGGGCTCAGCCTGCTCAAAGCCCTGCCGGGAGCCGAAACCAACCATGCGACCGACCCGCACGTTTGGCTCTCCCCAGCCAACATGGTCACCATGGCACAGACGATCAGCGCCAAGCTGAGCACCACCAAACCCGAACTGGCCAGCACCTTCGCGGCGAATACCACCAAGCTGGTGGCCGAGTTGGGCGCGCTGGATGCCAGCTTCAAGACCGGCCTGAGCACCTGCAGCATCAAGGCGTTCGTGACCAGCCACACTGCCTTCGCCTACCTAGCCAACAGCTACGGACTGGAGCAGATCGGCATCGCCGGGCTAGAGCCGAGCGAAGAGCCGACCGCCGCCCGAATCGCCGAGGTGCAGAAGCTGGCAAAGCAGTACGGTGTGTCTACGATTTTCTTCGAGACACTGGCGTCCGACGCCGTGGCAAAGTCGATCGCTGGCGATCTGGGCCTGAAGACAGCAGTGCTGGATCCGATCGAAGGCATCACCAAGGCCTCGGCTGGCACCAACTACCTCGAGGTGATGGCGTCGAACCTGAAAGCTTTGCAGGAGGCCAATAAATGCAGTTGACCCAGTCCGACTCGGTGATTCGCACCGAGTCGCTGCTGGTCGAACTAGGTGGACTACCCATCCTGCGCGAGATCTCCATTGAGATCGGACGCGGCGAGTTGACCGCCCTGATGGGCGGCAACGGCTCCGGAAAGACCACGCTGGTACGAGCCCTGCTCGGCCTGACCCCCCACCAGGGGGGCCGGGTCGAGCTTTTCGGCCTGCCCGCGACTGAGTTCAATGATTGGCGCCGCATCGGGTATGTGCCCCAGCGCGGCGCGGTGAACATCAAGCAGGCCACGGTCAAAGAGGTGGTGGCCACCGGACGCCTCAGCACCCGGCGTCCCTTCGCCCCCACCTCGGCCATCGACCGCACCAAAATCAGCGCTGCGCTGGAAGCTGTCGGCCTGGCCGATCGCGCCCGGCACCCCTTCACCCAGCTTTCCGGCGGCCAGCAGCAACGGGTGCTCATCGCCCGGGCCCTGGCTGGCGAGGTCGACCTGCTGATGCTGGACGAGCCTTTCGCCGGGGTCGACCTTGGCGTCCAGGACAACCTGGCAGAGTTGATCGGTGAGCTGAATGCGGCCGGCACCACGGTGTTGGTGGTGTTGCACGAAACCGGCGCCCTGGCCCCGCTGTTGACCAAATGCATCGTGCTGCGCGAGGGCCGGGTGGTGCACGTAGGTGCCCCGCCGGAAGAAGCCGAGCACTACCACGAAACCCAGTTGCCGCTTGAGCGTCCATTGCTCACCGGATTGATCGGCGAGGCGAGCTGATGGAGTTCCTCAGCTTGGCCTTCATGCAACGGGCCCTGATCGCCGCCCTACTCGCCGGTGTCACCTCGCCAGCCATCGGCAGCTACATCGTCCAGCGCCGCTTGAGCCTGCTGGGTGACGGCCTTGGGCATGTGGCCATCGCTGGCGTCGGCCTCGCCCTGGCTACCGGCACCGCTCCACTGCCGGTAGCGGTAGCCACGGCCATCATCGGTGCGGTGATCATTGAGTTGCTGCGCCAGTCAGGCAAGGCCAGCGCGGACGTAGCGATGGCGATCCTGTTCTACGGCGGGCTGGCCACCGGCGTCCTGCTGGCTGGCCTGGTCGGTCAGGGCACCGGAACCTTGTCGAACTTCCTGTTCGGCTCGCTGCTCTCCATCACCGAAGCCGACCTGTGGATCATCTTCACCCTTGCCGCAGTGATCCTGATCACCACCATTGGCTTGATGCCGCAGCTGTTCGCGGTCTGCACCGATGAGGATTTCGCCAAAGTGATGGGCCTGCCGGTGCGGGCCTACAACCTGCTGATCGTGGTGCTGGCAGCCATCACCGTCACCGTCTCGATGCGCACTGTCGGGTTGCTGATGGTTAGCGCATTGATGGTGGTACCGGTAGCTACCGCTGGCAACCTACTCACCGGTTTTCGTAGGTCGTTCTTCCTGGCGATGGCCCTCGGCGTGGTCGCCGCCGTCGCCGGCGTCATCGGCTCCTACTACTTCAACGCACCGCCCGGCTCACTCATCGTGGTGATCACCATCGCCGGCTTCGTGCTCAGCCTGCCGCTGGCTGCTGGACTGAAGCGCTGGCGACAGCACGACCAGGTGATCGAGATCACCGACCGGGCGCCGTTCCCCCACGAGACCACTCGCCCCCACGAGGGCCACTCCCACGGACCCGACTGTGGGCACCGTGCGGTCATCCACGGCGATCACACCGACTACATTCATGACGGCCACCGCCACGCCCCACACGGAGACCACTATGACGAACACTGAGTCGAAGACCGCGCCCCGCCGCACCCGCCAGCGGGCCGCGGTGAGCACAGTGATGGCCACCTTGGATGAGTTCCGCACCGCGCAAGAGGTGCACGCCAAACTGCGTGACGCCGGCGACCCGATCGGCCTGGCCACGGTGTACCGCACCTTGGCGCAGATGGCCGAGGCGGGCGAGGTGGATTGCATCCGCACCCCCGATGGGCAGTCCGCCTATCGGCGCTGCTCCTCGGGTCATCACCACCATCTGATCTGCCGTTATTGCGGCCGGGCGGTCGAAATCACCCCGACCAGCTTCGAGACCTGGGCCAATCAGGTGGCCGCCGAGAACGGCTTCACCCAGATTGACCACGAACTGGAGCTGTACGGCCGCTGCGCCAACTGCGCCCTGGCCCGCTAACGACGAATGGGGCCCAGCCTTTCGGCTGAACCCCATCGCGTTGGCCAGCTTCGGCCTACTTCAAATCATCAGGATTGGTCAGGTCTTTGTCGGTCGGCTTGGTGCCCGCAGCCTTCGGCGAAGCCACCACCTTCACCTCGACCGGCTTCGCTGCGGCAGCATCGCCTTGGAAGGCGCGCTGAATCATGCCGATGAAACTGCGCCGACCCTGCTTCTTGCTGACCACATCGAAGGCCACCGCGCCCAGCAGCACCAGGCCCTTGATGATCTGAATCCAGTTGGAGTCCACGCTGAGGTTGGCCAGGCCAAGGTTCAGCACGCCCATCACCAAACCACCGACCATCGAGCCGACCACGGTGCCAACACCGCCAGCCACCGCAGCGCCGCCGATGAAGACCGAGGCGATTGCGTCCAGCTCGAAGTTCTGGCCGTCCTTGGGGTTGGCCGCATTCAAGTAGGCGGTGAACACCATGCCAGCCACTGCCGCGAGCACCGAGTTGTTCAGCATCACCAGGAAGTCCACCCGGCGGGTGTTCACCCCAGACAGGGCAGCAGCGTTGCGGTTGCCGCCGGTGGCGTAGATATGGCGACCAAACACCGTCTTCTGGGTGAGGAAGCTGTACAGGATCACCAGCGCCAACAGGATCAAACCAACGACCGGAATGCCCTTGTAGGAGGCCAGCAGCATCGCCACGGCGATGATGATTGCGCTGACGAACACCAGTTTGACCACCATCGCGACCAGCGGCTGCACCGGCAGGTTGTGCTTGCGCACTTCAGCCCGACGCCGGACTTCCATCCAGACCAACACCGCGATCGCCAGCCCGGCCAAAATCAAAGTCGGATTGTGATAGTTGGTCGCTGGACCAAAGTTCGGAATGTAGCCGTTGGCGATCCGCTGGAAATCATCGGGCACCGGCACCGACTCGGCGTTGAGGATCATCAGGTCAAGGCCGCGGAACAGCATCATGCCGGCCAAGGTGACGATGAAGGCCGGGATGCCAACGATGGCCACCCAATAGCCCTGCCAGGCACCCACCAATGCACCGATGATCAGACCCACGAGGATCGCCAGCGGCCAGGGTGCTTCGGTCACCTTCATGAACATGGCCACCGAGGCGCCCACGAACGCACAGACCGAGCCAACGGAAAGGTCGATGTGGCCCAGGATGATCACCATCACCATGCCGATGGCCAGAATCAGCACGTAGCCGTTCTGCACCAACAAGGAGGTGACGTTGCGCGGCTGGAGGAACAGTCCATCGGTCATGACCTGGAACAGCATCACCAGTGCGGCGAGCGCGATCACCATTCCGTACTGACGTACGTTGCCCCCGAAGCCTCGACGCAACTGCGCGAGCAATCCCTCCTTGGGAGGTGTCGGAGCCGCCGGTGCCGCGGGAACGGTTTCGGTAGCCATGTCAGTCAGCCTTTCGTTGAGTCATGTAGCGCATGAGTAGTTCCTGGTCGGCAGCCTCTTTGGGCACATCAGCAGTGATGACCCCGGCCGAGAGTGTGTAGATGCGGTCACAGATGCCCAGCAACTCGGGCAGTTCAGAGGAGATCACCAGGCAGCCCTTGCCGGCATCGGCCAGCTGATTGATGATCTCGTAGATCTCGTACTTGGCACCGACGTCGA
>DIVW01000026.1:108342-108494 GCA_002428365.1 Propionibacteriaceae bacterium UBA6122
CATCAATCGCCTGCTGCACGTTATGCAGCGGCAGTTCCTTGCCGCGCAGGTAGGCCGACCCGCTGACCTTCCGGCCCCAGGACTGTCCAAAGACCGAACGGGCGAACTCCGTGCGGCCAGCGCCCATCAGGCCGGCCAGGCCGACGATCTCG
>DIVW01000032.1 GCA_002428365.1 Propionibacteriaceae bacterium UBA6122
TGGCTGAGCCCGTCGAAGCCCAAGTTGGCTGACCCTTCGACCCTTCGGCAAGCTCAGGGCAGGCAAGCTCAGGGAACTGAACACCAGTTGGCTGAACTAGGTGGCGGCTCAATCAGCCGCAGCGGCAAGCAGGCGGTCGGCGGCCACAGCGATGCGCTCGTCAGTGCCGGTGAGGGCCACCCGGACGTAGCGGGCCGCGGCGGCACCGTAGAAGTCACCGGGGGCAACCAGAATGCCGAACTCGGCCAAGCGGTCGACGCTGGCGCGGCAATCTTCATCACGAGTGCACCACAGGTACAGCGAGCCTTCGGAATGCTCGACGCGGAAACCGAGGGCGGCCAGGGCTGGGCGCAGCAAGTCCCGGCGGGTGGCGTAGCGCTGGCGTTGCTGTTCGACATGGGTCTGATCGGCCAAAGCCGCCACCATCGCGGCCTGCACCGGGGTAGGCATCATCAGCCCGGAGTGCTTGCGCACCTCCAGCAGCGGCGCGACCAGAGCCGGGTCGCCCGCAACAAAACCGGCCCGATAGCCAGCCATATTTGAGCGCTTCGACAATGAATGGACGGCCAGCAGCCCGTCCAGCGAACCGCCATTGACTTCGGCGTTCAGCACTGAGACCGGTTCGCCGTCCCAGCCAAACTCGCCGTAGCACTCATCGGAGGCCAGCACCGCGCCGACGGCTCGAGCCGCTGCCACCCAAGCGCTGGTTTCGGCGACGTCCAGAATGCGCCCGTGCGGGTTGGCCGGGGAGTTGATCCAGACCAGTTTCGGCTTCAGCTCGGCCAGCACCGAAGGATCATCACTGGCCACCACTTCGGCGCCGCACAGTCTGGCGCCCACGTCGTAGGTGGGGTAGGCGGTGGTCGGAATGACCACCACCTCGCCTGGCCCCAACCCCAACTGGGACGGCAACAGGGCGACCAGTTCCTTGGTGCCGACCACCGGCAGCACGCCGGCGTCGGTCAGTTCAATTGCGGCCCAGCGGCGGCGAAGGTAATCGATGATGGCCGCGCGCAAGGCGGGCGTCCCCCAGGTGGTGGGATAGCCGGGCGCGTCGGCGTGCGCGATCAGCGCGTCGCGCACAACTTGCGGAGTGGCATCAACCGGCGTGCCGACCGAGAGGTCGACAATGCCGCCGGGATGGGCTGAGGCCCGTTGCCGGGCCCCAGCCAGAGAGTCCCAGGGAAAGTCAGGCAGCCGTGAGGCGAGCCCTCGACTCATTCCTTCGGGGGCAGCGCGGCGACCAGGGGGTGGTCACCGTCGAAAACGCCAAAGCTGGCAGCGCCACCCGGGGAGCCAATCTCGGCGAAGAACTCAGCATTGATGGCGGTGTACTGCGCCTGCGCGGCGGGCACGTCGTCTTCGTAGAAGATGGCTTCGGTCGGGCACACCGGCTCGCACGCACCACAGTCGACGCACTCGTCCGGCTGGATGTAGAGAGTGCGGGTGCCTTCGTAGATGCAATCGACCGGGCACTCTTCAACACAGGCCTTGTCTTTGACATCCACACACGGATCGGTGACCACGTAAGTCATCGGGACTCCTCACTTAGAGATACTTGCCTCGTCGCCAACTGTACGAGTCTTGAGGTGAAAAGGTAGTGGATCGCCACGTTCTCCAGCCACATACCCGCGCCAGTATTCGGGTTGTAACTTCCGCGGGCACCGAGGAGCTGGTTGGCTGGGTGCTGCCCAGCGATGACGACCAGCTGAGCCTGCGAACACGCTCCGGTGAGCGTCAGGTGCAGTGGACGCAGGTCACCGCCTACCGCAGCGTGGGGGTGCCGCGGGGTCGAGATCCGCTGCGGATGCCCGTTGGCGAACTGGGTCAGCTGGCTGAACACGCCGGTTTGATTGGGCGAAAATTCGTTACTCGGCTGTCCCAGCTATTGGACGGACGCGACCCCGTCCCGCCGGTTGGTGACGGCGTGGCGCTGTTTGGGGAGTGGGCGGCAGCGTCCGGGGAGGTCGAGCTGTTCGCCGCGGCGTGGTGGGCGGCCCAGGCTGATGCCCGCAATCTGCTGGTGGTCACCGACGATGCGTCCCACATCGCTGAGTTGACGGTTCTCGGCTTCGCCGAACGAACGCTCTAACCCGTCCAGAGCCATCACGACACCCCTCCCAACCCAAACGCCCCCGAATCGCGGATCCGCCCCCGGAATTTCGGGGGCGGATCCGCGAATTGGGGGCGCGGACGTTGGAGTTGAGCGAATTGGGGGTCAGGTCGACATTGAGGAACCGTCGACGGCCTTCTTTGGGACGGCACCGAGTTGGGAGACCACCACGCCGGTGACCATCAGGGCCGCGCCGAGGTAGCCGCGCAGGCCCATCGATTCGCCGAGAATGAGCGCTCCCCCGATGGCTCCGAACACTGACTCCATCGCCATGATCAGCGAGGCGTGGGTGGCTAGGGCGTCGCGTTGGCCGACGACTTGCAGGGTGAAGGCGATGCCGACGCTGAGGATGCCGCCGTACAGAATCGGGACGGCGGCGGCGTCCAACCCGGCAAACGGGGCCGGATCGAACAGCGGCGCGCCAACCGCGCTGAGCAGCGAGCACGTGACGAACTGCACCACGGCGAAGCGCAGCGCCGAAAGCCGGCCGCCGAAGTGGTCGATAACCAGAATCTGGCCAGCCCACACCAGGGTGGAGATGATCAACAGCACCTCACCGAAGCCGATGGTGAACGCTTCGGTGACCGCGATCAGGTAGAGCCCGACTACCGAGGAGAACACGCCCATGATGGTCGCCAGGCTGCTGCGATGGCCCCGGAAGGCCACTATCACTGGGACGAACACCATGTAGAGCCCGGTGATGAAGGCCGCATTTCCGGCCGGGACGGTACTCATCGCGGTTTGTTGCAGGTTGCTGGCCACGGCCAGCAGCACTCCAGCGGCCACGCCGGGCCCCAGGGCGGCCCACCAAGCCAGTCGACGGCGCTCGCGGGGCACCCGCTTGGCTGCGGGGTGGGTGAGCAGCCGCCAGCCGATGATGGCCAGCACCACCAGCGCACCCAGGGCGAAGCGGACGGCGTTGAAGCTGAACGCTCCGACGTGGGCGGCGCCGATGCGCTGCGCGACGAACGCGAAGCCCCAGATGGCCGAGGCCAGCAGGAGCAGCAGGTTGGCGCGGGTGCGCCGTCCTGCCAAGGCCCCCGAGCTGAATACCGTGGGCAACCTCAGCCAAGCCGGGAAAGCGCGAGCTTGGCGTGCGCGGCCACGTTCTCAGCGGTGAAGCCGTACTTGGCGAACAACACGTTGCCGGCGGCCGATTCGCCGAAGTGGTCGATGCCGACGATCTCGCCGAGCTGGCCGACGTATTCGCGCCAACCGCTGGGCACACCAGCTTCGACCGACACCTTGGCCACCCCATCAGGCAGCACGGCGGCGCGGTATTCGGCGGTCTGGGCGTCGAACCACTCCAGGCAAGGTGCTGAGACCACCCGGGTACCGATGCCTTCGGCCTGCAGGGCGTCGCGAGCCTCCAGGGCCACCGAGACTTCCGAACCGGTGGCGATGATGACGACCTTCAGCTCGCCGGCGGCGTCCACCAGGGTGTAAGCGCCCTTGGCCACGTCGGTGGCCGGGGCCACACCCGCGGCGTCCCGATCGATGATCGGCAGGTCTTGGCGAGACAAGATCAGTGCGCTGGGACGGTCGGCGTGGGCCAGGGCGAGTGCCCAAGCTTGGGCGGTCTCATTGGCGTCCGCCGGACGGATCACGTCGATGCCCGGCATGATGCGCAAGCTGGCGACATGCTCGATGGGCTGGTGGGTGGGGCCGTCCTCGCCAACGCCGACCGAGTCGTGGGTCCAGACGAAGATGCTGGGAATCTTCTGCAGAGCGGCCAGGCGCACCGCGCCGCGCATGTAGTCGGCGAAGACCAGGAAGGTGCCGCCGTAAGCGCGGGTGAGGCCGGTGTTGATGCCGTTGAGGACGTTGCCCATCGCGTGTTCGCGAATGCCGAAGTGGATGGTGCGCCCGGTGTAGTCGCCGACGAAGTCGTGGCTGGATTGCTCCGGGGGCAGGAACGACTTCTGGCCCTTCATGGTGGTGTTGTTGGAGCCAGCCAGGTCGGCCGAGCCACCCCACAACTCGGGGACGGCCTCGGCGATGGCGCTGAGCACCTCACCGGAGGCGGCGCGGGTGGCCTTCTTGCCCGGGGCGAAGACGGGCAGCACCGCGCTGAGGTCGGGGACGGCGCGGGTGACCAGCCGGTCGTGAAGGGTGGCTTGTTCGGGGTTGGCGGCACGCCAGGCCTCGAAGGCGGGCGTCCATTCGGCTTTGGCGGCGGCGGCGCGGGCAGCAGCCTGGTTGCGGGCGTTGGCCAGCACGTCCGCCTCGTCGGGGAAGTTGACGGCCGGGTCGAAGCCGAGTTCCTTCTTCAGCGCGGCGATCTCTTCGCCGCCCAGCTTGGCGCCGTGGACGCTGTGGTGCCCGGCTTTGGTGGGCAGCGGCCAGCCGATGACGGTGGTCAGTTTGATGAAGCTGGGCTTGTCGGTGACTGCTTTGGCGGCTTCGATCGCCTCAAACAGGGCGCGGACGTTCTCGGTGTAGCCCGTGCCGCCGTTGGTCCAGTCGACGGTCTGGACGTGCCAGCCGTAGGCGGCGTAACGGGCGGCGACATCTTCGGTGAAGGCGATCTTGGTGTCGCCTTCGATGGAGATGCGGTTGTCGTCATAGATCAGGACGAGGTTGCCGAGCTTTTGGGCGCCGGCCAGCGAGGAGGCTTCGGCGGCCGGGCCTTCCTGCATGCAGCCGTCCCCGGCGATGGCGTAGACGAAGCGATCGAACGGCGAGGACTGATCAAGCGGAGTGTTCGGGTCGAGCAGGGCGCGCTCACGGCGGGCGGCCATCGCGAAGCCGACCGCGTTGCCGATGCCGGCGCCCAGCGGACCGGTGGTCACCTCAACGCCAGCGGTGTGGCCGTACTCGGGGTGCCCGGGGGTCAGCGAGCCCTCAGTGCGCAGCGCCTTCAGATCGTCCAGTTCGAGGCCAAAACCGGCCAGGTAGAGCTGGGTGTACTGGGTGAGCGAGGAGTGCCCGATGGAGAGCACGAAGCGGTCGCGTCCCAGCCATTTGGGGTCGGCCGGATCGTGGCGCATCACCTTCTGGTAGAGCAGGTAAGCCAGCGGCGCCAGCGAGATAGCGGTGCCCGGATGCCCGTTACCCACCTTCTCAACCGCATCTGCCGCCAAGATGCGGGCGGTATCTACCGCGCGCTGGTCCAGCTCGCTCCAGGTGAACTCGCTCATCTACTTCAGCCTTCCCTCATGACACACCGCACGGCCCGCCGTTGGGCCGGGGTCCAGTTTTTCACATGTGGGGCTTGGGGGTTGGGTGGGACCACGGGGATGGGGGCGGGGCGGAGCAGGCGCGGCAGTCGCTCTCACCCGGTAGCGGATGGCTGCCCTGGCGAAGCACCGGCTCCCTGGGATGTCCGAATCACATCCGAAGGACCAGGCCGACCTGCTCTTGACTCCGCATGGGGCCGGCCCCGAGAAGCGACGTCACTCTCGTGGAGCTATGCGTAGCCGTGGGTGAACACCCGATCGTGGGTGATGACCTGGGCGGCAAGGCCAGGATTGACGTCACTCCGCGGAGGGCGCCTCGGCGCGCTTTTGGCCGAATAGCTGCGATTACTTGCACGACACGCCTTTACAGGCGTGTATTCTCGCCACAAATTCGCGAAAATGACAGCCTGTATCTTGCCTCATAGCCAGGCGACACGGGCCGTTCGTCCATATGAATCGAGCAACAGTGGTTCTCCGCATTGTCCATGTGAGCGACATCCACTTCCATGGGCACGCCTCCGGCTGGGACGCGAACCTGGATCAGCGCGCCGAGCTCGTCCGCGACCTCAAGTCGCAGGTTGATACTGGGGGCAAGGTAGACGCGGTGCTGGTGGGCGGCGATATCGCCTTCAGTGGTCATGAGGACGAGTACAAGACCGCCGAGGCATGGCTAGGCCAATTGGTCGGTGTGTGCGGCGGAATCGGCATGGACCGAGTCTGGACAGTCCCGGGCAATCACGATGTCGACCGGGACATCCTCGCAGCCAGCATGCCCGCACTAGAGTTCCGGAAACAGCTCAGGGATTTGCCGCACGCCACCGCCGCCGACGAGTACCTGCGCAAAAGCTTGACGATAGACCCAACCGCCGACTCATTTTTCGCCCCACTTGGGGCATACAACGAGTTCGCACGACGCTACATGTGCCACAGCAGACCGGCGACGCCACACTGGATCGACCACAGCACCCTCACCTTAGACGGTAGGCCGGTCCATATCACCGGGCTCAACTCTTCAATGAACAGCGACAAACACGACTCCGGCTACCGCGACCCGGACGGGAACCGGCACCTCGTCTTGGGTACCCTCCAGTGCCAGCTCTCCCGCGAGCACGACCCAATACATGTCGTCCTCGCCCACCATCCTCCAGAGTGGATCCGTGACTGGGCCGTCGTTGAGCCTTACCTCCGTCGCGGCCATCTGTGGATCTTCGGGCACGAACACACCTACGGGTCCGCTCAGTCTGTCGAGGGCGGATCCGTTCAGCTGTCCGGCGGGGCCGTCGGCCCGGAGCGGGGTGCAGATGGTGAGAAAGAACCATACGTGCCTGCCTACCTCCTACTCACCTTGAGCCTTGACGCTTGCAGCGACCTACACGTACACGTACAACCGCGCTACTGGTCCATGACCGAGACCCGATTTGTTGAGCATCCAGATGGACCCCAAGATTTCGTAGTCAAATGCACACCCGAAGTAGTGGGTGCTGTGCCTGCCGCGAGCGCGACACCCGCCGAGCCGCCCGTCATAGCTGCGGCCAGCGCTTCGCCGATCGCCGATGCTGGCGCCTCGCCCAACGAGGCCGGACCGCCTCAAACCGCTGTCAACCTACGTGAACTCGCACGCCGTTTTGGAGCGTTACCCCCGACTACGCGCATTTCTATCGGCCTTGGACTCGGAGTCTTGGGGGAGACTGACCTTGACGTAGGAGCACATAAGGACCTCGACCGACTGATCTTGAGCCGCGTAGGCGAACGCGGACTGGTTGAACAACTCCAGGCAAAGGTAACCACATGACGACTTTCGAGCCCGCACTCACAATGCTGGCGGCGTGGCTGCGGCCCGTCCTTCCCACCGTTGACGAAGAAACCATGGAGCTATGTCGGTCCTGGGTCGCCGCGCTCGCGGAATCTGAGAGCGTGACCGCCCAGGATCTCGCGCGGGCTGCATTCGGAAAGGCATCGCGGGAGCTCACCGGCACGCTTGAGACCGTGATCGCGAACACCACTGCCACGTACTCCCCGGGGGGGAAGGCCGAGCTCATCTCGCATGTGTCCGCAGCGGCACTCCTGCACTGTTTCGACAAAAGCAGTGCTCACGCGATCGAGATGATGGCCTGCTGCGAGTCACTGCTGTTCCTAGGCTGGGTGCCAGTGATAGGCGACCTGCCTGCCCGGCTCTATGCCTTCGCAGATGCCCAGGCGCGCAGGACTCGCGAGCGGATCCCACTCGGCGTAACCACAAGGCTCGCACGGAAGGTGGTGGCGTCCGGGGGCGATACCGACGAGGACAAAATACAACGCCTCTCCGCAGACCTGAGTGAGGTCCACCAGCTCCTCAATCGTGCGACGAAACGCCTCGACGCGATCGTTGCTCAGTTCAATGATCGCCTGGCCCTCCTCGACGAGGAGGTGGACGCACTGTGGTGGGCACGCTCTGGGTTCTCCTCGACGACGGGCCAGGCTTGGTCGAGCCTTAGTTCGCTCGAACGCGCCATCCTGGCTGGCATCGAAGTTGCGGACATTGTCGGCTCCCGTCCGCCCACCGCTGGCACACTTGTTGTGCTCGACCAAGCTATCGGGTCCAGCGACGAGACCTTCGACTTAGTCGATGTGGTCGTAGCGCTCGGCAGAGCCGGCTGGACAGGTCGTCCTGCGCGCAACAAGAGCCACGCACCATTTCGTCCATTGGCGACTGGAATCGCATCCATGTCGGAGTTCAACGACGACACGGACGTCGTTTCCAAGGCTCTTAGCGCGTCTCTGCTCATCCCGGGCGGGCACAAGGTCTCCCCCAGCGCCGTGGCCCGCCAGCTGTTAACTGAGAATGCCCTTCAGGATGACGATGACTGAGGCGCCACCCCCTCCCGGCTACACATGCAGCGAGACTGCCTGTCAGATCTCGGCCGGCGGCGCCTGCATCGAGGGGTTTCCTGAGCCTGGGGGGTGTCCGCACGCCACCCGAGATCTCGGCGATGTTCCCGCTGACATTCTGCACGAAGACTCCGCCCTGGAACTGGATGACGATGACATCGAAGAACCCGCGGATGCGGCCATCCCACTCGTCACGGTCCCGGGGGACGAGGCCCTGACCATTGATGAGGTCGGCGACCTAATGGCCAGACGTCCGGTCAGGGTCGTGTTGGTTGCCGGCGAAGCCGAGGTTGGCAAGACCACCCTGGTGGCAGAGCTTTTCAAGCGGTTTCTCTACGGACGGCTCGGTGTGTGGACCTTCGGCGGCTCAGAGACTCTGCGAGCTTTCAACATCCGGCTGCACCCATCATTCGCGGAGTCAGGCGCCGGCATGTCGACGACCGAACGCACAGCGGACGAGGAAGTGCGGTTTCTCCACCTCGACCTCGCCCGAAATGGCGAACGCTTCAACATCATCGCCTCCGACGGTAAAGGCGAGTACTTCGAGAATCTGATCGGCGGCGGCTCGGTGGCCCAAGAGGTCCCGATCGCTGGACGTGTCGACCGCTGCCTAATCGCGATAGATGGAGGCAAGCTGAGCGATCCGATGCGGCGCGACTCGAGTCTGACCCGTGGTCGGCTGCTGCTCAGTGCGCTCAGGGGCCCGGGGGGAATCCCACCCGAATGCCCGGTCGCGCTACTCTGCACGAAATGGGATCTAGTGGACGTATCCAAGCAAGAAGCGGTCCTGACCTGGCTGAACACGCTGGCAACCAGCCAGGGCGGCGACATCGTCGTCCTCAAGGCGTCAGTACGACCGGGTCCACCGAAAACGCAGGTGGACGGCCTACTGGAGATTCTGGAGTTCGTCGCGTGCGCGCCCGATTCCAAAGCCGCATCGATCACCGCCAGCGGCGGTGCGCTATCGATGGTCCCATCACCAACGGGCCGTCATTTCTGGCGAGCACCAGGCGGCAACATAGTGGACGCCGATGACTGAGACTGCTGAGATGCCGCCCGCGAACGCTCTCTTCGTTGGCTTGCCCAAGGCCGGCAAGACGACCTACCTCGCACTCGCATACGGCACGATCGTGGATGACGATGCTTGCGGCGTGAGTCTGCACGCACACGACGACGACAAGGTCTACCTAAACCGGATACTTGAAGCGCTCCAGGGGTTCCAGCAAGCGTCCCACACCCAGGTCGGCCAGGCCGACGGGCTGAGCCTCTCACTCCGCTTCGGGCAGCAAGAAGCTCGCCGCATCGAGGTCCCCGACCTCTCCGGAGAGACCTGGCAGGCCGTCCACGTCGAACGCGTCTGGGACCGCGAACTCGTAGACACAGTCCGGACCTGCACCGGGTTCGTGCTGTTTACCAACGTCATCGACCACAAAGCAGTCCAAACGGTCACCGAACTACAAGCCGACGCCGAGGCCTTAGGGACCTCTGACTGGGACCAAAGTGCGCCGCACACGCCGAATGTCCCTGCCGGGCCGACCCAACTAGTCTTGGTGGATCTGCTGCACGCACTGCGTCGAGTGCACTCCGGTACATTCCGTGTCAGCGTCGTGTTGTCGGCCTATGACGCTGCCCAACCGCAGGCGATCACCCCGGCGGAATGGATCCAAGGGAACCTTCCATTGCTGGCCCAGTATCTCGAAGTGAATGCGGACGTCATCGAAAGCAGCGTCTTCGGCGTTAGCGGGCAGGGATGCTCCTACCCGCCCACCCCCGACCAACTTGAGGAATCACTGCTCGAACGCGCATACGTCCTGGGTGTCGACGGACAGAAGACTGGGCTGCTGGCACCTCTACTCTGGGCGCTTGGACGAGACGATGCGAATTAAGGCAGAACAGGCCCTGTTCGGCTACGACGATGGACATCGGCTCCTCGCAGCGTCCCGACCGATGTCAGCCGATACGCTGCGGATGCTCCGGACACTCACTGACGCCACCTTCGAAGGTGCCGCAACCACGTACCTGACCATTCAGCCGCTTCCGTCCGAGAACCTCCAGGCATTCATTCGGACGTGGCGAGCCGACGACTGGAACCGTCCGGGAAGCGTATGGTCGCACGTGCTGCTCATCGAGCACTCAGCACTCAGCACGATGACGGGTCTCGGAAGTATCGCGGACGCGTTCCGTCGACCTGAGCCGCACGCCGGAGCACTGCCAGACGCCGAGCTAGCTGCCTACCGGCGACCTTTGGATCTTCCGGACTCCCGGCCGGCGAAGATGCCGCCTATCGATCAATCGACGCTGCGCGAGCTGGTGCAACTCATTTACTCCTCAAATTCCCCTCTGCAGTACCGCGTCAAATCGGTAGATGACTTCGACAAGGTTCTCCTCGCCGTGACCGAGCAGCAATGGCCTCGCCTGCGGCGGACGTTCTCCTGCAGAACCCGCCGGCGGCCGACGCCACGCTCCGAGTTCGACCTGGAACTCGTCGAGCGTCTCCCAAGGTCGGCACGCACGGACTCTCCCGTCGCTGACTATGGTCTCGGCATCCTGGGGACCTGGGTGGACCGACTGGTCGAAGACCTCAGGTGGCCGGACGCTAGATTCCGTGCCTTCCTGCGGCTGTGCGGCACGGAGAGCTGGACTGGTAGAAGCGACTTGCCTCAGCTTGTCGAGCTCTACGACCGCATTTCCCGGCCTAGCCCAGATACTGTGGCTGCTGCTGTCGCGGTGCGTGACGCGTTTCCCTCCCCCACGTCGCAGACACTTCTCAAGAAAGCACTGTTTGGGGCGGTGGGGACCGAACAGTTTGGCGGATGGCCGGTAACCGAGCCTGAGCGGCTTCTTGCCGCGCTAGCAGCCGCCGCCGCAATCGACCTCAAGGACATAGAGTTCGGCACGCGGCTCGCCCGCCTCGCACAAACGCCCAACGGGCGCGCGCTCTTGGCACAGATGGATCTCGAAGCCCTGCCGCTAGAAGCGCTGGAGCCAGTCGTCGCAGAAGTCGTGCGGGCAGTCGACCTCGGGGCGGCGGTGGTGCTGGCGAATGCGATGCCAGACCTCGGAGCCCTCGTGGTGTCTCGCCGACCTGAGCTTCTCGGACAGCCTGCGGTTTGGGGGAGCGTCGACAATGGGCTCCTGCTCGACCTGCTCGACGTGCAGGCAGCCTCGACGGCTGCCGACGTTCTAGAGGCCCTCCTTGCGGCGAGCTCGGTGGAGCCACTCGCGGCGATCACCAGCGCTCACCCTTCTCGGTGGTGGGAGCTCCTCGGGAAGGTCGGTGCACGAGAGAATGACTCGCTAGTCGAGGGCGCAGCACTGCTCAGGGCAGTGCTGTCCCGCATTGGATCAGCTGCGCTCGGTTCGCCACCAGCCGAACGTTTGGCGTCACCAGGTGAACTGGTGGCGTTGGCGCTGTCGGCCGATCTCAGTGTTGGACTGTGGAGGCGCGCACGCGCCACGGACTGGGCAGATGCCCTGCCCGCGATCAAGGACGTTCAGTTGGCCCAGTTCGCGGTCGAGCGTGTGTATGCAGTTGCGCTGGCAAGCGCAGCGCAGAGCAGTTCTGCGAAAGTCCGGAGCCAAGGCTGGCGCCAGAGCTTCGAGTTACTGCACGCCGCACTGCTCGATAGCCGTTTTGACGAAGAGGCATGGCGGCTTCTTGCGAGTGTTCTCCCTGCCGGTCCAGAGTGGGACCGGTGTAGTCGTCTGCGCCGCGGAGCTGCATGGGAAGCCCGCCGCGACGAGTGGCCTTCCGCTGCCGTCGCCAGTCTCATCGAAAGTTCACACCCGTTTCAGAACGACATGCTGGAACTCATCCATGCCCGAGGGCAGAAAAAGAAGGACCACTGGCTCAGGTCCGTTCTCCGTCTCTTCGAATGAGCCCCGGCGGCAGCTATGTCGTGCCACTGCTAGATGCATCGTCGAGCTCATCTAGTCGGAACCTCTAGGTTGTGCAATTGGTGATCCCCCTTCACCCTCATGCCGCGAGGAGGGGCTTGGGCCGCTGCGGTACGTGGTGAGCTTGCACCATGATGCGGCTCACCTTGGACACTAGTTGTGTCATTCACAGAGCGCAGGGCCAGGCGTTCGCCGAGCCGTTCAACGAGCTTGTCGATCTCGCTCCCGAGGGTTTGATCGGCCTTTGGCTCACGAGCGCATCTCAGGACGACCAGAGCCGGGCGTCAAGCGTGCACCGTCAGACGAACGCTGATTGGCTTCGTTCGCGAACCGTGTTGGGCGAGGTGCCTGGCCCCTTCAGACTCGACCATTCGAAAATCGGTGGTGAGGACGTCGTTCTGGACGATCGAACGGCGGAAGTCGGCGAAGTGATCGAGCGAATCGTTCTGTCTGCCGGGCTCGGACGCGGAAGCCTGGACATCAACGACCGCGTCCAGATGGCGCGGTGGCGCAAGAGGGTCACCGACGTGGAGCATCTGATCGCTCACGCGATGGCTGGACATGATCTATTCGTGACCACCGATTCGGAGGACATCCTGAGAAAGTGGGAGGCTCGCCGCCTTGAGGCTGGCATCGAGGTTGCCCATCCGGATGTCGCTCTGCTCCGCGTCCGAGCCAGCGCAGGACAGCCCGGCTGAGCGGAACCCAAACGGTAACCGCTACAGCCCCCTGCCTTTACCCCTCGCGCGACACCTCAGGAATGGCGAGGGTTGGGGCAGGGATGCCCTCTCGTTCGACATGGCGTGCCTCGCGCGGCATCTACTGCAGAAGCCCGCGCATGCTGCTGTCATTGAGTTAATGCGTGCCCCAAGACCCAGCCTCAGTTCAGGGCTGAAGGTTCGAGCAACCAGCGGTTCAGTTGATGTGCGGGGCGTGTCCTCACCCTGGGGATGATCGGGCTGGCCCTCACGTCAATGGCCCAATCCTGTGAGTGGCCGGCCCTGCGCAGCTGCTTCGATGGCTGCGGTTACGAACGGCGCTATTGGGTTCAGATCGAGTGCCTCGTCGAACCGAACCCATTGTGCGAGGTCTGTGGTTCCTTGAAACTCGTTGCGAAGCGTGCCGCCAGCGACTGTGACCGGGTAGCAGAGCCGGACGTGGTGCAGCCGGATTTCCTTGCTCGCAATGTCCATCACGTCGCTGAACACCGCACACGCTCCGTCAATCGACACGACGAGCCCGGCCTCTTCGAGGAACTCCCGAGTTACCGCTTGTTGGGGATGCTCGCCGTGGTCGATACCCCCACCAGGCAACGACCACGCACCAGGGAAGTCCGAGCTTCGGCTGGCACGAGCCAGCAGAATGCAGCCGTCCCTTACCGCGACACCGTAAGCCGCAACTCGCTGCCGATCGACGCGCACTGACATAGCGAGAGCTTCGCACAACAGCATCGGCGGAACCCGCCCGCCGCCTCGGCTAACACTCGCTGGCCGGGAACATCCAAATCTGCTGCGAATGCCTCAATGCCAGTTCACAAGGAGCGCCGCCGCATGCTGATAGGCGGTGGAGCCACTGGCGATTTCAATGACGAGGGCGTAGGCGTCATCGTCCGGAGCGTCCAGGGTGATGCCGTTGAGCCCGTAAAACACCACGGTCGCCAGCCAGCCGATGCGCTTGTTGCCGTCCACCAGGGCGTGGTTGCGCACCAGGGATTCCAGCAGCACCGCCGCCTTTTCATCGATGCTGGGGTAAGCATCGGCGCCGAACACGCTGACTTGCGGACGGTGAACGGCCGAGTCGAGCAGTCCGATGTCGCGGATCGGCCCCACACCGAGATCCTCGATCAGGCCAAGGACGTCCTCAAGGGTGAGGTATTCGGTCACTGACCGAGTCTGTCGAGCAGGTTGGCGTAGCGGTCCCGTGCCGCGGCCGACATGGCGGTGACTTTGTCGCGGTGAACCCGACGCGACGCTGCCTCATGAATGGCGCGCACCGTCGCCTCCTGCTTGCTCACGCCCTCAGCCTCGGCCAGCAGGGCGAGCGCCTGCTCGTCCTCGGGGGTCAGTCGTAGAGTCATCGCCATAGCCGCCATGATACCAAACTGGTATCGCGGGATCAGGTTGTTTGCACTCCGCGATCACCCCACGAAACGAGGCGCAAGAGGTGCACCAATCGACCCGCCCCGAAGATGTCGGAGGCGCCGTCTAGGTTTCATCGCATGAAGATCGCCCCGTACCTCCAACCTCGCCCACCCGGGCGGGAGTTGTCCTGGGAAGGAAGCAAATGGCTTCCATTCGTTACTACCGGCGCCGATTTCTCAACCGGCGCGGGCATCACGCTGGCGCCTACGTCCTTGCAGACGTCCACCTCGAGCGGTTCCCCAGCGGCGATTCGAGCGCGATTGAGGTGTGCGCTTCGCTCACCGTCGCCGATTGCGGGCGCGTCGCCACTCTGGATTTCAACATGCCGGACGCCCGGTCTGCCGCAAACGCGCTTCACAAGGCCCGGCTTCTGCGCGAGGTCGTCGAAGGATTCGTCGCTGCGCTCGAGGAATGCGTTGAGGCCACACACCAGGCAACGTGATTGCAGAGTGCTAGCATGATTCTCATGTCCACGCTCTACATTCGCGAGGTGCCAGAGGCCGTGGCCGAGACGCTGAAGGAGCGGGCTGCGGCCCAAGGCCAGTCGCTGTCGGCGTACGTGGCCGGGGAGTTATCGAAGCTCGCCGCCCGCCCCACCAATGACGAGGTGCTCGCGCGCCTTCGCAAGCTGGACCGCACCGGCGGCCCGTCCTCCGACGAGATTGTCGAAGCCGTCCAGGCTGGACGCCGGTGATCGTCGTTGACGCCTCGGCGATTGTCGAAGCACTCGTCGGCGCCGCACCGAGCGACGATCTTCTCGACGCTCTGCGCGGCGACCTTGAGGCACCCCACCTGCTCGACATCGAGGTACTTTCCGCTCTTCGCGGGCTTCAACTCGGCGGCAGAATCACCGAAAGCCAAGCCGACCAGGCGCGGGCCAACTACGCCGCGCTCGGCATCAACCGCCACGAGGCCGCACCGTTCGCCGAGCGAATCTGGCAATTGCGGCACCAGTTCACCGCCTACGACGCTGCCTACCTTGCCCTCGCTGAAGGGCTCGCTGCCCCACTACTCACCTGCGACGTCAAGCTGGCCACACCAGGCCACCAGGCGAGCGTCCGCCTGACTTCTTGACGCCCCATCGGGCTCAGAGCTGAAGATGCAACCGCAAGGCATCGTCGAGCGCAGCCATGAGCTGGGCGGGCACTCGTCCCACCACCGGGCCGAGGCGTTCCACCGAGACTGAGCGCACCTGTTCGGCTTGGGCTTTGGAATCCACCCGGACGCCAGTCTCGCTCGCTGGCAGCAGCACCTGAAACGGATAGACCTGTGCGACGTTGCTGGTGATCGGAACCACGGTGACCACCCCGCGCCCGAGGCGTGCTGCGGTGGCGTTGGCATGGTCGTTGCTCACCACGACCGCGGGCCCGCGCTTGTTCGCTTCGCCACCTAGGGCTGGGTCGAGACTCGTGAGCCGGATCTCAACGCCCGGCCTCGCCGAGCCCGTGCGCTGCGGCTACTTCCCAAGCTTGAGCGTCGCCGGAGGCTTCCCACTCGCCCCAAGCAGCACCGTAGGCGTGTTCCAGCTCAGGGTTAGGGAGGTGCCTGATCGCCGCTTGGATGGCCGCGGAGCGTGACTTCAAGCCCAAATCCCGGGAGTAGGAATCCAGCGCAGCCACGTCGCTTTCCGACAGACTTACTCTCAGTTTCACCCGACCCATGCCACCAGGGTAGAACCGCTGGCGCTACCCCCGGTTGCCGCAGTCACTCGAACCGCGTTGGCTAGTCGGTCCGGTTGGGTATTGCGTCAGAGTTCACGCCTGCGGAGCAGCGATCGGATCGCAAAGTCGCGCCGCAGACGCGGGTCAGTGAGGCCGTCAATGATCACCGCAGCGCCACACCAGTGAGCACCTGCCAGGGTCGTGATCGCGTGGGCGGCGAAGAGCTGCCCGCCGGTGTCGATCCAATCGTCCACGAAGAGCACCCGGGCACCGGACGGGATCAGCCCGGCGGGTACGCCAAGTTCGAGATTCCGATCGCGGTAGTCGGGGGGCGTGTGCGCGGTCAGCCAGGAATCCCCGTCCGAATTTCGAGTTACTTCTTTGCGGAGCTCGACGAGCCCGATGCGCAGCTGGGTGGCAACCAGCGAGCCCAGCAAGGTGCCGCGCGATTGGGGTGCGATTACGAGTTCGGGTTTTTCGCCTGCGACGAGGTCAGCTAGGGCCGGGCCGAGACCCGCGAGCAGCTCGGGGTCACGAAACCAGCCGGATTGGCCGAACTCGCCCGGCCGATAGTGGTCCCGCAGGAGTTGACCGAATCCAGCAGGCGCGGCCTTGGGTCGTGGTCCCCGGTGCTTCATGGTCATCGCCACAGCATTCCATCTCGTTGGCGTGTAATCGTGTTGCAGATGACCGAAAGTCCCAGCTGCGTAGTGAACCTTTCCGGTTGCATCTGCACCCCCGTAGACTCGATGCGTGCTTATGACTGAGGTCGATCTCGAGCGCTTGCGCGAAGTGTGTGAGCGCTACGGAGTTGTGCGCCTGGACGTCTTCGGCTCCCTTGCTCGCGGCACCGCCAACACTGAAAGCGACATCGACCTGCTCTACACCCTCGCCCCAGGCACTCGGTTGGGGTGGGCGATTGAAGACCTGAGCGACGAACTGTCGGCGCTTCTTGGCCGACCCGTCGATCTCGTCTCTCGCCGAAGCCTGAACCTTCGCATCCGCGACCACATACTTGCCGAAGCTCAGCCCTTCTATGCCGCAGCGTGAGGTTCTCCTACTCGGCGAGATGGTCGACGCCGCCGAGCAAGCGCAACTCCTAGCCTCTGGACGCGACGTGGCAGACCTCGAGTCTGATCGGCAACGCCGCGACGCGCTTCTGTGGAACTTCACCGTGCTGGGCGAGGCTGCGGCTCAACTGCCCGACGACTTCAAGGCTGCCCATCCCGACGTGAACTGGGCCAGGCCGAGCCAGCTACGAAACCGGATCGTGCATGGTTACTGGTCAATCGATCTGGAGATCCTGCACGCCACTGCGGTTGATGACCTGCCAACCTTCGTCGCACAGTTGCGCCTGGTCCTGAACGCCATCGGCTCGTAGCGGTCCCTGGGACTCGCCCGGCATTCGGCTGGCGGTTCGACCCGTCCCCGTCGCAGCGGGAACCTGAGATCCACGGAAGAATGTCCGGCGACATTGACTCGACCCAAGGCGGTGATTACCCTGGAAACAAGCATCGAAATACGCCATCCTGGGTAAATCGATTGGCTTCACAACGCTAACCCACCCCATCGGTCAGCCACAAGACTCTTTACCTTCATTCCGGGCGACGTCGTCGCGGGAGTCAGAGGAGACTCTCGGTGTGATTGACACGCTGCCGGCTGGCGAGACTCCCCAACTTGCCTTGTCACAGCCAAGTCGTCCGGCTCGCAGGTAAGGTGCCGCCTGCCCCTGCTGTTCGCCTCATAAACCCAAAGGGTGCCAGCTCACTAACCCTCACTCCATAACCATAAACAACACCCCTGCCTTCTATCGAAGGCCAATGGAAAGTGAGCAGAAAATGAGCGTTCGAGATTTGGCCGTGGAATTTTGCCGGAGCTTTTCGACGGTAATGGCCGCCGACAAAGACAGCTTCCTGGCCCGCATCAACGACAACAAGCTGGGTGCACTGCTCGGCGCTGCGGCGCCCATCGTGGACTTCGGGCGGGTCCTCGATCTGGACTTCCGCTCTGCTCGCGAAATGGCCCAGATCACCAACTTCACCTACTCCGAGCTGCATGACATCCCAACCCCAGTGATCGCCTACGACGCCACCTGCCGCAATGAGAGTGCCACCGCCTCGCAAGACGTGGAGATTTCCTACGCCAAGGAACTGTCGGAGAGCTACAACTTCTCCTTCTCCGAAGAAATCAAGCTCGGCGCCAAGGCATCCTTCAAAGCCGGCCTGCCATTTATCGGTGAAGCCCGCACCGAAATCTGGGGCGAGATCAGCGCTGGCGCGACCCAGGGTTGGTCGAAAACTGAGACCAGGACGTGGACCGGCAAAATCACCGTGCACCTCGCCGCTGGCGATTCGGCGCACATCGAGGTGGCCATCAGCAATGACACCATCAATTCCGGGTTCAACGCCCAAGCCGTGCTGGCGCCCGGAGTCTGGCTCATGGTCCACGGGTACACCACCCCCGACCACTCCTCAGGAGTGGACTGCTGGCTGCTGGTCGACGCCGTCTTCACCAATGACGAGATCGAGGCAGCGGCCGTCCCGATCTCCGGGCATTTCAAGGGCGTCGAGGGCGTGAGCATGAGCTCGAAGACCACGCCGCTGTCAGCCCTGAACTGAGTTCAGCGCTGGGGACGGTTCCGACTTGCGCAGCGCATATTGGAACCGTCCCCGCCTGCGCCGGTTGGCCGGGCTCGCCGATCAGCCGCGTCGCACAGCAGTGCTGGCCGCGAAAACCTGCCGTACCGCGGCCAAATCAGACCCCCGAGTGCGCATCAACCGTCCGCGTGAATTCGCGTCCAACTCGGCCGGAGTGATTACCACCAGCCGAATGCCATGGGACGGAATCAGCTCGTCGCGACGAGCGTCATAGATCACCCGCTGCAAGCCGCGATGCACCCCGCTCACTGTGAGGCGATCAAGCTTGTCGAAATGCGGGACGGGCCGTCCGTGCTGCAACTCCCGGTACTCCACGACGATGCTGGCCGCTGGCCAATACCCGTCCACCGGCAGCCGCACTCGCCGGCCCGACTTGCCAGGGTCGCCGAGCAACCAATCGAAACGATGCTGGCGCAATCCGCGCTCCCCCAGCACCTCGTCACACAAGTCGAGCACGTAATACTCGTCGCTGGATTCGCGGCCCATGCCAGCACCGTAGCGGGAGGGCCGCACCTCACGCCGTGAGCCGTGCGAGCTCACCCCGAATGCGGTCGAGGTGATGCAAGGCGTCGGCCAACACCTCGGCCGAAGTCCTGCTCACAGCGGTACGGCCTCGGTGAGCACCCGTTCACGCAGGTGCGGCTTCAGCGCCGAATCCGGCATCAAGTCGACAGCAACACCCACGACATGGCTGATGTCGCGCTCCAAGCGTCCCAACTGCATCAGGCTCAGCGGCCGGGACGCGGTGAACAACAAGTCGATATCGGAGCCGTCCTGATCCTGCCCGGTGGCAACCGAGCCAAAGACGCGTACGTTGCCACCGCCGGCCTCACCCACCAACTGCTGGATGACCCCGGCCTGCTCCCGCAGCCGCCGGGCCAATGGCGAGGTGCCGTGAAATCGCAACAGGCGCGAGACCTCGGGTTGGCTGCGCCCGATCTCGGCCGCGATCTGGGTCTGCGTCATGCCCGCTGCGGACGCGGCCCGAACAGCCTGCACCAGCTCGTCGCGGGCTTGCCGGACAGTCGCGTCACATCGATGCGCAATCTGCGCCAAGGACTCCGTCATTTCACGACTATAATATCTGCTATATCAATACCTTCTCCCAGCGGGCGCGGCCCGCCATTTGGGTTGACCTTCACGTTGCGGCAAGGTTTTCACTGAGGGACGGAGGTGGTTGAGATGACCCAGGATGGAATCGAAGACGTTGTCGACCGGCTGAAGGCTGCCCTGCAGGCCGAGCCTGCCTCAGCCCGACTGCAGACGGCGCTGGCCGCAGGGCTGCGTCCCAACGACCGCTACATCGACCCTCTGGTCGAGCGGTTCACCGTCGAGCCGGACTTCTTCGTGCGCGACATGATCACCTGGGCGCTGATTCAGCACGACCCCACGCTCACGCTCGAGCGCGTTCTGCCCGAGCTCGGTTCGGTCTTCCCGCAGGCCCGGAGCCAGGCGCTGCACACGCTGTCCAAGATCGGTGATCAGCGCGCCTGGCCGGCCATCACCACCGAACTGTTGCTCGACGCCGAGGACGAAGTAGCTCGGACGGCTTGGCGTGCGGCGGCCACGCTAGTGCCGGACGGCGAAGAAGCAGCGCTGGCCGAGACGCTGTCGACGCAGTTCGCCCGGGGCGACCGCACCACCCAGCGCAGCCTCAGTCGCGCCCTGGCCGCCCTCGGCGACGTCGCCACCCCGGTGATCAAGAAGGCGAAGCGGCGCCGCAACCCCGCCGTCCGCGCGCACGCGATCGCCACCCAGAACCTGATCAAGAACCCCGACGCCGGCTTCGACGTGGCCATCGAGGCTGCCCAACGGATCGTCGCGCTGCGCGGGGCCCCGCTAGTCGAGCACGTCGAGAATTAGCCGCTCAGGACTGGCCAACCGAGCCGGCTAGCGGCCCACTGACCGCACGTGCGCGGTCAGCTCGGCGCGAAGCTCATCGGGCAGGTGATGCCAGCGGACGCCCCGAATGGCACCTTCGAGGGCAAACAGGCTGCTGCAGCAGTCAAAGAGCCCGGCCGCGCGCAACAACTCCCAAGCCTCAATGGAGCCGCGGTCCACCAATTCGTCCAGGCTCGGAATGCCTACCTGGCGCAGGCCAGCAGCAAGCTTGGGTCCGACGTTGACCACTTGCTCCAGTTCTTCAGTCATCCCCATCACCTTTCTGGACGCTCAGCGGCGGCGGCTGGTTGGTGGTCGCGGTAGCGCCGCTCCAGCACGAAGACGGCAGCCCAGGCCATCGCGGCGGTGACGATCGTGAACGGTGAGGCGGGGAAGATCAGCATCAGCGCGAAGTTGGCCGTGTTGTTGAGGGCATGCAGCAGGGCGACCAGCGCGATCGAGTTGCTTTGCTCATAGACCAGGCCGGTGATCCAGGCCATCGCGACGATGCTCGCGGTGAAGCCAGCAATCGTGAAGATCATCACGAAGCCGAGCTGCCAGTACAGGATGACCATGAGCGGGTAATGCCAGGCCGCCCAGATGAGCCCGACCTTCCAAGCCGCTCCCCACAGGGTGGACTCGTTTCGCCGCAGTGTCGGCTGTAAATAGCCGCGCCAACCGAACTCTTCAGTGCCGCTGGTGACCAGGTTCGAGGCCAGGTACGTCGCTATTGCTCCGAGCGCGACGCTGGCCGAAATCCCCGCCGCTGGCACACCGCTGGCCGCGGTGAGCACGAAAGCCGGGACGACTAACACGATGGGCACCAAGACTGCGATGAGCACGCTTTGCCGAGTGGGCCGACCCCACACGGGACGGTATTGACGGGCAGCTAGATAGCCGAGCAGCGGGCCGAACACGGCCAGATCGAACATCAGCTGCGGTAGGAAGCCGGGCGAACCAGCCCGTCCAGCGAGGCTGAAGACCGTTCCGCTGGTGCTGATCGGCGTCTGCTGCACGAGTCCGAGCCACCAGCCACCGATCCAGAGCGCCCACGTCCAGCCAAAGGCGATCACCAAATAGACCACAGTGCGCGTACGTCCGGTCACGCCAAGGATGCTAGCCGCGTTCCGCCGTCGCCGCATCGGGTCCGTCCCCGTGAGCTGCTCATGGGAACCGTCCCCGGTGAGCAGCTCACGGGGACGGTTCCTCCGCGCGGCTCAGGGGGACGGACCCTGCAGCGCGGTGGCTAGGAGATCTTGCGGCGATAGGTCACGATCGCCAGGGCGTAGGCGACGACCAGGATGCCGACACACCAGGCCAAGGCGATCCAGAGGTCGGCCCCGACCGGCTGACCTGCAAGCAGGTCGCGAATCGAGTTGACGATCGAGGTCACCGGCTGGTTCTCGGCGAACCAGCGCACCGGGCCGGGCATGGTCTCGGTGGGCACGAAAGCCGAGCTGATGAACGGCAGGAAGATCAGCGGGTAGGAGAACGCACTCGCCCCGTCCACGGTCTTCGCACTGAGGCCCGCGATCACCGCGAGCCAGGTCAGCGCGACAGTGAACAGGATCAGGATGCCGGTCACCGCGAGCCACGCCAGGACGCCGACCCCCGAGCGGAAGCCCATGAGCAGGGCTACCAGCACGACCACCAGCAGCGAGATCAGGTTGGCCACCAGCGAGGTCAGGACGTGCGCCCACAGCACCGCCGACCGAGCGATCGGCATCGAGTGGAACCGTTCGAAGATGCCGCCCTGCAGATCAAGGAAGAGGCGATACGCGGTGTAAGCGATGCCGGAGGCGATGGTGATCAACAAGATGCCGGGCAGCAGATAAGCGACATAGGAATCCGTGCCGGCGCTGATCGCGCCACCGAACACGTAAACGAACAGCAGCATCATCGCGATCGGCGTGACCACGGTCGTGAGGATCGTGTCGAGGCTGCGCGTGACGTGCTTCAGGGATCGTCCGGTGAGCACGGCGGTGTCGCCGAAGAAATGGTTGGTCATCACAGCTCCTTACTCTCGCTGCTACTGCCGTCGACGGCGGGCCCATCGGCACCGACGATGGCGAGGAAGACGTCTTCGAGCGTCGGCTGCTTCTCCACGTATTCGACCGTCGCTGGCGGCAGCAGCGCCTTCAGTTCGGCCAGCGCGCCGTTCACGATGATCCGGCCTTCGTGCAGAATCGCGATCCGATCAGCTAGCTGCTCGGCCTCGTCCAGATACTGCGTAGTGAGCAGGACGGTGGTGCCACCGGCGGCAAGTTCGCGGACGGCCTGCCACACCTCAAGGCGGGCCTGCGGATCGAGCCCGGTGGTCGGCTCATCAAGGAAGATGACCGGCGGATCACCAATGAGGCTCATCGCGATGTCGAGGCGGCGGCGCATTCCGCCCGAATAGGTGGCCACTCTTCGCAGGCCCGCTTCGGTGAGCGCGAACCGCTTCAGCAAGGCGTCCGCGATCGCGCCAGGGTCTCTGAGATGCCGCAGTCGGGCAATCAGAATGAGGTTCTCCCGGCCGGTGAGGATCTCGTCGACCGCCGCGAACTGCCCCGTGAGACTGATGGACGCCCGTACCTCAGCCGCCCGCGTGGCCACCTCGAAGCCGTTGACTTCTGCGCCCCCGGCATCGGCCTTCAGCAGCGTGGCCAGGATTCTGACGATCGTCGTCTTGCCAGCTCCATTAGAGCCGAGCAGGGCGAAGATGCTGCCGCGCGCAACGTCGAAGTCGACTCCGCGCAGGACGTCCACCTCGCCGAACGCCTTGGTGAGCCCATGGACGCGCACCGCCGGATCAGCCGTGAGAGTCATTTCGACACATCGCCCTCGGCTTGCTCGGCCCGGGCAATGGCCGCCAGCAGGCGCTCGCGTTCCTTGTTGATCCACTGGCCCTCGGAGTAGTTGGCCAAGAAGACCTCGACGAACTCCACCGGGTCTTCGCCAACGATGGCACGAACCGGGGTGCCGTCAGCGGCACTCTGCTCAAACAGCACCACCAGATCGTCGAACATGCGCACCAACACCTCACCGGAGCTGATGCCGCCGAAATAGGTCAGATAGCGCTCGATACCGTTCAACGCAGTGCGGTAGTTCTCCGGCAGCGCCGCCACTCGAGCCTTGTACTCGTGGTAGCGCTTCTTTTCGTCGATCGATCCGATGACCTTCTCTACCCAACGTGCAGCCATGGTTACTTACCTCCTTGGAGCTGTTCCAGTCGATCTGCGAGGAAGCTCCACGTCCTCCAGAACTCGTCGAGGTAGCCACGTCCGCTCGCGTTCAGCGAATACACCTTGCGCGGCGGGCCTTGGGTTGAGGGCACTTTTTCGACGTCAACCAGGCCCCGCTGCTCGATGCGCACCAACAGTGCGTAGATCGTGCCTTCGGCGATTTCAGTGAGGCCCTGCTCGCGCAACCGGGCGGTGATCTCGTAGCCGTAGGCGGGTTGGCTGGCCAAAATCGCCAGCACGATGCCCTCCAAAGTGCCCTTGAGCATCTCGGTCATCTGCTTGCCCACGTCCAGCCTCCAACTACTCAGCGTCACTGACTACCAGTACATAGTAACGCTGATTACTGAGACTGCAAGCCCTCGGATCGACGGGCTCACCGGGGACGGTTCCCCCGGACGGCTCACCGGGGACGGTTCCTCCGAACGGCTCACCGGAACCGTCCCCACGGACGGCTCACCGGAACCGTCCCCACGCGCGGGAATACTCACGGCCATCGGCGCGGTTGAAGCTAGGTTCCCGCCACGCTGGAGGCCGATCTGGCCGCCTCCGCTGCGGGAGAGACGAAGACGAATTTTGGGGACTCATGAAGACACCGGACGCCACCGCCGAACTCACCGAAGTGGACGCGGCAGCGCTGCCTCCTGAGGCTCAACCTGCCCTGAATGCACCACCGATCGACAAGCTGCCGGCCCGCACGGTGACCGTCCTCGCGGTGTTGATGGTCGGCGCGTTCGTGGTGATCCTCAACGAGACCGCGATGAACGTGGCACTTTCACGCATCATGGCTGACCTCCAGGTCACCGAACGCACCGCGCAGTGGCTCACCACCGGCTTCATGCTGACCATGGCCGTGGTGATTCCGATCAGCGGCTGGCTACTGCAACGGCTCACCACCAGGCAAGCATTCGCCCTAGCCATGTCGCTGTTTGCGCTCGGCACTGCGGTCGCAGCACTCTCCCCCAGCTTTGGCCCGCTACTCGCCGGACGCATCATCCAAGCCTCCGGCACCGCAATCATGATGCCGCTGCTAATGACCACGATGATGGAACTGGTGCCGCCGCACATGCGCGGACGGGTGATGGGCACCATCAGCCTGGTGATCGCCACTGCTCCAGCCATCGGGCCGACCGTCTCCGGCATCGTCCTGCAGTTCCTGAACTGGCGCTTCGTGTTCGTAGTGGTGCTGCCGATCGCGCTGACGATCCTGGCCGTCGGCCTTCGCCTAGTGCCCAATCTCAACGAGCCGCGCAAGGTCAAGCTCGACGGGTGGAGCATCCCGCTGGCCGCTGGCGGCTTCGGCGGCCTGGTGTACGGGCTGAGCCTGGTCGGCAACCCGCTGATCCCCGCTTGGGAGCTTGTTTTGGCCCTAGCAGTGGGCGCGGTGAGCCTTTCGGCATTCATCCTCCGCCAACTCCTGCTGCAGCGCACCGATGACGCCCTGCTCGACTTGCGCACCTTCACTTACCCGACATTCACCACCGCCATCGCAGTGATGGCCATCGTGATGGCCGTGCTGTTCGGCTCGATCATCGCCACCCCGCTGATCCTGCAGCAGGTGCTGCACCTCGAGCCGCTGGCGGTCGGGCTGATGATGCTGCCCGGCGGTCTCCTGATGGGTCTGCTCGGACCGGTAGTCGGACGGCTGTATGACCGCGTCGGCGCCCGCACCCTAGTGATCCCCGGCGCAGTAGTAGTGGCGTCCGCGTTTGCCATCTTCGCCACCATCTCAGTGGCCACCCCTTGGTGGCACATTATGGCCGCGAACCTGCTGATGAGCCTCGGCCTGGCGTTCATGATGACCCCGCTTTTCACCACCACGCTTTCAGCACTGCCGCATCAGCTGTACAGCTACGGCTCGGCGATGGTCGGCACCGTGCAACAGGTGGCCGGGGCGGCCGGCACCGCGCTGTTCGTCACCATCATGGCAACCGTCAGCGCGTCGGCCACCGCCACCGGCGCGGGCGCTGCGGACGCGCTCGCGTCCGGGGCTCGGACGGCCTTCCTCGTGGTCGGCCTCGTCTGGCTGCTCACCATCGTCGCCTCCGCCTTCCTGCCCAAGCATGATCCGGACGCCGTGCCTGGGCCCGGCCGCGGGCACGCCTGAGGCCCGGTAGACCCTTCGACAAGCTCAGGGAACTGATGGGCGGCTCAGGGAACTAGTGGGCGACTCAGGGAACTAGTGGGCGACTCAGGGAACTAGCGGACGGCTCACCGAACCGGTGGCATGGTCTCCTGCAAGTTGGCTGAGCTCGTCGAAGCCTCACCAGGTAGACCCTTCGACAAGCTCAGGGAACTGATGGGCGGCTTTGTGGCTACGGTTATCGGGTGTTTGACGTGCGCATCGCACCAGGGCCGGGAGTCCCGGCAGGCCTGGTGATCCCGGCTGGAGAGCTGGTGGAGCGCTACTCGCATGCCTCCGGTCCGGGCGGGCAGGGCGTGAACACCGCCGATTCCCGGGTGCAGCTCTCTTTCGATGTGGCCGCCTCGGCAGCGCTGACCGAGTTGCAGCGGGAGCGGGCGCTACGTCGACTCGCCACCCGTTTGGACGGCACCGTGCTCACTATTGACGCCGCCCAATTCCGGTCGCAACGCCGCAACCGCGCCGAGGCCCGCGAACGCCTAGCCGCCATGCTGCGCGAAGCGATCGCACCACCGCCCCCACCGCGTCGCGCCACCCGTCCCAGTCGGGGCTCGATCGAACGCAGGCTCACCAGTAAGCACCGCCGCGGCGAACTCAAGCGACACCGCAAACACCCCGACGAACAGCATTGATGCTGGCATGAGCATCATTGGGCAGTCAGTCTGGGTTGGCGAGGTGCTCGTTGGCTGGGCGCCCATTGACACCGCCGACACCTCACCGGTTCAGCTCGGGCCTCTCGATACCGCCCGCGCCGCTGGCCTGCCTGCCGAAAAAGGGGTCCGCTTCGGGCAAGGACGCGCGCTGCTGCACCGGCTGCTCGGCGAACTCAAGCCCGACCTGGTGCCCCACCTGGATGCCACCACCTGCCCACATTGCGGCGGACCGCACGGGCCGGTATCGGTGACTGATCACCCCGCAGTGGTGAGCGTGTCCTATGCCGACGGGTTAGTGGTCGCCGCAGTTGCCGCCACCTCAAAGGTCGCCGCATTGGGCCTGGACG